>JBAUMZ010000133.1:0-10264 GCA_049578985.1 Nitrososphaeraceae archaeon
TCTTTGAAGAGGTTCATAGAGCCAAGAAGTTCATAAAAGATACATAGACCAAAAGATAGCGTTGGGGAATCTAACTCCACTCTACGTCTATATCAAAGAAACCAGTTGAGACCTGATACATATGATAAACATGTTGGTCATGTTAAAGTTGGTGAGACTCTAAACGATTCACTTAACTGTATCAAGAAGCATTATGAGTCTAAGTAGGTTTAAGAAACAAGATTCACTAGATAAAGTAAAGTGTATATCTGTGTTATGCGTAATCAACATTAGAGCAGTTGGCTCGGTTTCTGGATACACATAAAATTGGCTCAATGACCGAAGAGCAACTTAGAAAGCCACAGGAATTAGGACCTGACGAGTTTGGTGTCGTTGTTGTAAATATTTTGTATAATTACGAAGCAGATGTTATGTATTGTATTCTTGATGCACCTAACAAAGAGGCTATCGAAAAGCATCATACAAAATTGGGGTATACTTGTGATTCAATAATGGAAATCAAAACTACTGCTTGAAGTAAACTGGGCTCCAAATTCATGCGTTTGCCAACCATGATATTCTACGTCCTTGTTATCTGAATCTTGGACGAAGTCAACGAAGTTTGTGTTATCCATGATAGCATTACAATAGACATACGTAGGGCTTAACCTAGTGCATCAGAGTATAGAATCATGATACTACTTATCGGGTCGGATTTATGAGTACCCAGTATCCTGATGGCGTCTCTCTAAGCACTCATATAACGACATCATTTGTCACATCCCGAAATGTTTCCAAAGGAATCAAAACAGCACCGGCATCATTTGGATTAAAATCGAATGTTCGATCTGCTACCTGAGCTATATCCAAGTTAAGATTGCTGAGGTCTGTGATGTCAATCTTATTAATCAGTATACCTCTCCCTGGAATCTCATCTTTGTCTTAGCTAAGTGTTGTAAATACATAGACAGGTTACATTCTTGATTACCCACATGGGTTACACTTTGCTGCTTAGTCCTAGACTTAATAACATTAATTCGCTAACTCACACTCCGCGATAGATACTTGAGGATGTCTAGTTTGAAGGAATTGCTATCAGGATAAGAAAGAGATTAAAGGAAAGAAAACAGGAGTGGACAACGCAGCAGGTGCATGAAATGATAGTAAAAGAAGGAAAAGTACGCTACCATCAAATCTATATCTATTCATTGCTTCACAGATGGGGATTCAAACTGAAGGTACCAAGAAGAGTACATGTAAACACTGCTTCCGTTAAAGAGAAGAAGCAGTTCAAAAAAGAGCACAGGAAATACTAGATCATCCACCCAAGGATTTTACTGTGGTATCACTGGATGAATCATTCTTCTTCTTTGATACTCTTGTAAAGAAGGTATGGATCTATAAGGATTCCACACCTGTTGTGACAATAACAGGATCCCACAGGAATTTGTCTATGTTTGGAGCTATTAGCCTCCAAGGAAAGCAGTTATTTAGAACGTATGAAAGATTTAACGAGGACACGTTCTATGAATTCCTAAAGCAAATACATTACAAATTCCCAAAATGTTACTTATTCTTAGACAAGGCTCCTCAGCACTATAAATCCTGTAAGATAAGAAGGTACTTTGAAGAGCATAAGGATACTCTAATACCCGTCTTTCTTCCAACAGCGTCACCAGAGTTTATGGTACTGGAAGAATGCTGGAATATATCCAAAGATGATCTACTAGTATTAACATTTACGGAATTCAGGAATAGACTAGGACAGTACTTCAGAACCAAACGTTTCAACCTGAACATGAGGAATTATCTTTGCAGGAATATGTCAGATAACTTATCTTAATTGGTCTAGGTGTTATATGCGGTTTTACCTATGTGTGTTTATAGGTAAGAGATAGGAGAAGTACCCACAATTAAACACTACACACGCACAATTCAAATAGTAGGAGCTGTCCTATACTCCTACTCGACCTTAAGTAAGTTCTCGACACGCACAACCAATCATATGTGAATTAAGATGCTTGTACCAATTTTGCACATTCTGCCAATGCCTGAATTAGAACAGACTCCTGACCATTATTATCGACGCCTATGACGTACGAATCTGGTGGACCTTCCTCTACAAAGGTACTAACACCGAGATTAGGTGGTGCATTCCCACTAGACGTCCATGCAGAACCTCCTCCAGTAGCTTCCTCGTCAGAGGAACATGTCGCTGTAGAATTACCTGCCGTATTAGGGGCCACCGTAACTAAGTTGCCAGGTTGTTGTCTAACTTCCAGAGACTGTACATCTTCAGGCATTCCCTCTGGATCTCGGTCACCTTGTGGTCCTTGAATTCCTATATCGGATATTTGTAGATTTGTAGGAGTACTGGCTACTCCATCTGCTTGTGTCTGGGGGCTAGTTATTGCACAATTAGAGGCGCTACCAGCGTTACCTGCTTGACAGTCATTTAAAAGAGACTGTGTTTGAGTGTTTTCATATTTGGCAAATATGTGATTGCCATTTATCATTATAGAGAATGAGTACAGTACCAATAACCCTGTAATAATCATAATCACAGGAATACGTATCACCGACTTGAAGCTTGGCCTCATATTCTAATACAAACTCAGAACTTGTTATAAATAAGGTGGGTAACACCAGTGCGTTACTCATATTATATATTTCTTCTAGAAAGAGTTCTCAGAATTAACACCTACCAATAATTTATCACATAATACTGTTAGAACTCAAGAAATATCAAGATGACTAACCAAAGAGTATTTGGGATGTTGTTGGTAGTAGCTACATCAGTCGAACTGCCCCTAACATACTTGTTGTTGGGAGTACCATTCTTTGAGCAATTCAAATATTCGTTAGTTATTATAGTGAGCATCTAGGTGAATACGAATGGAATAGATACCGCGTCCTCCAAATGACATTTGCTAGGAGTTAATAATATGTGTATAGAGGATACTGATAGAACTAATATTAAATTGTTAGATAATGCATAGAATTCGATATAAATAATCCAACTAACTTTTCTTGGGGTTAATGAATACAAAAGTAGTTAGTCTGCTGGTTATAATAGTAGCGGTAGTTGCATCTGCTCTAATGTCTGCTCAGAATGCTGTTGCACAAAACGATGAGGACATGGTGTCAAACACGATTGCAAAAGAAATACAAGTAGAAGAAACGATACTATCAGAGAATGATATAATGACGACCAATCAAACTACAGACGGAAATATGACTGGGACGAATTCGACCAGTTGATATTTATTTTTCTGTCATTAATAGACGAGAGACTTCAGTGTTGCTATTCTTGGTTCGTTGTTTGCCCCGGTTTGGTCTCTATATTAACTATATTTTGGATTCCCTACATACTTATTAACTTGAGGTATTCGTATATTGATATGCCAACAATAGTGCATTTTGAAATTCCGTCAGATAATATCGAAAGATCACGAAAGTTCTACAATGAGCTGTTTGGATGGAATATCGAAAAATGGCCAGGTAGTGAAAATATGCCCAATGGAATGGAATACTGGATGGTAACCACTACAGACGAAAAAGGAAATAAGGCCGTAGGTGGTGGCATGATGAATAGACAGAATCCTCAGCAACAGGGTATTACAAACTATATTGATGTGAAATCTGTTGAGGAACATTCCTCTAAGGTGGAACAGTTGGGAGGCAAAGTTGTAATGAAAAAGACTCCAGTACCAGGTATGGGCTACTTTGGTGTGTGTTTAGATACAGAGAACAACACCTTTGCCCTTTGGGAAACCGATAATACAGCTAAATGAAGGAGCTCGCCAAGCCCGATCCTCGATAGTGATAAATATTCCCTTTTTTTAGAAATGATCGGCATAATTCTAAGAAAGGTAACCCTAATTTTTCCCCAATTTTATATCCTCAATAAGTTTGCTATTTTTGTCAACTAGTTCACGAAAAGTATTGTTTATTGCATCTTTACACTCAAGTGCTCTTATATACAGGAATTTGTTGTCAATAGGTCTCTCTTTTCTTAATTAACTTCTCTAGTGTACTGATTATCTCATTAATGTTACAAGAATTCCAATACTTCTTTCATTCATCTTCTGAGGCATTCAGATTAGGGATACCTTTCTTTTCGTATAATTCAACTGTCATTTCTTATTTTTGGAGTACCCATGCCTTTGTGTTTGCCTGAACATTGTTTAGATCAATTGATTAACAATTCTTGACAAAAGATGAGTATTATAGTACTATTTAGCCAACATAATTATTAATAAGAGAATTATTTTCCATTCTAGTTGGTAACGAAATCCTATCAATGTATGGTCAAGCTCTCATTACTTTGGATGCTGTGTCTAGCTGTATTGTATACGAAAATGACAAGATAAAAACTGAGTAGGTGTGTCCTGTCAGCACTTATTGTCAGTTCGGTAAACCTGGGATACTTTTTAAGCAGTTTATTATTCCTTCCACTTCCTCCGTCGTCAACGCCTCTTGCACATCTGCGTTATTTTCTAATAGCATGATTAATTCATCGAAGCTGATAAGACCACATTCAAGAGCCTCACACACTACCGATATTGCTTGTTCATCCTCACCAGGGGTTCCGGCAGGGATTCCGGGAAGGTTCAAAGCAGCGTATGCTACTTCACTTGCTAGTCCCTCATGCTCTAAGAGTGGGGCTAGACACCCCACGCATGTTTGTGGTTCTGTTGGTGGAGGTGTTTCAGGTGGTTCTTTCTGAAATAAATTCATTTCAGGAAGTGTCTGTTTTGCTCTTAATGTTGCTCCATTCTCATCTCCTTGAATCTGTGAGTCCGTGTTCTGGCATCCTGTGTTTATAGGTACAATTTCATTTCCACAAGCACTCATCTGAGACGCTGATTGGGTCTTGTACGCAAAAACGTTTTCAGGATTTGTGATAGTGACTACTGTTATCGTTCCAAGTAATAATACCGTCATTATTGCCGCTACGGTTGTAGAACCTCTGCTTTTCATTAATGTTATTACTTTTTTCTAATTGGTTTATCTGAATTGGGTGAAATATGACTGTCTGTTAAGTCTTGTTACATTTTCTTTAGTTATTGCAAAGTGAAAAAATAGCTGGAACAGTTTGTTAATACCTATATCTCCATTCGGAAGTGTCTTTAGGCAGTTACGAGTAACTTAACTCATACGATATACAGAAATGCCTAGAAATATGTATTCAGATCAGGCCCCACCGCCAGTCTCGACTCTACTACTTCTTACTGTTAAGGCACGTTGAAAGATATGGCACCTATCTTAGCCATCATATCAAGAATCTCGATGACATCCCAGTGTTCCGCTATCTTTCCATCTTCGATTCTGTATAAATCGGCAGTTCTAAATGAAACCTGTTCGCCAGTAGATGGTGCTCCTGGAGCAAAAATGAACTCGCCTTCATGGGTACCGGTTGTATTAGTGAAGACGAGTACCAAATCTCCTTCGGCAATAATGTGCTCTATCTCAGTATTGAAATCTGGAAATGCTTGCATCAAGGATACCAAAAATCCTTTAGTTGCTTCTATGCCTTGTCCAACGCCTGGTCTATTTTCTGTTATGTCATGGGCTATCAAATCATCCAGCGCTGTTACGTTTCGAGTATTGAATGCATCGATCATGGCTAGCACAATGTCCTTGTTCCTTTGTTCATCTTGAGTTAAATCAAGGGATTGATTAGTAGTAGTTGCAAACACTTCTGAATACCCATACAATAGAGAGACAAGGAATACAGGTATCACACAGGCAATAGTATGAATTGAAACCATAAGACTTGACGAAATTCCAGATAATATAAGTCATGCCTACAGGCACACATGGAAGACGTAATCGTGAACTTTGATCCATACCAACTTTCAGTACCGTTATTTACCGCTACTGCTAAGACGTATCCTTTACACTCGCCTCTGAACTCATCCAGAATTTTTTCACCGACGTTGGGTTCAAATTTTATATAGAACATTGCCTTTCGTCCATTCATTTTGCTTGGGATTATGTTGCCTAAATCATCTCGTTTTACAATCGCTAAAGGTTTTTGGTAAACACCCACTTTAGTACTACTGTGTGCCAAATACTCTGACTCTCCTTTGTCTGGGTCTTGGCTAGGGTTAATCACTTTGGAGAACTTAACTACGATAAACATTGAAAGAGAAAACAGATTATCCAGAATAATTTCTCTGTATAGTAAAGGTCTAACTTAATCTGAAATAGCATCAGAACTTGGTATTGATCAATCAACCGTAAGCAGAGACTTACAATTTATCAAACGGGAAGCGAAAAAGAAGATTGAAAAGTCTGAGCGACGGTAGTACCATAATCTTCGGATCTCTTCGATCGACATTCAGGATACATATTGTTAACTAATTTTTTTTCAACAAGGCGGCGATCAACAACAAGGTAACAATGGTGGTAACAATAATAGCAATGGCGGTAACAATAACGGAGGCAATGGTCCAGGCGGTCCAGGGCCTTAGTTATTCCAACGATGCTGGTCCACGAATAATATTTGCCGACTGACCAACAAATAGCAGCTTCTAAACTCTTTTTTTAGATTGTCTAATAAACTGACCTGACTGATAGTAGTTACCTTTAAGAAAATCGTCATTTGACGTCTGGTATTTGAGAAGTGGGTGTTCTATATGATCTTTTGGTAATACAGACGTACTATTGAACTGAATAATACCTCGGTTCTATTCTACCAAGACTGAAGCCAACCTTTTGAGAACATCTTTCATAGATAAAAGAAAGCCTAAATATTCTAGCGGTGAAATTAATTTAGTAATGTCGGCCCCAATTAGTTATGTAGACTCCGAAGAGAGGGAAAGAAGGCTACACGAACTTGCTAATAGACTTGCTGATGAAGAGCGGGTTGAACCCGATACCGCGGGTCAAAAAAAGCGCGAGTATGCAAATATCAAGCAGGATTTGACTCATGAGTTTTTGAATTTCATAAAGATAAGTGAAGAATGTGAGATGGACCATGCCATATTAGAGGCGGTTGTTTACAAGGACGTTGCTGAAGAAATACATGCGGCATTGAGAAAGTTTGATAATGTGTGATAGAATACTGGTAAGGGATGTCTTGAAAAAAGGTAGGAAATGAAATGGAGTGGAGAGAAATAGATACCATGATGGTATCAAGGTGTATTGAACATATTGAAAAGGAAATAGCTGACGGAAAGTTGGAAGCATCTCTCATCATACCTATCCCGGAACTAAAAGAATCGCAAGCCTTTATGTTCTACAAGGCATGGAGAGTCCATCTTGTAGACAGAATGACGGAAGAATACGATAGAAATCGCTCAGAAAGCTACATCTCTGACCCGACCAAAGAGTTGCATGACGATGTCTTGTATTTCAAAAAAGTGCAAGAGAAGGAGCGAGCGACAAGAACTGAGTATGATGACTATTAGATCCAATCCGAGTAAAAAGCATCTAACTCAGGAGCGATATATGAGCCACTGGAGAGGAATGTTCTATATGCTCGTCTCATACCGCCGGCCCACAATATCCTTAGTTCGCTTAGTGGACTCGTACACATTGTAATTACATATGGCTCCCTCTATGTGATATCCTAGCTAGTCACCTGACCAAATATTTCCGGTTCAGAAATGCCGAATATTTCCATATCGGAATCGTCGGTGCGAACATTTCTGAGACGGAAAAGTTCGCATTTGTACATATTTTCCGCCACTAACACGTATCAACCCGTGCCTCCTTTTCAAATAGATTTTTGTCAATGGGACATCAGGATAGGATTAGATTTCCAAGAAATCAGATAGCCTAAAGTTATTTTATTTTTAAGCATTTAGAATTAAACTTAATCACAACCACTTTTCTTGGTCTTCATCATTTGCGTATCGAGTCAACATTGAGTTGACAGAACCATTTACTAGAGGACCTATTATAGATGGATCGGGACTAGGGATTGAGTATAGGCAATCAAAAAGGACAATTATCAACTATAATTGAGGAGTGACGAGTCGGCTTGAAGTCACATGCTTTGAGCAGGCACTATCATCATAATCACATTCCAAAGTAGAAATGCGATCATCATAATCGCATTCCAAAGTGGAAATGCTATCATCATAATCGCATTCCAAAGTGGAAATGCTATCATCGCCAATTAGGAATATTCGAGAAGCTAAAATTGACCAAATCTTGCTACTATATCTCTAACAGAGTCATCCGTGGATTGTCTCAATAAGCTTCGTATATAGTCTGGATCGTCAATTGGCCATTTGTTTAGAGAATTTATCGCCCTCTCTCCTTCTAGCTCAAGAGTAGAAGGAAGCGCACGAGGAGTTTCCTTTATTATTTTTGACTTGTAAACCTGATGGTGAGCAATTAGATCTCCAAATGTATCGAGAATTGATTTAAATTGCAAATCTAACTGTTGCTTTGTGTCAAATACTAGGTGGCAACTGTAATCATATCCGTTTGCCCCTTCAATCATTCTTGCGGCAAAGAAGCAGAATGAAGAATCGCAAAGATATGAACTTAATTTCTCAATATCAGCATTATCAGGATGGGGTACGAACTTTAGCAAGACTATAACATTCTCTTTTCTTGCAAATAATGTTGGATTCAATTTGGTGGTGTAGCCTAGTATGATCTTTTCCTTTTCTAGCCTTTTTATTCGGTTTAACACTGTTCTAGAAGATAACAATATGCTCTTTTTTGCTAGATCTTTTGATACTCGGGTTGCACGAGCACGACTATCAATCCCCAAAAACTTTAAGATACTCACATCAATATTGTCTATTCTTACCATTTTTCTATACAGTCATTATAGGGCAATCTAATTTATAATAGATGGATTCCTCTTGAATACCATCTTATAAGATATGGCAATGACTACAATGAGATCTGCAGTACGTCTTGATAAATCCAGTTATGCTATAATCTAAAAAGCTATACGATAGCTCGTGCAAAGAATATGACAATTACACGTTTTATGCGTTAATATGGCGTCGTACTTATTCTAAATTCGGGGACGTAACAATACACATTTTTGGGCACGTTGTGGGTAGTAATCCTATTAGTTTTGGTAATGCTACCGCTCAATCATGTTCTCTTCTCTGCCAAAAATATAGTCTATCATTTCCAAGTAGTGAAATGGACATGCGCGCTGGCGTTACCTACGTCACAAAATGTTATGCAAATGTAACTCATATACAGGTTAATTCCCGATTGATAAAAGATAGGTCAGAAAGTGGTTGAAGTTTTTCTCAATAAGCTAGTTCCATGTATGCAATAAGCTATTTGGGGTGACAAACGTACTATAGGATGTCGTAGCCTACTCTGAGTATTGATTATCTAAGTTAATTTTCTCTATTATAGATGCATATTCAGGGGATCAGGATCGTCGGTTTAAGTAGTTGCTGCGTTTAGATGGCTTAACAAGAATTATGAGAATTGTTGCTTCATCATGCCAATGAATTCGGTGTCAGACATCTTACTCTTGGCTTCTAACCATCCTTCAATATCATTCCCTGCCGGGTATCTTAGCCTAGGTTTTTCAGCTGAAATAGCATCAAATATTACATTTGCCACGAGTTCTGGGGAAGACGCATTCTCAGAAAGCTTTTCCACCATCTTGGACATGTTCTTCGTCATCTGCGAATATGGTGAATTAGGTTTTTGTGCTTTCTTTGCGATCTTCATCGCATTTGCAAAGTTAGTCCGAATTAACCCAGGTCCTATTATAATGGCTCTTATCCCGAATGGTTCCAATTCGTATGCAATACTCTCAGTTAACCCCTCAACTGCAAATTTGGTACTAACATAGGCTGAACTCCCTGGATAACCAATTATGCCAGCTCCTGAACTCAAGTTAACTATTATTCCGAACCCTTGTCTTCTCATGGTCAGTAATACGGAGTTTGTAACTCTTATCAGTCCAAATAGATTAGTCTCATACTGAGCCTTAATCTCATCCATCGAGAGATCTTCAAGTGCTCCAGTAAGTGCATAACCTGCGTTATTTACTAGAACATCAATTCTATCACCATTAGATACGATTTCGTGAATTGCGTTCTGTACAGATTTATCATCAGTTACATCTAACTCTACAACATGTATTGGCAGTCCCTCTTTTGCCGCTACAGATTCTATATCAGAACGCTTTGAAAATACTTGTCATATTCTAATGCTCGGTGGGGTTGCATATTTGGCTAGCAACCGTTCCCAAACCACCTGAGTTCCATCTCGCTCTGTTAGAATTACACTAACAAATCACAGAATATTTAATTTATTTTAATTGTTCCGCAAGTCATAA
>JBAUMZ010000134.1:0-52722 GCA_049578985.1 Nitrososphaeraceae archaeon
AGATCAAGATAAGATTGCTGGTGTAACTCATGGATTTGTAGGTGCAGATCTTGAATACTTGTGTAAAGAAGCAGCTATGAAGTGTTTGAGAAGGCTTCTACCTGAACTGAATCTGGAGGATGAAAAACTTGCTCCAGAGGTGCTAAATAAACTAGTAGTTACTATGTCTGATTTTGAAAACGCTGTAAAGGAAGTTATGCCATCTGCCATGAGGGAAGTATACCTGGAATCTCCAGATGTTCCATGGACTGCGATAGGGGGGTTAGATGACGTGAAGCGGGAATTACAAGAGGCTGTAGAATGGCCACTTCGCTATCCTGATCTCTATACGAAGCTGGGCCATACCATGCCTAAAGGATTACTGATGTATGGACCTTCAGGTACGGGGAAAACATTGTTAGCGAAGGCCGTGGCCACAGAATCGGAAGCCAACTTTATTAGCGTTCGAGGTCCAGAATTGCTTAGCAAGTGGGTAGGAGAATCTGAAAGAGGTATACGTGAAATATTTAGAAGAGCTAGACAAGCCTCTCCATGCGTGGTATTTTTTGATGAGATTGATTCAATTGTACCAACGCGGGGGATGGGTGGGGACAGCATGGTCACTGAAAGAGTTGTGTCTCAATTACTAACCGAATTAGATGGTATACAAGCTTTATCGGGGGTCGTGGTTTTAGCGGCAACCAATAGATCAGACATGATAGATCCGGCATTGTTGAGACCAGGACGATTTGATAAAATAGTATTCGTTCCCATGCCTGATAAACATGCCAGACTAAAGATACTTGAAATTCATTCGAAGGAGAAACCAATAGGTCCAGATCTAGATTTAAGCAGGATCTCTGAACTTACAGACGGTTTCAGCGGAGCAGATACTGGCTCGGTAGCAAACACCGCTGTTTCATTAGTACTACATGAATACTTAGCTAGGTATCCTACTCCTGAAGAAGCTGCTAAACACGTGTCAGAGGCTCATGTGATGATGCGTCACTTTGAAGAGGCAGTGAAGAAAATCAAAGCTCAACGCGAGGGAAAACCGGGGGAAAGAGTTACGGTTCCGTATTATCGTTGATATCGATACTCACTATGGTAAAGATCTCAAAATCAACTTATTGAGTTCCAACGGGCGTCAGGCTACCGTTAATTATCTACTATTGCATTTTATTGTTGGCATGGCAGTGCGACTTGTAGGAATTTGTCTTTGAGCTACATGAAGCTGCATGCAGCAGGGGTCTACTTACAGCCTGTCACAATCAGTTGAAGAAAGTGTGTTCCTATTGTATACATTTTGTAAAAAGAGGGATGCTCCATCCTAGACAATAAGGAGCAATGTTTTTAAGCTATATGATTTACCGTTAACTAACAAAAAAGAATTGGTGGAAAATTCGCAACTTCAATTAACAAAAAAACTAAATCTAACAACACACCGCATCAATCATTTTGCAGAACCCGTCGATATTGAGCAGCTTGCTGTACGTTATGGCACTCCTCTGTACATTATCGATGAAAGTACACTTCACAAAAAGGTGCAGGATCTTCGAAACGCCTACTCTAAATTCAATGGGCATGTGAAGCTTGCGTATTCTGTAAAGGCAAATTTCACTCCCGCTGTTTTAATCTCTTTCATTAAAGACGGAATCACTTTCGACATTACTTCATTAGGAGAACTTCACTTCCTAAGAAGATGCAAGGCACCCCCTGAAAACATAATATATACTAGCGTTACCGAAGAGTTTCAAGAATACTATGAAGTGTTGCAAACGGGAATAAGAAAAGTTGTAGTAAGCTCCTTTAGCGGTATGACTAATTTAGCCAAAGCAGCGCAGAAGCTCTCTGTCAAACCTCGGACAATGATTAGGGTTAATCCAGAGGTCGGTGTGAAAGCAGAGATACGCGCTTCATATAAGAACGGAAAATTCGGCGTTCCTTTTAATGGTGGCACCATCGACAGTGCTACAAAAATGGTCAAGCATCTTATGGATAACGACTTGCTGCATTTTGAGGGATTCCATTTTCATCTCGGATCTCAAATCACAGATTTCTCTTGTTTTATCCACACTATTGATAAGATGCACAACTTTATGACAAAGATGAAGAAAGAATTTCCGAAATTTACCGTAAATACATTAGACATAGGTGGGGGTACTCCAGTATATTATAACGAGTCCGTGCCAACTCCTTCGCAAATGGCAGGCAGTTACGTACCGAGGCTCAACAGATTGATTGAATCACATGGAGCATTTGATCTTTTGATTGAAAGCGGGAGATATCTTGTTGCAGAATCATCCATGCTGATATCAAAGATAGTAAACACAAAGGAGTATAACGAACAAAAAATAGTCATAGTTGATACAGGGTACCATCTTTTATTAGACGCGGCGCTTCTAAAACAAGAATACCCACAAGAAACAGTATTCAATCTCGGCTCTAACAATGAACAAGACTCTAGTACAAATAGTAAAAGCATTCACTTAGCAGGTCGACTGTGCGATACTTATGATGTATTTCCGCAATCTGAGGCTTCTGATCTTACTGGTGCAAGAATTGGTAGATATGTTTCATTTTACAATGTAGGTGCTTATTCTGTCGTCTTCAATATGCCTTTTCATTGCCAAACGAAACCTTCCATTATCATGAAGTCCATGAATGGCGAATACAAGCTAGTTAGAAGAGGAACGTCCTATGAACAATTGTTTATCGACGAGGGTGGAAGCTTAATTTAATGTGGTGTTATAACAACAGAGATGAAATATGCACTGGTGCACTTGTTAAGAATTATACATCAGAACCATGAACGACTTGGGCCGGAACAAGGATAGCCAAAACAAGATCAGGGCACATATCATTGCTAAGGGTAAAGTGCAGGGAGTTTATTTCAGACAGAATGCTCAACGCATTTGTAATGAATATAGAG
This sequence comes from Nitrososphaeraceae archaeon, assembly GCA_049578985.1. GTDB lineage: Archaea > Thermoproteota > Nitrososphaeria > Nitrososphaerales > Nitrososphaeraceae > TH5896. The sequence continues at coordinate 2,912 of JBAUMZ010000134.1, forward strand.
TTACAGGTTGGGTACTCAACGTGGATGATGGTAGTGTTGAGGCGATACTCGAGGGTGACAAGAATTCTGTTGAAGATGCAATTGGTTGGTTTAAGGTGGGGCCCCCAAATGCGCATGTAGAAAAGATTGAACTGAGCTATGATAAATACTCAGGGGAATTTCAAGATTTCAGGATAAGCTACTAGGCTCTCCTTTCATGATCTCTGATCTAAATTCCCCTTTCATCTCAGTAACAAGAAAGTTGATAGAGCCAAGAAATTAAAAGTTCAAGTATCAAATCAACTTAGTCAAATTACCTTCTCCCTCATTTTCGATTTTGAAATTGTTCAGTCAACTACATAATGTAATGCAAGAGGAATTGAAAGCTGCTTTAGCGGAGGAGAAATCCGTTGCGGTAGCCTTCTCTGGTGGACTTGATAGCTCAGTACTTGCAAAGATGTGTAGAGATTTGAATAGGTCAGTGATTTTATTGACGGTGGGATTTGCAGGTTCACACGATATGATCTTTTCCGAGTCTATTGCTTCCCAGCTACTGCTCCCTCATAAGAAACATAATATCCAACAGGATGAATTCTATGAAAACCTCAATAGGGTAAAACGGACAATCAATTGTAGAATTGCATCACATTTGGAAAACTGTACTGCCTATTTATTTGTAGCTCGTTTGGCTAAAGAAAATGGGTTCGATATGGTACTAACTGCGAATGGGATAGACGAACTTTTCTGTGGCTACAATCAGTATCGATTTGTGTATAAATATGGTAAATCTGGCATTATGAAACTTATGCACGAAAAGATTCTAAATGAATTGTTACTAATGGAGGAAATTACAAAAGTAACCTCTGACTACGGAGTAACTATCAAAAAACCATTTCTATCAGAGAGGTTCATCGGATTTGCCAACACAATTCCAATCGACGAGAAAATAAAGAGCGAAGATGATCTGCTTAGGAAACATGTCATCCGTAGGCTTGCATTAGATATGGGTGTACCAGAGGAAGCTGCTATGAAATCCAAAAAGGCATTGCAGTACGGTTCTTTGATCCACAAATATTTTACTAAGCGGAATCATCACAATAGAATGTCTTTAAGCTTTTGACCCCTAGATGCAGGGTCTTATTTTAAGATCGCTGAGCATATTTGAGCTGTGCGTCATGAACCATTTTTGCAATGTTTTGAATTATAGTTGTCGATGCTGAAAGATGTTTGCTTGGCTCAAAAATGTCGATCAATTCTTCTGACGTCAAACGTTTTCCCAATCTTGAATCATTTCGAATAGCGTCGAGAAATGACTGTTTATTTTCGATTGCTGAGAAAGCAACTCTCTGGATCTCTCGATATGCGTCAAATCGAGGAATACCTTTCTTTATGAGCAGGTCCAACACGAATTCCGCGTGGATTTGGCCATTTGTCATTTTCAAATTCGAAATAATTCTTTCATTGTGAATCTCCAAATTGGTGATGACATTTGTCATCAAATTTAACATTTCATCCAATAGAATAACTGTCATAGGAATGGTAAATCTTTCGTTGGCTGAGTTTGATAAATCGCGTTCATGCCAAAGAGAAACGTTTTCCATCGCAACACCTACCATCGCTCGCAATAGTCTGGATAAAGACGAAATCCTCTCGCTTTTTATGGGATTGCGTTTAACTGGAACCGCGCTACTTCCCATCTGACCTCGTTTGAAGTGTTCAGAAACTTCCCCAATTTCTGTTCTCTGCAAATTTCTGATTTCAACCGCCATCCTGTCCAAGGTTGCTCCTACAAGAGCAAGAAAAAACAGAGCCTCTGCATATCGTTCTCGAGGGACTACTTGAGTTGCAGCGTCGACTGGAAATAGATCCAATCTGTGAGCGACTAGTCTCTGCACATCTAATGCACGTTTGTCCATCACAGATCCTGTCCCAACTACTCCCAGTGTCTTGCAAACCAGAAAGCGCTTTTTCCCCTCGTCAATTCTTTCCAAGTGTAGGACAATTTCTGATGCCCAGACAGCGAACTTAAGACCGAAGGCAATTACACTGGCATGCTGACCATGAGTCCTACCAACTGCTGGTAAATCTTTGAATTGTAAAGCACGCTCCGATAGGACCCTTGCTAACTTAAGTAATTTGTTTTCAATAATCTTTAACGAGTCTTTTAATTGCAAAGATGTACTTGTATCTACTATATCGCTACTCGTTAAGCCATAGTGTACCCATGGTTTAGCTGTCTCTGGACATTCTTCTGCAACTGATTCTACGAATGCAGCGGTATCATGTTCACTAATTGACTCCAACTCCTTTATCCGTTTCAAGCTTATTCTATTAGAATTTGCGACATCTGCAATTTCCTTCGAAGCGTTTTCTGGGATCAATCCTAATTCGCCTTGGGTCTTAGCAACTTCAGCTTCAAATTTCAACTGGTAGTCTAGTTTGCGATTGTCATCAAATATTTCTCGAATCTCTTTGCTTCCATAACGACCACTATCTAAGGGTAAGATAGGCATCAGTGATTGAAATTGATCTGAAAGAATAAAATTGTATCTTTCAGAATGAAACAGTATCATTTGCTCAGCTTGAAAATGTAGGTGACTAATCATGCTTTTAGTCGTTATATGGCTTATGGATCAGACCATTCTTTGAAAGCTTAATTATGAGACATGTGTCCGACCGCAGGGTAGGACATTGTCTTACAAAGTTACTGACGGTAAAATAGAACCCCCTTTGTTGGAAATAGGTGTTTGATGCAAATGATCATAGTTGTGTCATACCGTCGTTTGGTTCCAGGTATGAACCCCACGTATACATATCATGGAGTACTGGAAACAGATAGGATCCCTGCCTAGTACAGGGGTGAAAGGTGCTCGGCCCAAAACCGAATTGAATTTAGAGCACTGGATCCTTCTTGTAATCCATACCTTGCTTTTTCGGCAATAATGGCCGATGGACTTGATGGTGTCAACAAGCGTAGGTCCACGGGAGACCCAACATATGAGGATATTTTTAAAATTATCCCTAGAAGAACTGAGCTTAGCGTAAGACAACTGCCAACTAGTTTACGTGATGCTTGCGATGTATGCCGACGTATGATGATGATATTGTTCCTATAGACAGAAAGAAGGCTCCCGTTAGAAAATGTGGAATCTTAATCTAACATATTGATTGAATTAAATTATTTTTGATTATCCAAGAATTAGATTTTTGGAAAAGTTTCTATGGATGCCCAGTCCGATCCTAAGAATAAGAACATCTTAGTAAGTAGGATTTGGATGGCTAGAAAACGATCAAATGACATGTAAACGAGTCCTCAATTGAGTTCTACACAAATTAGTTGGGATATAGCTGAAGTCGCACATTGAGAAGAACCCAAAAAATGGATTCTCACCGAATTCTGAATAGAAAAAAACCAATTAAATGACCTAAATTAATTTTATAAAAGTAGTCTTATGCAATTATCTAAGTACTTTGAACTTTATCCGTTTGCTCTTAAGCAAGTCTATGAGACGTCCTTCATGAGAGATATCTTCAACCTCTAGACTTAAATATACACCTGCTGTTCCTGCAGATATGTTAGAACTTAGTCGATCGTGTTCAACTTCGACAATGTTCACACTCAAGTCCGCAATGCAGTCAACCACATTTTTCAATGCCCCTGGTTTGTCGGGCAATTGAATAAATATTTTGAGCATTCTGCCCATATACATTAGACCCTTCGCTACTACCTGTCCCAGTAGATACATGTCGACATTTCCGCCAGATAAAAGAGCAATTACCCTCTCATTTTTTTTAGCGTAACCGTTGGACACAAGGTATGCTAGACTAGCTGCTCCAGCAGGTTCAACTACTAGCTTCGCCCGTTCCATAAGCAGAAACATGGTCTTGACAATAGAGGTATCATCTACTAACACTATATCATCAATTAATTCACTAATTATCTCGTATGTCAACTCTCCCGGTGATTTCACTGAGATGCCATCCGCTATTGTATAGCCTGAGTTAATGGTCTGCAGTTTCCCATTGGCAATAGATTCTTTCATTGAAGGAAATGCTTCCGATTCAACTCCAATGATCTTAACGTCGGGCCTCTTTGCCTTTACTGCGATAGCTACTCCGGCTGCCAATCCACCGCCGCCAATGGGCAAGTAGATCCTATCAAAATCATTCAAATCCTCAAGTAGCTCCAGGCCGATTGTTCCTTGTCCGCATACTACCTGGGTATCGTTAAATGCGTGAACGATTGCAAGCCTTTCCTCCTTTGCGATACGAACAGTTTCATCCCACGACTCATCATAATTCTCACCAGAAAGGATCACCCTTGCTCCATACGACCTAGTTGCGGCGACTTTTGCAGGAGAGGCATTCCTCGGCATTACTATAGTACAATGAATATTTTCTTTACAGGAAGCGTAGGCTAGGCCTTGAGCATGATTACCTGCTGAAGCTGCAATTACGCCATTAGATCGCTCCTTGTCAGATAGAGAATTCAGCTTTGTAAAAGCACCTCGAACCTTAAACGATCCTGTCTTTTGCAAACACTCCAGCTTCAGGAATATGTCTGTGCCTACCATCCTTGAAAAAATTTCAGATTTATGCAGTGGAGTTTTTCTTATACTCATGTCTAGCGAACTTCTAGCAGTGGATATATCCTCTATTGTGGGATGCCTACTGGCAGGGATATTTACGTCATTCATTCAGAATATGTTTATTGTTGCCCCCTCCCCCTTACTTATAATTTTGTGTTCGTAGGTCAACGTGAAGCCAATAAATACTCAGTGTTACTAATTTTCGGAAAGTCTGAATTCTCGTTTAGGTTTACCTTACTGTGCTACCAAAAATGTACTGTGTCATATTGCTCCTTTTTATGTTTGCAAAATTTGTATGAATATAGTTGCAGCATGTACTCAGAACATGGGCAAGGGAATATTGACTGTTCCAATAATGATGTGCGCTATCTGGTGACATTTGGGAAATCTTTGGTTGTAAAGGATCACGAGTGGTTCTCAATGAAACATTGCAGAGTGTCATCAATTACATTACTAATAGGTACTGGTTTGACATGGACTCACATTAGTGGTGACCTGATTTCTCGCTACAGAACATGCTTTTTGAATCTATAGAATCCTATGTACTTAGGACAAAGGAACGTTTAATAGACCTCCAGCAAATTTTTCTGACTGAATAGATGCCTAAATTCAAATCAACACAGGATATCCTACGAATTATAGGAAATAAAGAGCAGATTCGCAATTTTGGGGTCATTGCTCATGTTGATCATGGCAAGACTACCATGAGTGATAGCCTCTTGGCAGCATCAGGGATTATTTCACCATCCATTGCAGGACAGGCCCTTGCTCTTGATTCAATGAAGCTTGAGCAGAATAGGCAGATGACAATTAGAGGAGCTAATGTTACTCTGTACTACGAGAAAGACGGGAAGGAGTACGTGGTTAACATGATTGATACACCTGGACACATAGATTTTACTGGAAGGGTTACTCGTGCGCTGCGGGCGATTGACGGCGCGGTAGTGGTTTCAGACTCTGTTGAAGGGATAATGACACAGACTGAGACAGTGACTAGGCAAGCTTTAGAAGAAAGGGTGAGGCCTGTTCTGTACATAAACAAGATTGACAGATTGGTAAAGGAATTGAGATTGGATGCCGCAGCTATGCAAAAATGGCTGTCTAATATCATCGCCGACTTTAATCATTTGATAGATATTTACGCAGAGCCAGATCTCAAAGAAAAATGGAAGGTCAGTATCCAAGGAAACAGCGTTGCTTTTGGCTCAGCTAAGGATAAATGGGGATTTAATTTCAAAGTTGCACAAAAAAGAGGAGTTAGTTTTAAGGATGTTTACGATGCATATACATCTGATGATCCTGCAGCTATCAAGAATCTAGCAGAGAGGGCACCACTGCATGAAGCTGTTCTTGGGATGGTAGTTGAACATCATCCACCCCCTCACGTTGCTCAACGGTATCGAATTCCCAAAATTTGGCCTGGCGACTTGGATTCCGAGATTGGCAAATCTCTCATTTCCTGTGATGACAAAGGTCCGGTAGTAATGATGGTGACCACGATAAATGTTGATCCGCAAGCAGGTAGAATAGCAACAGGACGACTATTCTCAGGTACTGTGAAAGACGGAGATGAAGCATATCTGATCGATGCGAAGCGGCCAGGAAAGATTCAATCCGTGAATATCTATATGGGAAATACCCGCGAACTGGTAAACATGTTGCCTGCAGGAAACATTCCAGCGCTACTTGGATTGGATTATGCTGTCGCAGGTGAGACAATTTCTACAGTGAAGGCAATTCCGGCTTTTGAATCAATTAAATATGTTTCAGAACCAGTTGTAACGATAGCAGTCGAACCTAAACATCCAAGGGATCTGCCGAAATTAGTTGAAGCCCTAAGGAAAATCACAGTGGAAGATCCTAATCTAATTATAAAAATCAATGAGGAGTCAGGTGAAACGCTTATGGCGGGTATGGGAGTGCTTCATTTAGAAATTGCTACATCTCTTTTGCAGGAAGCAGGTTTGGAAATAACTACGACTCAGCCATTAATCAACTATCGTGAAACGAGCAGAAATAAAACAAGCTCCATCATGAGCAAGTCGCCTAATAAGCATAACAAGATCTTCATGCGAGTGGAGCCACTAAATGAGGCTATTATTGATATGATAAGGACTGGGCAAATCAAAGAAGATATGGACAAGAAGGAAATGGCTCGCCTCCTTCGTGAAAAAGGATGGAGTGCAGATGAGGCACGTAGCGTCGCTGCTCTCGACGTGACTGGGAATATGCTTATTGATGAGACAAAAGGTGTTCAATTTATTCAAGAATCCATGGATTCTATTAGGTCTGGGTTTGACGATGTGACGCATTCTGGACCAATTGCGCATGAGACCGTGAGAGGAGTCAAATTCGTGTTGCATCACTTTGTCCCTCACGAGGACCCTGCGCATAGAGGGTTAGCTCAGTTAATGCCGGCGACACGTAGATCTATGCTTGGCTCGATGCTGATAGCAGATCCAACATTGCTCGAACCGATTCTTGGCATCGAGGTAAAATGTCCTCAGGAACAGATTGGTACCGTAGCAGGAATTCTCTCAAGTAAGCGGGGTAAATTGATTAACGTGGATCAGAAGGGACTTATCACAATTATTCAAGGCGAAGTTCCTGCGTCTGAAACGTTCGATCTTTCTGAGGTCATGCGTGGTGGTACCGCCGGGAAAGCTTTGTGGAGTACCTATTTCAAATCCTGGCAGCCAGTGCCTCAATCCATCTTAAGGAGCCTAGTTGCAGACATACGGAAAAGAAAGGGCCTAAATCCGGAGCCTCCCAATCCAGATGAATTCATAGATAAAGAATAAAAGACTTTATTCTTTTAGGAGTAATGTATATTTTTCGTCTGAAGATCTCATTCAAGAAAACAAATAACTTTCATACAATACAAATAGGCAGCTTTTAAGTTGCGGCTAAAACATTAGGAAATTTATTACTGAAGAGCATGTTAATTCCGATTCTTGTAGGTCTACTAGACGTTTTGAATGTTTACATAGCTCCCAATAGTTATAAGCGATAAAATCAATTCCTTTCTCAAATTGAAACTTGATCATCCCAGATATACTGAGCGATTTGGGGCAATTAGCTTACACGGTGTACAGCGTGTATATGAGCTAGATTCTGGCTTTAGCAATGGGAGACCCACTTCAGAGACGATTCGAAGTATTGGAAATGAAGAAATCTCTGAGATAGAGAAAAAAATGGCCATTGTAATCCCTATTAAAGGCGAGCGTCTAAAACTTCTTGAGGGTGTGTTAAGTGGTATTCCGCATGATTGCCTTACAATCATTGTTTCCAACAGTCCTAGACAACCTGTCGATAGATACAAATTAGAAAAGGAGGCATTGGAGCAGTTTAACCGCTTCGTTGGTAAAAACGCGTTGATTTTGCATCAGAAAGATCCTGGACTCGCAGATGCTCTTAAAGAAGTGGGGTATAACAGCATATTTGGACCAGATGACATAGTTAGAAACGGCAAAGCTGAAGGCATGATTACCGGAATGCTCCTTGCTAAGATGGCTGGAAAGGATTACGTTGGTTTTATCGATGCAGATAATTATGTTCCTGGAGCGGTTAATGAATATGTTAAGATCTTCGCATCAGGACTAGCCATGTCAAATAGCCCATACACAATGGTTAGGATTTCATGGATCTACAAACCTAAAGTTTCAGAGAGTGGTCTGTACTTCTCCAAGTGGGGGCGAGTCTCTGAAATAACTAATCAGTATCTTAACTCTCTAGTTTCATATTATACAGGCTTCGAAACCGAAGTTATGCGTACAGGGAATTCTGGTGAACATTGTATGTCGATGAAGCTTGCCGAATTGCTTACTTATTCATCTGGCTTCTCAGTAGAACCCTATGAAATAGTTAATGTCCTGGAAGAATTTGGTGGAATTCTACCCACAGAAAATCAAGAGGCAATGGACAAGGGGATAGAAATTTGTCAGGTAGAAACACGCAATCCTCATTTTCATGAAGAGAAAGGAGATGACCACATTAAAGAAATGTTCTTTGGGTCCCTTGGTTGTATTTATCATAGCAAGATCTGTCCTCCCAAGTTAAGGGAAAAAATAGTAGAAGAATTGCGCAATCGAACTATGTTAGAAGAAGGACATGAAATAGACACTATAAGAAAGATCAGTCCATTTAACAAAATAGAAATGCGACAATTTGCAAATATACTGCATGAAAGGGCTTCAAGCCTGATACACTTTGTATAAACTATTAAGGTGGCTCATCAAAATAAATTGAAATTCTTTTGTTGGTATTAAACTATTAACCCTTGAATACGAATTAGATTTCATCTATTTATCAAGTTAACATGTGGCTCTCAAGAGCAGGTTGTAACAATAACAATTAGATCCTAGCTGATTGCAACAGTAACAATTAGAACTGAAATAATCGATAGATAAGACACATTTTTCAAAGACTATTGGTACAGCCGATCAGAATCATGATTCCAAATGTTTTAGTATTGATAGAAGTTATGTAACATAGTTAAGTAGCCAATAGTTACAATCGGCTTTAATATCAGCTATGATAATTGTTCAGATATGCGTTATCACGATCTATCGGAAATGAATTTTAATATTTCTAGGAGACAGAAAAATTTCTTATCAAAAGTTGATAATGCATCCAAATTATTACGGGAATATGAAGAAGAATGTTACCTTAAAGGAAGAATTAACGACAGGATTGTACCAGTTTTCAAAAATATTGGAATGCTAGGCTGTCCAATTTCTACAAAATATGGAGGTCTGGGGTACGACTTTCTCACTTACAGTCTTGCACTGGAAAGGATTGGAGAAGAAGGAAGTTCTATTAGAACATTCCTATCCGCTCACATTTCAATTGGTCAGCTGGTCCTTCAAGGGTGGGCTAATGAAGCACAGAAAAGGGAATACCTTCCGCATACTACAAGAGGGAAAAGCATAATGGCATTCGCCCTTACTGAACCTAACGCTGGAAGCGACCCATCTTCTATGGAAATGGCATTTGAAGAGAAAAGCGACCATTACGTCCTCAATGGAAGAAAACAGTGGGTTGGTAATGGAACGTTTGCCGACCTGTTAACTACATACGCTAAGGAACGGAACAGTAAAGACGGACGTGGAAACGGAAGAATTTCCGCATTTATAGTAGATAACAATTGTCATGGTATTAGGCGAAAAGAGATCAAGAACAAAATGGGTCTCCTCACAGTAAAGAACGCTGAACTTCTTTTTAGAAATTGCATTATTCCCAAGAAAAACCTCTTAGGGCTGAAAGGACAGGGTCTAAGCATAGCATACAGCGCACTTATTGATGGTCGTCTGAGCGTCGCAGCAGGAGCTATAGGTGTCATTAAAGATTGTTTGGCAGAATCAATCCGTTATTCCAAACACAGAACTCAGCACGGAGACCTTCTAGGTAAAAAGCAACTAATTCAAGACCATCTTGCAAAGATGGTGGTAAGTCTAGAGAGCTCCAGGTGGCTAGTTTATCGTGCGGCTATCATTAGACAGCATTTGCAAGATTATATCGAGACTTTTAAGAAAAATAATACTGACTGGCAATCAAAATTGAAAAAATCAAATGAGAAGTATATCCGATTAAGAAACGATGCAGATAGAATTTCTGCTATATCCAAGTTCTATGCTAGCAATTGTGCGTTCGATGCTGCTAATCGTTCGGTTCAAATATATGGTTCAGCCGGATACACCAAAAAATCTAGGGTTGCAAGACACTTTTTGGATTCCCGTGCAATCATGATCTACGAAGGCGCAAATGAGGTACTGGCACTCAAAATTGGCTCACAAAGCTTGGGCAAGAATTTTAAAGCATATTAATAGTCGCCGATTTCTGCTGATATGCGCCTGAGCTTTCAACAATACGATAAACATTCAGTATTGAGGATCCAACCACTGTATTCCCGTTTAATGTTAATGACATTTTCTTCTACATCATACCTATTCACATTCTAGCTATTCTTTGCAGTTTATCATTAAGTGTTACAAATTTTTTCATTCTATTTCTTAACCCTATTTCCTTCGAGTATCTATAAAAAACTCGTGTTTTTAGGGGGATCTAGTCAATCTTTTTATTAGTCACTTGTGAATCACCCATAAAGAATGAAGATTGCTGTAGTTGGGATTGGTGTTGCGGGTGCATATATCATGAACAAACTCAGTCAAGATGGGGACAACACAGTAAAGGGCTTTGAAAGAATGCCGGAGTCAAAGCATGATGCGGTGTGTGCTTGGGCAACATGTGAAAACGTAATGGGTCCTTTAGTAAAGGAATGCGGTTTGGATTTCAGTATGTACGTTCTCCACAAAGGTAAAAATATGAAGGTCGAATTGATAGATGATTGTATTGATATCAAGTTAAGAGGCATGGTTGCCTACGATAAATTACAGCTCATTAAAGATATGATATGTGGTACAGACATTGAGTTTGGAAAGGTGCCAAGGAAGGAGAACCTAGAATCTGATTTTGATCTTATTGTAGATGCTACAGGATTTCACAGGAATTATTTGCCTAAGGTTAGCAACGAGACTTGGATTCCGTGCGTACAATACAAAGTGAAATATGATCGGAATAAAAATCCATATGATGACTTTTACTTGAAGGCATTTTCTAGTATGTCAGGTTACTTTTGGTATTTCCCTCTTGGTAATGGATATGCTCATATAGGAGCTGGTGATTTCGGACGAAAGTACACGATTGGATTCCTAGATGTTTTTTTGAACAGGCATAAATGCGAAATTATTCACAAGGTAGGTAGACCAGTTAGAATAAGCCCTCCTTCTCTATGTGAACCATTTTCGGATGGCAGAAAAACAATTGGGGTAGGTGAATCGATTGGTACCGTTTATGCATTATTGGGTGAAGGTATCGTCCCATCTACTTGGTGTGCACAGTTATTTGTAGAACATCTTAATAATTTGAAACAATACAGAAAAGCAGTATTAAGGAAGTTTGACATCTACGCTTTGGTTCATAAATTTATCAAAATGAAAATCTCAGGCAGATTTAGCATACTAAAGAATTCCCCCGACTTGTTGAGAATCTATACTCACATGAAGATGAATGAAAAGAGATATGGAATGAATGTTGAAATGAAGAATATGCTAAAGATCTCAAAAATATGATGTAAGTTCTTGGCTATTCAGATTACTTCGACCCTACTTCATTTGCTAAATAAAGTACCGGGAGAAATCGTCTGACAGATGAATCATTAGAATTTGAATCCATAGAGCCTGTGGTCGTTCTAATCGAATACGCTTTATGGAAAAATCTTTCTTTTTTTCATTTTTTGTTTAAGAGTCAGTCTGTATTTTAGTATGATTCTTATTGCCCCAAATATTGTCTTTGATAAACAACGATACTTGTTGCTCAGGTGTGAGGAAGTGACCACTATGATGATTTCTGGAATTTACTTCACTTTTATGACAGAGATTCAAAATTCTAGCAGCATAATAATAACTACAACCAAGCGTCCGAAGAATCTAATCTTACTGAGCACTGGCCTTACTGAGCACTTACACATACTCCTAGTCACAAATATATGAAAGCCCGAGGATTAAAAGATGAATGAGCAGCGGAGTTAGTGGCGAACAAGCCGCCCTCGAACAAAAGGTTAATGAAATGATGCAGCAAGCAAGGGTGCTTGAAGCTCATTTGAATGAGATTATTGCTCGGGAGGCAGCTGTCAATAGATTGCTAGAAGAGGCCAAATTAGCATCTAGTGCGGTGCAAGAGGTTCAATCTGAAACAGAAGTTGAATCGTATGTCCCTGTCGGTGTTGGGGTTCATATGAAGGTATCAGTGCCCCCTATGAAGAAATTGCTTATTAATATAGGTGCAGGAGTAGCGGTGGAAAAGAGTAGAGAGGATACAATCAACTACATAGAATCGAGGTTGAAGGAGTTTGAGATTGCCTTGAAACAGCTAACGGGGCAAAAGCAACAGGTATCTCTTCGGATGGAGCAAATCCAAGTTCAGGTCAACGAAATGGTGCAGCGAGCTTCCTCTGGCAGGATCAACTTGGGTAAACCCAGTAGCAATAATAAGTAGTCGCATTAAGATTAGAGACGCAAATGTTTGAACAGCTCAAAAGGGCGTTTTCTGACGCAGCGAGAAACTTATCGTCTCACAAGGAAATTTCTGAAAAAGTTTTAGATAATCAATTATCTGAACTTGAACTTTCTCTTCTTGAAAGTGATGTTGCCCCAGAGGTTGTAGACGATCTTGTCGGAAGCCTGCGGACCGAATTACTTGGTTTAGAACTTGAAAAAGGACAAAATGCAGAAGATGTGATCAGGCTCAAGCTCAGAATGCGGATAGCTGACATGTTCAACAAATCTGGAAATATGAATCTTGTCCAACAAATCACATCTAAGAAGGAAGCGGGAAAGGGACCATTTGTTATACTTCTACTTGGAATTAATGGTACTGGTAAAACAACGACTATCGCAAAAATTGCTCGCCTGTTTAAGAAAAATGGAATTTCAACTGTACTTGCAGCCGCAGATACCCATAGAGCAGGTGCAATTGAGCAGCTATCGCAGCACGGAGAAAATTTGTCTATCAAAGTCATTTCGCAGCGATACGGAGCTGATCCATCTGCGGTTGGACGTGACGCTGTGGATTATGCCACTAAACACCGCGTAGATACGGTACTAATTGATACTGCTGGCAGAATGCAGACAGCAAAGAATCTGATGGACGAAATTAACAAGATAGTTAGGGTTGTAAAACCAGATATTAAATTGTTTATTGGTGATTCATTGACAGGAAATGATACCATTAACCAAGCACGTGAATTTTTTGAGTATACCAAATTTGATGGTGCGATACTAACCAAGACGGATGCAGATGCCAAAGGAGGTTCAGCCATATCGATTGTGCATGCCACTTCAAAGCCAATTGTACTCTTAGGAATGGGACAAGGTTATGACGACATCACGCCTTTTAGCTCTGAGAAATTTCTCGATTCAGTCTTTGCAAATTCCCCTCTGATTAGTGAAAAGGCGCTACCTTCCAACAGTATCATTCAACAGGATACAAACAGGAATGAAAAAGTAGAAACGGATATAGAACTAGCGTATAGGGAGGTAACTTTGAGAACTGTCAGTAATGATGATACTTCTGAGAGACTAAAACAGAAAATAGATGGAACTCCCGCAGAATTGCCTCCAGATTCGGATGATTCTAGCTCTAGTTCTAGCAATTATGATTCACTAACCAAAGTCAGTTCTGAAGAGCTTACTACCCAGCAACAGCAGACAGATCAGCAAGAGAGACATTTAGAGCAATCATACCATTCAGAACAACCGCAAGATCAAGTGCACCCACAGCAACTAGAACAAAAACAGCAGCAAGGTTACCAGGAACAGCAACCCCCGACTATTAGTAGCACATCTGATAAGAAACTTGGGTCAACATCGGAGAAAAAAGAGTCTGGTGGGTTTCTTAGAGGTCTATTCGGCAAGAAAAACAAATACAAGACACAAGATCCGGAAATGGATTCTACAACGGATAAAAGTACTATAAAGAGTTTTAATGAAACAAATCTCGCCTCAGCCGTGGAATCTGAAGGGCAGTCAAAAACTAAGGATTTAGTCAAAAACAACGAGAAAAAAACCAAAAGTCAGAGGAAAGACGGAGAAGAAGAAACAGTTTATCTGACGGATGAGGACATTGAAGACTTCCTTAAATAAGAAAAATTTTTTGAGTCTTAATGACCTAGTTAAAGAGGAAATCTTATCAATCTTAGAGTTATCAACGGATCTAAAACGGGACTTGAAGAATGGAAAATCTTCCCAATTGTTGAAGGGAAGAACGCTTGCCATGATCTTTCAGAAACCCTCTACTAGAACCAGACTAAGTTTTGAAACGGGAATAGTACAATTAGGCGGCACTGCGATCTATCTGAGTTCAAACGACCTTCAGCTGGCTAGAGGAGAATCAATCGAAGATACAGCTCGAACTCTTTCGCTCTACGTTGACTTGATTATGGCGCGTGTATACGCGCATTCGGATATTGAGAAACTTGCAGCATACTCTTCTGTTCCCGTCATAAACGGGCTCTCAGACACTTTTCATCCTTGCCAGATTCTGGCTGATCTCCTCACGATTCATGAGCATAAAAATACATTCAATGGATTGAAAGTTGTATGGATAGGAGATGGTAATAATGTTTGCAATGATCTATTACTTGGGTGTTCGAAAATAGGTATGAATCTTTCGATAGCTTGTCCTCCTGGTTTTGAACCGAATGAAGGTGTACTATACGTAGCAAGACAAGAAGCTTCCAAAAGTTCTACAGAAATATCGATTACAGATGATCCTTTAAAAGCCGTTCAAAATGCTGATGTATTGGCAACAGACACATTCATATCCATTGGAAAAGATGAGGAAAGACAGCGAAGAGAAGAGCTATTCTTACCTAAGTATCAAGTTAATTCTAATCTGTTAAGGTCTGCGAAGCAAGATTGCATTTTTATGCACTGTCTTCCAGCTTCTAGAGGTCGAGAAGTCACTTCCGAAGTAATTGACGGTAAGGCATCTGTTGTGTGGGACCAAGCTGAAAATAGGCTACATGTACAGAAGGCGTTAATGTGTATGCTACCTTTGAGGTAAACACTTGTTGTTCGTAATAACTTGACGTCGGTGAGTGAACTCTATTTTCAGCAAGATACTGAGACTAACTTTCATAATGAGAAGCATTCTGGATGCCATCCTGGGCAGGGAGGTAGAATCTTTTATTCTAATACCAATCCAGTAATATGCCCTATTGTTTTTCTCATCTCTCATTTGTGCGTCCTTTAAACCAAATTCTTTCTTTAATTTCCTGCTAAAAGATTGCTCTGATTCGGGAGCAAGCTTCTTGGCATTACAGAACATTATATACGATTGATAAACTTCTAATTTCTAAGGTGCTCTATTATTATCATACTCTATTGCTGCCTCAAAAAATGCCCTCACGGGATTTGAACTCAGAATATACTTTTCATAATTTTCATCTATGGAGCTGGAGGCTGTCGATATCCCTTCTTTTAGAACCCTTGGTAGCCTTCTTAATACCATTCGGAGTAATCCTGATAGCTCCTCTTTGGTTGTTAGTTTTCGAATCAGATCAGGATCGGCCTTATTTCCTAGGAACTGCTTCGGAAAATTGATTATAATTAGACGTGAAAAAAAGCATCAGTTTCATCCTCTGTTTTTGGGATCTCATTTGCAGAAAAAAATAGCTTAGTATGATTAACAAATTTGAAAGGTGGAAGAAGCCTCTCTGCAGGTATATAATCACCTCCTGAACTCCAGTATTTTTCAGAGCTGCTTTGGAAAGGTCGGCATCGATATTTGCAAGCTTGCCATAAAGCTCAGCTGTGGCAAATCTTGTGTCCAGTAATCGGTGCAGACTTTCACCCGATACATTATTGTGTCCAAGAAAGCATTTGATGATTTCAAGCATAACACCTTTTCCGTTTCTACCTGAACCGTTAAACAAGAGATATCTGTGGAAGGGAAAACCACGCCAGAGGCAATACGCAATAAAGTCAAGAACTGTTTCAACATCTTCAGGTGCCATTACTTCGTGCATGAATCTCATTATTGCAGGACATGAACATGCAACCAATAGATCTTCAATCCATGCATAGAAATTGCTTAAGGTCCATGCATAGAAATTGCTTAAAGTCCAGGCTAACTGGTTGATTGGCTGTGAAGAGCAAGACCATGCCATAAGCAGATATTACTAGGTAATTTTTGACTGTCTTATTCTGACTAAGTTTGTACACATCACCCTCCACTAAAGCGAGAATCTATTCTTGTATGAAGTGTTAGTATATATTACGAATGACATTTTGGAATTTTCTACAAGTATCGATACTTTTCGGATTTGAGAGTCTATTCTGAACGATTATTTTTGATTATCGCAAAGACGATTCCCAGTATTGGCACTAAAGTCTTCGTTTCCTAATCTAGGACTAGTACATTCATGTGGTGTTTATAGAAATTGATTAGTTAAAAAATATCTACGATAAAGAATATATTGTGAAGCTCTGAGTCACTTTAGTAGTTATGTCTTAGGTAGCTGCGTTCGCTTCTGCAATTACCTCATATTTGTCGACTTGATCGTGACCAAGTGTCTCCAAAACGGTAAACGGCAATGATTCACCTGGTTGGAGTATCTGGGACGGATGAGTGATGAATTTATTGGTCTCAAGTAAAAGTTGTCCGTTCGAATTGTAGAACTGCGCGTTCACCGTTACATCATCTACACCCGCAGTCGAATTGTTCACAACTTGTCCTTCCAGTTCTACATTATTTGTAGGACCTGCTATTAATTCGACTTGTGAAGTCTCTAAGAAAACAGTGTTTGGTTGTTCTTGTGCTAATACCTCAGCAGTCGTAAAGATCGTCATTGCAGTCAATACAGGAATTAACACTTTGATGATTGAGTTTGTCATCAACTGAGTTATCTTTTTACATCCTTAAAAACTGTTCACTTGTACTACGAATTTAGCACAAATCAATAAATTAATTTATTTGCTACTTACGCAAACATGTTAGGTAATTTAATCAATAATAAACACATAAAAAGTGAGATTAGATTATTCGTCACGATGCGTTTAAGTGTTTACTTTTCTATGTCCGTGCTTTTGGTTTCGTTGTTGTTGCTGTTGGCGATGCTGATGCAATATATCAGAAACCGAAATCCATCTCCTGAATGAGGTAGATTGTGTTGTAATTGGCTTAGCGATCGATGAATGCGGAATTATTGAGATTCTTTCTAGATCACGAAATTTAGAACGAATTTCCATTTCAACCTGAAGACATATCATCTCGACGTCCTTGAGCGGCTTATCACCATCTACTTCAATATGCACTTCAGCTTGGGAGACCATTCCCGCTGGTCTAAGCAACACTGAGCGAACTTTGACTTTAGTCTGCATTTGCTCCGATCCTTGGCCAATTCTAAACAGCTTTTGCTCGATGTGCTGCTTTATTAGTTCAGTGAGTTTGGGGTTCTGCCAGGAATCTACGAGTATCAAGGATGACTTTTTCATTGAGATATATGAGACTGAGAAAATGTAGCCTGCTATTATCATCCCACCTATAGCGTCCATTTGCAAAAATCCAAATTGTGAAGCTATTAAGACACTTAGAAATCCAATGATTGATGCTGAACCATCTTTTATCGAATTCCTAGCATCAGTTCTTAATGATAACAAATTGTACCTGTTTGCAATAATCCTCATCTGGAAAGCCCTATGTAATGAAACTCCACCAGCTGCAGCCAAAACAACCATCGTGAGAACGGGCTGTCTTATTTCGTGGGGCTGCAACACAGCCTGATATGAATTGTAAAAAATTACAATCCCTATCGCTACCATTCCAATAGCAGCTATCAATGCAGCAAAGCTTTCTACTTTATGATAACCAAAATGGAATTTCTTGTCAGCTGGTCTATGTGCCAGACGGAGACCCAACAGAACGATAAATGATATAACTGCATCCGATACAGAATCTAGCCCATCTGCCGTTGCTACGACACTACCACTAAAGTAACCCGTAAGAATTTCTACAATTCCAATGCTTACGAGAGTAATAACAGATATTTTTGCGATTCTTTGCCCCGCCAGGATTCCTTCGCTTACTAGGTTGTTATGTTCGGAAAACTCTCGATTTCTATTTGATTCTCCAAGGTTGTTTGATTTCTTACCTTCGAGGTTCAACCCTTTATCCCGACCTCGAGACAAACCCTTAACACCACTATCACTTAGATCGTCGTCAGAAGCACCCGTATTACTGTCGTCCAATTTTTAGAATATGCAGTCATTAGTACCCAATGGCATGATATAAACATCGCGTATTAGAGATTTTTCATGTTTATTTTAGTGTATTTCATCATTTTTGTGGGTAGCAAGGCATATCATAGAGATATTAATAATGAAAATATAAGAATTAAAATGTAGATGATATACGTGACTTGCCAGTTTGTCTGACTATGCGGCATGCACAAATTCCGTAATTTATCTGATACGGAGGAATTTTGCGAAAGAAAGTGCAAGGAGTAGTAATATCTCATCCAAAAAATTCTACGGATACGGTGTCATATGCTTAGTGCACCCCAAAGTAAAACTGTAGGAAGAATGAGTTCAAAAAACCTTTGCATATTAGAAGATGTAAGTATCATATTAGGAGATGTAAGTGTGATTCGAATAACAAAGAGAAAATAGTCAGCTGGGACAGAATTATAACAAAGCAATTACATATGTGCGTTGACATCCATCTGGTGATACCAAGGAATAGATATATCTCTACTTAAAATTTAAAACACTATTTCTACCATTAGAGTAAAAATGCAGCGTTATACTTAGCATTGCCTTTTAATTGCGCTCATATTCTATGGCGTCGCGTGCCATGATTGGTATCATTGTCCGTGACCTTCCGACCCATTTGTAATATATTTAATGGCATAAAGATTTCGGGGAGGGGAACCATGGATTCAACACGAGTGGATATCGTTACTAATAAGAGAGTCGTTTTTGTTACGATTTCCATACTTTCTGTATTTGTTAATCTCTGGGGGGGAGGAGGTCAACTTGAAATAGTATTTTATAAATTTGATCAGGACCTCATTGGTTATTTGAATGGTAATGCTGAGAATCTAGAATCATCCTAGCACTTTCAAAGATTTGTATCCACATTTTCCACGTTAATCTTCCTGTATTAGTATTCTGCCTACTTGGATGATATGACGATAAAAGAACCTTCTCATTTTTGATATTGAACTTACCGCCGTGTTGAAACTCTATATCAGTCTTGCCTACAAGTTTGCAATATGTTTGAAATGCAATTTGTCCGAGAGTGACGATGACCTTGACTGTTTTATCAAGCAAATCCAATTCAGACCTTAGATAGTTGGCACAACTTGCTATTTCAAATGAAGTGGGCCGATTGTGAGGTGGTGCGCAGCGTACGACTGCTGTAATATAGGCATCTTTTAATGCAAATCCGTCATTCATGAACCGACTGACAGAAGAGTTAGCAAACCCCGTTTGGAATAATGCTTTGGCGACCCACTCTCCCGAGCTATCACCTGTAAACATACGTCCTGTTCTATTTCCACCATGAGCAGCCGGTGCTAGTCCGATAATTAGTAACCTTGCATTAGCATCTCCAAAGCTGGGGACTGGTCTTGCCCAGTAAAGATCATTTCTGAACCGTTTTGGTATGCTTAATGAAATTAATTTTATATATTCCGATAACCTTGGGCATATCTGACACACAGTCACTCTTGTATTAATCTCAAAAAGCTCCTCCTTTGGATCACAATTTCCAGCATTGGAGTCCATCAATGTAGATACTTACCTTTTGGCCTTCATGTTAACTTCCTCGAATGTAAATCATGTATATTAATATTTTATACCTCATGCTCTAATTTCAAATTGAGTTAATTTGGTCTCGTTATATAGCTGCATTATGATGTCGCTATCAATATATTGAATATGGATCACGACAGCATGTGAGTGCATGGTTTTCTCACTAGGATTCTGTTCATAGATAGGAATTATGAATAATTCTTGTTGATATGCAATCATGAACATCAAAGGATTTCTTTACTAAATAGTGTTTTTTAAATATATGGTGATACATGTACGCATTTGTTAGAGATGCAGGAGGATGTCTGTGATTGACTGAAGAATTTTGGCAACGGATAGAGGAATATCGACAATTGGGGTTCGACCCTTTGAGGTGGATTGCTACTGGTTCTAATGAAGTTGATAAATGGAAACTTGAACAAGCGGTAAATGAAATGAAACGTAGCTCTATAAAGTTGGATACAAATTGGTTTGACGCATTTCATTATTCAGACGGAAAGACACCGGACCTTACAAGAAGGGTCTTTTCCGTCCGTGATCCTGCAGTTGAAAACGAGGTTGATCTTAAACACGCTATTGCGATGTTCCGGGTACATAAGGAGATAGAGAATGATTCTCCGTTATTTGCGGGGATTCTAAATAATTTCTTCAGAAATTTCAAATGTAAAGTTTCCATCAATAAGAGTGTATTTGCAGTTACAGAACACAGGGATGCTCAATTTGCATTACTTGATTACATTGGTTTGCACAGAGGAGATAAGGTAGGTTTTACCGCCGCTGATAACGCCACTGCGGATGTCATTGATCCTACACTAGAACTCGATTCTGAGCTCCATACAGACATACCCATGACACGATGCATCGATCGTTTGAATCTACTTGGTTGCACTTCAGGATTTGACCTCTATCCCATATACGATTCTCCTAAAGAATCTTCACTTGATACCATCGGAAAAAATCTTGATGCATTCACTTCCAGATATAATCTCAAGATGGATGATTACAGCTCACTTAAAATAGGAAGGCTCTTCTTTGGAGCAACTGGTATGGCCAACACCTTCAAAGAACTACCTACAAATTATGATCGGATCGAAGAGACCATGCAGATTATTATCACTAATCCTCTCGGCTCATTGATGGCCTTAAGTCTCTATTCGCTAGCACAAATAGATCAGAAGATTATTTCTACTTTAGAAAACAAAGGCATCAACAATCAAAATCTCGTATCTGCAAAAGATGAATGCATGAGGAATCTCTGTGAACCACATTTTTCACTTGGAAAAATAGTCTCAAAGTATTGTCCTGGCTTTGGTGTTCCACTCCAGAAGGACGAGAACCTGATAGCCGTTCATCCTTTAGCTAGTGACGGCATACTTGGCTTATGGAATCTTGCCCGAATAAGTAATTGTCATATCGTAATCAATGACATTCCAATGATGTTTGAGGAAATTGCAAGACTAGCCTCAAGTGAAGCTCTTGTAATGAACCCAACAGCTGCTGTGAATGGGTGTCATACGATTGTCGCAAGCAAAGATATTTCAAATTTAATCCTCGATGAATTGCGAAGACATAACTTTAGGGCAATGATAATAGGATTTATTGCCAAAAAAGGGGAACGTAATGTTGTCTTTGGAAATAACATTAGGGATCATTTAGCTGCTAAAATTGGACTATCAATACATAATTCAAAAGTAGGTAAGTGAAATATGTTGGTGAATCTATGACTGAGATTATTAATTATTCGAAGACTTGATAAGTCTTGAGTATTGATTGTCGTGTGACTAATCTGAGAAATTGTTCTATAAAAATATTCTTGTGAATGTAGAATACGTATTACTTGCGATTATAACTCCTTTCACAAGTTACTTTCATGTATTTCTGTTAAGACATTGATACCAGAATGTGTTGTATGCTGGGATAACAGAATGTGTGTAAAAAATCCATCAAAATTGATAAATGAAAATGAATGGCAGGTACGGTCCAGAATAATTGCTTGCCACAAAAATTAGAATAGAATTTAAAGGCATTATGAACACAGTTGGATAGTACGATGGCGCTGGAAGCAAATAGTATTCAATTTGTTCATGTAATAATTTCACTTGCAATCCTCTTATTTGCTGCAAAATTATTTGCAGAGTTATTTCACAAACTGAAATTGCCAGTGGTGCTCGGCGAACTCTTGGCTGGAATAATAGTTGGTCCCTTTGCCATAGGCGGTTTGATTCTGTTTGATGGTGAATCGCTAGTGGAGCTTGATGAAACTGTACGTGATATTGGGGAGATATCAGCCATTGTCATCTTGTTTGTGGCAGGACTTGAGATTACACCACGAGAATTCTTGAAGGGTGGAGCTGCTTCTTTTACAATAGGATCGCTTGGGGTCATTCTTCCATTTTTTGTGGGATTTTTCGTATTAACATTATTTGGGTTAGAGGCGTTAGAGTCTATGCTGGTAGCTACAGCACTTACAGCAACGAGTATTGCAATTTCGGTCCAGGTTTTGACTGAATTGGGAAAGATGCAGACAAAAGAAGCCAGATTGATACTAGGTGCGGCGATCGTAGATGACATACTTGCTATTGCTGTATTATCTGTAGTGACTACCATGGTTCAAACAGGTGATACTTCTCCGGAAATAATGGATGTAATATTCCTTATCCTCCAGATATTGGGACTCTTTGCAGCGTTATTAATTGGGTCTATATTTCTGATACCAAAATTGCTTCATGTCGAGAGGTTGTGGAAATCAAAGGGAAGTATAGAAGGAATTGTAACAGCATCTTTCTTTGGAGCTGCAGGTATAGCCGCGTTTGTGGGGCTATCGCCAATCGTGGGTGCGTTTGCGGTAGGGATGGCAGTCGCTAGTACACGACTCATCAAACAAGTTGACGAATATGCAGAAAAACTGTTGATAATATTTGGTCCTCTTTTTTTTGCCATTATCGGAGCACAGGTAGACTTGCGCGGAGTAAATCTAAATGTGTTGTATCTCTCAGGCATTGTAATTGCCATAGCTGTAGCAACAAAAATTGTTGGATGCGGGCTTCCCTCTATCATATTTCTAAAAGACAAGACTAAGGCACTACGAGTAGGAATTGGAATGGTGTCACGAGGAGAAGTCGGATTGATTGTGGCAGGAGTAGGGGTGTCAACTGGAGCATTGACTTCTGACATATATACTACAGTTATAATCATGGTTGCTCTCACTACCGTAATTACACCAATTTGGCTCAAGAAATCATATATGAAAGAAAGTAATCGGGCTCCTCAGCCTTCGTCCACATCTAGAGAGGAGAGCAAATAGGATTCTTGTAACAATGGTGAATATAGCTGACAAGCCCGGTCCAAAATAATACAATCTGCATTCTAGATTTCTTGGTATCATCATTCTTCTTTGTACCAGAATGGATATGAAGAATTCTTAACATGTCAAAACGACTTTAATTAGGGCTACCAGAAAAAAAGGCATCTGTTCCATACCAAGGATCCCAAACATATTCGCATCAATCACACTCGTAAAGTTTTCCGCTTTGCCTGATGCCACGAGCTGACGCTGCAAAAGTTGTTTGGAATTTTGTATTTTTATATCGCGAGCATGTAAATTAGATAGAAGCTGCTGCTCATATAACACCATAACCTAAGCAAGTGGCTTTCGTCGACATCGGTGAGTGCCAACAAAAATGGTGTATGACGTTCATCCTGATCTCCTACTTTAGTTTGTCTGCATAATTATGAATTTGTTATGTAGGTTGTTGAAGCTTGTTATGATTCAATCTAGACCAATTAATATAAGTCCCCTGACACATTCTTTGCAAGATAATTCCTCATATTCAGGTTGAAATGTTTGGTTCTGAAGTACTCTCCTATTCTTGTTCTGAATTCCATGAATGACTTGTAGTATGTTAATACTAGTAGATCATCTTTGGATATGTTCCAGCATTCTTCCAAAACCATGAACTCTGGTGACGCTGTTGGAAGAAAGACAGGTTTCAGGGTATCTTTATGCTTTTCAAAGTACCTTCTTATCTTGCGAGATTTATAGTGCTGAGGTGCCTTGTCTAAGAATAAATAGCATTTTGGGAATTTGTAATGTACCTGTTTTAGGAATTCATAAAATGTATCCTCGTTAAACCTTTCAAATATTCTGAACAACTGCTTTCCCTTAAGGCTGATAGCTCCAAATAATGATAAATTCCTGTGTGAACCTGTTATCGTAACAACAGGTCTGGAATCCTTAGAGGGGATAGATCGATACCGGCATGAGAAACGCAATAGGCATTAGGATAAGGCCTAATTTTGATGCTAGTAAGAACTTTGATTGCAATTCATTAGATTCTATGCTGTGACCAAAACAAAATTACTGATCTACTTGGCTTAAGGATCCAGGCAGAGAGATGATTGGCGGCCTTTTGATTCCTTAACTTTATGTGGAGTAGATTTTACCTCGTCGCCTCTCCCAACTTCTGACGCAACTGAGGAACTTCTATTGTTTGATTTAAGAAAGATATCCACGTGTTCTCAGAACGTGCTAACAAAAGTACCTTGGCCAATACTATTCACGTCTGTCCTGGCCAATACTATTCCCTCTGTCTGTCTTTGTTCCCGATAAAAGACTAAGAGATCCAGTTGGAACCTGACGATCCTTTGCAACTCCAAAAGAAATTTCACACATTTATCTGCATCTTGTATTTAATCAGTTAATGCATCTTAGCGCTCGGAACGAGCTCCTGTAACTAAAGTGTATTTCAACGGATTTAGTTATGTAAAAGAATTAGTGATCAGTCCAATCTTTAGTTTCAACGCTTACCTTGTGATTTATTTATTCTTTGCCAATATCATTTTCCACCACCAAACATGTTTGATATTGCATCACCTAGTTGCCCAAATGGATTTTGCTGTTCTTGTTGCTGTTCTACCGGGCTATCGTTGGACAGCGCTGGCGCAGCCGATGGTGGTGCTACGTCTACTGTTTGATTTTGCTCCTGCGGCTGTTGTTCTGTTAGGCTATTGTTGGACGGTGGTGCCGGTGGTGCCGGTGGTGCGGCCGCTGTTTGATTTTGCTCCTGCGGCTGTTGTTCTGTTAGGCTATTGTTGGACGGTGGTGCCGGTGGTGCGGCCGCTGTTTGATCTGTCTGACCTGATACGACTACAGTTCCCCTGGCGATACCATTCCTCGTATTATCAATAGGAGGAGTTTCCGATTTCTGATCAGCTGGAGTTTGTTGAATGCCTTTGATGGTTAGAACTATCTGATAAATTCCTGCAGCTGGGAACTTGATTGCCTGTGTGTCTTGTGAATTCTTTGCAGTCAATCCCGTCTTTTCAAAGGCTTGTGCGCCATTACTATCAAGTGCCGAGAGGTCATACAGTACGTCTGCATTCAGATCTCCTCCTGAGAATGCGTCAGTAAAGTTGAATTTGGCAGATGACTCAGCATTCATGGGAATAGGAGTTGGTGACCAATCCACGTTGACATGGATCCCACCAGTGTCTGAGAGTAGATCGGTAGAAGTCGCATTCACTGAAGAAGTAGGAGCAGCAGTTGCTGCCTGGCCCGGGGAGGCGGTGCCAACGACAGTCGGGGCCCCAGGCTGAGTGGTCGTAAGCGCAAATTCCATTACGCCACTTGCAGTATCTCCTGCTTCAAGTGACACTGGCCGAGTACTAGGTGCTGCAGCAGTGGTGGAATTACTCTGTTGCTGCCATTCTTTGGCAATCTTGACGACATCATTCTTATTAATCAGGTAATGTAAAATCACAGCATCTGGCGAAGTAAATGGATCAATTGCGAGAGTTCTACCAGATATTGGCTGTCCATTAACAGTTGCGTTAAATATGCTACTACCAAACAGTGCCTTAGGCAGCTTTAACTCTTCGTGAACAAATATTGGGTTCTCTTCCAACCTCTGAACATTATAATAGAATGGCATAGACCAAGAGAACTTACCGGTAGTTGAATTAAAGTTGAAATCATCTATTTTATCGTAGTAAGATATAAGTGTAGAGTTGAATAGCGTTCCTTGATACGTCAAATTATCAAAATTGAAGACATCACCTACACTCAAGAAGGTTTCGAATTTGGGCGCGTCTTCTGGGACAAAGAGATTTCGATCATTGTCAACTGCAAATATTTGGATATCAAGCTTGTACAGTCCTCCTTCCTGTAAAACAGGTCCTCTCAAGTTTATAGTCCCACCTGGATCTGCTACATATGCGGCTTGAAATGGGTCCCTATCTCCAAAAATGGTCATTGAACCATTTGTTGGTTCAACCTTCAAAGTCAACAATCCATTATGTGCATGGAAGAAGTCACGTACAAGAGGTTTCTCGCCCGCAGCGGGGTTAGCACCTTTACTAACCTCAATGTCATACGTTACATGTTGGACTGTTTCATTTGTTTTCGCGTCGAACAACCTAAATTGCATATATGCATTTCCCTCTGTTTGGGTCGTGTAAATTGGAGGGCTAATCTTTACGAAAAGGCTTCCTTCTCTATCTCCAAGGCTTGCTGGGGGTAGATTTTCCTGTGTCAGGCCGTCAGCGAATGCCTTTTGGTAGGCACCGGCAAGGTTTACCAGAGACACAGTTAATATGAGCAGGACTATAGATGTCCACAAGGAAAGTGTACCACTTATTTTAGACAATTAGACAGATATAATGGTTATAACAATCTATATAAATCTATAAACTTGAATTTAATCCAAATCCCCCTATGACTACGTAGACCAGTGTTGGCGGACATGAATATCTAATTCCTGGAAAGAACCAGATCTATGGATTTCTTATAAATTTCGTAAGCAACTTTCTCTTCACCATATCTTACTTCTCTTCTTTCATAACGCCTGGCAGTTTTTACTATTGATTTAGATAGATCCTGGGCCATCTTATTAAATAGTTCGCATAGGTATGGACTATCGAATTTCCAATTCTGACTCTTTGAGCTAGCAGAGATCACGCATCTTGCTCTCTCGAGGCTGATGGGGTAAAAATATCTTGCAATATTTTTGGGAAGCGATTCTAAATCGTATACGAACATATAGGCTACGCTTGCAA
The DNA here is from genome assembly GCA_049578985.1 of Nitrososphaeraceae archaeon. Classification (GTDB taxonomy): domain Archaea; phylum Thermoproteota; class Nitrososphaeria; order Nitrososphaerales; family Nitrososphaeraceae; genus TH5896. The sequence goes on from JBAUMZ010000134.1 coordinate 29,907, forward strand.
AAAATATTTGCATTATTCTATGCTTTTCGACCTCTCTCCTAGCTACAATGACAAGCTTCCTAGAACGAAGTTTCTTGATATGAAAATTTAAAGAGGGTGCACTCAGACCCAATTCACTAGCGAGTTGCGCCTGCGTCATGGGTTTTTGACTTAAAAGTTCCAATATCGCTCTTCTCATAGGGTCAATAAGTATTGACGCATCCTTTTTATCATTTACTATATAAGCTGCTTTCAACTTTCTACAAACGTTGTTGATACTTATAACTTTTTTGATCATAAAAGATATTATAGAAGCCGACACGTTTAGTTTCCTATTTGCGTTTAGGCGAGTTGAATAGTATAGGTCCTTGAAAGTCTTAGAGCTCCAAAATACTCTGACCTTTGAACAAACGATTTCATTAATTCCCATTCAATAGAGTCCAAAATTCTATGCAGGTTTAGGAAAACGTGCTTATACATTGTGCAAAAAATTCTATAGCCAGTCAAAGCATCTTTGTCATTATGTTTTCATTTAGAAGATATTACAGAAACAGACCATTTAGTTCGGTTCAATGTATCGAACAGTAATACTTATCTAATATATCGTCGTTACAATACTTAGTAAGAGTATGCTTGATTCAGATATTTTAGTAAGAATAAATGGGGTATTACCGGAGATATCAGAAATAGGGTCACCGGATTCTTCAAAACGTGCTGCAGAAATTTATCAAACAAAATTTAAGGTCAATACCTCGTGTTCGCTATTTGCACGCAGAAAACAAGCTAAAAATGGTGAACCGTATTTTCATCTCCTCGTTGATGTCGGAGCGGGTGTTGTGGAAAGTCTGCACAGAGGTTATACACAAATCTATGATCTCAAGACAGATAAGGATTTGTCTAGCCATAATATTAGTAATTTGGAGCAGGCAATAAAATCTGGATCACCAATAGGGGCTTCATCTGCTGCGACTAGTGTATTAATGAATTCGAGCAATGTTACTCCTACTCCAGCGTATCCAGATGTACTCTTTCTCACTCATGCACATGATGATCATGTAATAGAGTTGCCTCATTTGATTAAACATTTTGATTCATCAAGGCCATTAAGTGTATATTGCACAAAAACATGCTTTGAGCAACTCCAAAAGAAATTTCCAGAATTGTTTACAGCGGATAGTCAGATGGCTACAGCTAATAACGTCAAATCTAATACTAAATATGTTCTAAATTTGATTGAACCTGAATCAATTTATGAGATCGGGCCGTTCTCGGTTGTTCCTGTTCGAGCTTTTCACAGCCATGATTCTGAAGGCTCCGTAGTCTATGTTATCAAGTCTAGCCATGATGGTCTCGAGAGGAAAGTCGTAATAGGGTGGGATTTTCTTGAGCTTTATCCGTCGGACAAGAATCTACTTTGGAACCCAGATCTCTTGATACTTGGTACTCAAAGTTATAATCCTCATCCTGAGACGGGTATGATATCCGTAAGCGATGCCTTTGGGTTGATGAAGGAATGGAATGCTAGAGAATGCTATCTCGTTCACTATAGAGGCCTTCTCGATACTAAAGAAGCCCAAAATCAGTGGTTTAGAGGCCCAACCAATCCCATGACGGCTAAGGAGTTACAACAGATAATAGATGCTAATCTAAAGATAATTTCATCTGATGGCGCATTTAAAATGAAAGTTGCAGAGGAGGGTCTACTTTGGAAAGCCAAAGCAGATGATATCGAAAAAGAAGTCATAGAAAAGTTCATCGAAATTGAGTCGCTCGACAGATATATTTTGAGAATCGAAAAAGATTATGAAAACGAGGTTCTCAAACTTGTTATTGAAGATAAAATTAACAGGTACGATCTTCGATTCTTGAATCCGCATCTAGACTGGGATAACAAGAATATCCTTCGTGCTGAAGGGGAAAAAGGGATGCTTGCAAGAGGGCCTGAATTGAGGCTAGAAATAATACCGGGGGATCACACATGGGATGTTGACATCGATGTCTTTAAAGGTAGGAAAAATGTTTTCAAAAATAGAATATCTTTAACTAATTCGGATGGCAAGAAACTACAAAATTTTTTGGTAGATAAATATTTATCCTAATAGTCATAAATAAAGTATAACAAAGTGAGATACTTGCTTCACACTGTTTTAATGTGATATTAAATGCCGCTATAAGGTTTGGATGTATCTTTGTATGTAATATTGTCAACTGTAGATCAAAGCTGATAAATGAAGGGGGCATGTAACGGTTTTATTTTTTCATTCATTTGAAATCATTCATTTGAAAGGAAACTTACCCCTAGACAACTTAGACATTTGTTCCTCTAGGGTTTCGCCAGTCAATTTCGATTCAAATTCTTTAGCCACAACTATCACTCTAAAGATTTTAGAAGAGTGTTTTGAGATCGTATCTAGAAATTTCTTTAGTTCATCTGATGTCACAGTTTGATTTTTGAAATCTTTTATTATAAAATAACCTTTGTTTGTTTTATGCACAACATCTAAATTTTGTGAGTCGATCCTGTGTTCAAATGTTGGCTCGGCTTCAGAATCTTTACCACCTCGTAATTTATTCCATAATGATCTTGTAAATATCTGAGCACTTGGTTTGTCAAGCAATGCTGAATAGTAAACTTCCGGCCTTAATTCAGGGAACACCATTCTGGCAAGATTGAGAAGCCTAGGAAGAGTTGTATCGAATATCAAAATGTAGGCGCTATGTAGGTAATCCTCATTCCATTCAGATAATCTCCTATACACATGAGATGCTTTTATGATGAACCACATAATGACATACACGGCTAGAACGAAAGATATTACAACACTAACAAGAACTAGAATATTCTGAGACATACTAAATAACAACGCTCCCAAGGCCAAGGCGCTGAAGAATGTTATACATGAGACCAAGATCAGTAACCATTTACTTGCAGCTCTTAGGAATTGAGAATTGACATATGCTCTCTGCGAAAGACTTAAAGAAGAATATGGCTCTGACATAAATAATCTAATTAACTACAGTTTTATTTCAATATAAGCCACTCTCACAATTTGTGAGGAATACACCACTTTTTCTATAAATGGATATACAAGTTCTTTGAGTACTACCACGAGTTCTGCGGATTTCATGTAAAGCAAAAAATGTAATGAAGAGTGATGTCTAAACGACAAAAAACTCTGGTAAGATTCCAGAATGGGAAACTCATACCAACAAAGACACAGATCGTAGTTAGCTGTGTGAAAAATGAGTCAGTTGAAGAAACTGAAAAACTACAGAACAAAAGCATAACGTACACATTGAAGAGAACGAACCGATCAGAAATCGGACCACAAAATGTGTTCACCAGAATGAATGACTTCAGACACGTCAATGGAGGGAATTCGACATGACAATGGAACAGACACCGAAAGTCAAAGAACATTTCATAGAGGCCAACTTCCTAAAGACCTTTTATGAATGTGAAGAGCGGCTGATACGTAGACAAGATGAAATAATAGAAGCACTAGAAATACAGATCGCTGATGCAGAGCAAGAACTGTACGAAAAAGATAGACGAATAGTACAACTTGAAAATGACCTCGATGAAATTTGCGAGATGTTATTGCCGGGGATGAACCTTCAATGATGGAGCTGCATGACAGAACAAGTAAGGAATTGAACCGAAAAGGTTGCATCGTTGCACCAATGAATTCGAAATCGCAAATGGAGGGGATATTAGCAAAATGACTATAGAAATAGCAGAATATAGATGCCCTACTTGTGGTCACATACTGGGTGAAGAAGAATATAGAAATGCATGCAGCAACCACGATAAGGCCAGACAAGAGATTCGTGGAGAACTTAGTGAAGAACTGGCGAACAAACATCAAGAAGAAATGCAGCAGGAGAGAGCAAAGCATCAGAGAGAAAAGCAGCAACTAGAGATGCCACGCATGGCATCGTCACAAAAAATAGAGACTGAAGCGGCATGTCACGGTTTTTTAGGTTTTCTCGCTCCTTTTTGCTCAAAAAGCCATTTTCGCCTGTATTCCTCTTGTCGCAATTTAAATCCTTTAAAGATATTAAAATAGGCTTGCTTTGCATGGCTGTGCTTCTCGAGCTCTGACCGGATCCATAAAGTGTCAAATACAGAAATTGCAGCTGTGATCTTCGACTCATTATTAGAGACTGCCATCTCACCGACTACCTCCGCAAACGCCTTCTTTGTGCTATCTGCTATTGCTATCAAGAGCGAGGTAACTTGGTCTACAATTAGGAACATATTCCTATCTCCCAAATCCTTAGTTAAGAAAGAGATACTTGCATAAAGATCATTACTCTTGCTTCTTAAAGCCTGTTTAATCCTCTCTTTTACAATCTCTGGTTCCCCCTCACCCCTGTCTATATGAACTACTGCCTTGACAACGACGTTGTGCTTGATCTTATTCCCTAGGGAAGCTACTATCCCTGCGCTCTCTGCAGACCAAAATATATTCACACAGGGGAAGACGATCAATATTTCACTTCTTGATAACTGTATAACTTCTGTTATGGCGTCAATTATTTCCAATGGATTGTTAATTGTCTCCTTTATAATTTTATCACGGGATATCACCCTCTCGATTTCAGCGATCTTCTGCATTGCCGGAACGGCTACACTCCAAACCCTCTCAAAAAAGTAGCTCTGCATCTGAATAAAGGACTGGTTAGTGGAGAGGATCAAATCAAACTCTGGATTGACGACTTTGATTGGTTCAGTAGCAAGATTTTCTACTACCGTCGAGACATAAATGAATTGTTCATCAAGATCTCTTATGCCGAGGTATCCAGTAACATTATCGATATGCCTCAATTCTGCGAACTTCATGAGTTTCGTGCATTGGTCTAAATTTTCCTGACCGATTCTTGTTATGACACGTGAACCAAGATGCCTGAACTTCAGTTGGACCTGCTCATTCCAAAGGAGTGCATTGTCGATGAGAACTACCAACCAACAGTCGTCTAATATGCAATCATAACTTTTCGCTACGGAAGAGATTATTTCGGAAATTGCTGCAGTAATCTCCTCTGAATGGCCTCCCTTGCCTAAACCAGCATGACTAGTATCCGATTCGTTAGAAGGCAGAGATATTTGACCCTCTTCAATAGATCAACATATCGATATAAAGGCTTGTAATATTGGTAAACAGCCAGAATCCCAGAATTTTGGAACTAGCATTTAGATTCACCTGCAATCGAAACCTAATTATAACTACTTGCGTACCCCTTAAGTTTAGTTGCCTATCTATTTGGATGTTCACAGTGTACCATTCAAGGAAGATCAGCTGAAGGAATTGGTGCATGCTCCAAGGGATGAATTTGGTGTTAGCCACGTCAATCTCTTTTACAATCATGAAGCAAATGTCTGCTTCTGCCTGCTGGATGCTCCAGATGAAGAGGCGGTTGTAAAACACCACAATAAGGTTGGAATAAATTGTGAGTGGATAACCAGAGTAACAATGGCTACGGCCAAGGAATTCCTTCCTCAAGGTCATGTCAATTCTCTGCCTGCATAGTTAATACTAGGTACTAGTTAGTTCAATTAACTCGTAATTTGATAAGAAGATAATTCTAACAGAGTGTGTGTGGTGTCTTCCCCTTCCACTTACAAAAGATGTGCTGAGCAAAGGTAGCTCAGATCTACGGCAGCGATTTAACTAGCCGGCAGATGCGAACGCTCCTCCAGCTCGAGCAGATGCGCTGCTACGACCACCCCTGTCATTATCATTATTATCACTGTCACTAACACTGGTCCAGAAAATCCAGCAATAAGTATTGCGTTATTCGACTTTGTACTGTCATGCTTATTGAATTCATGTACATATCTAATTTAAGCACTGGAATCTTTATAATATTCAGATTTTTCTGATGGTTCATTACCGATTATCTTTGCATTATTTTCAGACATGGTGTACATTATTATTGACAATACTTTAGGAAGAGTTCATCAATCATCATATCTATCGTTTACTAAACGTGATAAAGGTGAAGATTCGAATAACTACTTGTTATGTTTTTACAAACAGTTTTTTGTTTTCGGTTCCATCACGAGTGGATAGTAAGACTACATCTTTTTCTAATTTTTTGTCGTCGGTCATTTACGTTAACACCTTAATTATATCGCATTTCAAACTTATTAGTTCTATCTCGCTATTTACCATACGCTCACCCAATTCTGATCGGTTATGAGTACAATTCAAAATGGGAAAGTGATCTATGTGTGGCAGCTGACCCCTTCCAGTCATTGATGACCATTAAAGAATGAAAAGGGCTACTGGACTAAATCTTTCCAGTCATCGCCATACTTGTACCCACATGAATCACAACGTGCCTTATTCAAATCGAAGGTATTACCTACGTTGCTAGGTAGTATTGTAATTATCCGGACATTATTGCATTGTGGGCACTTTGATCTTAAATCCATTCTCTGCTTACTTTGGGCTACATAACTAATAAATATTGAATTTAGGCTAAAATTTAATTCTCAAGTACTCCTTCTTTCTTCATACCTGCATATACATTAGTTCCTATCGGAACAAATTTTACTTGGACAAATCAAGATTACGTAGCTCATACTGCCACATCTGCTGACTGTTCATTTGATACAGAGGCTATTCTACCAGGATAATCAAGTTAAATCGTAATCTTGGAACCATATCATACTGCTGTAGATTCATCCTTGGATGCAAACAACAATTGAAGGAACTCCTATCTCTAATTTCCTTGGCAAAAACTAAGCGGAACCTGTGATCATGGGCAAGACGATTTTATAATATGCACTCAATACTTTGGTCAACATTTGGCATGGTTTCACATTCATGAACCCGATCCCTCACTCGTTCAAGTCCTTCTACGCTGGCTTTTGCATGCTTTAACCGTAATGCGTTAATACCAGTTTGATGGACTTGTTCTAATTTACGATTGCATAGTACAAGGAAGTCATTGAACATTTTGAACGAATCCCGCAATGCAAATATCTGGAGAACATTCAATATAATTCTGTTCAATCACTATCGTTCAGGTGATTTGAGCGTAACATGCTATTGAACGATCTACTAAACGCGTTAACATTAACAATTTTCCAACAGATATTGGAGTTTTGTAAACAACCTTCATTAACTGTTTACAGTTACAGTTAACACCATTAGGTAGGATCGATCGAACAGGGAAACCTGTAACTGCATGCCGAATGCGCCTTATTATTTCGTGAATCTATCCATAGTATACCCTCTGAGGACCAAAATTATCTTCACCAGTTTAACTCGCACATGTAAGTCCATATCTCACTTTAAATTTGTCGACTCAGTCACGAACCTAAGGCGTTACCATACGTCACGTTTTTAACTGTCTGAGTCACTTGACTGACTCAAGGGTGATATGATTTGCAACAAAAGAATGTATAACAGGTGATTACTATTTGTCTGACCCTGTGTCTACAAATTTACATCACAACGTTACCTGTGCGTCTTTATATTGTTTGTAGCCTATCTGTTTGTGACTGATCTGCTCAGCTCAAAGATGAAGCAGGCAGGCTCCGATCTCGACTACAGGAGCTTGATAATTATCTGTCTCCGTCAACCACAAGTTGATGATACTTCTATTGATTGACGTTCGCCACCATCAGTCTAAAAATACTAAAGCACTCACTTTCTATCAATGTAGTATAAACAACTTCTAACTATGACATTAATATAATCCTACATAGATGGTCTTGGTGAAATGAGATTTTTCCTAATTGTCTCTTTAAGGTTAAAGGATTCTATGATCGATTGTCTCTCCGCATCAGGTACGGTTGGCTATCCTTACTGCAATTTGGGAATTCAGTAACTAAAATGGTTAACAAATTATATGATAGAAAATATATAGTGGTTAGCAGCAGAATTGGTATTCAAACGAATAACTACATTTTTGATAGTCGTTATTATGCCTGAGGTATTTATCTATTTACTACTGTTTACAAATGAAGGTAACCTTGATACCTTCACTAGCATTTTTCATCCCTCCTATGCGCACCTTGAGCACTTGCCTCATTACAATAGTGGTGGAAGCAGGTATTCTTGGGGCAATTATTCTTCATTTATAGCTTTGGAACCGGAATATGGAGTGGCCAAACAGCAGCCAACTACAATTGAATTCAGTATACAGGATCGGAATAATAATGATGTGTATAATATAACAACAATGGTCGAGATATATGAAACGGCTACGGGTAATAGAGTTCACGTGTTTCCATGGACTTATCACAACGTGGGTGATTTTATGTTATTTTATGTCTTTCCTCGAACAGGGAACTATCAAATTGTGCTAAGTGTACTTGGCAGCAATACGGGAAACCTTGATTACGAAGGTAATATGTCAAGTTTGATCGGGTACGCGGATCCTCCTAGAACCTTGCTTAGTAACATAAAAGAATGCAATTGCGAGCGCACAATATTCAACATATCCATATCCCCTTCCTATGGAATAGTCCAAGACATCATGTATGCAGTTATCATTATTTTGCCTCTTTCAGTGTTAGGAAGTATTTTAGTATGGAAATTCAGAAAATATCGATATGATATTAGAAAGAAAGTAGGCCCAAGAGCAACGACAATTAGGAGAGATGCTGTCAGATATCTAGTTATGCTTCTTGCAATTGGAGGAGGGGTGGTGCATCTAGCAGTGTTTCAGGATCATGCCACATTACATGTTTATTACAGTTTATTCTTATTAGCGGCTGCAGCAGGCCAGATCGCTTACGGGATATTATTTGTCCTTGTTACCTTGTCCAGGGATGGAGATTTGCAGAGACATGAGAAGGATGAAGTATATAGTCAAATTGACAATTACAACTGTATGAAACAGAAAACCCTGGATGATCATAGGAAAAAAATGACTATTAACCTGTTTGGACTTTTTGGGACGTGCGTTTTGATAGGATTGTACTTATATTCAATCATACTGCCTCCTCCATTATCACCCACCGGTACTGCTGAAGAGATTGATATCGAAGGGATTTCTGCAAAGCTACTAGAAATATTCCTTGTAACAGGAATAATACTGATAATTAAATGGGACCGGGAAGAAATAAAAAATAAACTTATGCATATTAGTAACAGGTAAGCCGGTATGTACTACTTCAGAATGTGTTCAATATTCGATGGGACTCCAATAAAAGCCCTATAATACATTCATTGGCTAAGTGTTTCAGAACTGGGCTTACCTTCTGCATGATCTTGTGAAGTTTCTATTTTTGCTTCAGCATCTTGGGCCACATTCTTTACTTTTTTTGCTGGATCAGTCATTAGTATAAACTATTGCCGAACCTTTTTCTTCAAGCAATCGCAATAGTTAAATCTGTTTAGTAGAGTAATCCTCTATTTGGGGAGAATTTGCAGACTGATACAAAGAATGTGCTGAAAACCTAATTCGACATGATCTGAATATGCATTCCATAAAGAAATGATCCCGTTGACCAATACGCCGCCGCCGCCACCGCCTCTACTAGAATATATACTATGAAACCTATTGACTTCCGAGGTTTTGGGGAGACCGTTTTGGGATTTCCTAAATACGTTTAGATAACCTTAAACGTCAAGGCTGAATGCATGCTATCTGTAGAATAACATAAATATCTCTAAAACTCAGATCGAATATTGAGGTGTATAAGACCGTTATACTTCAGCATTTTTTCGTTGATACTACTTGCTGTTGCTTCCTTATTATATCCTCTATCGCATGACTCATTGCTAAGCGCTCAAGAGATCAATAATAGCAAAGGTACAACAAATGGTAGAAGTTTAGATGTACTTCTTGAACCGATCCCTTATCCAGCTAAAGTTGATTTAAGTCCTATGAAATTTAAAGTATCATTTTTGAAACCAAATACCACGCAATTACAGGAACATATTGACTTTAATCTTAGGATATCAAAAAATGGCAAACCACTGTTTCAGGCTACCAATCAGACAGGGCAGCCTCTCGTTCCTCTACATGCGACGTACGGATATATGACAATACCAATGATCAATTACGAATTCAATCAAACAGGAAAATATATTGTTGAAATTCCTGTCTACGGAATCGTATTTAATCCGATTAGGCCAGAATTTGTAAACTTTACAATAGATGTTTTATCCTGAAGCTTTCGAAAAAACAGCGCTGTTTAATCATCGAACTTAGGTACAGTGGTAAGAAGTCCACAGTTGTAGATACAATGGCAAACTCTAATCTTTAGATCTTGCCTTTGCGATAAAGGATCACTATCGCAGCAACAGCGGCAGGTATTCCAGCAATGACAGCATAAGTTATATAGACAAGTGTTAGTGGAGATATGAACTTTGTTTGTTCGCTGACTATTCCCGTATTAGTAGCTGAGACTCCTCCTTCCTCCTGTGACTCTAAAGGATTTTCATATACCAATGTGTTAAATTCTGTATATGCCGGAGTATTTCCAACATTTTCAATTCTTATTGTTACTGGCCCTAGTTCGTCAAAAACGACCTTCTGAACATCTGCACCCACTTCGAAAATGTCCGAAATTCTATCTACCTCTGTCCCGTTTCTTATTATAACAAAATCATAAGGAACAAGATGCGATTTTTTATTGCTAGGCCAGTCAAAGGAATTTATCAGAAAATTAACTGGTTCTCCCAAAACTATTACACTTGGATTCCATGACATACCTATCTCATATTTATCATCATTCGTGAACGTATAAACAGGAAATCTATCAATTCTGCTGCCAGATGCATTAACAGGATAGGTCGGAATTTCAACCTGTTTCTTCTGTTGTGGTTGAGCTACTCCCTGTTCTAAAGCAACTGATACTACTCCCTCCATCCAAGGATGAATTGTACAAAAATAGGTGTATCTGCCAGGCTCCGTGAAACTGTAGGACCATGACTCACCTGGACCAAATAGGCCGCTATCAAAAATACCATTTGGTTTTCCTTGTTTGTTTGTTAAAAGGCTTTCAATACCTGCTCCAGTACCACTGGTAACGGTATGAGATTCAGTATCTTTATTTATCCATGTTACTGCATTACCCTGATTGATAGCTGCCATTTTTGGCACATACCATTGTCTTGGAGATAGATTGGTGATGTCTACCTCAGGGTTAGCAGCGCCTCTGGGTATTGTAACTTCAAATGACCCCTGTTGATTTTCATCTTGAGTAGTTTGTGCGTAAATTTCGTTGATATTGTTCCCAAATTTATGATTAATAGTATTATATGATACAGAGATCAAAATTACCGTAATCGCTACGGTCATAATTCTTGATATCATGCTTCCTAGATCTAGTTTATTCTACAGCAATATGTATGTATAAGCAATTTATCAAATTTTAGAGCCACATACTCGGAATGTTTTAGTTCGTACTTCATATAGTTAAGATTAGATCCCCAATCTTTACAAGTAACAAAATGTTCTACATCTCTTCCCACAAGCCGAAACGATACTACCACTCTTCCTTATTGGAATATTGCATTAGATGATAAGATCTGGTTCAATGAACATGAGGGAAATGCAATAGCATATTTTGACACGGATAGTTCTACTCTCGTCGAATACCAGGTTCCAAATATGGGCAGATTATGGGGCAATACGTCTAATCCACTAAACTTTGCAATCGATGGCATAGGATCTGTACGGTTTACAGAATGGAGTGAAAATAAGAGTGGAGTTTTGCAATCTGATGAAATTACCAACTTACCCTTTTGGATGACTGTTTCAAAAGACCAATTAATTCTTGATGCTAGCTCTGGAGAAATAAGAAGAGATATGGTTCGAATCACCATTTATCCAAATAGTTCCTTTGTAGGAGAACTAGCCAGTCAAAACCAGCCAGAAATTACCGTGGCCACATCTATTACTCCTTCTGGAAAGTTATGGAATTTAACTACTGGCTGGTTCCAAGGCAACAGATCTAGTTATCACTTAGTACTGACTACCGAAATGGGATGGAATGAACATGTTCAATACATCTCTGAAAAACGGATAAACTACAAATCACTCTTAATAGTTAATGAATCGTATTGTATTATCAACACATTGCACATGTACCAATGGGCATATTGTACGTTTATATTCCATTTTTTGCCACTTTAATGTCTCTAACGAATTCTTCAAGTCTTCTTAATGTCTCTGTATGCAAGTTATGTTCTATACCTTCTGCATCTTTATTGGCGACGTCGTCTTGAACACCAAGAATTTTAAAAAGTTCAGCCAGAACCCTATGTCTCTTGCTAATGGCTTTGGCTACTTCAATTCCCTTATCAGTCAGACTCATTCCTCTGTACCTCTCATATTTAAGAAACTCAGTCTCATGAAGCTTCTTCACCATACTTGTGACACTTGGGGAAGAAACATTCAAATTTTCAGAGATATCTACAGTTGTGGCATATCCCTTCTGAAGAACTAATTCATAAATTACTTCAAGGTAATCTTCCATTCTATCTGTGCGATTCTCCTTTACTGTTCTCTTCGCTTCACGAATTGAATTGAGTCTACTTACATGTTTTTGATTGTTCTCATATGACATATTTTCATGATGATCAATTTGGTGCGGGGGCTGCTGTTGCCATTCTTTTTTACTACTAGGGGTTGAGAAGCCGTTTGGATTTTTCTGATGGCTGTCCATCAATGGCGAGGAGCATCCTTTACTCTTCATCATATCAACAGCCCCGTAAGATACATTATTAGTAAGCCCGCAATAAAGCCAGCTATAACTGATCCTGAAAAATAGGATGCAGATTTAGGTTTCTGATGATGGAATATCCATAAAGCCAGAGAGTACACTACTTGAAATATCGCCCCAGCACCCACTGACAAGAATATTATTGCGGCTATTGGAGAATAAAGAAAACCTCCGATCCAGGTGCCAATGATGGTAGGAATTCCTGCAACCAATCCCATTATGATTAACCTTTTGATTATTTTGCTTCTACTCGCCTCGCTTTTTGCGATAGGAGCGACTATGGCTAATCCCTCAGTAGTATTGTGTAATGTAAATCCAACTATAAGAAATGTGCTTAAGGCAATTTCCCCCAATATCATGGCTGCACCTATTGCAAGTCCTTCACCAAAATTGTGTAATCCTATTCCAATAGCGATCATCATCGATATAGTCAAGGGCCTTAATATTTGCGGGTACATTTGCACCTTAACCTGGGGTTCTGGCGACGAAGGTGAAGGAAGAGGTGCTGTTGTAGTTCCATCTACACCTACTACTTCTTTGTTCCCGGGCAGAAGTGCTCTTGATGTTGGCGAGGAGGAGGATAGATCAGCATCCTTCCTCAATACGGACTTCTCCAAAGCTCTTCGCATTAAGCGTTCAGAGGTATACATTAATAGTAAGAAAGAGGAGACTGCTACAAGAATGATTAACAGTTGCCCATTGAATGCCGCAGATAAATTCTGGGCAACAATTTCATTTCCTTCCAGTAGCGCGTCGATTCCTAAAAAGGTAAGTAGTCCCGCAGTGAGACTAAGAAAGAAGTCATACTTGCCAACACTGAGCCGTCTTATGTACGGATACCATAAAAGGCCTATCATGATGGGAATTACCCCCACGTATATCCCTAGTGATGCAAATAGTAAAGCTTGCTCTGGATCTGGAGTAGGTGCCAACGCGGCCGCTTCAACATTCTTACTAAATCTAGTTCCATCAGACGTAGTAACTCCTATCTCATATGGTTCACCAGGATTCCATGGGAATGGCATTATCACGGTAGCTTCATCCAGCCTAGATAATGTGCTGGAGGGTTCTATGGCAGCAGATTGAATTCGATCATTCACATCAGCATGAGATATAACTACCTCCAGTGGTCCAGTATTGCGTATAAATGCTACGATCTGGCTATCACGAAATTCTACCTTTTCGATACTGATTTCTGGAAGTGGGATTCCAGTATTTAGGAGAGATTGACCGAAAGGACTAAGTAGAAACATAACCATTCCTGACAAGATAACAATAGGTACAATTGCAAGCAAAATTGCCCAGTTGCCATTAAACGTACTAGTATTTCGGTTGCGTTCATTGGATCTTTTAATTCCAGGCAATCTTATATCGATATTTTTCATTTACTACCTACTCGACCTCTGTTAAAGATTGACCCTTGTTCTGCTCTAAGGAATTAATAGGCACATTGAAATTATTGTTGATACCTTCTGCTGATCTGCTCTCCTTCTCAGGGGCATTATAGTAATCGTTCTCGGCCTGACTACTGTTAAAAGAATTAGTTAGTACATTATAGAAATTAGCTGACGTACTATTGGTAGTGTCGATACTGTTTTCATCATCCTTTACCAAGAATGTTCCCATCCATCCTTTTTCTGCGAATTCTGCCTTGTGAGCATGAAACATATATTTTCCTGGAAATTTGTACTTAAATTCTATAATCCCCCTGTCGGCCTGATTTAAACTAACTATATCTGTCAATACATCTGGCTGCAAACTTGTACCGCTGGGATAGTAATTGAACATATTTGCATGAAGATGGAAATTATTGAGTGGATCATATTCTAGCATATTCACTAGATATATTCTCACAAGTTTATCTTTCTCTATCTGAATAGGATGATGCATGTAATAATAAGGCACTCCATTAACAGTATAGAAGTTATTTTCTGTATCAAAATCAGTATCGTATCCATTCATGGTCATGACCATCTCATCTGCAGGAGGACGTGGAGTTTTGGGATCAACTATATAGACTCCATACAAGCCATGAGCAATGTGTTCTTCCAATGGAGTCATATGACAGTGATATGGAAAGACACCAAAGGGCTCTGCAACAAACTCATAGGTGAATGTTCCCCCTGGTGAGATCATTTCAAATACCCCATCCATTTCAGCGGCATGAATTCCATGAAAATGAACGGAATGTGGTTTTGAACCATCATTTATGAAATTTATTCGTACTATATCTCCTTCAGTAGCTCTTATCGTGGGACCAGGGACTGTTCCGTTGAATGTCCACACATTGTAAAATACACCAGGAGATATCTCTTTAATTTGATCGTCTGAGGATACTAGTGTAAATTCCCTTAATATTGTACCGTTAGGTAGCTTTGATACTCTTCCATAATTGAATTCGCGGAGATATTTGTCAGGATCAATGACCCGACTTTGCGGGTTCCCTTCAGAATCTATCGGGTCTATGATTGTTCCTGATGTCGTCCCAATGGGATAGCCTGGCGTATGACCACCAACTGAGTGCTCTGATTTTACCGTGTCACTTGTACCAGGCTTGCTAACATTCTCACTAAATAGTGAAAAACCCTCGTAAACACCTGAAATCATACCCACAGCGACTATAACTGAGATGATAAAGGTCAAAACCCCGATAACAAGCAAATACTTCGGCATATAACAATGATAGGTGTATCAATTAATAAATGTTAGTCCACTCTAACATAAATAGTGGTAATTAAATTTATTAGTTCACGATAAAACCTAAGAGCAGGAATCTTATAACGTACTAAAAACTTGCGAGGATGCACAATCTAAACTTTTGGGGCCTATGTGTAATCCATTAGATTTAACCTATAAACGTCTAATTGCACACGGATCACCGTCCAGTGCTGATCAAACTTCTGCACTTTTTATTTTATTTGAACTAATTCTCATCTCTTATTCAGTATAAACACTCACAATTACAAAACTAAGGCTCATCCTCACGACATTAGTAGTCGAATAAAACAAAAATGCCAGCAATTAGTATTCCGGAATCAGTATTCAAATATATAAAGATCTAGCTCTAATTAATATGGACCATGGATCTTGACAGACTATGCAAGGATGTCATCGGACTGGATTCAAAGATAAGGTTCGCGGGTGTGTGTGATGATGTGGGTGAAATAGTCTATGGTGGGCAACGTGAAGGGATCACAGATCTCCTCTCCAAAGAGGAAAGTAGGAGATCAAATTTGCAGGCTATAGCCAGATGGGCTTTAAGGGAATCCCTCTCCTTAAAAGTTGGTAAAGGAGCATACGCAATAGCAGAGTATGAGAAAATAAAAAGAATAACGTTTCCGATAGAGGAAAACCAATTGCTTTTAGTTACCACAGAAGTAGATTCTGATCACAACAGGATAATACGAGATATTCTAAATCTACTTAGAAAATAATAGTTGAAAAAAAGTGTTATTCAAACGAGTATACCTAATTACCGTTAGTAATCTGCTACATGGTAATGGAAGTGCATAACTTGGCTAGAATGGTTTAGTGATCTTAGTTTTTTGGCAATCTTACAAGGAAAAGTGTGTTGGACGGTGGAGATAGTCGACAAGGGTCATTGGGAAGTACAAGGCGAACACTATGATGAGGAAGGCCCTTTTGCTAGCTTTAGATGGTATGATGCAGATAGAGTGGATATCAAAAATTTCAGTGTAAGTGAAATAAAACCTCTATTATCTAACGAAGATATATAGGTGGAGTTGCGTCTCGACCGGGTGAAGTCAGGTTCAAAAGTCGTCTTCGAGCACTTACGTACGTACGGAGTGAATATGAATATCCATAATGAATAACATACATTTAGAATTCTAATCGTTGGAGAAATGTTATCATACGGGAGTTATACAATACCAAGATTAGTTTAAAGCAGAAATTCCTTGAGTCTCTAAAGTTAGATTGCAGATTCTCCACGATTTCTGGTAGACAAATCCACTGCAACATTCACGTCTGTGACAAATATTTTACCACCTAGTGAATCACCTAATTTTTCAGCTAACCTTTCAATCAATGTCTCGACTTGGTCGTCTCTAATTACTACTTCAACTTTAGTCCGAGGAATGAATTCTGGAGTGTATTTACCTGTGCCCCTAGCAATTTCAACAGGCTCTGCCTTCACCTTTCCTCTTCCCTGAATTCTATAATGACTCATTCCACCAGTATTAGCATTTTTTAGAATATCGCTAACATCGTTTAATCTTCTATCTGGAATTATTATTTCCATTTTTTTCATATCAGAAATTAGCCTATATTATGATCTTCTGATACATACAGCTTAAAAAGTTGCCGAACGCAGTGCGCTGATCTGCAGCCATCGTCCTAGATATGTCGCTCGAACTAGTAGTAATTGCTCTTACCTTTCTCTTCGCCCTTTCTTGACTTTAATTCTCTTACTTGGGTTGTTTTTTCTAATCTTATTCATTCTTTTACTGCTACGCTTAAGAGTAGTCAAAGATAGATTTTTAGATCTGGTTTTTGCTTCAGAAGGGGCTATTTTTATCCTCTTAATATCATTTTGGATCTGTGCCACTTGCTTTTGTAGATGACTAACTTGAGATTGAATCTGTTTAAAGGATTGTAATTGCAACTCGCCTGTTCCTGCTCTTGCCATCGACTTGGTCGGCCTCTGCTTCTGTAAGGATTGAACCATTATTATTGCTTTATTAATCCGGTTTTCATTTTTCGCCTCTTGCTTCGATATCTTTGTTAGATAGGAAGTTATTCGTCTCCTCTTCTGCTTATTTGCACTAGTTCCGGATTCCTCTTCACGAACTTGTTTTAATACTGCGGTTCCTCTGTTTTGTTCCCGCAGTGTTTCTTCTTGAGGGTTAGTGGGTGCTTCTCCTATCGAAATCGGGCTATTTGTCACTTCAATTGAGGTAGGGCCTTCTTCTCTTTCCTCCTCCTGAGTATTCAACCTTGCAGACGCAAGAGGCCCTTCTTCTCTTTCCTCCACCATCAGCTATTCATTACCCTCACCATATTTATCTTAAACGTGTCACAGAACACAGAATTTACGTACGTAACCCTTTGATTCTCCTTAATTATCGTATGACGTCTCCTGATACCTCTAGTTCAGAGTATTTTTATGCGCACTGCTGAATCATTGTATTTCACATCACACGATTAGTTGCTTGAAGTGCCGTATGAACCCGATAGTTAAAGTTATCGAAAATACCTCTGTGCGCCTAACCTATAGCCACACTTGCTGCAGTATGTTGTTTCACTCAGATTAATGTGTCCGCAAACGCGACAACGCCGGCCGCTTCTGATGCTGCTTGTGCCCTTACGACGACGGTAGGCCATGGCGGCAGCAGTCGGGGGCCCATCATGAGACATCTAGAATATTTCACGTTTACTGACGTATTCCAAACTATAAGTTTGACTTAACAACATTCATCTATTGTATCTTTTGTTGTAAGTGAACCCAAAAAAATTGAAGTCAAACATCCCTGTCAATGAGAGTGGTGTTTTCTAAGCATATCTTTTGCAAATGAATTTTTTGAAAGGTAGGTGAAGATATTTACTATCCTTCGGATTTCCACCCCCGTACCAAGGCAGTAACGGTGCATTGGGTCTTCCCAACTTCCCTTCCGGCACATTATGGTTCTAACTTAAACAGAATATAGAGGATTGATGTAATAGGAGAATCCTTGAGTTTACTCAGTATAGCCTAACAATGAACCAAGTAGCCGGCCTCCACATTTCTGTCTTATAATGGGAAGAAGATTAGCGTAAAGAGATGAAGCAAGCTGAAGAACAAGCAGGAGAGCACAAGCTATTACTGAATGGAAGTACATCTGAGATTGGCGGGTGGTTTCCCGTATTTTGATTGGATAGAACAACGACCCGAAATTAAATGATGACCAATTAGATGTTTATTGAGGAGCAACTGCTTCACAGAAACTCTAAATGGCTAATCTCCCTTGCGAGGCTTGAGAATATCAGCGAGTTCTAACTAGTGCTGCAGCTGCTATAAATATTCCAGCTGCTCCTACACCAATTGCAGTTATAGCTAGCATATACGATCTATCTGCGATGTCTTTAACATCTTGAATCCCTTCTTGCATGTTTGAATTGCTTTCAGCTAAGGTCCCAATATCATCTCTAATATTGTTTACATCATTTGTGATCTGGTTTAGAATGTTAGATATCTGATTATTAAGAAGATTGGTATTGGTAGAACTACTGCCACCACCACTGTTAGCTTCTGGAAATGATACCTTCTGTGTACTTTCGACATCTTCAATCTGTACTTCATCGCTTATTGGCTGACCTAGAATCGTACCGTTTAGCGTTAGACTGTAAGAACCAATTCTTGTTGGGAGAATTTTTGTTTCATACCATCCTGCTTGGTCTTGCGAAGGGACAAAATCAAGAGATTTTATCGCTCCACCGTATTTGACCAAGATATTCATATCGGTCAAAGCATTTCTTACTGGAATAGCACTACTACCATTTCCAAGGTCAGACTCCCTGGTTACTCCTATAACGATGTCATTTATTTCGTCTACCAATGGTGGTTCTTGATCCCAGCCAGTTTGAACTGTGATATTACCATATTCGTTTGAAATGTGTCCTAATACTTTTTGGGAGGGATTATATATAACAACATTAGATATGATTGAGGATGCAACTATCATTATAAATAACAAATGGGATCTATGATTTGTTTTATCGCAATTCACGTACTGCACTAATTTCATATACCTCTACATGCTAATATGATAAGCGAGTCTATAAATATCTTATAGGAAACATTTTTTAGGACACTGCTCTCGAATAAAGCAATACTTACAGACAATTACTATCGACAGGTTAGTTATATATATGTAATAAATAAAGCGTAATTTATAATTTGATGCATATAAACGGTTAGATTTGACTTAGTCAATATTGTCAGCTAACCTCTTTAACCTTTAAATGTGTAGTCCAACATTGAGCTATACGGATATTGCCTACAGGTTGCAATGGAATTTGTACTTTCTACCAATTCGTAGGTGGAGGGAATCATTCTGTATATCAAGCAGGATTTAAGAGGTGTACCGAGTGTGGGATCTACATAAGGTACCATGGAATTAGATGTCCTTGCTGTGGTTGTGTGCTGAGAACTAGAGGAAGAAAGCATAATGGAAAACTGGAAAACTGAAGTCCTAAAACACTTCCTTGAACTAATAAAAAATCAAAATTATGATTCATGATTCCTTCAATTTTTTTATCTGCATATATGAACACAATTGTACTTGTCATCTTTTTTTCGAACCCAGATACTTTTTGGAAATGCCAGAAAATTTGGAAAGCCGCTGGATCATGAAGGTCTAGACACTAAACACAAAGATCTCAATTGTGGAATAAATGGCGATGCACTTGCAATGAAAGAAATTTGGCGTGTGCTAAAAGATAAAGGATGTTTAATCCTTACAGTTCCATACGGTAGATTAATTATCAAGCTGGTTATAGAGTCTATCATCAGCAATCACTTTCAATATTGACCAATGTGTTCTTCGCTGTCAAGAAAGAGTTTTTTTGGTTTAAAAAAAAGTAAATGGACTTAGTGCAGTGAACTGGAAGCAAACAATTCAACATTGCTAGAAGTATTCAAATCGGAGATTTCGCAGCGACATAATAGCATGCTTACTTTTGGAGGAAAGAAGAGGTTAGCTTGAATTATGTGAAATTGAGAGAAGTATAAGGGAGTTTTCTTCGGATCTTCAATATGCTCTTTGTAGAGTTTTGTCAAGTACTATTCACCTTGCCATATAGCATTAAAAATATGACTTGGCAATCATAAAGATGAATATGTCAAATCTAATAATACACAAATATTCACAATTTATTTCGTCATGTTCGACAATAGGGAATCTATAGGATTATTAACTTATCGAAGACGTTCGGTACTAACAGTAATTGGGGTATTTGGAATCCTTGCACAGTTGGCACTATTTGGTGCATACGAGAATGTAGTAGCGACTTCTAACAATGATAATGATCGAAAATTAGATATCCAATGCGAGACCGGCAACGAAGATGTATGTTTAATAGCTGCATGCATGGGCCATCCTTGTGTCTGGTATCAAAATAGTAGCGGTGGCGTAGAAAGAAACTTTGATGTCGCCATTACTAAATACAGTCTGGACACTTTCGATGAAGGCGTTACATCCAGTGTGACGCAGGTTGATGATGGTTGTATGGAGTCAACTTCTAACATCCAGGTGATTAGCACTAGCAGCAGAATGGGTAATGCTAGGAGTGTTAACAATGACAACAATGAAGATGATGACAGAATATTTACGAAACTTTTAGATAACGACCTTGATACAAAATGGGAGGAAGAAGGATTCGGATCTTTCATACAAGCTGATTTAGGTTCATTAGAATCGGTGTGTAATGTAGGGATCGCCTGGGACAAAGGAGATGAAAGATCATACAACTTTGTAATATCTACTTCTGATGACGGAACCACCTTTACTGATGTTCTAAGGGGGACAAGCAGCGGATCTACCGAAGCATTAGAGACATATGACTTGACCGATGTGGATAGCAGGTTTATCAGAGTTACAGTTTTTGGCAATAATGACTCTAATAATGATGACCATGATATCGCTGCAATAAATGAAATTAGAGTAGGAACTTCCACGACGACTGGTTCTCAATCAAATAACAACTCATCGAATGGACCATCAGAGCTGGCTGAAGACAATACAGCTTCTTCGTCGACTAAATCAACTGAGATCACTCCTGACAGCTACATTTCTGAACTAACCAATTTGATGGTTACCGATGGCTATAAAGATAGGGTACAAAAGCGGTTCGCGGACACCAATCTTCCACCATCAGTCGAGGACTTGAACATTAGTGCAGCTTCCGTATCTTCCTTAGAGATCGAGCTAAAAGGTTCAGATATCAATAGTTCTGACGAATTGGACTACTCTGTTGTGGACCTTCCAAGACATGGTGTTCTAAAAGCCGGAACCGATCAAGATCGTGTTCTATACTATCCAAATCCTGGCTACGTAGGCTCAGATAGTTTCACATACAGAGCGATTGACGATCAGGGCCTAGAAAGCGTCCTAGGAACAGTAGATATTGCTATCGAAGATTCCTAAACGCACGGAGGAATTGTGATAGCCCCCGCCTATTTGTTTTTGAAAAGTAGTTCTCAAAAGTAATAACCGTCATATTTTCAAGTTAGATTGCAAGTTCGTTCTCCCAAGAAAGCTCAAAAATTTTTACATCAAATATGCTGGTGAATTAACTAGAACACAATATGATTAATGATTTCTAAAAAATGCCTTATATGCCCTTAAGCCGTGATTCTTTCTATGTCCTCTGGAGAGGGATGCTACTTTTTATTAATATATACTAAACTCAATAATATTAATTCGCTAACTCATACTCCTGGAGATATTTAGCTATGTCTAGTTTGAAACGTCTTGTTCTGCAGTAGTTGGCTATAACATGTCTGAAATCATCAAATTTTGTATAATATCTGGATACAAGCAGATCATATTTTCCCTGTCTCCAGCATTCTTATATAGCATTAGATTCAGGAGATCCTTTAGGAAAATATATTACTTTTAGAATATCTCTGCTTTGTTTCATGTACTCCTTTACCATAGTAGAACCATGGTGTTGACGTGCTCTATCTACGAACAACATCAGTTTTCCAAACCTTCTTTGCATTTGCATGAGGTAATCCAGAAAGATGTGCTGGTTAAAGTATTCATACTGACGAAAGAACTGCCTTGTTCTTTATCTCCAGTCCACATCTTTTTTCGAGCCAAAGAAACATGGATAAAGATGGATTCATCCATAACTGCGACGGTAAAGCCTTCAGGTATATGTAAGATTATCCTTCTTGTCTTTTTCGAAGCTTATTTTTTATCCTGCTTTGATGCATTAACAAATCTCATTCTGGGTACTTTAAGCCTGAAACCCCATCTATGCGTGTAAATATGAACTTCATGATACTTGACTCCTGTTCTTTCATGTATCAAATTCATAACTTCTTTAGCCATCCATCCTGATTGATTTTCTGATAACTCTCTTCTTATCATACCAGATGTTTCTTCTGACATTTCTGGAGGCCTACCACTTCTATGC
>JBAUMZ010000135.1:0-2104 GCA_049578985.1 Nitrososphaeraceae archaeon
ATTTTCTAATAGCTTGACAATCTCTGGGATCTTTGCGTCGGTTAAAATTTGTTCTATTCCAAGCTGATTGCTTTTAAGATAGTTCATGCTAATGGATTGGGGTTTTTCTGCTTGGATTTCTACGTGTTCTGTATGTAAATCAACACTATATTGTGGTAATTCTCTAATTGAATTCATGGATAACTTTTCATACAGTGTTACCGCATTTGGAATTGTTGGCTTGGTTGCGACATCATCATAGATCTTACCTGTCATTAATTCTAACAAGGACCTGCCTTCCATTAGGTTATTTATTACAGGGGTGGCTGAAAGGCTAAGCACTTTTACATGTGTATTTCTCTTTCTAACTGCAGTCATCAAGCCGTCCAAATTTCTGCGCCGGAGGCTTGAATCCTCATCACGCTTCTTTACATAGTGAACCTCATCCAAAACTACGAAATCGACTTTCTGCTTTGTGAGGTTTAAGATGAGATTCGGAGAATCCTCTTGACTGAATTTGTCGTAGTTTAAAACCAGATACTGACGCTTGTTTTCGTCATATTGTGTGTAAAAGGTCCCCTTTCCTGTTTTTACTTCTGAATTCGGATAAGCCTCTACAATTCCATCACCCCACTGGTTTACGACATCATTGGGACAGACTATTAATGTCATTTTGCTGTTTATTACTCTACTAGCTAATATAGCAGACAGTGTTTTTCCCGCGCCAGTGCCAGAAAAATTTGCAAAATATGGAGTCGTATAGATTTTGTATGCCACATACAGCTGCATTAGGGTCGGGGGATACGGGAATGTATAACCCTTAGGTATTGTGACATTCTGAGTGCCATCATAATCGGATAGAAATGTGTTTACTACTGCGTCATGATACTTGTTTCCATTGCTCCCTTCGCGTCTTACAGTTTGCACCGTTTTTTCTTCATCTCTGAAAGCAGCCTTCCACAATTCTTCGATAGAATAGTCTAGATAAAACTGCATAGCCTCTTGATCAACATTGATTGATTCTAGAACATTAGTATCTGCTAAGATTTGTTCAGCTGAGGCAATTCTACCATAATCCAAAGGTTCAGTACTCTCAACCAGTTGAGCCAATTCTTGAGACGAAACTTTTTGTATTTCTTCTTCTGGATCAATCTGTGTTGCAGAGACTAACTCAGATAAGTCAGGAGGTGTTTCTGAACCCGAAAAAGCATATTGCTCTATAACCCGTCTTCCCTCCTCTGTTCTGGTTGCTTCGATAAGACCTTTGAAAAATTGTGAATGTCGATTGCCTTCTAAATTGAGCAGACCTTTTCTAAGTAAAAAAGAGTATAGAACAGCCTCACTCCATTCATAAATTATTCTACTTTCGATTAAGTCGTGTAGCAGCTCTTTGACTTTTTTTACCGACCATTTTATTTCTTCATACCCAAGCCAATCATTATCTCCTTTCCAATCTTTTTTGTATGTCCTACTTGGTTTATATGGTATATCAGTTGGCTTCTTTCCGGATCTGCAATACTCTCTCCATTCTTCTATACTCTTTAGACCTAGAGTATGGACAAATTTCCTTGCGTCTTCAAATGGTCTGTACACTCTATACTGATCTGCAATTCTTCCAGTACCTAACCAATCTCCCCATCCCTTCCATGCCTCCTTGTATACTGTGTTAGGATTAGTAGGTATGTCAGGGGGTCTCTTCCCAGATTTACGGTATCTACTCCATTCTCGTTGACTTTTTAAGCCAAGTGTATGGACAAATTTCCTTGCCTCTTCAAATGGTCTGTATTTTCTGAGATAATTGGCTATGTAACCTGTGCCAAGCCAGTCACCCATTCCTTTCCATTTAGTCTTGTATACCATATTAGGTGCAGCCGGTATTTCATCTGGTTTATTACTAGATCTGCAATACTGTTTCCATTCTGCTCCACCCCTCAATCCAAGTGTATGAACGAATTTCCTAGCTTTTTCAAAAGGCCAGTATTCTTTAAGGTGTGTTGAAATATTGCCTGTCCCAAGCCAGTCACCCCAGCCTTTCCATTTAGTCTTGTAAGTTCGGTTAGGGTTAGCTGGGATATCGAGTGGCTTCTTTCTTGATTTACAGTACTTTCTCCACTCTTTATTATCA
>JBAUMZ010000136.1:0-21849 GCA_049578985.1 Nitrososphaeraceae archaeon
CAGAACCACTTGTGACCGTATGGGGAACTGTGTCTTCATTCGATACCTCCACTATGTCTCCTGCAGAGATGGTTAATGGATCTGGGTCATATGCTGGATTTCCTTGTACTGATGCACCTTCTGGAATAGTGAGAGTCACTGAAGGCACTGCTGTAGGGCTGGTTTGGTTAGTCTGGTTCCCCGAAGGTGATGCAGCTGGTGCTGCTGCTGGTATAGGAGCTGATTCTGGCGATTCTGTTGACTCTGCAGAGGCAGGTTCAACAAACAGTTTTCCTCTCATATTATAATGAAGTAATCCGCAGTATTCTCTGCACTGAATCAAATATTCCCCTGGAACATCAAACACATTCCAAAGTGTATTGATCCTACCCGGAACGGCATCCATCAATATGACGAAATCAGGGACATTGAAATCGTGGATAACATCTTGCGACGTTATTTCAAATCTATATGGGACATTCTGTTTAACGTGTAGTTCTCCGACCTCTTTTGTTCCATCCTGATGCTCAAAAGTCCAAAACCATTGCTGTCCGATAACCTTTATCGTCTCAGCGTCCGGGGGTGCAGCCTCAAGCTCGTGCTCCACGTTCCATGCAGAAGCGCCTACCCAGCATAGAATTGCTATTACTGCACCAATGTAGATCCATTCTATAGTAGCATGGCCCATTGTTGTTATGCCTCCTTCTTTTCTGTTCTCGGTTTGTTTTTGGGATTAGATTCTCTAAATCGCCAGTAGATGTAAATTATCGTACCTTGTACCAGCGCTCCCACTACAAAAGCTGCCACCATACCTTGATAGAAAAGATCCCATATCGCCACTCTTCTCACAATAAGCTCCTCAGCCCCCTGAGCAAAAACATCAATAAAATTGCTACCGAAAAAAGACAAATAACCTATAACGGATAGGCATCCTATCATGGCCCAAGATATTGTTAATCTAGATACCATTTCAGACTCACTCTTTAGCTCATTAGTCCTGTACTTCTAATTTAAGGTTTCTAATACGACGTAACTCACGGCCGATTCGCGGAAATATGTGAGCCTGAAATCTCCAATATCCTGCTTGGTTCAAGGAAATACCGCTATGTGGTGGCCAGATTTTTCATCATAGATTTCGACCATAGTTACAATATAAGCCTCAAACTATTTAATTTATTATGCTTTTATACTGCGTCGATTCTCGGACCTTCTAAAGATTACATGAGTTGTACTGAGGATAGTGACAGTAAAGAAGATGATTATGTGACTGAAGATCAACCCTGCTATTCTTCAAAATATCTGTTGATACTCATCAAATTTACAGCCGAAAGTGAATAGATCTGGCTCTCTTGCCTCAGTATAGTTAATGACGCGTTGCGTATGTGCCACCTGTAGAGGGACTTTGGATTGAGATCTAAAAGAATCGAAATTGCCGCTTTAATCGGATCTAGATGGGTTATTAGAAGGACGTTCTCATCCTCGCATTTATGTCCCAGTTCTTCGAGTAGATTGTTTATACGATTTTTTACAGATGTAAATGATTCTACGCCGTAACTAATCAAAGTCGGATCATTTCCGGAATAAAATTTTAAGAAAAGATTCCCATATTTTTGGACTATCTCTTCATAATTCATGCCAACTAGTTTTCCTAACTCTATCTCATAGAGCCGTTCGTCGATCTCATAGGTGCTACCTAATATCTCACATACTATTTTTGCAGTTTCTATCGTTCTGATTACCGGGCTAACCAGTATCCTAGTTATCGGTATTTCCTTCAAGTACATGGCTGTGTCTGCAACCTGATGCTTTCCATATTCTGTCAGATGTGCTTCAACATGCCTGCCTACCAGAATCTTATTTACATTATTCTCTGCCTGTCCATGTCGCATCATAATCGTCAACGCCAACCTAAATCTTCAAGATTGTAGTCAACCCTTTCCTATTAAAATGCATTGTTAAGCACATCAATAAGCTAAGACAGCAATCAGTTAGGAAGATGGTTCAGAAAATGTTTTCATACCCGAGCCTGTTGGATCTCAATAGGATGAAGATCGGTATTGTCGGCGGAACAGGAGGAATGGGAGAGGGATTCGCGCTGCGTTGGTGCTTGAAACACGACATTTTCATTGGGTCTCGTGATGCAACTAGAGCCAATGAAGCAGCAAAACAATATATGAATTCGGCTAGGGAGACTTATGGAGGCAATATGACTGGAAATATCAGTGGTGAAGAAAATGTTCGGTTACCTGAAATCTGTGATTTGGTCATTTTGTCTATCCCTTATGAATCAACCGAAAGCACGTGCGCTGGCATCTCGGAGAGAATTAGCCCTAATTGCATTATAGTAACCCCCATAGTTCCTATGCGAAGGGAGGATAAAGGATTCACATACCTGCCTTTAGAAGAAGGAGTGAAATCTGCCGCTGAGTTGGTCTCAGATTACATTCGACCCAGGGGGAGAATCGTCTCAGCATTTCACACGATATCAGAGGTTAAATTGAAGGATGTCAAAC
This sequence comes from Nitrososphaeraceae archaeon, assembly GCA_049578985.1. Lineage (GTDB taxonomy): Archaea > Thermoproteota > Nitrososphaeria > Nitrososphaerales > Nitrososphaeraceae > TH5896. The sequence goes on from JBAUMZ010000136.1 coordinate 2,493, forward strand.
AAAATCTGGCCGTTGACACTTTCGTATGCGGTGACGACCAGAACAATGTATCAACGATCAATTCGTTAATAAGTGAGATTAATGGTCTTCGACCAATCTATCTGGGACCGTTGTCGATGAGTTATCAAGCAGAAATATTAACCCCCATGTTGCTAAATGCCTCAAAAAGGAATAAAATTAAACATCCGGGATTAATGGTGACTTAGATCCTATCAGAAATGATCTTTACTAAAAGAGAAAATAATAATCGCGGCAGAAATTGGATGTCTGCGATGGGGGTACTCTTTATTGTTATGGCAATGATCATAGCTATTCGGAATATAGTGCTTGTTACTTATGCGCCTGAATCAGTGAATCCGCCATTTGAATCAGCGATTGCTCGATACTTTAGCCCTTATCTCAATAATGAAAAGTTTGTAATCGCGATGTTAGTGGGGGGTGGTTTTCTATTATGGTGGGGTTACTTTAAGAAGAATGACGAAGAAGGTCCACCGGACGAACATGAAAGAAGGAGATTCGGTTATGATTATAAATGATTGGTCACATTCGCCCTAGTTGATTAGTCACATTTAATAATTATTTTTGTGCAAATAACTGATAGAAAGTAATTGGGATTACTTAATAGGATTTCGACAGTTATTAAGCAAAAAGCAAATTACCTAATCAATAAATATGAGGATCCGCGGCAGGCCCTTGATTATTCATATGAGAAACAAAGAGAGCTTGTCAATCGACTCCGTCGGGACATGGCTGAGGTTGTCACATCAAAGAAGAGACTGGAAATGCAGAAGGCGCGCTTATGGGACAACATAAGAACACTGGATGAACAAGCAAGGCGTTCCCTTGATTCTGATAGAGAAGATCTTGCCAAACTTGCTCTTCAGAGAAAGAATGCAAATCTGATTGAAATGCAAGGACTGGACAGGCAGATCGCGGAAATGCAGGCAGAACAGGAGAAATTAGAACAAACAGAAAGGAGACTATCTGCCAAGGTAGAAGAATTTAAATCTAAAAAAGAGGTGATTAAGGCACAATATTCTTCAGCCGAGGCACAGGTCAGAATCAAGGAGAGCGTAACAGGAATATCCGAGGAAATGACCGATGTTGGCATGGCGATGAACAGAGTTGAGGAGAAGGCTGAAAGAATGAAGGCAAAAGCACAAGCATTGGATGAGATGATTAGTTCGGGCGTGCTGGTAGACTATACTTCTAACAAAGATGAGCTCGAAAGTGAGCTTGAACACATCACAGTCGAGAAATCTGTAGAGGAAGAATTAGCAAAATTGAAGGCCGAAAAACTTAGAAGGAAAAAGCAGGTCACGGAAAAAGAACAGGAGGCGACCTCATGAGGCGAACTAGGAAAAAAGAAAGTAATTCTTCCTCTGCAAGTTCACGTAACATAAAGGACATGAAATCGAGGTCTAAACCGAGCAGGTCTTCATCAAAGAAACGTTCTCCAGCCAAGGGAATTAATAAGATCACAAGGAAGAAAACTTCAACCTCTCCAGTTAGGGTAACCAAAAAAAGAACACAGAAGACGGAAAAAGCAAGACCAACAAAACGTTCGCCGGTAGTACGAGCTTCCAGGAAAAGTGTAATCCACAAGACAAAGGGCAGTTCGAGAGCGCTCAGAACTCCGTCCAAGAAACAAACATCTAAAAGGGGAGGAATTAGGAAAATTATTCGAGTTCTGGGTCATGGGCAGTTCTGGGTTGACACAGATACTCTGAGAAAATTGAATGCGATTGACAATTCAATCGTCAGAAGGTTTGAAAAGAAAAATTTGACAGATGAGGAATTCAAAATGAAGATTGAACAGCTCGGAGACATCGTTACTAAAAAAGGAAAGCTAATAGATCCAAAAGTGATAGTAAGCTCTAACATCATTTTACCGGGAAGCGATTTAACAATTGAAGAAGCAAGTAAAATCTTCCATGGTGAAGGAATCATCCCAGGTCTTGACTAGTGCTTGGTCGACGGTTAATTCTTCAATTTATCAAATGGCATGTCCCACATAGGATACCATACAGTCATGTCAGTTTCCCAAGGGATTTCCTTCGAAATAATAGACGTGAGCGCCAGTTCGAGATCACTACGCCTCTTTTCTTGAGCAGCTAACGGAACAAATGGGTAGAATTTCTCCCTATTGTAATTAAAGATCAAAAATTGGGGGCTGTCAACTTGGGGGCCGTCTAGGTTGGGGTTGGGACTAACAGTCTTCCTGAATTCAAATACCGCTGCCAACATCTGATCCTTAAATCCTCGTTCTGTGATGACGTCTGCAATTCCGTTCGAGGCCACCAAAATATCTTCAATACTGATCCCCCTTATCATAATCCATAGATAGCCGTATTTGTCATTAATTAGAATATGTTCTGTCCGAAATTCGCTATTGCTTATTCTTAAAAATTCTTGTACTTCATTGATCACATCTGAGAAGTATGTCCCATTCACATTTTTGATGCAAATTCCACACCTGTTGGTGCTCGTCAACCCTAATTTAGTCTCGAGCGTAATATATCCGGAAGTAAGTGAGAATATTCCTTCCTCACGATGGCCCTTACTTTTTCTTATTGAACCGTCTCTTCCTAGTTTTTTGAGCAAGAAGTCTATCATGCCATCGATGCCTCCATCTCCAGAAGTTTTTGGACCCTCATCTCAACAGGAGGATGCGTCGAAAAGAGGTTAGCTATCGTTTGACGGCCTGAATGCACTGGAATTATGAAAAAGGCATTAAGTCCTTCTACTTTGCGTAGATCTTTATTCGGAACACGCTGCATCGTACCGCTTATCTTCATTAGAGCGTTTGCTAACTGTACCGGTTTTCCTGTCATCTGTGCCGACCCTCTATCTGCAGCGAACTCTCTGTACCTCGAAATTGCTCGGATCACAAGGAAGCTGACAAACCAAGTAACGGCGGCTACTGCTAGCATGATTAAGATTGCCCCGCCGCCACCGCCTCGATTTCTCCCTCCGCCATATCCACCCATTCCCCCACCGTAAAGTCCTCCATAGAAACCAAACTGCATCAGATACCAGGCTATAGTCGAGAAAAGACTGGCAAGCGTTATCACCAAAACGTCTCTATTTCTAATATGTGTCAACTCATGGCCTATGACACCTTCGAGTTCTTCGCTGTTTAGGATATCCATCAATCCAGTAGTCACGGCAACTACCGAGCTCCTTTGACTTTTTCCTGTTGCAAAGGCATTGGGGATTGCCGAATTTATGACGGCAATCTTTGGTTTTGGAAGGTTATTCCTTGCAACTATTCTTTCCACCAATCCATGTAACTCAGGAAATTGTTCTCTAGTCACTACCTTTGCACCGGAGCTCCATAAAACAATTTTATCTGAAAAATACCATTGCGCTATAATTAACATTGAAGCGACTATTGTAATCGGTATAAAGCCCACCCCTAGGTATACCAGAACGCCAAGAAAAACAAGATAGAGCACTGTAAGTATAAAGAAGCTCGTTATCATCCGTAATGTTAATCCAGTATCCCTTCTTTGCCAAGGTCTCGACATAAACTTACCTCTAATACATTTGATCTACAAATGGACATTTAAGATAATTGTTTTGACTTGTTTAAATGATATAAAACAGACATAGGCTATAGTGGTTATGTTTCAGGATGACTCAAGGTATAGGCGCCTGACTTAACTTTATCATAGGCCTCGACGCATGATTCACACTCTATATGATTATTATTACCTTCTATTTGCTGCTGTATAGTCTCTTGTAGATTTTGTTGCCGTTTGTCAGCAAAAATGTTATGTCTACTAAGTGAGGCTAAATGCTTCTTCTGGTAGGTATTCGTGTGCCCATCTGTATAGTGTTCTTAATGATACATGAGTAGCTAGTGTTTCTTTGGCTAGTGTCAACCTTTCTTGTTGTGATAGGCCTTGTGCTTGGGCTGCCTGTATGTACTGGCTAAAGTTATGCTTTTGGTCGTCTACTGCTATCTTTATGCTTTGTAATATGTCTTCTAATAGATGATAGTCCTCTGTTTGGTTTGTTCGGGCGCGGGCTGCGGCCATGAGAATCCTTCGATAATCAAAATAAATTTGCATAGGTTAAGTGGTTATAATATTTGCTTTAGCCTAGCCTTCCTTGACTTATTATATTTAAGTTTGTCTATCTTGGGCTTTCTACAAAGCCTACCTTGGCTTTTACTGTAAAGTTATGAGATATTATTAAGTTTTGGTATGTTTTTTCGGCCGGCAGAGCACGAAGTTAATAATAATATTCCATCCATGATGGATGATTTTTCATATATAAGTCAGATATTTTTTCTACGAGACTTTATGCTTAGCTCACCTATTTTTTTACCTAGGTACTTCTTACTTATCCTTTTGGTTTCTGTATGACTGTGTAAAGTGTTTGCTATGTATCACTTCATTTTGGAAGCTTATGAATGACTACTGAGCAGAAGGTTCAATTAATAAACCAGAAAGTAGAGCAACGAGGCAATTGTCGTATGTTTATAAATTTACCAGAACTTTTTCGAAGAAATTGATAAATATTATGATCAACTCAATAGAAACAAGGTGAATTTAAGTCCTCAAGGTCATTGTTTGGTAGCTATTATTCTTGCCACTGCCCTTATTTTTAGCGCAGCCCTAATGTTGCAATCCACTCTTGTACTGCAAAGCGCGGATGCACAGAATGACGTAGTTTCCCCGACATCAAATGCGACATCTGGAGATCAAAATTTGCCAAGCAATACAGAAGCTGAGACCTATATAGTTACCTTGAAAAATCAAAGTTCTTCTAATGATTTGGATGATATTATAAAGTCGGTGGAGCAGAAAGGTGCAGACGTAACTCATGTTTATAGCCATTCAATAATAGGTTTTTCTGTTCAGATTCCACTGGAAAAAAAGACGGAAATCATGTATTCGCTAGTAACTGATATGCGAGTAAATAGCGTTGAACCTGATCAAACCATGACGCTCTCGCCTCCTCTCGAGTGATCCTTTTTTTCTTAAGCAGAAGAACTTTTTTAAAATGCTGAATCTGAGCTAACAAAGCCATTATACTTGTTTAGTTCAGTTTAACACTTGCGTTCTTTAGCGTAGAAAATTGGACTCGGCATAAATACTAAGTTATCATCGAAGAGCATGAAATGACAAGATCTAGTCGCTATATTACCGACTTCGACCAAGAATTCCCGTATCATTTGTTTGCTTCTCATATTTTAGAAGGAAATGTCGCAGATTCAGGAAAGGGGGCCAATCCTGGAATCGTAAGGAAGTGAGTCATGTGATGAAATTTCATATTAGACAAAATTTGGCACGTACCAAGCTGCCAATCTACATTACAATAACTCTACTAATTCTGACTTCGACGCTAACCTCACAGATTCCTGCCGCAATGTTTGTCACGGCAGATGATGGAGTTGAAGGAGATGAAGATTACACAATGTCATCACCCTCGCCGAACCTCGCAGATAAGGATCTTGGCAAGAGTCTCAGTTCCAAGCTGGCGATTCTAAATTCCACAACAAGCTCATCCTGTTTGCAGACGCCAATTCAAACTATTTCATCCAGCGAAGATGACGGTGCTAAGGATGCAGATGAAAATGATGACACCATGAATGTGCTGGATGGTGACTTTGAAACAGAATGGTCAACGGCAGACTTGGGGTCCTATTTACAGCTGGACCTTGGCAAAGTAAAGAAGATTTGCGCAGTCGACGCGAGTTGGTCAGATGGAGATGAAAAAGCAAATAACTTCGTATTGTCGGTGTCTGAGGATGGAACAAATTTTAAAGATGTTTTAAGGAACTCGAGTAGCGGAACAACTGAATTCAATGAGCAATACAAGTTCCCCCCCATAGATGGAAGATACTTGAGGATCACGTTCTACGGAGATTCGGAAAATAATGAGGATGTTGCTTTGCGTGAATTAACGGTAAATACCGAGAACACTGATGAGAAGCCCGCGACTGTTCCTGAGGCGAGTAGAGAAGGCATTCCGTTCATTAGAGATTCACAATTCCCCATCACCACGCATCCCAACAACGGAACAAACATGAATCACAGCGCTCCAATAGTATCAGATATCCATGCCATGGTCTCCCCAGCCGCTTCCTTCGAAATCACTCTGAATGGTAGTGACTCGGATTTAATCGATCATTTAACATATTACATTAACAATCTTCCCGACCATGGCAATCTTACTTCAGGTACAAATTCAGCCAGTGTTAGATACACACCTTTCGAAGGTTACTCGGGTCTAGATAGCTTCACGTATAAAGCAGTTGATCAATTCGGGCTAAGTAGCAATAACGCTACAGTAGTTATGAGAATCAATACTTCCAACCAGATCATTGCTCCAGAATCGCAAGGTAAGTTCAATCCATTGGAAGAGCTTATTTTGGGAATTCAAAGCGATCGTTACGAACTGGCTAAGGCAGCTAGGGAACCAATAAGAGGACAATATATAGTAGTACTTAAACCTGAAGCGACTGCGACTGCTGGTTCGGATAGCGCTAGAATGAGGGCAGACGAAGTTAGAGCTATGGCAGAAGAATCAACGACCAAAGGTGCCCAGATTCTCAACATTTACCAACATGCCCTGGATGGCTACGTAATGAAGACATCAGAGAATATGAGTGCTGCATTAGTCTCAGAATTAAGGCAAGATCCTCGAGTTGCATTCGTGGAGCCTGACCAGAAAGTCTATGCCTTGGCTCAGAAAGTTCCAGTCGGAGTAGACAGGGTAGATGGGGATGTAAGCCCCACCGCCTCTGGTGACGGGAGTGGAGTCGTTGACGCAGACATTGCAATCCTGGATACTGGAATAGACCTTACCCATCCAGATTTGAATGTCTATCACGAAAAAACATTTGTACCTGGGACCGCTTCAGCGGACGACGATAATGGGCATGGGACTCACGTGGCTGGAATAGCTGCTGCTAAAGATAATTCAATAGGGGTTGCTGGAATTGCTCCAGGTGCACGCCTCTGGTCGATTAAGGTTCTTGATAGTAGCGGCGCTGGTTCTATATCAGACATCATTGCGGGTATTGATTATGTTACTGCACATTCAAATGAGATAGATGTGGTAAACTTGAGTTTTGGCTGTGAATGCAGTTCACCCGCCCTAGATGCAGCCATCAATAATGCGGTCCAAGCAGGTGTTGTATTCGTTGTAGCGGCTGGTAACGATCACAAGGATGCAAGTTCATTCTCTCCGGCTCGAAATCCAAATGTAATAGCCGTGGCTGCAATGGCAGATAGCGACGGAATATGTGGGGGAAAGGGATCATCTACTAAATATGGAAATGATGACACCTTTGCTTCGTTTAGTAACTATGGAGAGCCTGTAGATATAGTGGCACCAGGCGTTGGTATATTATCAACGTATGGTGACGGAAAATATGCACAACTGAGTGGAACAAGTATGGCTGCACCCCATGTTACTGGAGGTGTAGCATTGTACCAATCCTCGCATCCTGGAGCTACTCCGGCCCAAGTCAAAGCTGCTCTTGATGAAAGCGGGATAAAACCGTCTTCTGGTTGCACCGCAGAAGGTCAAGGATATTTCACAGGAAGTCCTGATGGAGCAAATAGGCCTCTACTAAACGCAAAGGGATTGTAAGACATTTTAAGGAAAAAGGAAAAACTAGTCCATGCAACATGTATCCGCGATGAAGTGAATTATTTCCGCACTAAGTATACCAGGTATTTAACCAACTGAGCAACCAATGGCAAGGATGGCAAAGGCAAACTGATGCCGTTTCTCAGATATTAAACTAATATATTACGATAACTCATATTTGATGAAGAAAAAATGAGTTATATTCATCCTGAGGTACTCGTCGACACCCAATGGGCAGAAGACCACTTAAAGGATCCTAAGGTCCGAATAGCAGAGGTTGACTATGACGCAAAAGCAAACTACGAACTGGGGCACATCCCTGGTGCAGTATTGTTTGACTGGAAAAACGACATTAACGACCCGCTTACACGGAATGTGCTTACCAAGGAAGCCTGTCAGAATCTTCTTCAAAACGCTGGAGTCAACAATGATACTACTCTACTGTTGTATGGAGATTTTAACAATTGGTTTGCCGCCTTCGCATTTTGGGTTCTGAAGTACTACGGCTATACGGATATCAGACTGATTAATGGTGGTAGAAAAAAATGGCTGCAAGAAGATAGAGCGATAACAAAAGATGTTCCTTCTTATCCGAAAGGTAATTTTACCGTCAGTGAGCCTGATAGTAAAATTAGGGTATATCTAGACGAAGTCAGACGTGCTGTTAGCGCTCCAGGACTAAAGATGGTAGATGTTAGATCTCCAAAAGAGTTTTCTGGAGAAATACTGGCTCCGCCAGAGTATCCAACAGAACATGCTCAGCGAGGAGGACACATTCCGGGAGCTGTCAACATCCCGTGGGCACAGGCAGTAAATGATAATGACGGGACCTTTAAGAATACGGAAGAGCTGAAGAAATTGTACGAATCAAAAGGGATTACCCCCGATAAGGAAATTATCGCCTATTGTAGAATTGGCGAGAGGTCGTCGCATACATGGTTTGTTCTTAAATACCTCCTAGGCTATCCGAACGTAAAGAACTATGATGGTTCATGGACTGAATGGGGAAACATGATCGCAAATCCAATCGAGAAGTAATGAATCTGGGATACGGTTGGGACTATCCCGGCCTCCCTAAGACTTTCAATCCATTTTTTCGACTAGAAAATGCAATAAATTTTCTTCTTTCCTTGTTTCTATCAACTTTTGTCCATTCTGCTGCGCCCATCTAGTCATTTCTATGTCGGCCGTAGGATCGTCTGAGACTAAGTGAACAATTTGTCCAGTTTCGATCCCTGATATGAGATCATCTAATTTGGATAGAGTTGCAGCACATTCAATACCTATTTCAAACATTTCAAAATCTGGAAGAGCAGTATAGCATTTGACATGCAATGTACTGATTAATGATCTAATTTCCTCAGTATCGTCTGGAAGCGATTTCAAGCCTTTCAGAATGTCAATATCTGAAGTGGGAGCAAGAGCGATGAACCAACCCCTTTCGTAGGTCGAATCGTTCGCCAATTTGGGATTGCTGATAAGTTCATGATTAATAGCCATGATCTTTCCATCAATAGGAGCTCTAACAGCGCCAAAATACCTCCCGCTTTCAATTGTTCCTACGTTTTTTCCCCTCATTACCATTGTGTTGACGGCCTTTAACTTTACAGCTGAAAGTTTACCTGCAATTGCGGACAGGATTGACGTAATTCCGATAACAAGAACATTTCCGGTATCTTTCCGTGCCCATACCAAATTATCTAAATCGTATATTAGGTCATCTGGAAATACACAGTGCTCAATTTCCATACTCGAGACTCTGATGCAGGAGATGGTTAGCATATTTATCTATTTACATTCGTACATGCAACATTTCACCTATTCAGAGCCCTTCTTCTCAAGTGAATGACAAAATATTATTATGCGAATCATGCTATATTCATTGAGAGAGTTTGGTAACCTGCACAATTTGTGGTTCTAGATTTGGTGACAGGATCTGCCCATATTGTGAAAGGAGTGTTTGTTCATCATGCATAGTCTATGGCAAAAATATATGCGTGAAATGTAATAAGGTCAAGGCGGTTCATTCTAACATCTTAAAAAGAAATGCAAAGTTTATCCTACTGTTCATTGCGTTCTGGTTTTTCGTATCGGGGCTTTACCCTTTTCCCTATATGATGGCAATAGGTCAATCAGTCGATTTTAGAGTCATCCAACCAGTGTTGATCGCGACAGGAATCATGTTGATACCATTTATTTTTCTAATGTTTGCATGGAATAGGCGCGCTCAAGGAATACGTAAATAATGAGTTGGTTCAGAATCATCTGATAGTATGGTATCCAGGGCAGAAGGATTATCTAACAGAAGGATGCAGATAATCGGTACTATTCCGGTCTTTGGATGAACATGGATAACACGACAGGTGGCTATTTGAATTTCAAATGTGGGGAGGACAATGGAGTTGAGAATTGTGCAAAAATAGTGAAGGATGGGGGCATAATTGTTTATCCCACAGACACCGTATATGCAATGGGTTGCAATCCATTTAATGACAAAGCAGTAGAACGAATATTTCTTTTAAAGCGTAGGGTGGCTGAGAAGGCGATGCCAGTTCTTTGTGCTAGTCTTTTAGATGTCGAAAACATCGTAGAAGTCTCGAATAAGGTTAAGAGACTAGCTCGATCATTTTGGCCGGGTCCGCTAACGATAATATGTCCTCTCTCTAACCGAAAAATCTCTCCAAGACTAACCGCTAACAGCTCCTCACTTGCAGTGAGAATACCAGGAAATCTATGCACTCTCTCTCTTCTCAAATTGAGTCGCTACTTGGTTGGAACCAGTGCAAATATTTCCGGTCGGGAGTCCGTGAAAAATCCATCTCAAATTAGTACAACCTCACTTACGAACTTCGACGCCTTGCTGGATGGTGGTACGCTGATTAAGTATTCTCATTCTACCATAATACAGTTGGATGATGATGAAACTTTAACCGTTGTGAGGAATGGGCCAATCACCGAAAGGGATATTATTGCAGCTTTAAGGTCTGGCTCATAACAGGTCCATCTTTAAAAATAATTCAAGCATTCATTACCTCTTTTGATTTGGCATCGTTTTAGCTTTGAGAATCCGTATGAATGTCAAATAACGGAACGTTCCCGTTACGCTATATATTTCAGGAAATAAAAACTTTCACGGCCGTAACATTCGAGGGTACATCTATTTTTTCTTAGATGGACAATTTATATTAATGCAAAATTTCCATCGATACTTTGTCCCATGAAGATAGGTGTTCTCCAGCACTGGCCATCGGCATGAAGAGCAAATTTCTCCTGTGAGTCTTATTGATCCATTTTGCGGTAGTGGAACAGCTGCCTTGCACGTGCCAGATGTGTAATTAGAACACCCCACAAACCTCTTCCTAGTTTTATTTGATCTTATAATTCTCAAGCTTCCATTGCCACACATAGGACAATTTCCAAGAATCATCTGCTGTTTGCTTTCAGTAACATTTATTGCATCTGTTATTCGATTGCCTATCTCAATTTCCTTTTCCTTAAATGGAATGATTGCTTCCTTTAGTTTGGTTTTTGAATACTTTATGACAAAATCACTCCTGTCGTTACCAAATGCTATTCCTTCAAGAAGTTCCTCCATAGATCTGGTTAGATCTATAGATACTAGGTTTGGTATGTATCGACGTATCGATTGCACTATTTCAATGCCGAGATCTGTAGCCTCTATCCCACCTCCAGAACTATCATTCTGTCCAGAATAAGAGGCATCTTTAGAAGAACGTATGTTACTAACATAGTTCCTCTTAAACAAGGTGCTGATGATTTCCGATCTTGTGGCTTTTGTACCAATCTTTTTCGATTCCATTTCTTCTAGCAAACTAGACTGGTTGAATCTTGAAGGAGGCTGAGTGAACCTATCAGTCATTGTAACAGCATGATTTTTCAATATGTTCCCCTTCTGGAGATTTTGTAAATAAGCTTGCGACCCTAAATTTAAGCTATTGCTTATGTATGGCTTGTAAGAGTGCATCCAGCCTTCATCTATCATCGTCTTGGTATCAGCCTCGAAAAAATGTTCTTTTATGACAAAAATTGTCACTGTAGTATGCTGACTTATAGTTGGTTGACCAAAGGTCGCCAAAAATCTCCTAATAATAAGATCAAATAGTTTGAATTCACTTGTATTTAATCTGCCTCTTGGTTTTTCTCCTGTTGGGTAAATCGCTGGATGTGCTGGGTCGGTCTTTGGTCCTTCATTTGGAGAAAGATGGTTTGAATTTGACAGCAGATCCAAAGCTATTTTTGTATAAGGTTCACTAATAGGAAGTTTACTGGACCACCTACTACGATTAACTCTGACTTCAGAAGGAGGAAAAATAGTAATCTTTGAAAGATCTAAAATAATTTTCCTATAATTTATTGAAGGTGGTAACCTTTGACTCGAGGTTCTCGGATATGAAATTAGTGCAGCAATGTATAGCTTCTCAGCAATAGACAACGTGTAGCTAGGAGAGAACCTAAATACTCTATATGCCTCCTTTTGCAGATCGCCCAGATTGAAAGGATGTGGCGCGCGGAGAGTATTTCTTTGGTTCTTAATTTCAGTAACCTTCCCATCTTGACTTGAGCAAGCATAAACTATTGAAGTAGCCTCTGTTAATGTCTCTATTTTCGGCCGGTAATAATGTGCCTTAATTATGCATCCATCTTTTTCAAATTCTGCATTTATGGTCCAGTAGGGTACCGGAACATGATCTTTAATAGCCAATTCTTTATCCACTACAAAAGCAAGAGTGGGACCTTGTACCCTCCCGATTGATAAATTACGGTATTTTTTACGATTGTTACTGTTCTTAAAAGCTTGTGTAAGTGCCCTCGACAAGTTGACACCATAAATAAAATCGATCAGATGCCTAGATCTTCCGGCTTCAGCTAATCTCTTGCTTGGTGGTAGAAGATTGTCAAATGAATTTCTAATTTCTTGACCAGTGAGAGTAGAGTATTTTGCCCTTAATGACCCCTCATACTTGTTACTACATGCATATTCCAAAATATTGTACCCAATGACTTCACCTTCCTGGTCGTAATCACAAGCATGAATATAGCTTGTAGCTTTTTGAGAGAGTGATGATATAGATTTAATTACTTGTACAGATGCCACTGTAGTTTGAGCCCTTCCGCTTCTCTTTCTCATAATTGGCATCCATTTAACATCAAAAACCGGATAGACAGTTCGGTTTCCATTCGGATCTACCAATCCGTACAAATGACCGAGCGCAGAACATACAACAAAGGCCTGCCCTTTTTGAGAGATTGCCAAAAATACGGTTGATCGTAATCCCGTAATTTTTGCGAAACGCGAGGTCCCTAAAGCGTGTGCTATCCTAATTGCAACGGAGGGTTTTTCGCAGATTACAAGTGCATATGGAGGTTCAGGAATCCTATTTAGATTCAAACCTACTGGTTCTTTCACTTTAGCTAATATAACTTCTGATATCGACTCGTTACTATAGTTATCATGACATCATCTTAGGAGTCACACTAGTGGGGCTAAACAGGAAACAGAACCAAAACAATGTCCACCTGGTACATTCTGGAATGGGAACGAATGTGTGACATCGAAACAGACGAAATACTTTGCATTCCTCCTGATCGAACATTTGCTGCGCCACCTCAGCCAATTCCATTATGGATAATTAGAAGTCATTCTTTTAAACAAGTAAACCATATTTGGTGATTTTTACGCGCAGCGGATTCCGACTCTATGTTTTGTAGATCAAGAACATCATCTGCATGCTGAAGTGTAATGGTCACAGTAGAGGTTATCATGTACCTATCTGCAAAGGCATCTTCTGTTGCCACAACGGATGTTGCGATGAGCATCACAGCTACTGATACGATAGCTATGCTATGTTAGCTAGCCATATGTTAGCTAGCCATATGTTAGCTAGCCATATGTTAGACTCGATCTTCGCAGTATGAATGCTAGTTTAGTTTATCCACGGTTACTAAATTCAGACTCTCAGATATATATGATAATTATTCTATTATATAGATAACTAGCCAGATGCAACTAAAAGATGGTTAGTTCCAGATCCATACTTCGCTCATGCTACCAGTATCATTAACTACACTCTTGTAGACTCCTACTTGGTTATCAAGAAACATAAACTCATATCCTCATCTTCCGGAGATATGTGATTGAATTTATCTAGGTGTTTGAATAAAAGATTATAGCAATTATATACACCAATATTATTAATATATCTAGTAACGATCTTTTGCAATACAGAAGCTGACCGTTCCTATTTCAGTAAATAAAGTGAGCAACTTAACTAGCAGTTTGAAGCGCAAAGGTCCTAGGATCTAGTAGATCAAATTCTTCAAGAAAAGATTCCAGCAGCTTTGGTGATACTGTATGTAAATCTATTTCTCCCTTTCTCATCTTATCTAGATTACTGATAGCTTTTTTAAACCGTTCGCTATCCATTACTAACCCATAGTAATTCCTTACTCTTTCTAATGTAGTTCTATAATGCTCCTTATCTCCTGAGGCGGTTGCATCAGATAGTATCATTACATCATATCCTATGTTAAATCCGTCTCTTAATGAAGTCTCAACGCAGATTGAGGTATCGATCCCAGTAAATACCAACATATTAATGCCTTCGCTCTGAAGCCAGACCCGCAGTTCAGTATCCTGGAAAGCGGAATCTCTCCGTTTGATAACCACTGGATCATTTTCCTTAGGCTTCAGCTCATCTATCGTGACTCCATCCCAAGTACCTCTAACACAAATAGGAATCTTTAGTCGCTCTTGTCTTGATTTTGGTAAAAAGTTATGGATTTTTGTTAGCATATCAATTCCACTGGCCTCCTTAACAGCTTCGGTGTAAAAGACAGGAATCTCCATACTCCTACAGAATTCAATTAGATCCTTAATCTTTGGAATTATTTCCCTGTAATTGGGAGTATTCATACCTAATCTATCATATGATCCACCCTTGCTAACAAAACCGTTCTGCATATCTACGACAATTAAAGCTGGTACAATTTTGCGTCCTGAAGGAAAAGTAGCCTGAAACATTCAAATGTATACTGATGATGAAAATATATAAGCGTTGTGTGATTAAGGATGAAATCCCTGAAATAGAGTCGTACACGGAGCCATCGTGAATACGACACTAACATAGACTCAGACATAGTAAAGGAGGAAACAGAAAAAGTTCAATATGGAAGGAACGTACCGTCGAATCATGAATCTGGTTGGTAACGTTTGAAATGATAAAGTTGTGATGATTAGATTGTGTTAAGAACTTGGAGAACCGAGAGAAGGGGCATATATTCACTTTAAGGCCATTTCCTGCGATATCCTTCTTGGGATATAGGTATTTTACTTCATTTTAATACCAAAGTATTCCTTAAGTGGATTCCAATAGTAATCTATCCATCCTTGTCGATACGAATCCACTTGATGAGATGGAACATTTGAATGCACCATCGTGATCTCTGTACCTTCATTCTTAGCTTTGAATGATAATTCTAGGATCGAAGGCGGATAGCCTTCAGGCCATTCAGTTGTCTTCCACTCTTGGAGTATTCGTTTTGCTCTATTTAATTCCAAGATCCTTCCGGTGATGTAGCCGTCCCAAGCATTGAATTCTCCACCTGCTACAGGATCACACATAGCTTCGGCTCCAGTAAATTCAGAGTGTTTTCTTGGATTCAGGTATGCATCATAAATTTGAACTGGTTTCACACTAGGAAAAAAGACAGTTTGATTGATCGTCGCAGTATTCAACAATATCTGTATATCCCACCAGCATTAATGTTATTCGTGTCAGTACAGTTGAACCTGAGCAACTTTTCATTTCTGGCGTTTTTCTTCTTCGATGAACGGGCATAATGTCCTTCCATTGCCATCGACGCATCAGACGACATTATGGCCTTAACTGTCTCGTTGTGTCGGTCTCGCCTTAATTTACTCAATTAGATCTTTACCATATTCAGTGAGACTTCCTTGGGTGTGTATTAGTACAATATGATATGCTTGCGCATAAGGAAATAGTACGTCTGCAATTCCTTCCTTTCTTAATTCGTACATGTGGTTGAGAACCATTGCATATTCATTTACAAATGCAACTCTTGGATTTTGGCAATTAACTTTGGATGATCACAGTTTACTTCGGTTGTTATGTATAGAAGGTGGTCTCTATCCAGTGGAAGGGTAAGCCGTTTCACTTTTTCATATTCTGCTAGTACGTATTTACACTTTCCAATCTTTGATGCGAGCGCGTTCCTAGTCTTCCACCCTTTGACCGCTAATTCTAGTGATTCCGAGCTCTCTTCAGATGTGAGCAAATTCTTTACTCCATCACGATAATCAGAGTACATTATTTCACCATTTCTATCACAAATGGTTGTTACTCGTACTGTAGGATCAAAGTTCATAATAGTTCCATAGATATGCTTATAATCTGTCCACTTATAATGAACAATTTCTTTACTATGACCTACAAGATTGCAGTGTTCGGAACAAAAATATTTTCCACAACATGAGCATTCAACATCATAATCTTGAGATTTTTTACCACATACCAGACAGCTTTCACTCATGTCCATAATATACTTAGCACGTAACTTGAATAAAAGATTACCATCCCATATAATCCAGATGAATGTCATGTATAGTTGGGTTCAAAAGAGGCGGAGAAGTTATTAGAATCAGCCAAGTTTTGGACCTATCCTCTGACTCCACCTCCTCCACTCCTCCTACCGCGTCTTACTTGTACTCCATCTCATCAGTTGTTCTCCTCAAGGTCTTTGTCCTTGGAACCTCAGAAAAGTTTCAGGTTAATTAGGATGTTCTGACTAGGACCAATAAGTCTGCGGTCTCTCCTCGCAGCTGCTTCTTCTCCCCCTTTGTTATATTAGCCCTCAGCAATCTTATGCCTGCGTATTATGCCATACACAGCTTTAACTGTTAATCAGAATAATGCACTGTAATGCAGAAAGATAGGTAAGATCTTTGTGCTAGGGCGACACTTATATAATCGCCATTTTCGTATTACCTCATTCGGGATATGCGAATTAGTACAGAAACTACAATCAGCGATATCATGGTTAGCAGACTAGAAACCGTTGAATCTTCCTCTACCGCACAAGATGCAGCTATAAAGATGAGAGATAAACAAGTAAGTTCTGTACTTGTGAGAGATGAGAAAGACGGTACCCCTATAGGAATTGTTACTGAACGTGATCTTTCAAGAAAAGTGTGTGTCGGTGATAAGAGTAGCAAAGAAATGTTAGCTAGCCAAATAATGTCATCTCCTCTTATTACCATTAACGCTGATTCATCGCCATCCTATGCAGCAGATCTAATGTTAAAGAATAAGGTAAGGCACTTGCTTGTCGTTATGCCTAGGTCAAGCCAAGACAAAGATAAAAAAGTATCAAGGGATGATGAATACATCCTAAAGCCAATAGGAATAGTTACTCCTATGGACTTCACAAGGTTTGAAGTAACCAATACTCTATCAGATCAAAATGATACAGATAATTATGAAGACAATGTTGAGGGAATATTACAACATTATAGAAATGACTTTAATTTTGCTTAGGACACCACCTGGACCCACTATGATGACAACCTGAAGCATGTCATCATGCTTGCCAGGAAAGTATATAGTTTTTCTTTGCGCTGCCACTAAATGATCGATAAATGTAACAGGCTTGCAATGGAATGCACTGGAATATATTGTGATTGCTTTAATGGTTATCACTCTGGTTAATGCGGATTGATCTACGAGATATAGTATCCTTCAATTTACCCTTACACTTTTAGATCGATTCAAATGTGACGCGTATGTACACTGCAGTAGTCGTTGTCGCCTGATTCGTGTACACTGTTAGCACCGTACTTGAGTATAATAGGTTGATGTCTGTACAACTACGGTTGTACTTTTAGTGTCGAATGTAGTAAAATCTAGGAATAACTTCTTTATTCTTTCTATGATTGTTATCGGAGATATTGTAATTGTTACCCGTAACAAAAACAATATCTGTACCCCTAAGATTATCGTCCTTTCGACAGTCTCGTCCTCAACTTTTCTTGGTAGTCATAAAGAGGCTTTCTTACTCCGAGAGTTTTCTCTGCACCTCTGATTCCGAGAGTTTCCGCTGCCCGTATTTGTCCAGTCATTTCCAAGGATTTATTATACGTCTATCAGTCATAGTTCCATCATTTTTTTATTTAAATGTTGGGTGGGTCGGGGTCGAATATTTTGACTTTGCAGTGTGATGTTAATAACATTAATTCGCTATCTCACATCACTAGATATTTGGCTATGTCTAATTTGATCAATCATCTCCATTGGTCCTTTCAGCCAATAATTTTTCAGCATCATTCAAATTGTTTTTTATACTATCTATCTGTTGTTGTATTTCTTCTAAAGGAACCCTATCCTGAATTTGCTGTCTCAATTCTTCTCTGAGCATTACCTCAGTAGTTTCCATTAGAGATTTATCTAAATCCGCTAAAGGAGCTTCGATGTATTCGTAGTTTTCTAAATAAGCTTCTGTAGCAAGAGATTCTGCTTGGCTGTAATTTTGGTTACTGTATGCTGTAATCACTTGGTCCAATATGCTACGAATGTTGGAAATCAAGAGATCTGGGCTTTTATCTTCAATACTTGTTTCTCTTATGCCAGCAATCTTAGATAATTCACCCACTATTCCTTGGATAGTGGAACCTACAGACTCCGGACTAGATATAGACAAGATCTGATTGTCAAGATCGGAGAACATAACCTTTGCTCCTTGAACCGATTCCGACATATTCTGGGGAATTACATTTGATTCTTGTTCAAATATAGATTTCGCCCGTTCTATTCCACGGGAAATGAATGCCTGTGCATCTTGATATTCGACTGGTTGAACAATAAGTGAAGTGTCTATCTATATGTCATAATATTTTTATTGTATAGTTGAGATTATTAGATGGATAAAGCTTAACACATGTAGGATACTTCTATCATGTGAGACGTGCTTCTAAGTTGAATCTAAGCCATGGACAGAAAACAAGTCTAGAATCATTTATGCATGGTACAACTAACAAGAAGGAGTATCGTAGGGTACTGGCGATACTTCAAAAGAGTCAAGGTAGAGGAAGAAGTTATGAAGACATAGGGCATGAACATAGAGTCAATATTCGATCTGTACAAAGATGGATTGCTGCGTTTATTCATGGTGGGATAGAAGAAGTAAGGATAAAGAAGAGACCAAGAGGACTGAATTCACGTATAACAGATGAAAATAAAGAGATCATTCTTTCTGCATTATTTAACGATCCTCACATCTTTGGCTATCTTAGAAACACATGGAGTCTAAGGTCACTTGCACGATGTCTTACAGATGAGCTTGGCATTCCAATAAGTTTCAAACATCTACAGAGAATAACTAAAGATATGGGTATTAGATGTAAGAGGCCAAAATTGGAACTATTACTTGGAGAGGATTATGAAGAAGGGAAAGAAAGAGTGGAAAACTACAAGCAAGTAGCATCAGCTCTGAAAAAAAGCGGTGATGTTAGTATTTGAAGATGAAACTACGATAACACAAAAACCATGTATACGTAGATCAATGAGTTTTGAAGGGCAGCAACATAAGGTAGAGCATAGCGGAAGTAGAAACAGGTTCTCTACATACATATCCATGCTATGGCCAGATCAGAAGTTGCTGTATGATTTTTATGATGAGATGAACTCTATAAACTCAATAGACCATCTAGAGA
>JBAUMZ010000137.1:0-13579 GCA_049578985.1 Nitrososphaeraceae archaeon
AGAGCAAGAAGTGAGGCGTGGTGCTAGGCAGCTGGGACGGAAGATTCATCCTCGAGCCATGAAACATGAGCTTGAATCCTGATTAAAAAAGATAGTAATGAAGAGCTAATACCAGTGCTTCGAATCGAATTAACAGGTGAGCTCAGATCCATAGAGCGCTATAACGCAACTAGCTAGACAAAGTGGAACGCTTTTCTTCATATGACATTGAAACTCATAGCCTCTATTCCTTGCTTACTATCCTTGCTCCTATGCTTGGCGAGCACTTTACGGTAGTGCAAGTCAAATCACATTGTCTGAAACCATGTCTCATCGAATTTGCTATGGCCTCCAACTGATCTTCATCATCGGAAGCAATAGCGACCATTGATGGACCAGCCCCGCTAATGGTAACGGCCAACGCCCCTGCCGCTAATGCATTGGCTCTGACATTGTCGAAACAAGGGATCAAGTGCTTACGAGCCGGTTCCACAATGACATCTTCTACACCTCTTGCTATCATATTTACATCATTTGAAAGGAATCCCGCTACCACAGTGGAAGCATTCGAAAGAGTATGAACGACATCTCCTAGCAGAACTTTTTTGGGTAGCACCTGCCTTGCATGTTCGGTTTTTTTCGTAGGGACATTTAGATTTGGGATCGCAAAAACGAGATGTAAATCCCTTGGAGGAGTGATATGGATGAACTCGGGAATTGTTGAAAATGGGCGGATTAATACAAACCCTCCTAATATCGATGCAGCTACATTATCATAGTGTAATGACCCTGCGCTCGCCTTTTCGCCTTCTGCTGCGAATCGAACTAGATCTGATTTTGGAATGTGAAGATCGAGGAGAGTATCGATTGCCATAACAGCGGCGGCCGCTGACGCAGCACTACTTCCCATCCCAAAACCAGGTGGAATGTTCTTTTTTACTATAACAGAGAATGAATCCCTAACATCAAATTCCTTGAGGGTCTTCTGTAGGGCCAGCCCAGCTGAATTTCTACTCGTTTCTACGGGAATCGATTTGTGATACTGTCCAATCATCTCAATCCGAATTTGAGATAATTCATTGATGTCAATAGGATTTTGCGAGCTAATGTTACCATACTCAGGATTATGAGCAGTAGACCTCTTGATTGTAACATAATCGTCGAATGCGTCGACTGCAAGACCGAATATGTCAAACCCAGGACCAAGATTAGCAGTGGATGAAGGCGCTGCTGCAGTAACTGAGCGTTCAGTCATATCTATCATGCCTAATGAGATTAATTTTTCCTCCATCTATTATTATTATTCTTATTATTCTTTATTATTTCGTTTTAAAGATGTAACAATAACTGACCAAAAAAATTATTATTTAGCCTTTCCTGTCCTCCCCTTGGCTGACAATCCTTGCAATCGCTGCCATCAAATTCATCATGCCGCTCATCGTAAGACCTGAAACCACTATTAGATCTTGTAGAAAATCACCCATAGTCATCGCTCTTAATACCTCCTTGCTTAATAGAGAATATTCTGCTTCTTTTTCCTGATTTAGACTATCCTCAAGTTTCTTGCTAGAAGAGGCCCATCCAAGTATCTCTGGAAGCTTATCTATGACAAGGTCGCTCTTACTCAATACATTTACTTGCGATGTCTTCAACCTGAGCATTACAGAGGAGGCAAGCAAGGATATAGAGACATAATTTATTGGGGAAGAGACTAGCGTGCTGTCAAATACAAAAATATTTACCTTATCGTCTGCAAAAAAATTCCCTACAAAGTATGGACCACTGGCTCGAAATGCAAACAGTTCTATTTGTCCAGGTGTATCTATAACAACAATGTCGGGATTTAGTTCATTTACCTCATGTTGTATTTCTTCCAGATGAGTAGATATGAGATCGCTTGCAATTATAAGGGAACCGTTTGGACCTAAATTATAATCCTCCATTATAGCCTTTATGTCAACATAGTCTCTAACATCTACATCTGGTTCATATGGAAGACTTTCTGCACCAGGATCGAGGTTTAGGGAAACTGGATATGAATTGTTGTCAGAATACCACTGGAGTAGCCTCGAAGTAAGAACTGACTTGCCAGCTCCAGCTGTTCCAGTGACGAAGATTGAGTCCATTAAAAATTACAAGCGATCATTTGCTGTTCCGTAGTATATTTGTGTATACAGGTTAGGTTCAAATCAGAGGGTAATGCGTGACTGTACCTTTATTTCTGAAACAATGAGCACACAAACATCTTGTAGAAAGCAAATCTGGGAAAAATCACTCGGGGTTTTTATATGGCATCATCTTATCAGACGGATGAAATATTTTGAACTGGCGTTTGCTCGCGATCCCGGCAAGCATAGTGCCATTAATCCTGATGGTGTTCTTCACACACATAACTGTTGATGATCTCTTGTCCGTAGGGGTCATTCCATTTATTCTGTCTTCTGCTGCTGTAATCGGAAAGGCCTTGTTACAAGCATATAGGTTCAAGTATTTTATTCGAAAATTTATCGGACATGATGTTAGCAGCTTTTCAACAACAATTTCTGCTAGACTCGGTTCAGAATTTGTCTCACAAACGACCCCGTCCTACATTGGCGGCGAAATAGTACGGATTGCATGGTTGACGAGAAGAGGAGTTCCAGCTGGTAGGGCTGCTTGGATTACAACCATTGAAATAATCTCAGATGTCTTTGTAGGAACCATCTTAGGGATCATTTCTGGGGTGTTCGCAATCCTCAATGGAGGCTATCTTATTGGAACAATTGTAGTATTATTGTCTATTCCAACCTTTACATTTTGGTTCTTACTAATGTTCTTTTCTGCCAAGAGAAACCTCCAACTGCCCAACTTAATAGAAAAAGTTATTCAGAAAATTTTAAGGGGAGAACGAGGACGCAATCTGGTCACGTCAACGAACAAAGCAATTGCAGATTTATGCCAAATGAGCAGAGAAAACTTTACATTCTCTTCTTCTGCAGTTATCAAAACATTTGCAATAGGTATAGCAATAACAGTTGTTGCATTTGTTCTACAAGGAATCTCATTCATGGTTTTGGTTAACGCTGTAGGTAACGGGATCCCTTCTATTAGCGTCTTTGATTCACTCATGGCTACATCTGCTTCTACTGTATTATCCACTTTACCTATAACATTGGGAGGTTCTGGATTAGCTGAATTAGGGATCTGGGCATACATCGCGAATCTAAATTCTATACCCTCCCTACAGGATCTAGTTACCGATTCCCACTTATCTGTAATAGTGGTTTGGAGAATTGCATCATATCATGTTCCCCTAGTCATCATGTGGATTGCATTGATGAGGCTCACAATAAACAAAGATGTAGCGTCTTTGCGGAAGAAAAGTTCTAAAATTGACCTCGCTGAACCAAACGAGGCTCACTCTGAAGGCGACAACCTCGGGTTTAACTTAGGCAAACCCAACAATCATAAAGGACACTCATCAGTGAGGGATGACTAGAGAAGCAAACAACGTAAATCGAGCTGGTACCGGCAAATTGAGTACGCGTAATTACCTTTTTTCTGGTTTAGATTGGATTGGTAGAATAATTCGATGGGTACTAAATTCAATCTGAGCTATCAGCCTCAGCGTCTGCTGAGCTTTCGTTAGTCCCAGTTGTTACATCAGATTCTACGTCCAACATCTGCAAATTCTCCATTTCAAAGCGATATATGCTATCCATATCTAAAGCATATTTACTGTTGAGTAGATCAGCTAACCTCGAGCTTAGTTTACCTTTGTACATTTTGATTTTAAACTCATAGACGAAACCTTTCATAAATTCAGATATTTTCATGACAGTTGGAACGTCCAAACCCTCCACTATTGTACGCCCATCGGGTAGAGGTTCATACACCTGTATATCAATCTTATAATCCTTTTCACATATATCAAGAATATAACCTGTCCTAGCTACAGTTTGAGGATCTTCAAAGTTCACAGATTTTATTTCATCTTCTGCCCACTTGGGGAGTGCCTCTGGTTCATCTTGAGACGTGCGCGCTGCTCTTGTGCTTCTTGCCAACTTGATTACTCTATCGCAATAAACCTAGATAAAAAGCATTGTACTTGAGCCGATATTCTAACCCGAACCGACGTATTCATGGCATGGTGGAGGGGAAGAAGAATCAGTTAGTTTGTCATTCTACTTATATAAGTACAAAACTAACTAAGATTATCGTCAAAAGATCTTAGCACGTCATCTCAAATCTATCAAACCCTAGGGAATACAATAGATATTATTGTACCTTTCAAGTGAAGCACACACAATATATCATAATGTTATATTGTGTTATTATAGAATATAATGTGTGCAGTTAATTCTAGAAATTGTATAAATTAAAAACGAATATAACTTGATGGTTGATTAGTTAAATACGATACATTCACAAGTAGTATTCGCAAGAAATTTGAAACCAGATGATTTGAAGAAGATATGGCTCTGCTCTGAATGTGGCATATGCTTTGTTTTTAGTTCTGATGTCGATGACCACAAGACGTTGGTGGGTCATTCGAAGTATGTGAAATATGATATTCCATGGACCGAGGCTGGAACATTCGCTACGCTTTCGCCCTCGTCATAAATCTTCATTTTCTTTGCGGTCACGAAGGTTGTAAGGTATGGCATTGAACGTTCTGAACACATCCCGCAATGCAAAAGTATTAGACCTATTCAGAATGGGCCCGTTCATTTAAAATATTAGATCTAGGAATGTATTTGAACGGCTATTAAAATTGCTAGAGATTAACAGGATGTTAGCAACTATATAGAGAACTGTTTACAAAATTGTTAACGATACAACAGTGTCGTTAGCACGATTATATACATCAACTTTTACCCCTTTTTACCCCTTTTTACCACTTAGTATACTGTATGTGGCTTCCAACACGTTCATCACCTTCGGCGCAATCCTATTTATATTCATATAATGCAACACATTGTTCGACACCATGCTGCATACAACACGGTCTACACGCTGTTCGTATCCATACAATATATCTCAGAGTCGCAGGTGGGCAATTTCGTATAGATAATTGTAAATAATTATATCTTGATCATTGAATAGCACTAAGGGCAAGTTAGGGCTGGTAGTTCAGTGGTAGTAATGTTCGATTCGCAATCGAAAGGTCGCGGGTTCAACTCCCGCCCAGTCCATCACGACTTGGTGAGGGTTAGTGATAGCATTCTAAGCACGATTTCGGTTATTTGCTAACATTGAATGGCCCTTCTGTCATTCAAAAATTCGCGATTCGGTAGTTAGCTATGTACATTGATCTGCATCGCTAATCTTGAGTATCAATAGAGGAGAATTGGAAACTCTGTATAGGAGGAGGGAATCAGATGCTGGCCTGAATGAGAGGCTATTGCTTATTCTGAAAGTTGAAAGTGAAGGAATGATCCCAGCTCATGTTGCAAAGGAGCTGCACAGAAGCAGAACATGGACTTCTAATTGGCTTGCAAGATACCGTAAAGAGGGTATTGATGGAATAGAGGATAGACCCAAGAGCGGCAGACCGTCTAAACTACCAGAAGGAGTTGCTGTTAGGATAAGAAAAACAAGGGTGGACTACGCAACAGGTACATGAAATGATTGTAAAAGAATGCAATGTACACTACCATCAAATCTATATCTATTCAGAAAGTACCAAGAAAGGTACATGTGAATACTGCCTGAATTAAAGAAAAAGAGGAATTCAAAAAAGAGCAAAGGTGGTTTTAGATAATTTACATAAGGGATTTACAGCAGTATCGGTAGATGAATCATTCTCCTTCTTTGATTCACTCGTAAAGAGGGTATGCCTCAACATGGCAAGATGTGCTTTGCATTTGGCCACTAAAACTTGACTAATTCGAAGTCAATATAGTCTAGCATACAGCTTGCTGGTTGGTTTGATTATTACGTAGCAGATTAATTTAGCAACAGAAATGTGAGTATCTAGGAGCGAGGACAGAACCTGAGGGATTTGTTCATGAGGTGAACCGGATCATTGTCAAACTACTGTCATCTTCTAGTCAAATGGTAGTCAAATGTAAGTCGGCATTTCGTCAGATTGGCGTCAAATAGAAAATGAAACGTCATTCACGCTCAAATTGGCCTAATTTTTTTCGACAATCTAAATATGTCCTTGCCGCATAAAACATAGAATTCATTAAATTAGAATTCCGTCTACAATAAGAAAAGAGGTAATCAGAGATTGGCTGAATGGTCTAACGAGAGAAGAGATCGCAAACAAGAATCGGATCGGAGCAGGAACCGTTTGCTCTATAATCAATGAATGTAGAGAGGCTCAATCTGACATTGATCTCTTAAGAGAGGTAGCAGTTAATCTTAGAAGAAATGGCTGGAGTGTTGGCGACTTCGCGTCCTCTATCAGACTTAGAACCAAGATGGCTGAATGGGGGATAATGGAAGATATGAGGATGGAAGACTTGATTGAGGCAGTCGATGCTCACTGCTTTAAGGCTGAACTGCCCGCTAGAGATTTTGTAGATATGGTTCACAGAGTCACTTCTTTGGTGAGCTCCTCAAAAATACCCCTTGATGAAATTCCAAGATCTTGGAAAAAGAAGAGAAGTTAAAAAGTCTTCAAAATAAAGTTCAGCTTATTCGGAACTTGACAGAAAAGGCTCTATCGGACTATCATCTTACTATAAATGATATTGCTGACTACAAGAATAATAACTTGTATTTCTCAGGTGAAAGCATTTTAGATAGGTTTATTGATACGAGAACGTAATGTCCCCCTCCATCTTCTCTAGAAAAAGCGGAATATGGAATTGTTTCATTCTCTAAGAGGAGCGCATCACCAAAATGTGACCGCTTTTCCAATACTCTGGTCCATTTTTTTGTGTCGTTATTCCAACTTATTTCAACTTTGTAGACTATTCCTCCAAATCCAATATCATCATCAAAATCTGAATTAATATACATCCCATAGCCTTTCAACCTTTCCATATTTGCAGAATGCCTATTCTCAGAATAATAGTGTTGGTATGTCACAAAATATTACGCAAAGTTCCGAAGCTTCGAACACATCTTCCGTAATCGGCCCATTGGGATCGCCTAGAGACTTTCCTCAAACAGAGGGGCCTGGGGGATTTCCGTCTAAGGCGGTCAATATCGCAATGGAACTGACACACCTTAGTTCAGCAGAACTCGCAGATTATCCCATTAGTGATCTCAGTGCAGATGAGATCATATCAGTATTTAAACTTCTTAATCCCTTGAACCTTGCAAAGGTGCTGTTGAGCGTTAATCAGAAGGATCTCATACAGATTCAGAATATGATGTCTGCCTCGACGTTTGATGAAATCACAGACAGACTCGTCACCCAGGTTCAGGACCGTCTATCCCCCATTGGTAGAATGCAATAATTTTACCGTACTGATTTGACCAGATCCTCATCATCTATCTAACTGACCATGGTCCAGAAGATGCATCACGTGCTGCAAGATATTGTTCTAAACGAGTCACTATTGGAATCCAGTCGTCAAGATCCTCGACTTTTGGAAGTTGGGAAATCATCTGCCTTTATTTCAAGCTCATCTCTATCAATAGGGCAGCCGATTGGCGCAGGACTAAAGTCAGCTAATCAGAATACCACAAACAGCGACCAAGCAAGAGAGATCTATTGTCAGCAACTAGATATTGTCGAGATAACAGTGGAAGTAGCGACCAAGCAAGAGAGATCTATTGTCAGCAACTAGATATTGTCGAGATAACAGTGGAAGTAGCGACGACAACGTTGCTTCTAATCTGTGGTCTCATCAAAAGGTAGGGTCTTGGATGCAGTTGGACAGAAAGAAAATCTGTCGTGTTGACATTGCCTGGCGTCACGGAGATATGGCAAGAAATAATTTTGTTATAACAGTATCGAATGATACCACCCTTTTTACCGAGAAAATATCAATGACAAGTGAGACTGCCGCTCCATCCTACCAGACGACGCAAGCGCGACGTCAGAATAACCGTTAAGGGGGCTAGAGCGGCGGTAGGGGATTATTATGGTAAGATCTCGGAGATTGCTGTGTTTGGTCACAAATTATAACTCCACTGCCCTCCCTTCCCTCGGAAAGAACCCCTGAACGAAATAAAATTGCCAAGAACGATCGAATGTTGCGTAAGTGTAGGTCTTATTTGAGTCGTCTGAAGTTATTTCTCCAGCAAGAGGAGATGTGGGAGTCCAAGAAAACAATGGTTGACATATTGGATCCTTAGGATTGGGGGTGGATGGATCCAACGCGGCTTCACTGCATAGAAAAATGGTCTGGCCACCTTTTAAGTAATGCAGTACTGAGGAGTTACACAGATTTATTGGCCTGGTGTGTCGGTGTGATGACAGGCGGGTAGCAAGAAGCACCTTTTCTTACTTGTACGTCCGTAGGGTATATGGTTGAACGTTCTGAACAAATCCCATAAGGGAAAAATATTAGATCTTTTCTAAACGGTTCCGTTCATTTAAGATAATGAGTGTGGCTAAGCGTGGAATGCACTAAAAACGATTGATGCTACATCAGGTATTCTATCTTATTCAAGATACCCCTAAGCGGACATGCCGATTGATCAGAGATCCACAGTTACGCTGACTCCAATGAGAATAAGCTATTCCATCTCTTAAGATTCTACTAGTATAATTGAACGTTCAGAATAAAACCCATAAGGGAAAAGTATTAGGCTTATTCAGAATGGGCCCGGCCAATTAGGATATTAGATATAGTTGAGCATGGAATATAGTTGAACGGTTGTTAGCGCCGTTATCATGTTAACTTTGTCGTTAACGTCCCAGGAAGGGTTACAAAACAAGACAACTCCGACTTTTAATGTTGTCAGTAACAATCAATGAATTTTCATTTGATTGATTGCACCTGAAAAGTGGATTGCCAACAGCCTAAACCAGCTAATCGACTGATCCTCCCTCTGGTTTAGCGCTATCCAGTTATAGAATTCGATTATCATCCCAATTGCTTCAATGTATCTACTAGGATAATAGTAGAGCTTCAAAATCATATCCTTTAGGCCTGGGGAATTCAGCCTCAAAAGGTAATGTGCGGCTCGAGCCGATTTGACTTTCGACAGTGCTAAAAAATGCTTTGGGATACAAATGCAATAAGACATCTGTTTATAATCTTTATAAAATAGTTAGGTTACAAAACCAGGAGACTGTTGGAGTATTGAATCTTATGATGCTAAGGAGCAATTTTGCTGGGACGATCATAATCATTTTTTTCTTGCTATGTGTACTTTATTCACATGATATCTCTGCCAGTTTTGCTTCCATTAATTCAGGTATGACTCTTTCCAGTGATTCAGACGATGCATTGTCTTCAATATTTGAGAATCTTAGCAATTCAATAGTGCAGATTGTGAGCATAACACCGCCGTTATTCAGCTTAAACCCCCAAGCTCAGAATATGACTGAAGTAGGCGCAGGCTTCACTTATGACAAAGAGGGTCACATAGTTACTGCTAATCACGTTCTGGCGGGGGCTACCAA
Organism: Nitrososphaeraceae archaeon; assembly: GCA_049578985.1. Classification (GTDB taxonomy): domain Archaea; phylum Thermoproteota; class Nitrososphaeria; order Nitrososphaerales; family Nitrososphaeraceae; genus TH5896. The sequence goes on from JBAUMZ010000137.1 coordinate 9,494, forward strand.
TGTTAGTGTCGTTTTCAAAGATGGAGACAGATATGATGCCCAAGTTGTAGGGAGAGACGCATTTACAGACACTGCGGTGTTGAGAGTAGTTGAAGACAACAACACGGCTGCTCGAGAAACTGTTCGATTGTCTGACCCTGTAACTCTTGGAAATTCTTCTGCACTCAAGATTGGTGAACGAGTTGTAACTATAGGCTATCCTTTTGCATCCAAAATAGCCATGACCGCAGGAATTATAGGTCAAACCGACTATCTGCTCTATTTCCCATTTTTAGGCTACTCTGTACCCAATACAATAGAAACAGACGTAGCAGTGAACCCAGGAAATTCCGGAGGTCCTTTGATAAACATCGACGGGGAAGTGGTGGGAATGATATATGGCAGGTTAAATCCCTCTGCCCCCACGTCTGGCACACAATTTCCTGGATTGAGTGTAGCTATTCCCTCGAATACCATTAGTAGAGTTGCTGCTGGCTTGATTGAGGATGGTCTATATATACACCCTGCCGTTGGCATTCTGGGATCTACCCTTACTGTAGATCTGGCAAAGCAATTTAGTGATATTCCAGATGATTTGGAAGGAGTCCTAATAGATACCGTAGTGCGAGGAGGTACTGCGGATATTGCGGGGATAGACGCTGCGACTACAAACAAATACGGGGAACGGAAGAGTGGAGATGTAATAATAGCCTTGGATGGTAACAGTATTGTAGACATTGAAGGGTTACTCTCTTATATTCAGGAATACAAAACTATTGGGGAAAACATTGTATTCACAGTATACAGGGACGGGAAATATGTGAATCTCAACGCTCCTCTCCAACCCATCAAATAATGGCAATCCACGAGCATATCCATCTAATATTTCCGTGTGGTCACATTCACCTGTCTGATTTTCACAAACCTTGCCAATCCAACTGACAAAAGGAGTTGTCACCTATTCACGGTACACAGTTTTTCCTTCTCCTATTACCAACGCAGGATAACTTGATAAAGAAAATGGATCACCGTTCCAAACCACAAGAGATGCTTTATACCCAGCCTTCACTTGACCGATGTTGGCTACTCCGATAATATCGGCCGCTTCTTTGGTAATTTTTGAGATAGCTTCTGCTTTTGACATACCGAATCTTAGAAGATGTCTTAAAGTATAGAAAAGGTTTCTCTGTAAAATTACAGGGTGGTCACTCATAAATGAGAATTTTGCCCTTGATGCTATCAATTTATCAACATTTCTCCAGCTTTCATGCTTTAGCTCTACTTTGTATGGAAGAGTCCATGGGTCCATAAATCACAGGTATTGTTGCCGCCTTCAAAGCAGCAAAAACCTCTTCTCTGTGGACATCAGCGCAGTGATTTGCAACAGCCTTGATTCCGAATTCATTTACTAGATGGATCAGTACCATTGCATCATCCTCTTTGTGAAGATGCACCATCACTTTGAATTTGTTTGAAAGTATATCCATGAACACCTCTGTTAGTGGTTCCACTTCGTCAGTAACCTTTTTTTCCATTTGTAACAGATGTTGCATTTTTCTTGCCTTCAGCAAATTTTCGCGAAGCATAGCGATTGCTCCCATTCGTGTTGACGGTCTGTCGCCCTTCCATTCTGTCGTGCTACGGGGGTTATAGCCTAATGCCATTTTTATACCAACATCGCTCATGTAGGCTTCTCTGATATCCCTTCCGAAATTGCGTATTAGAACTGCTTTTCCACCAATTATGTTACCACTCCCTGGTAAGACTGTCGAATAAAGTACACCTCCTTCAACTGATTCAGCGAATGAAGGGTCATCCATATAGATGCTATGTAAGGCATTTACTAGTGGATAGATGGGGTTGAAACGCTCATTCGCCTCCTCTTCTTTATCGGGTTCGCCAGACCTTACCAGTCCAATGTGGCTATGTGCATCGATGAATCCAGGCGTAATGGCATAATTATTCCCTTCTGCAATTATTTCATTGTCCTTTTCAATGGCCCCCCCTAGCTTTCCGACGTACTTTATCTCATCACCTTCAAATCCTACGTAGCAGTCTTTGATCTCATTTGATCCGTCAAATAATGTAGCACATTTCAATAATTTCATAGATCCTGGTCACGGCTTGATTAGTTATAGTCCTAGCGGTTGACCTCATTTCATCTGTTTACTTCTATTTTCTTTCTCCTATATCCCAGTACGGTGCTTATATCACTATGCCACTATCTGAGCCATCTAAGATTATATTGAATCTGCTTCCTACAGATGAGTTCATCATCCACATGCAATGTAATTACTAACCATACTCCGTTGAAATAATTAACCATCATTTGCAATCTAAGGCTGCAAATTAGAAGTTTGTCTAAGGGTTCGTGACAAAAAAAAGGTGGTAGGAATATCGTCCGTAGTAGATTTAGTCGTCTTTCTTGTCGTTGTCACCATCTGATTGTGTCGATGCTGAGACTCCAGAATCACCACCATCGCTATGTCTGTTCTTTCACTGACGAATCTACTATGGGAACTATATGCATAAATGTCGTATTTCGGTGTCTTATTCGTGTATGCACTCATATGGTGCCCATATCTGTATTAGGTCTGCGCTTATGATTAAGGAACTGAAGACCAATGGAACCATGTTAAACCAATGACCATCTACGGATGTAGGTAACTGAGGTCGATTCACTCCTAAAGGTTAATAGGTACTGACAATCAATTTAGGCATGGCAAATTACGAAACCTTGAAATCCAGCGTGGAAAAGAACGGTGAAGTAATGGTGAGATTGGATACCGGTGAAAAGATCGAATTACACAAGCACAATGTAAAGTTTGAAAATGCTACTAAAGAGATAGTTGTTGATGCGGGCACGGAAACATATTGGATTGGTGCTGACCGCATATCATACTATTGGATTCATAAAGAGGGCTTTGAAAAGGAGTAATTCATTTAATACAGTGAATTCTGTCCTTTAAAAAGAGAAGTACAATACTATACAGCTGTACATCTGAGGTGTGTATGTTAGGACAGGAACTCTGGATGTTTTGTAACACAAGCCTTTCTAGATATCTTGAACACTTGCATTGCTCGCACTGCCCAACAATATCTCAATCTGCATAATATTGTTAGGATGGAGCTGCTTCCCCTCCACCAACTGCGTTTGTGTGCAGTTTTGTTTTAGAATCAATCGAGAGAACAGTGGGGGGGTTGATTGAACAAGGGATATGAATTGGTTTTGGAGTTATAGGAGTTAATTTTAATAAAGCCAACACAAGAAATTTGTTCCTTTGTACTATTTGTATTATTAGGATATCAATACCAGTTACAGTGCCTTGAAAATGAATGTTTGGTAATGTAAACACATCATTAAGTGACCTATTAATTGTTAATGGGATCGGCATCGTTCGTTTATACATCATTAAGTGAATTCATAATTTAGCGTATGTTTTATAGCATCTTCGGCAGAACCACGATTTTGGGAGGGTTTTGGAGTCGCCCAGATTCATAAAGTCAACCTTCTGAATTACAAAGTCTCATCAGTCGTAGTACGATGGGTTGCTGGTTCATAATGATTTAATTCCGAATATATATTTCATAGATTCATAACCTACGGCCACGGTAATCGTCGCAAGTCTGTTTATTTCATTCTAAAGGACAGGAGAAGGTGGCACGACCTAGGGGTAGTCATCTGAAAATTTGGTTGCTTTAATTCCACCTAAAATTGCTCGCTTTAAAATATCGTATGATTGGTTGCAAATTGTCCTCATCAGTCACGACTAATTCAATCGCTTAATAGTAGACAAAATATCTAAAAAAATTGGGTGTTGTCCTAGGTGTAATAATCACCCTTTGCCTTGCGGATTCTCGCCGTTATTAATTTGTTCACTGCCAGGTGACCCGGACGGTATTTCATTACCGGGTGGGGGAACAGCTGAATCCGGTTAAGGAGGGATTACACATGATTCAGTAACTGGGTTGAATTCTTCACCTGGAAGACACGATGGTACACCTGTTTGAGGAGCTGGTTCTTCTGCTTGAGCTGGTTCTTCTGCTTGAGCTGGTTCTTCTGCTTGAGCTGGTTCTTCTGCTTGAGCTGGTTCTTCTGCTTGAGCT
>JBAUMZ010000138.1:0-6481 GCA_049578985.1 Nitrososphaeraceae archaeon
TACCATTGTAGGATGACCGGTTCGTGTGTTGGTAGCATGAAGCCCTTCTGATGAGTCACAGCACATGACCGAACGTCAAACACATTCGTAATGCCATCCAGTCAGTACCTTCTATTTCGTACTCCCCACAGGCCTCTGTACTAGGAGTCACTTTGTATTCATCAATCCCTGCAAAGCCCCTGCGCACCGACCTTCTTTACCATTTCCACTACGACTGCCACACACACCCAGGTTATTTGGAGAATATATTACTTCAAGGCTAATAAAAAACACAGAATAGAGAACTATCATTCAGATGCATTGCCTACAATATGCACAGAAATCTTGTCATTAGTGTGATGATTTCTACATAGCCACTACGACTGTACATTCTAAAGAGGGTTGGTCAAGTGAATTTATAAACTATAACCACCTCCTCCGGTAGCATACGTTGTACTGACACGTCAGAGAAGCTTTCTCCTGAGAAAAAGCCTGGCATTTTTGAGACATGATGAGGGACTAAAGGGAGAGAAAGAATAATCCAGAAGATAACTTACTTATCTTCTGATAAGAAAATTGCCGGAGGAGCGTTGTGGTTGAAATAATTTTTGAATACACAATCACTCACACACACTGTGAGTGTTTTTAAAATCATTTTAATATTAAGTACGGGTGATGACCAAATGGAAGTGAATCGCAATACTACGCTCAGATCAAGCTGTACTTTGCTGACTAATTTCTGCAATAGTATCCGAAGGAACTATCTCATACATTTTCGCGAGGATTTCTAAAAGCTTCATCCCTTTAAGAGTGGTCTTGTATACTCTCTTCCTAGCGTCATGACTTAAAAGTCCATGCCCCTGACAGTAGGCAATGTATTCTTTAATCTGATTACTGGATAGATATGCCCCATACATTATTCTTGTCTTAGTGGTTCCATCAGTACCTTTTGCCGTTTCTAATACCTTAGCTAGTATGTCGTGATGTGTCCTATTTTTCATCGTCGCCTCTATTAAGAAACTGGACCGAATCATATTTTTGCACATCGGAACCTACTACAGGATTATTCCGATGTCAATTTAATATCTGATTATATTAGCTAATCTATATTAGAGAACATAAGTTAAGAACAGATGTAAAACCTTGAGAAATTCGACAAAATTCGGGAAGTCGGAGGCAAGTAAGCGGGTATGCTTCTGATCGACAAGCCTTTCTTGATATCCTTACTCGGTTAGGCCAATAGCAAGGATACAAAAAACAAGTGATTGCGTATATCTCTGGGAAACTACTGAGAAGTGAACTGTTGACCGCTTTATGAAGTGCCGCATGCAAGTACGAATTTGCTGAACTCATCTAGGCTCATAGCTAATCCGTAATATCCCCGAACATTCTCTAAAGTCGACTGATAATGCTTTTCTATGTTCGCTGCCGTAGCGTCAGACACCAATATAACGTCATAACCGAGATTGAAGGCGTCTCTTAATGAGGATTCTACAGAGATTGAAGTATCTATTCCACAGAATATCAGCGTGTCTATTCTCACGCTCTTAAGCCACACACCTATTTCCGTGTCATAGAAGGCAGAATCACGTCTCTTTCTAATTACATGGTCTGTATCGGTTGGTTTTATTTCATCCACGATCTCCGCATCCCAAGTGCCCCTCACACAAATAGGCTTCATTCTTATTCTTTCCTCACGGGATTTTGGAAGAATTCGGTGAACATTCGTTAGGAGATCAATTCCCGAGGGTTCGCGTATGGCTTGAGTATAAAAAATAGGAATTTTTGAGTTTCTACATACATTAATAAGGTTTGCAATCTTTGGAATTACATTGATATACTTTGAAATATCGATACCCAATTGGTCATATGAACCACCTTTTGCAGCAAAGCCATTTTGCACGTCGATAACCAATAATGCGGGTCGAATTGTATAGTCATTTACTTTCATAAATCTCAAGCCGTTGTTAGCGATTCAACATATCAAACCAAATATATTTTATCAAATCAGAAATATCTGTATCTCTTCAAGCTCCCAGTTATCAATAACATACATAGGTTCCCAAATCTACAGCTCAGGGATGAAATTTGTGCCTGAAGTACTTCCTATCGCATTCAAAGAAATTCAAAAAATAGAGTGCCATGAAATCATCAGAACGGCAGAAACTAAAACTGGTCCGATCCAAGTTATCAACCAATTGCGTAGTTGTCATATGGTCTCCGTTTGGCACTTACAACAAGTATGTTGCCGATCCTATAAAATAGAATGATGTAGTATTTAAGGCCGTTTAATTTCGATCCTTATTGGCATGGCGTTGAACTCATCGCTTTCATTTAATACCTTGCTGCCTCCAACACCAACTTTTTGGGCGGACTGCTTCTCTACGCATCCAGTTATTAACCGGTACTCCATATCACAATTGTTACACCTGTGAACCGTGAGATCATCAGAAGTGAAACTTACATCTGTTAATCTACTACAGTTGACACAAGTAAAATCCATATCTTTCACCTTTTAAATGTGAAATGGGAGTTATTATGTTTATACGTTTAGATCATAAGTAACTAACCTACTGATAAGTTTTCTAGTACCTTATATCCGCAAGTGTGGACCATTTCTGTTAAACTACCAGCTTGTTGACATAGCTACTCAGCAAAAAATGTCAAACATACTGATGTGTAGTGTTCGGCTAATCTAGTCCACCTCGGGCTGGAGGAGTTCTAGAATATTATTATGTAAGTCATATTTAGTAGACTTATTAAGTACTAAAAGGTCTTACCATATAGTATAAGAAGTGACCATGTTGAAGGAGGGAATTAATCAAAATCAAATGGCTCTAAAGTTATTTGTGATGACTATTGTTACTGCCACCGCTGTTCTGCTGGCTTTACTGTCGGTGCCATCTCAGGTACCAGGTGAAGTGTCAGCTCAGTTAACTCCATCGCTAACTCCAGAATCTTCAAATGCTGGTATCGGATTCATGGCGCAGGATCCAGCAGATCCGGTTCAAAATAGTACTAGCGCGAACATTACGCAACTTGCCACTGTTCTTTCAGCCGAGCCAATCACACCCGCAGCTTTTACACCCGTGAATGAAGGGGGCTCCGGTGATAGTTCTAAAAGCAATGATGACCACGATAGTAGCAGTAGTAACAATGATAACGATAACGGAGATAATCACAATGATAACGATAACGGAGATAATCACAATGATAACGATAACAGAGATAATCACAATGATGATAATGACAACGATCACGGAGATGGAGGAGGTAGCAGTGCATCTGCATCCGCAGGTGGGGGAAGAGCATTCGCATCGGCCGGATAGATGAATCCTTACCGCCCTATTGCGTTCCATTTCTAACTTTTTTGGTTTGTAGCAAAATCCCCGACGTTGAGAAGATATGAATTAGGTCAGTCATTCCTATGATTCCCAGGCGCTTTTATATTCTAGAATCCAAGAACTAATATGAATTACCAGAAAACTATAATTCCGATTAAACATCTACCCGCGCGAACCACTGGCAAGATCTGGGGAAAGGAACTCGTTACCTGTAGCCATTGCAACCCTTGTTATCCACTAACAATTTATTCCCACTTTATTATGGTGTTTTATGACCGCCTCCTCGTCAAGTGCATCGAGTAGGCAAAAGCAAACGTTTGCAATATGATTATAGAAGGTAACTGACACCTAATTCGTCTTTGGGGGAATGCACTAAAAATTGGTCCTCCTTAAAAGGAACTTTGTGAACATCCAGAGTGTTATTTTTGGGTCGTCTTCAAAATTTTGTCCAGAGATAGTCACGTATATTATGAAATACGAAATAATTGCTCCTGTTTTTAATAACATTATCATATTCTATAATGGTTGGAACATACGCGTTAATATCTAACAGATGTTGATCCATCGATAAAATCACTTACTCTCTGATTATATTTATTGATAGAATTTTTGAGTGTGTCAAATGAACTATTATCCATTTTTTTGTATCGATGCTCTCTCGCCATCAACAGAATCTTTGCAGTCTTAGATCAACCGAAGAGTTGACAATACCTTGCTGGGCCGTCTGATGATGATAAGGTAGGTGACCATCAAATCACTGACGTCAAACTCTAAAGGTATATCGTTGCCTGTCTATTCTCAGTATGGTTTGTAATAAGCATTTATATTTTTAGGACGGGGTATTAAAGTCATAGTGTCTTGACCTTACCTTCCACTGATTGGAATACCATTTCTGAAGATTTGGTCAATAACGATGCCTTATCGGAGGTAGCGGGGGCGATTTCTAGAATTGTTTCTTCTGCGGTAAAGAGGTATAATTGCATACTCGATGATGATTGATTGGCAGTGCTACTTGATAGTTCACTGCTTTGGAATGAACAAGTTCAACTGAAGTTCAGGCATATTGCTACTCGTTTTATAACGAGAATTAGTCACGAAAATCTAGAGTATTGCACGAGATTGATGAAATACGTGGAGTTAAGGCACATCGATAACGTTTCTGGTTACCTTGGAATAAAAGACCTCGATGAGCAATTTATCTATGTCTCAACTGGGTTGGGAAACATCACCGTCGAATCAACCAAACTAATCGATCCCGAATCTGATTTGATTCTCTCAACTAATCAATCATTCGTTCAGATGCAAAGCTACTTTTTTGAGAGGGTTTGGAGTGTTGCAACTCCAGCAATTCAAAAGATCGTAGAAATAAAAAGAGGTATATCTGAAAATAAGATGCTGAAGGAGCCAACGAATAATCCGTCAGAGATCGGAGACGCTGTGACGGAGATTATCGAGTCGTCAAGAAGCGAAATCCTGGTTGTGTTTCCTTATGCAAATACGTTTTGCTGCGCAGAGCGCAGGAGTGATAGCATCGCTGGGCAATAAGATTAGACATAATGTCGTAGTCAGAGCAATAGTGCAGATCGACAAGAATGAGGGCGATGTCGAAATCGTAAAGGAACGGATTAGAGATGAACTGAGAAGCAAAAGTAATGACCTCTATGGTAATATCTCGTTCTTGAGTAGGGATTCGAGACATAGAACCATGTTCTTTATCGTTGACCAAGTCGCTTTACTTTCTGTAGATATAGTTGATAGTACAAAGAAGATACTTGCAGAGATACTTGGAAAAGCTACGTTCTCTAATAATGGAACGCAGATCTCTGCCATAATTTCTGTATTTGAAACTTTGTGGATCCAGTCAGAACTTGAAAAGCAGAGTAACGCAAAGCAAGCATATTTTAATATCTTTAAGGGATTCAGGTCGCGACAAGAAGAATATAGGCGAAAATGGCTTTTTGAGCAAAAAGGAGCAAGGAAACCTAACTGATTATGATACGATGTTACTTTGGGGAGTAAGAATAATAAACATTCGATTCACCAACAAGAATAATGGTGACTAAAATATCCACTCTGCCTATCATGCGTTAAACCTATCATGAGTTAGATACACATACCCCAAAAATTATCTTATGGTAAAAAATTTAGTTTAATTTAGTCTGATCTTAAATAAATATAGATCGTGGATATAAAAAAGTCAATGCTCTTTGAAACACCCGGAATGAAAAACCGAAGTACATATGTTTGCCCCCGCTGCAATTCTAAAGTATTGAGTATCTTGAATCATCCAGTCAAACAGAACATGGTGATTGAAACTGCGAATTGCCCTCAGTGTAATTTAGTGTGGCAAGATCAATGGATCTTGCCAGTATTTCCTATCTCTAGAGGGTAGAACTCTAACAAGACCATAAATTTGGATACCGATAGTTGCGTGTACGTGGTGAGGTTTACCTTTTTTTGGTAAACCTAGATCCTCCTCTTTTTGCTACTTTGCAAAACTAGGCAGAGTAAAACTGTGACTAATTCCGCTCTGCTTAAAGATTGCATCACGATCCTTGAATTATGGTCTGTTGAAGTCAATCTCGTCAGAGTTCGGTTTGGTGAGGAAAGGGGCAAGTTAATTACAGACTTAGCTGAATCATAAGTACCAGTTTGGACTAATCAATAATGGCGTTTATAAATCAATATTAACTTCACCAATCTATTGTTTTAGAGTGGTATCGATAACGGAGGTGAATTCCAAAATATTTCCAGACACGACAGATATGTCTCAAACGCATAATGGGATCAATGGATATATCTCTGCAGATGATCTAGTCAATTCCGAATCTTACAAAAACCCGACTTCACCGGATCCTAATGGCACGTCTGTATCATCACGTTCCGAGAAGGCAGCTACAAAAAATGCTAAGCTGTCCAAACGGGGGGGTGAATTGGATAATGTTACCAGGCAGGTTCTAGTGATAGATGACGACCTAGACAGTGCAATCGCTATTAGGACATGCCTTGAGAGCTACCTAAAGAAAGAGAGAGATGCTCAAGGATCAGAATCTCAGGTTATGGAAGTAACTATGTACTCAGATCCTGTAACGGCCTTAGTAGAATTCAAACCATATTACTATGATCTCGTTCTTGTTGATATTAACATGCCTACTGTA
>JBAUMZ010000139.1:0-3482 GCA_049578985.1 Nitrososphaeraceae archaeon
GACCATTTATATAAGTTGTAGGAATAATGTTGCTTGATGCTCAGATCATATTGATCTAAATGGAGTATGACGCTTACCCCTCAAAATGATACGAATTCATCCAGCAACATTCCGACTCAAATAGCTCTAATCATGTAACCAGTTAGGCATACTAGTACGCACGAGCAGTCCCAATGATATACCAATTTCTGGTAGCAACTCTGAGTGTCCGACATCATTATGGGCAGCACTACGATTGCAGCTAGTGCCAGTGATATGGCAACTATAGCTATAAACTGCCTACTGAGGTTTATGTGAATAATTAGTGATGGATTCAGCGCTGAGCATTGTTTACTTCCGAGATAATCAAGTATAACTTAAGTTGTTAAGGATTGCCATAATACAAAAAAATAAGTTGAGCGGCTAAGATATTCTAATCTAGTTCTACCTCTACGCCACCGAAGCACGCTAAACAGTGAAAGTCGCTGTCATCTTGCTGATTATTCCAGTTCTGTTCATCTTGGTCATTGAATTGACCGCCGCCATGCCCGTCTCGTCCATTCTCTAGGACAGTTGCACTTGCATCTGACACCAATACCGTTGTTCCCGTCAAGCTTGCTACCATAGCAGCCACTATTGCGACTGCTGCAATTGTTTTGATTTCCATCAGTAACAATCTACTATACATTTTATAAGAAGATTAAGTAAATAGAATATAATATAACTTAGGTAAATAGATTGTGTTATAATTATAAACAAAAATGATCATCTGTTGCGACACACTATCTTTCTATAATACCATATGGATTGTTCACTTGAGTTATCTTTCCTAATGTGGAGCGATAAATCAAAATCAACATAGGCACTACATTTATTTGAACGTGATAAGAAGCTGATTGATATGGCAATCGAGCTGGACATTCTGTGTCGCGCTCAACACTACTTGTAGCTTCATGGAATTAATTATTGCCTCTGTCACTTGCATAGCTACTTCACTGAGGCATATCCTAGCGTAAGTATCGGTTTCTCAGTTACAAAATCATTATCAATAGAAGAATGAAAATACAAAATAAGAAAGCACATTAAATCATACGAAACTACGGGTATTCTCATATTTGACGAAATAGATCGTATAAGACTCATGCCATTAGGGGATTGTAATCTCACCTACTCCACCTAGTGAAAAGGAACTATTATCATCCTGAGAGGTTGTTCTTTCTCCAGATCGTTGTATGTTTGGATTTTGTATTTTTGAATCCACATTATCTTCTGGAAGAACTACAGTAGCAAATGAATCACTATTAGGCTGAAGGAAGAACACCGTCGACAGCAGAATAGCTAAGGCTAGTGTAGATATGATCGGGATCACATAGGTCGACATTGTTCATCACCGATATAGTGACACATAATTATTACATCTTCATCGGAATAGACGGCTGATTTCTGCTGATTGGAGAAGTTTTCTTCGTCTTGCTGATTGTCGAAGTTATCCTCATTCTGCAAAGGCTCAGGAGACTCTAGTGATAATGATGAAGGTAATTGTTGCTGATTGAAGCTAGCTTTGTTTGCAGAGTAATCCTGATTTAGATCGGACCCTGTCAAAGATTCTTCTTCCCCTTGAACAAACCCTAGTGTGCGGTCATTTGCCTCATCGCTTCCAAAGTCGCAGAAATGACACATTATTGTTAGGTCATTTCCTGCATATAAGCTATCATCCTGTGAATTAAAGAAGTTGTCCTCATACTGCTGATTGTTCAGGTTATCTTCACCTTGTGAAGATTGCTGGGTTGATGTCTCATCATCATCAAGTCCTTGCGCAAATGCATTTGAGATGGTCATAAGCACAGTCAAGATCACAAAGACAATTGGAACAAGACTACTCGTCGGCATGCTTATTTTCTTCATAACCATGATTTAAGCAGAACCATTTATAAGAACTGCTCAACATAACTATTGCCTTTGTCTCATACTACAAATATATAATACCTCTCTGATGACATTTATAGCTACTACTGTATGAGAATATAAATCAGGTGGAATAGCCATTGAGTACCAAAATATTGAAGATGAAAAATCTGGTTATATTGATGAAAGCAGAGATCACTTAAAATCGATGTATGGTTTTAGTATTCATTGTTCTAACATCTGCAGATGGGTAACGAAATTTACTAATATTATTTGGAGAATTTGTACAGTTGATGATAAGGCTATCCATAGTTACAATAATAACATAGACAAAGTACTAATCATGCTAATACAATCGAATAACGCCATATTTCCCACTGAATCTGATTCTCTCAAGAAGACGATACGGTTAACACTCTTCTGGCTAATAGAAATGCCCCTATAAGTTAACAGAACCCGACGATTCTACTTATTAAAAAATATGTTGCAGAATCCACAAGTGAATGATGACGATCCTTCTTGCTGGGAATTTGTTTCTCCAGTGTGCTGGCGATTAAACCAAGACCGTGCGTTGACAGTGTCGGACATCATTATGGGCAGCGCTACGATTGCAGCTAGTGCCAGTGATATAGCAACTATAGCTAGAAGATTTATCTTCATCGATTTACTATAGTGGTAGTACCTGATAAGTCTATAGGTAAAACCAATGACTGACTGGTTTGAGAATTTCCGACGAGAATTACAATTTGACTATACAAAGATCAAGCGGCGAAAGTTCATTTAAACAGAATAAGAAGAGTTCGGTTACATTGGATGGTGGGCTTACAACAACACGCCCTATGCAGAGTCTCCTTCTGAGATAATCAAGTATAATCTGCATTGTTAAGGACTGCCATGATACAGAGAATTTTTACAAAAAATGTGTTAGACTAGCTGTCCAATCTTGCCAAATGGTGGTAAAATCATCTTCCACACTTGATTTTTTTATTTATGCTCTATCTGTAACTGATATTCTTTCTTATAGACGGCAAGTCAAGAAAGAATTGGAACTGAGGCGTATCTATTAGTTGGAAGACGAACACGGCAGAGAGGTCGAGATACTATTCACATGGAATCACCGAACTTTGAAATCAGTGTTGCCATAATACAAAAAAGAGGGAAGTACAAAAATGAGTTAGACGGCTAAGTTAATTGAATTCTAGAATTCTAGTTCTACTCCGCCGAAGCATGCTAGACAGTGAAAGTCGCTGTCGTCATCTTGCTGATTATTCCAGTTCTGTTCATCTTGGTCATTGAATTGACCGCCGCCATGCCCGTGCCCGTCTCTCTCCTCTAGGTCCTGTGCATTTGCATCAGATACCAACACCGCTGTTCCCATCAAGCTTGCTATCAAAGCAACCACTATTGCAACTGCTGCAATTGTTTTGATTTCCATCAGTAACAATCTACTATACATTTTATAAGAAGATTAAGTAAATAGAATATAATATAACTTAGGTGTTGCACTTACGCAGATAGGTTACATTTTTGATTACCTACATGGGTTACACTTTGCTGCTTATTCGTAGTATGTATTGTGGATGTAATTAATCTTTGTA
>JBAUMZ010000140.1:0-4661 GCA_049578985.1 Nitrososphaeraceae archaeon
TCTGAGCAAATCCAGCATCATAACCATCCACCCAACATTCTGGTGCACCTGGAACATCTTCATATCTTTCGTCATAGTCCAACCTAGGACCACTAGCATATACATTTGGTACTAGTAGAAGTATGAAGATAGGAATGATCGCTAATTTGATAAAATTGATCATTCTTATTGCTCTATCATACACACCTTGAATTTGGAGGATAGTTTATGATTGTTGTAGTTTGTTGTTGATTGTTGATTGTTGTTTTGGCTCTGGCTTTGCTCATTATCCTGGCTCTGGCTCTGGCTTTGCTCATTATCCTGGCTCTGGCTCTGCGCTTGGTCATCACCACTTGGTGAATTTCTGTTTTCTTCTTCGAATAGGTTAATGAATACGTGCTCAGGTTGTTTAGCTTCTGGGTTGTATCCAGTATCACATACCGATTCATCATAATTATTTGCTCTTACACAGAAACGAAATTCACATGTATCAATTAGACCACTCAGGTATTGTAGCATAACTTCATTTGAACCTAAATGAATAACAACTTCATGAGCAAAAACTCTATCTCTGTGTTGATATGTATTCACTCGAACGTCATCATTTATCTATTGTTAGATAGAGCTTTAATCCTTTACTACCTGCTGCTTGCATTGCTGCTGATAGGGCTAATACTAAGCTATAAACGACCAGTACAGATAATATAGTATCAGACATTAAGAAATTCATAGCAGTAGCATAACAAAAACGAGAACAAGAACAAAAATGCTTTTTAGGTATTTTCATTTCAAGACTAAATGATGAGCGAATCAGGATCATCATTGTCGTCAACATCATCATCATCTTCATTTTGCCCATAGTAAAGATTCTTACATTCGAGAATATAAAGTCCTGAGGTTTTTCTTAGTATTTTTGACAGTAGCATGAATGGCTCTATCTCTTCCTATCTCTCTCTATCTCTTCCTATCTCTCTCTATATCTTCCTATCTCTCTCTATATCTTCCTTCTTTCAATGATGGCTCTATTGTTTTAAAAATCCCTTTAATGTAAATTCTCCTTCGTTTCTTCCCCACTTCTGAGTTCACAATACTATAACCTTAATTTCTCCATATGAAGAACCCATCCTTTCTAACAACAGTCCGATCAGACACAGTTGTCATGTTTCCTAAAGCTGAGTAATGTGTGCTTAATATGACAAACAAACACTAGAAATGGAATGGGATAGGAAGATAGACGAATATCATATATTCGATAATGAAATTCTCGATGCATTTACGTTTGCTTGCTGGCTCATCAAATACTAACCTTGATCTCTAATAAATCTCTCAAAATACTCAGGCATCTGTACGTGAGATCTAAATTGGTAGTAAAGAATCCTCCAAAGCGGGCCGGCTTAAACTCCTCAGCAACTAAAGCACATCCCTCATCATTAGAAATAGAAATAATGATCCAATTCTTATCTAAACCAGATTCAGTAAAATCTATGATTTCTATATTTGGCCAGCTTATTCCTTCAGCCAATCCTTTAGCTCCTATTAAATAAGTTTTTTTTGTTAAAGGGCAAATAGTAGCATATTGTTCCTTAACCTCGTAAAAGTTATTTAATTTTTGAAACAACGCTATCAGAATAAATTTGTTAAAAGGCGGTTTCACTCTTACGATGTTTTCAATACCCTTGCTTAGGGAAAGCATGTTTTTTCTTGATGTTGTATAGAAACATGCACGCCAGCTTTCAGGTGCTACAAAATAATTATTAGGATAATTTATAGTGTTATTATAGTCAGCCTCAATCTGTTCATCAGGAAGATTTTTACCTCTGAAATCCGCTATTAGCTGTGAGAATGGAGTAGGATTGTTAGTGTTATGCATAGTGTGAAGGTATTACCCACAGTTATATATAAAATCTTGATGTGTAACTGACATCTGTTGGTCTACTGCCACGCCAGCTGGAGGTTCGCCCCACAGTGATATTCTTGATAACCCTACTTTCGATCCTAACTGGTGGTTCTATTACTAGAGAAGAGTTAATCACTGACACAGTATTAGAACCTGTATTAGTAACATAGATCAAATCAGTAATGCTATTGAGTCTATACACTGCTATATCATACGGAAAGTTTCCCACTGATACTCTATTCTGCACAGTCCTGCTTATCTCATCTATCACGGTAACTGTGCCGTTATCAATATTTGATACATAAACCAAGCACCTGGCTCACAACCTTATTTGTGGGTCCATCTATGACAGAGAGAGAGCTCTTCTGCACTCGGAATTGTGAATGGCTTTACATAACAACTTTGAGGGTTCAACCCTCCCATTACATTACGTATAGTTCCATCTTTCCCCGAGGTATCAACTCCTTGAAGTATAATCAAAAGAGACTGTTTATTAGCTACGAATAGCCTGAATTGTAATTTCGAGTAGGATAATTAACCATTTCGTTTTCCACATCTTCTCTCCTTTTCCCTGCATTATAATTAGGATCCCAATCTCTTAACTTCATTCGCTGCTGCGCTTCCACCAAAAGGTCAAATTGCTGTTTTTAACCGTTCTCATTATGAAGATCTTATTAAAGTTCGGGTTCTTAATTTAGTACCAGAGAGTAAGCTAATTCCAAGATATAGACAAATCAACGATTTTGAAAGATACTTAACAGAGAATGATATAACGATACTGAAATTCTTTTTGCACATTAGCAAAGATGAACAGAAGAAGAGACTTCAGCAGAGATTAGAAGATTGGACAAAGCATTGGAAGTTATTAGAAAGAGATTTAGAAGACAGGAAATATTGGGATAATTATATGGAGTCTTATGAGGAAGCACTAAGTAAATGTAGATTGATTCCTTAGATTGTTATTGGACTACAGTATCTAGATTTGAATGTCTAGGAATGGAGAATTCTTATTATAAACTCAACAATAAGAAATCCAAGTACATCATATTTGGCACTTTTTTTGTAATATCTATGATTTTGATCGTCACATCTGGGACTCAGGGATATGCATCCAGCGATGCATATGATTCTGGATATGATCATGGTTGTGACGATGCCTGAATATCAGATCCGGATGATAGATACATCAACCAACCAGAAAAAGGGCCGGCATTTCACACTGGTACATTTATGCGTGGATATAATGACGGCTTTGACGCTTGTTCCGATAGTAGTGAAGATGGTAATGATAGTCCCGGTGATGAACCACAAGAACAACAAGGCCAATCACAGAGCCAGAGTCAGAACTTAGGCCTAGTGGTGATAGTTTGAGCTCTAGCTCCTCTACTGGAATCACCATAGTCATCAATATCGAGCTTAGTGACTCTAACTTTATCATTATTATGAATATTATTTATTTTAACCAGCAAATCTATATTCTAACAATTATACAATCAAACTATTAATATTCTAGACCCTATTGCTTACTGTCTTAGATTGCTTACTGTCCTAGATGTTAACTTCAATCATACCAAAATAGAAGAGAATAAGGTATATTCACCTTCACCTAATATGACTAACAGGATAGTAGGCGGCTTAAAAATAAGATAAGATAAGATAAGATGAGATTCACAGTCATCGTTAAGTTTGATTCAACAGGCAAAGTTATAGTTGATGGAAGTGAGATCACAATATCATTAAAATCTCGTCCAAAAGGAGGAAAAGCGAATATAGAGTTAATCAAGAAGTTGGCGGATTATTTTGGAGTCAGCAATGATGAAATACGAATATTTTCAGGAAAAACTTCCAGGAAAAAAATAATTGAAGTTCGGAAAGAAGAAGATGATGATGATGATAAGGATAATAAGTAACAAAATAAAGGCTTCACAAACTTTTGGCTATGTCATCAAGAACGCATAACACATAACACTGTGCTTTGTTGTGTCTATTTTAAACATTCAATCTATTTAGCAATATTTTGCTGACCTCATTCCTGTTTCTAAGATTAATGCTAACCAGAGAACTGGATTTTTCTCTAAACTCACTAACTAATGGATGTTCTAGTTTTTGATGCACAACAACAATCACATTCTTGTCGGTCGTTATCAAATTCCTTGCAGCGTCTATGAACTCTTTTGATTCAAGCTCCATAGGACCAATTTCGTCACATATTATGATGTCTACATTGATTAATGCATTAATCAGTCGGTTAGCTGCCCTTGGACCATTTTCGGTAACAGAAGCCAGAATTTCTCTATCATTTGTGGTAAGATCTATGAGCTCAAACCCTGTTCTTACATTGTTTGTTCTTACCTCTCTAGATATTATACCCCCTACTCTCACTCCTCTCTCATTTAGTTTCTGAGCCACATCCCTTACTATTGTAGTCTTACCCACTCCAGGAGCTCCGGTTAGAACTATGACTGCCATATCTCACTTTCAAAGATGCTTTCATTCATAGCTATGAAGATCATAAAAATATCATAGAGTTGTTATAATAAGCAAGCTGCGATAATGAAGATGAAGATAAAGATAAAGAAGAAGATTAAGACGAAGGACCACAAACTACCTGGAAGTTATATCAGATCTAGCAATAATAATACTGACAATCATACTATTCCCGACGAAAGCTGTATCAGGTGGCTGGTGGGTTCTAATGAAACCTTTCTCCTGGAAATCATATTGTTAGTTTTGGTGGAAGTGTGGTTGATAATCCCACCACTGGAACACAGAGCTTTGCTACTAA
>JBAUMZ010000141.1:0-4612 GCA_049578985.1 Nitrososphaeraceae archaeon
TCAAAGAATCTGTATTATATATATGGATGCATGCACAGTACTAAATCTATGATTCATTGCATTTGATTATAAATATTCATTCAAGTTATTGACGATAAGGCTTTACTAGTAAAATAATATATTCTACCCAGTGATTATTCTAGTCTATTGTTCTACATGGATGAGGAGGGGGAGATGTCAAATATAATTATTCTTCTATGTCGTCGGCATGTTAAATTCATCGCATTACGATGAGTTCAGATACGGCTATTCGCGTGCATATTCTTTGTTGTACAAGGCAGCCTAGAACATGTACCTAATGTAAGAAATTGATTGTTTCATATTAGTAGGGAATTCAGGTGCCTTCATCCCTCGATGCACAATTTACCTTTCATGCCTGGAATTAGACTGCATATGAAATGAGACAGTAAATATTGGAAAGCATTTGACGTTTCTCGCCAGCTATCTCAGTTGAGAATTCAGCACCAGCTATTTTCAGTTCAAATATTTCTCTATCTATCATACCTGAGTTGTAGACTACAATGTTCTTCTCTGGATCAACTGGGTTTGTTAAATACTCGTGTGTTTGCATTTTCTCATGACCTCACTTGAACGATCCCGATTACCATAATTGTCTACAAATAACTCAAAGGTGAGTTGCTCTATTTGTTTCTTATCTTGTTTCCGACCTCAGTCGTCATCTGCTACTATTTGACTCTATTTGAATACTGTATCAGTCACTTCTTTTAGGGTAGTTAAATAATGTCTCCTAATGTCCTCGTTAGAAATTCTAATTCCTGTTCTGTTGTTTTATACATATTCGCTTCACCATATAAAAGTAGATTTTTGTCCAAAATAGTCTCCGAAATATTCTCTCATCTGCGATGAACTTACCATTGAGATATATCTTAGTTTTGTCTTTCCCTTCGGTTCGTTGGCAGCGATTAATATTCGGGCCGTAATGTCAGTTTTACTTCTATACCTAAGTTTATCGTTATCTTTATTGCTATTACCGGATGATAAATTAGATTGGATAACGATTGATGTGAATGAGTTCTGGAACCTATCTGGTATTAGGTTCAAAATCAATAATCAAGAATTTCATCCTACTCTCTTCATCTTTGAACCACATTTAGGACATGCAATTTCTCTGTGCTCGTTTCCACATGACATACAAAAGTATCTTACTGAAGTGTTACCATCTACAGATGAAGAAGGTGATCTAAACAATGATTTAATGAAACCCCTAATATCTTTCACACTGCTATCATTCAAAATGCCAAGTTTTTTCAGCATTATCCTTGTCTTGTAAATATTGATTACAACGAATGCTATTATTAATATTATTAGATCAAGAGGAAATTCAAATAAATATATAATGATAAAACCTATAACTATAAAAACTCCTAGCCATTTCAGTTGATACAAAAAAAGCTCTCGATTAGTTTTTGAGAAAAAGTTATTCATATCCCTTAGATATCATTCCTATTACATATACCAGCACATAAATATTATATGTTTATACGTTATTCAGACATTCCAATCTGCGTGCGTATAGGTGGCTGTAGCTATCACAGTCAGACTGATTCTGCAGGAAGGTTGAACTAATACTTGATTCCAAGAGAGTACTTACTGATTTGCCTTATTTTGATAAACCCTAGTTAAACAGCCATTTCTGACGCACAAACATGTTAAAATGAACGATAAAAAAGGATTTTTCGCGCTAGCTTTCCTATTAATATAAGTCCACAATGATAAGTTAATAGGAATTTCGTTTGAAAGTCCCCGCTTCCTCTTTAATTGTTTGAAAGAACGCTCACTTGATCTTAGGACGGTATAAGAGATCTTGCTAGCAAAAGTATATTCCTCTTTCTTTCCTTAATTCGGCGTACAGAGTATGGAAGCCACTGATTCCCGTAGGGAAGGTATTCGCATACTCTAAATCCTTGTATCACAAGACTTGTCTTCATTTCGTCGCTGATACCCTTTAGTAATTGAAACTCAAATTTCCTTTTGTCAGTACCGAATTTTCTTGATAGTTCAACTGCTTCATTAATAAGTCGTGGATCATGAGTTGCAATCGCAAATAAGGCATTACGTTTGCCATCGCTACTATTGAATATCATCTTCATCAGCTCTGAGAAATTGGAATTGATTTTGTCCATGGATCTGAATGCAATCCCATCGTTTTCAGTATATGCCCCTTTCACTAATCTAATATTTGCGTTTTGTTCCAATAAGTGCAACAGGTCGCTCGAGCTTCTTTTAAGATATGACTGTATAGCTACCCCGATTTTTTTGTAGTCACTGAGGAGCTTGAGGTAAATTGCTATGGTATCTTCTACAAACGGATATGATTCTATATCTAGCCACATGAATTTATCCAAGCTCCTAGCCTTCTTAGCAACCTGTCTAAGATTGAATAAGCATGAATCAACACCGATTCGCAATCCAACTTGTGTCGGTTTAATTGAAATGCATCCGTCAAGTGAATTACTTTCTAAAAGATCTAGCAACATAATATACTCATTTACCGTCTGCTGAATTACTCTTTCATGTGTAGTATCTTCGCCAAGCAAATTGAGAATTGCAGATAATCCTTTGTCATTAGAAAGTCTCGCCGATGATAAGGCGTCTTCATATGTATTACCTGAGATCCAATTTCTGGCAATCTTAAACAAAAATCTTTCTAATAAAAGACTACGCGAATTTGGTGATTGGGGAGAAACTTCCTTAGTATACCAGTTGTTGTTGGCTTTAGTCACTTTCACACATAATATTATAGGTCAATCAAACTATTAATACTGATTGGTTATACCATATTAGGCATATTAATTGATTAACATCCATGTATAGACACCAGTGCGCCCCTATCTAACTACTAAGCTGTTACCGTCTAGTCCCTAATCAATATCCCGCTTACTCCAAACTTCACACTTACTTTGTAGCTGATTTTGGAGTTGCAGCAGCTACGTAATCCTAGATGACGTAGCTATGAAAGATGTTGATAGATGCCGTTACCGATGCTCAGCAGGAAAAATTAAATTCTCAAGTCACTAGCGATATCTTTATCACTTTCGCGCTTACCAATTTGTTAACCTATCATTATCCGTGTCTTCTCCTTTAATGTTTAAATAATAGCTATATTTGTTATAGAACAAATGACCATGCCGTTACTCGGAAAGGAAATTATGTTAATGGTTCAAGCTTCATGTTTTGCTTTACTTATGGTAGGAACTGTTGCAAGTTTATCGAACCCAGTAACTGCAGGAGGAGTAGAACATGATTATGACGAAGATAAATATGATAGTTTTGAAGAATCCGATCTAAATCCTGAAAATGAAAATTATGTCGGAGATGATAGAATAAGGGAACTTGGAGGGACTCCACTTTCACTCGACAATGAAGATGATGATGGTGGGAATGGAGATGATAGTAATGATAATAATGGAAATGGAGACAACAACAATGATGATTCAAACAATGACAGAGGCAAGAACTACAGTCCAGTATTACCTGATGTCGAAGATTTAGATTGCCCCGACATAGAGGGAACTGTCAAAGTCATAGGAGAAGATGTCTATGGACTAGACAGAGACAATGATGGAATAGGTTGCGAAGATAATGTATAGTTGGGCAGTCTACAATAAGATACTAGTTTTGCAGGATATGACTCACTGACAATAAGCATGGCAGATATAGCATGAAAAATCAACATGACTAACATGCTTGCTGAGTTAGAATAGGAAAAGGAAAATGGTAACGACCAGCGGTAAAGTAGTGATTACAATAGGAATAATAGTAATGTTCCTAGGTTTGGCATTCGCAAGCAATCCATTAGTAATCATGTTCATGTTCTTCGCCGGCATAGTGACCATAATACAGGGTGCTAGAATGAAACCACTAGCAACCAGTGGTACTACAACAGCAACAGCTTTACAGATTCACACTATAATACAGGCCTAGGTTTAAAGAAAGACCCAAGGAATAAGGGGGCCATTTAGCAATACTATGCACTTTGATTGTACTCGCTGACCTTTGGACGGCTCGAGACAGCATAGTGAAGAAAATTGAAGAATTAATCAAGACTGAGCTTAAATCCGTTCCTTCTGAAAAGAAATTTCGGTTCCTCGATCAACTGAATTATGATTTGGGGCATATAATTGGTTCAAATTATAAAAAGATGAAATTGGATCACAAGAAGGCTTCTACAATTCCCAAGTGGGTTAAAACAGGCTACTCATTTATTCCATACTTTGATCATTTCGGTAGACCTAATATTATTCCTCGTCGTAGACCTAATATTATTCCTCGTCGTCCATTTGACCAGAAGCGCTTTGAGGAATGTGATTTTCAGCCTCCAGGGTTCTATGGAAACCAGTATTATCTTGCATTTATTCAAGGGTGCAAGTCAGTGGAGGGTAACACAGAAGATATCTGTTTTAGTGCAACAGATAAGTAATGATTGTTAGGTTCAGCCCTTTCGTAATCAGAGAACTATGGACAGAGAACTATGGACATAAGTGATGCATCTTTTTTTTCCTATTGACAGGAACATAAATTTTGGTCTAACATGCGTGTTGTTTTGGTCTAACATACCACAACAAGCACTGTCAAGAGTACTAAAGTGCAT
>JBAUMZ010000142.1:0-60055 GCA_049578985.1 Nitrososphaeraceae archaeon
CTTTTCGAGAACGAGAAGAAAAAAATGTGGATTGCAGAACCGCATGTTCAGATGTATCTTGACAGTATTTCTAAGGTACTGCCAACGCTAGAACAAAATGTTATTGCCAAAAGGAAATCCCAGTAGACGGCTGATTTTCGATGGGAAAATCCGTGCCAGATGAATTCGTTGGGGCATAGGAAAATGCGGTGGACTTCGACTTGGATTAATGACCTATCGGTTATATGTTATTACTGGAGGCTCAGTCCGTCTGCAATCCTTTGACTAACCAGGTCATTAGGAGGATAATCCGTCGAAATGCTTATGCTTCTAGTTTGCTCCGACAGAATTTGATCTGAAGTTGCAAGCGAAATTATTTTTCATTAATTTGGAAGCGATAAATGGTGATATCAATAGAGTAGGGACACTTATTAAGAGAAACAGGGTCTGAAAAGGAGCTAATGCTGCTACAGCAACTCCTGATCCAAATCCGACAAATAGCGAGATTAGACTTCCTGCACAGGTTGGACATCCTACAAAGAGCCCAGCAGTAATACCTATTCCACTCACGATTGAAAGTTTTTTGTTATTATTCTGACTTCTTGACATACTAAAGAAAGAGACCATCAATGATAGATTAAATCCGACCATTACTGATATAGCAATAGAAAGTGCAAAATTAATAGGAATTATTAATATGGTAAAATACTCAGTTAGATACACGGATAACATAGGAACGTATCCAGGTAGGTTGCAGCAAGGCGTAATCATCAATGAAGGAATCACAAATCCATCCCCACCGCTGATCGGCATATTAGGTTCGTATAGCAGTATTTGTGACAAGAAGGCGAAGCCAATCCAATAAAGCACAGAAGATATTACCATAATTCTCCAATATTTGATATCAGTGAATGTTACCTTCAAGTAAGAACCTAAAGGGCTACCGCTTAAGTGCGCTCTATATATTTCAGCTTTAAAAATAAGATAAATTCCGTAGATACAGATAGGAATGGATACAAAGGTCCAAAATAATACGATGTTTGCAAGATTCATGAGTTGAGAGCTCATTTGTAAGGACTGATTGTCTTGGGGGATGGTTAGGCTACTATAAATCACGAATATCGATACCAATGATAAACCGCTTAACAAAGCCACCCTAACACCTCTATTTCGTAGCTCTGTGTAATTCTTGACGGCAAACATCATAGAAAATTCGATGCTGTGACATTAATCTGTATCGACCTTCATCTATGAACTTAATTCTAGCATTTCCACTTCACCCCAAGGAAAAAATTATAGATGCAGATATCTGAAATGACCGTCTGGGGTCATCTTGGGTTTTTTATCACATATTTAGATCAGATGTGAGTGCGCAATAATCTCACATTAATAGAATCTCAAAAGTTATCCCCAAAATTACGTGTGTGATCATATACTTCTTCTTGCGGCGTAGTTTTCTTGCCATGCTCGTGCAAGTTTTTGTGCAATCTATAGTCCACGGTCTTTTCATGTTCTTCTCTTTCATGATGTAATCTATCTTTTTCATGTATGAACTCTTTTCCACAACTATGGCATTTTACGATTGGATGATGATGAACGTGTCTTGCATGTTGTATAAGCTCATCGTAGCTCTTAAATTTCTCTCCATCTTGATCGCACTCGTATTTGGTGTGGTGAAATAAGTTCATACGATATGATTTCACTTACACCTGGTTGATATATTAAATGCTTTTGGTAATGCGTCCGACTTGCTAGGTGTAGAACCAAGGGACACCTCTCCTTGTACAATAATCATTTGTTCTCACTTTGTTTATTGTGCAGGAGGGGTGACACGTGTTACTTAGCTTACCACGTCCGACTTGCTAGGACACATAGACGACTGAAATTAGAAACTTTGAAGTTTTATTCGATATTGATTTGAATTTAACGGTAAACGCAACGCTATAGAGCCGATGACCTCTGAATTTCTGGCCGGACTATTGTTAAGAGTAGCCTCATAGCCAACTACTGGGGCTTCTTCGAGCCCTCATTATTATAAATCACATCTCCTATTATTCTTCCAATTTTATCTGCGATTTCCCGTCGAGAGGAGGAATCAAGGTCCCTCTTTTTTTCTAAAATTATATCACTCTCCCACTTGTTTTCTGAACGGCGCATTTTTTTTGTCGAATTGTCAAATAAATACATCTGACGGATAGCTATGTGAGAAAACTCTTCCTTTGAAGCTGCTCCATGAAAGTGCATCTTAAAGGCAGGAATCTGCACAACATCACCCTCCTTGTTCATTGGAATTGTTTCAATATCCCCAACCTTAAAATCTGCAATAGAGTCACTATTTATTATACCTACTACGCCACGTCCTTTCGTAGCAATTAGGACCTGATCCGTCTCGTGGTAATGCACGGTAGTAGTAGCTCCATTCTTAAAGAATACGTGGTAGATCTCTAGTTCATTCGAATTTTCATCGCCAAGCACCTGTTGTAGGATCACATTTCCCCTAAAATATGAGGGGTCCACCTTTTTCACAGGCGAATTATAGATGTTCTGTTTGAACACAGGCCACCATGTAATTCCACCTGAATAAAAAGTCTTTGTGGAATCACCTTAGTTCTTTCTACCCTAGCATCTTAACTCCGTGATGATACAATTCGATTCTATTCCGTTATGATATCTCCTCTGGCAGCGCAGTATTTGGAATACATTTCGGGGAAATTAACAGAGCCTTATATCATCACAAGGCGTCCATGATAATTCTACTTTTTCCATTCGTTTTATTCGTATCTACCTGTATGAGTACTGACCGCTTAACTCTGTGCCCTACTTGAAAATAAAATATGATTAATCTTCCTAGTCCAGCCCCTAAATAGATGAGTGCTGAGTGGTATCCATAGTAATTTATCCCTTACTACAAAGGCAGAAGTAGACTAGTGTAATCTTTAATTCCTAGAATTGTATACCTTAAGTAAAAATGTCTTCCAATTTGCCTACAGGTGAAGATGAATACATAGTTGCCAAGATCAGCTATGTTGGATTTGCAGACCAGCTAGGCCTAGAGGGGATAGTTATACTTAAAACATTTGATGGAAAGGAGTTTCCTATGCGCGCCTTCTCCGGAGAAGTTGCTCGGCATATCTCGAGATTCCAAGAAGGTGATAAGAATACCATACCTACAATTTATAATCTTGTGGAAGAGCTAGCGGTGACCCAGGATTTGTTACTTCTAGAAGTACGTGTATATCAGAGCGGATCAGTTCTTAGGGCAAATCTATACTTTAAGAATCGGAATGAACACTTTATCATGAGGAATTACCGTGCTTCTGATGCTATAGCGTTGGCAGCATACTACGACATACCTATACATGTCAGAAGGAACCTGTTCGAAGAGACAATAGAACAATAAGACTCTCACATTTCACCTTCCCATTTGCTGTGAAGCTAAGTTACTATTTCGTTGATCTTATTGGTCTTTAGTGCGTCATTAATTTCCATAGCTACCCTTCTGCCTACACCTAGAACGAACCCATGTGAATACTTTGTGTACGGACTAGTAGTCGCCATAATAGGATTTCCTGGAACTCTTAAAGAGACGTCATAAACAATAAGTTCAAGATCACGAGTCACCACACTCTGCAACGAGATCGGTCCGATTAGACCAGGAGAGTATTTTGAGTTAACAAAATTTGCAAACCTATCGCCAATAAGAAAAACCTTTTCCAGAAGGGATTCCCTAATGCTGGCAGGCATATGACCAACTTCAATATTTTGTAAATCTATATCTATTTCCATCTGTTCCTTTGCAGGGATAGATGTGGTAAAGTCGTGAAGGTTTGTTTGTAGCCTTCTTTCTATTCCGAGAAATTCCATCTCTTTTTTAAGAGGTGAGTAAAAGAAGTTGAAATTGAAATAGGTGCCAATCACATACTCTTCTATGACCGCATTCTTAAGATCGTCTCTATTAATAACACCTTTTTCAATCCTCATTTCTGACTTCCGAATGAAGTCATCATACGATGAAACAATAAAGAAGGCTCTTTCCAGTTTTCGTGTTGCCTCTGGAATTTTTACTATTGCAAGACCTTCTATCTCAGAGGGATCATCAAAAATAGTTGGATGTCTGATGTTAGCCTGCTCAAGTAAATTATATTGGTTGTATTCTTCTTCCCGTTCTTCCGCACGAAGAAGAGATCTATTACCAAATAGAGGTACCAAAAATTTTTTTTCTATATTCTCATAGCCAAGGTATGCAGTGAACGCTCTATTTGTGACAAAGATTGTATTTAGGTCGATCAGTTTTCGGATATTTTCTTTGTAAAGAACATCTGAAAATTTGTCAAGGAAGAGAATCTCGTCTGCTAGTCGTCTAAACCTCAAATAAGGGGTCTCTCGTCCTTTTTGACATACGCAGACTGTCTTAAGTCCTTCATCTTTGCATCCATCCATTACTTCCAAGGCTGAATGACTTCCAATCGTTCCAACACTTACATTTTTCCTGTCATAAGTATCGAGTATATCAATAACCTGACTCATTGAAATCATAACTCATAACGTAGAGGTTATCAACAATTATATATTTTGACCTGTGATATTTACATCGCTATTATCTCAAGCGCATCATTTCATTAGTAAACAATGAGTTCATTCCAACGAACTGTTTTGCATCTCTTAGATTAACAAAGGAGTAATTTGTCATCATTTATTGATGTGCTCCAAAATCGTTCTTTCACAATATCAGTTATTAAAGTCCTATAAAATGTATGTGTAGTATATTGGCAGAAGCAAAGTATTTTCATACCTAATCATGATGGAACGAATACTACCAGGTTCAATTGATTGCTACTTGCCGAGGTTGTATTTCCTGATCCTGATAGTGTCTTCAGACTATTGCTCAATTTGGTCTCTTTCGGCAGTATAAATCTCAAGTGTATTCTGGAAACCTCTTCTTTCATGAAAGACCCATCTTTTGCTACAGATTGAGCAGCTTATGGAATTATCACCTGTAGAGTACTGCAATTCGAAATGACTACAGCGTACTTGATATTCATGTTTTAGTATTTCCATTTCTCTAATTACGTCAATATGCCTGACAGAATTTTCTGTCAATATATCCTACCATTTGGATACTCCACTTTATCAACTTTGTCGAACCGATCACAATTACTGACCGGAAAACTCCAATAGAGTTGACATCGCTTGTTTGAATGCCTTTGCCAGTAATCGCTGAAATTGATAATCCTTTCATAGTAGGTACTTTACATAGAATCTTTTGCAAATATTATTACGAGGACTTTCTATCCCAATTCTTAATTTCACTTGTAATTAACATTCGTTACAGATCGAGCTAGCGAATAGAAAGTTGATACTGTGAAACTTTACCTTGTTACACAGAGCATTTCTGCAATGTAGTGTAATAATAATTTTACCGATACCTCTCTCGTTCCTGTTAGAAAGCTATATTTCAGCAATTTATTTTAATTCATGTGAATTGTCGTAGATACATAGCATTTTGCTATCAATACAGCTATAACACTATTCTTATTAATAGATATGATATTAGAGATTAATTCAGATCGTATGAGATTAATTGAGGATCGTGAACGTCATTTAAAAACGGACGGAAACAGAAATTTAAATAAGATGTTGAAGATACTGGGTTACTCTGAGTTATATCCTCCACAAGAATTTGCTCTATCAAAAGGTGTCACAGAAGGCAAGAATCTACTAATTGTAACTCCGACTGCAAGCGGAAAGACATTGACAGCGATGATGGCCACAATCTCAGTCCTTCAAAGAGGCTTAAAAGTTATATATCTCACCCCTTTACGAGCACTGGCATCAGAGAAATACCATGACTTCAAGTTATTTGAAAACCATTCTCTGATAGGCAGGCAGGTCAAAGTTAAGATAGCAAGTGGGGATTTCAAATCGCCAGGAAGCGGATTGTCTGACGCAGATATTATTGTGGCAACTAACGAAAAGATGGATTCACTTCTTCGCCGGCGAATTGATTGGCTGCAGAAGGTAGGGCTCTTTATAACGGATGAAATTCATTTACTGTCGGATCCAGAGAGAGGCTCAACTCTGGAGATGCTACTTACCAAAATCCGAAACAGGTATTCTAAAGCTCAAATCCTAGCACTTAGTGCTACCGTTGCTAATTCCAGTGAATTAGCGGAATGGCTCGGTTGTGACTTGGTCATGAGTTCTTGGAGACCTACAAAATTGGTGGAGGGAATATTTGAAGATGGTAAAGCCTCTATGAATGATGGCAGTCGGTTTACAGTCAAGTTTTCTACCAGAGGCTCGGCCTCGGTCGACGTTGCTATTGATTGTGTTGCAAAAGGTGGCCAATCTTTAATTTTCGCAGAAACAAGAAAGCGATGTGTTTCCCTTGCTGTTAGGGCAGCTGATACAGTTCATCAGATGCTGTCACGAAGAGAAGCCGTGATGGCAGCCGAGGCGTCATCTAAGATTTTGAAGAAGGGAGACGATGCAGACTTAACAAAGACATTAGTAAAGTTAGTTAGCAAAGGCGTTGCCTTTCATCATGCAGGTCTGTCCCAGCAATGTAGAGAAGTGGTTGAGAAAGCTTACACGAAGGGAATCGTCAAGCTTATTGTGGCCACCCCCACTTTGGCATACGGCGTAAACCTTCCTGCAAGGAGAGTTATACTGTCAAGTGTAATGAGGTATGATCTGGAGCAAGGCGGATATGTTCCTATAAGAATTATGGAGTACAAACAGTTTTGTGGGCGGGCGGGGCGACCCCAATATGACGAAAAAGGAGAGGGCATAATCATCGCAAACGACAATATTCCAGGACAAGATCTATATGATCATTATATCGATGGAACACCTGAACCGATAGAGTCTAATTTAATCAAGGGAAAATCCTTGAGATCGCATGTTCTGAGCACAGTGGTAGAAGTCCCAGGCATCCAAAGGCCAGAAATTCAAGGATTATTTGCAAATACCCTATATGCGTTTTCTCATGATAAGTTGATGTTATTGAGTAAGGTTGACAAAACGCTACACGATCTTGAAGAACAAGGACTAATCAAGTCCAAAAATGGTAGATATATAACCACTCCTTTTGGCAAAACCATTTCTTTGTTATACATGGATCCGCTTACAGGTGTTCAATTTAGAAACTTCATTGGAGCGATAAAGAGAAATGGTACTGATTCTCCAGATAATCATGTTCTTGCGTATCTTCAGGTAGTTACATCGTGCGAGGATTTTTTTCCAAAGCTTCAATTAAGGAGGAAAGATCTAGAACCCCTATTAGATCTACTGACTAAGAACGAAAGTTGTCTAGTAACCCCACTAGACGAACATGCATGCAGTAGAAGCCTTTTAGTATTATACAGCTGGATCGAAGAATCAAGTGTAAGACAAATATCTTTAGAATTAGGAGTAGAACCAGGAGACTTACACAGGGTTGTTGAGGCTGGTGATCGGCTAGTTTCATGTTTTTATGAGATCGCTAAACTATGTAAAAGGGACGATCTTTTGGTTGAAGTTGACATGCTTAGAAAACGAGTTAAATACGGAGTCAAGCCGGAGTTGCTGTCGCTATTAAGATTAGCAGGCATTGGTAGAGTTAGAGCAAGATCTCTATTTGATGAAGGTGTAGCCTCCATGAAGGATCTTATAGAAGTGGACGAACAACACATAGCAAGAATCCCAAAGATAGGTACATCAATGGCAAGAAAAATAAAGAAGCAAACTATCAAATTTATGTAGGGCGACCATAATATACCACCATCATACCAAACCTTAATACTACTGTTATATAATTGGCGATTAAATTAGCTAAAGTTATCAATCTGACTAAATTCCCTGATATATATCACTCGAACCAATTCTACGTATACAAGTATATGGTCTGAGCTTGCCGCCTTACATATTGTTATCCGTATTCCCACATTCTATCACTAATTAAATTTATAATAGGCCTGGCATAACTTGCAGAACCAATCTTGATAATCGTCGATTCCTTATCTAACACCTTTTACTTTATTTCTGCAATAATTGTATCGTTGTTTTCCTTTGGAGTTATTTTTTTCCTTATGCCTAAGTCCATTAAATCTTTGAAATCGAAAGGTCAGGTAGTAAAGGACTATCATAAACCTGGAAAGCCAGATATTCCTAGGCCTGCTGGCCCAGTTTTGCTATTAGGAATAGCATCGACCGAAGTAATTCTGTATATATTGACACTCAGCAATGCGGTGCTTGCTATCCTATTGACCACTTTGATAGGCTTCACAGTAGGTATAGTTGACGATAGAAAAATAATGCCAGGTTGGTTTAAACCATTGGTACTAGTGGCCGCTGCCGTTCCAATAATCTTGCTAGGTGCACATGGTAACTATCTTAACTTGGTATTTGGTAGCGTATTTATTCCAATTCTTTATATTCCCTTAATACTCGTTATAATACCAGTCATAGGAAACACTATTAATTCAATTGATGTTCTAAATGGCATGGCAAGTAGTTCGGTGATTATTGCGTTAATACCTATCTTGGCAAGTGTTCTGTTATTCGGTAATGTTTACGTATTTTTGGCCGGATTACCTTTACTAGCAGGAACCCTAGCTTTTTACAAATACCATAGGTACCCGAGTCGGATATTTCCTGGAGACTCTGGCACATTGTTAATGGGAGCAATGCTCGGCGCGATTGCCATTGCAGGTAAATCGGAGATCATAGCTGTGATAGCGCTCTTACCAGCCGTCATGAATTCATTTCTTTTTCTTTCAAGTATGAAAAAAATAGTAGAGCACAGAGAGGTAAAAGCCCGCCCTACAATGCTAACTGATGACTTCAAGTTGATGGCATCAAAGGATAAGAAAGCCCCAGTGACACTACTAAGGTTGATACTGGCAGACGGTCCATTGACCGAAAAAGATATTATTAAACAGGTCACAAAGCTCGCAATTTTTAGTTCAGCCCTAGCATTCATATCCATCTACATTCAATCCTTATTCGTATAGAGTATAGGAGTTTAGGGTTGGCTATGATGGGGCTATTTGGGTTTATTGTAGTAATGTGGGCTATAGTCCTATCGGCGTGTGGATTTTTGATTATATTTGTTGCGCCACTGGGTAGCTTGCTTGGTATCCATGACAGGGTAACAACTTCATTAATTCAAGCTCTGATAGCAATCATCATGGTCGTTGGACTAGTTATTCTGTTAGACCGCATCAAGAAATTGTACACATTGAGCAAACTCAAGATATGAGTATTCCAAAACTCAAGTATATTACCACCCTGAAACTTTCAGTGTCTCCTAACATTTCCTCAGGATAATGAAAAAGACGGTCTTGAAATTCTGAGAGCATGGAGTTCCGTAAATATTTATTGCACCTCGGATTGGTTAGTATTACAATTACAAATGGCGGTTTAAAAACTCAAAATTTCAGTGAACAGGCATATTTTAGTTTACGAAGACCTCCCGCTTTATACTTGCTTCGCACCACATGTCTTACAGAACTTGGAATTTAAACTTAAATTGGCACCACAGCCAACACAATGTTTTCCCTGCACAACCTGTCCAACATCAGGATGATTGTTTCCTATTTTTGGGATGTCTCTCCCGTACATCTCTGTAACCGCTCCAGACGGCCTAAATGTTTCATCGACGTCCGGTTCAGTAGTCTGACTCGATGGACCAGATTTCTTCTCTTGGAGAAAGAGGGTCAACCTAGGCACAGTTTCATTACTTTCAGGCGAGGTAACTTGTTCCCCTAGCCAGAGTGCAAATTTCTTAAGAGTCATCTCGGGAGTGGAAAAAGTAAGTGAATGAGTTGACATATATTCCTCGGTGGCACTTCGTGCGTTGAACAGTTTCATTACGATGAACTTTCACTAGTAACGCTTTTAATTATTGCGTCCACCAGTTGCTAGGATAGTATATTAGTAAGACATCCGAATTCTCATATACTTAGGAGCTGATTATAATGAAATGGACCACGAACGAAAGATTTCCTAACGACAAAGTAGGAACAATAAAGGATGAAATTTCAGACAAGATGAAGGGAGTTGGCGCACGTTTCGGAGGTTTCGTCTCAAATGGATCTGGACGCGATGAGAGCACGGATTTAAGACAAAGGGGCAAAGATGATATCGTCAGGAGTCAGGATTTATCTAAAGAAGTCGTCATGGATACGGGTAAAGCAAATCACGATACGGTACAATCTGAATCGGAAATACTTGACAAGGACATTGTTTCAACACCCGAATCTATTGGTGAAAATATCGCAAACCAAGCCATGGCGAGCACTAGTATTTCTAAGTATATTCCTTTAGAAATAGGTTCTCTTAAGATAGAGCGGAGGGATTCTTACTATAGTCACTTTTTCTCTTCAACTCCTGTAATAGTGACGAATCGCGGATGTATTCAGGTTAGCGGTAAGAACTTCGACTATATCCATATAATACAACGGAATTGAATTATTGTATATGAGTAGATGGATTAATTTGGAATTAATGAGACGCGAATTCATTAGATATAAGGAATTGTAAATAGCGAACACATAAGAAACGTGTTCGCGACGTCTATCTGATTTATGAAAAGATTAAAGTCCAAGAACAAAAACCGAATCAAAAAAAGAGGCTCTTCTATCAAACTGGGCAATATATTCGATAAACATGTCAAATTTGAATTTGAAGACAAAGACGTGGGGGAGACAGTGATTTTCAAGGAACCTTATGTTCATCATGTCCCTGTGATGACTGGCGGAGTAGGTTATAATGGCGTTTACAATTTCTACAAAAACGATTTTGTTGGTAAGATGCCTAAAGACACTAAAATTACACGTGTCTCTCGTACCCTTGGAACCAACCAAGTCATTGATGAATTAATATTAAGTTTTACTCACGACATAGAGATTAAGTCAATGATTCCTGGAATACGACCTACAGGAAAGTACGTTGAGTTACCCCACGTGGTTGTTATGAAATTTAGAGGAAATAAGATGGAACACGAACACACCAGGCCTCACTACTGACTCAAATAGGAGTACTTGATTCCAGAGGGTTACCCGTAACAGGGATTGAACAATCGCAAAAACTGAAAGAACTTTCAACGACGTAATATTGGAACCATGATACGATACTTTTCTAATGAAGACGTGTATTCGTAGTATCTCTGCGCATATCTAAGAGATTAGGCATTACGATCCGTTCCACATATCCATCATTCCTTGGTTTTCTTCGCGAGTATCGGCAAAATAGAGGGATGCAAATACCATGAGTCACCAAATTGACGTCCAAGGCACTGATACCCCGTGAATCTGAACTTTAAAGTAAGAAAGAAATTGACTAGACAAGATACAAAAGTCTTATTAGGACTCTATGAAGTATAACGGCCCTTCTCTTAACAGACGATGCGGATTTGATAAGTATCTTAATTTGATCTTCATCCAAGTATTCGGCCATATCCAAGGTAAAATAGTTGCGTGACTTGTCCTTTGAGACCTTAATTGAAAACCAATTTACCTGCTCTGGATAGAACTTATTATTGCCATAGACAACCTTGCAGAATAACCTCAGATACAACTGATGGTTTTCAATAAAATCGATGAGTGCACGGATATCTTCCTGATTTACATCTCTATATGATTTGCGCATAAACTTTCTCATGGAGATTAACGCAGTTATGTAACGAGTGATCCAGAGTATGGCATTTGCATTGTCTTTCACATACTGCACAAATTTCAAGGCATATGTCCTATCTGACCGATCTAAGTCTATGTTAATCCTTTCAATCCAGTCAGACAGTTTCTTTTCTCGGCGAAATTAAATTGTAGATGTCTTCCATATGATTCCTCGATTCTGAATTGAAAGTTACGGTGTTGGATCTCTAATAATACCTTTGATTTCCGGCCTAAAATGTGTCCGTTGTTTTCACATTGGTTATTTCTTATGTCGGGGATTCTAACCGTGGTTGCAGTGGAGGGGATGGGATTCGAACCCATGACCACCTGCGTGTAAGGCAGGTATCCTAACCAGTCTAGACAACCCCTCCCGTAGTGCTTCATTTGGACTTCAAATCGATATTAATGTGTTTTATCAAGGCCTTAAACTTAGATTTATCTTAACACAGCTTTCGAGCAGCAAAATGAATATTTACCGACGGCATCAATAGGATATATTAGTCCTAGAAAATAGGTGTATTATAATGTCGAAAGGTTCTTCTAAGGGCAGTTTAGCCGAACTAGGAGAGCAGCTAAAGCAAGTGTTAGAAGGCGTACAGGATAAGTATGAATCATTCATCGATGATGCTCAGCTTTACAAGAAAGGTAAGATTGATGATGTTATTTTTTTTTCCAAGTTGAGCGATTATCTACAAGATCTCACCAAAGCAAACTTCCTGGAGGCACGCTTTGTTCTGGAGTTAAAGAGCGTCCTGGAAACTAGAGGGAGTAGGTCGCAAGTTGAGCCGCATCAATTGAGCGTTCCAGACACCATCGCTGTCCCGAGTATGTCTGGCGAAGACACGCCAGGAAGGCCACTCAAACGGAGCTGCAACGGTTGCGGTGTGGAAATTAATTCTAAGGCCAAATTTTGCAGGTCATGTGGAAAATCGCAGGTATAACAAGAATTGTTTCTTGCACATTCCCTTTCGATTCGATACCCTATGGTGGTCACTTGAGTGATTGGAACTAGAATCACCGATAGCTTAGGTCCTATTTTTTTTCCTACGGGCCCCGAAGTTCAATTCTACACCCCTTCGTTCAGTAATATCAAAGGTAAATGATTCGTTATCAAGAATAGGAAAACTCGAAACAAGTGATTCCTCACACATAACACAACCGTTTTCTATGAGATTCAATCTCGACTTGTCAATAAATGTAGCAGCCCAATGACAATTGTCACAAAGCACAAAAATGGCCTCTGTTGCCTTTCGATTTGTTTCATCATTTGTAGAAGTGAGAACATTTGACGTAGAGGGGATAGTGCTGTCAATTGAACCATTCATGCTGATCTAAATTCACGCATTCTAACACAGATGAACAATATATATTCTCTTATAAAAGACTCAGCGAAAATCTGGATGCAGCCAGCTGAGCAGCCGCATCGCATAGAGTACATCGTATTCGCATATTGCTAGAAATTACCTTACTCTACGATAGAATTTGTTCTAATTTACTTTCAAGAATTGAACTTACCGTTTTTCCATCTACTCTGCCTCTAAGTAATAACATACACCTTCCCATCAGTGTTCGTAAAGAATCTTTCCCTTTTTGTTTAATCAAGACCATGTTATCATTGATTATATTGTCTATAATTTCATTCAGTTCACTTTCGCTTACTTGTTTAAGACCGAGAATCTGAATGGCCTCCTTTACATCATCGAGATCCTTCGTTAGCATGGTCTCAAGTATTACTGGAATCGATTCCTTCGCTATATTGCCTCCATCAAGCAATTGAAATGCTATTTTAATCGACTTATCAGAAAGTCTATTTGGATTCAATCCCTTTCTCCTTAGGCTAGTGAGATCTTCCGTTATTTTTGAGGCAATGAAAGTTGGCTGTACTTTTGTATTTCTGACGATCTCCTCAAAGAGTTTCAGGCGATCAGAGTCAAAAATTTCAAGGGCTAATTTGCGGTTGAGCTGATACCTTTGCATTATGTCCTGTATGTAACTTTCAAATGACTTAGGTACGGAATCTCTCAATGGATCCAACATTGAATCATATATTTTTATAGGAAGGACATCTGTCTCAGGATACATCCGGCTGGACCCAGGTCTAGGCCTTATGAAAATCGTTTTCCCATCCATCGTCGCTGCTCTCGTTTCTGATACAACACCCTGTGTCGCCTTGTGCAACCTCTGAATAATTGCATCAACAGCGAATTGAACCCTATACCTGTCTCCGCCAATCAAAATAAATGCATCACGTCCGCTTACCACACTCAATCTTTCCTTGATCGCTGCAACTTCTGATTCGGTTATTCCATAATTAGGCAGTTCATCAGAATGAAAAATTCCGCCAAGCCCGTAGAATCTTACTATTTCTGCTAACTGTCTGCCAAGTCTCACCCCATCATAAGGTTCGTATCCTAAAATTCCATCGAATTCCACCGCCCTTATCGCCATAAATTGAGTATTTTCTCTCTCCAAAATCCGGACTACTGCCTTAGAGGAAGAGTGTCTCAAAATGTCAGTTGAATCTTTTACCGTAATTTCATAATTATTGTGGTCAGATGGACGTTTTTGAGTTAATTCAGCTGCGATTTTTATTAAGCCCAGTTGTCTTGTTGTCTCAAATTCAATAACTTTGATGAGCTGATCTAGTTGTTGTATTCCCTTAATTTCTACTACGGCTCCTCCGCTGACGGAGACATTGATATCTTGCCTTATAGTGCCTATGCCTCTCTCTACTCTTTTGCTAGCTCTAAGCAGCCTTCCTAATGTTACTGCAACTTGTAACACTTCTTGTGGAGTTCCACTCATAGGTTCAAGTGCTACCTCAACCAATGGGGTACCTAATCTGTCTAAGGAGTAATCTCTAGAGATATTATTATCAGAAAGGAGTCGAGCCGCATCCTCTTCCAAGCATACACTTTGTACTCCCACCTTCTTGTTTCCATCTATTTCGAGGTACCCTCCTGTGCCAATCAACATAGTCCGTTGAAATCCTGTCGTATTGGATCCGTCAATTACAATTTTTCTCATAACGTGAATCTCGTCAACTACCTTAGAATGAAGCGCCAACGCGACTATAAGTGCTGTTTCCAGAGACTCCTTATCAACGGAATGGGGTGGTTCTTCATCTGCTTCAACCAAACAACTCGTGAAGGGATGACTGTGATATCTTATAGATTTCATCTTTGTAGCTTCGAAGAGGGCTGCTGGATCGTACCCGCCTAGCTCACTATAGGCAGGTCTCAGTTTGCGTACGAATGTCAGAGTTGACTGTTCAGCGCCTTTGTTGCTACATTCACAGAATAGCTTACGCTGAGAAGCCAATTGTTGATGTATCTCCAAGCCTACCATCACATCGGCTCCTGAAATTTCTGGGTCCAGTTCTGGAAGGGAATGCTTTGAACTAGTCCTAGGTGCTTTGGTTGTCAAACTCGTTAATCCTTCCCATAATACAGCGATCGCCTATTTATCGGTGACATTAATGATACCTCATTGGCTATGTTTCTTTGCATCATTTTTGCTGCCTCTGCATTGTCATGCGAGTTTGCCATTGTCCACATTGCCTTTACCACAGCCGTCTCTGAAGTCATATCTTCAAGGGGCAAAACCCCCAATTCGATCAAGTCTCTGCCTGTGTCATAAACTTTCATATTTGTCCTTCCCCAGATACATTGAGATGTCATGAATATCAACACACCCGATTTGATGGCTTTTGCAATCTCAGGAAAGAATTTTCTTCCTACGTGTCCTAATCCAGTTCCTTCAAGAACGATTGCCCTAGATCCAGTCTGGACTGCATATCTAACTAGGTTTGGGTCTTGACCTGGATAATATTTTATCAGAGCAACCCTTGGATCAAATTTCGACTCGACTTCGAAATTGTTCTGGAGTTTTTTATCGTAATTATTGAGACGATTTGGAATGTCAATGTTAACAAATTGTGACTCTATCTTCACCTCTGCATTATTCAGTGTCGCGATGGGCAATCTGTCAATTGATTCAAATGCATCTCTCCGGCTTGTATGATTCTTCCTAACCCTTGTTCCCAAATGACAGGAGATAATGTCATCAGAAGTGCTTCCGTGCATCGCAACAAATACTCCAGCATAAGGAGATTTTATCGCGAAAATCGTGGCACCTATCAGATTAAGGGCTCCATCAGAGGAGGGTCTATCAGATGATCTTTGTGATCCAACCAAAACAACAGGGATAGGGAGATTGTGAAGAGCAAAACTCAGTGCAGCTGCTGTGTAGTGCATCGTATCGGTACCATGTGAGACTACTATGCCTCGATAGTCTCCACTCCTTACTTTCTCAGAAATCCTATTGGCGATCTGAGTCCAATGATGAGGCTCAAGATTTTCGCTGTATTCGTTGAACATGAAATCAGCGTCTATAGATGCGTAATTCCTGAGCTCAGGTACAGCATCATAGATCTCTGATGCAGTCAAAGCAGCACTTACTCCTCCAGTCCGATAATCTACTTTACTAGCAATAGTTCCTCCAGTGCCAATAAGTGCAATTTTGTGAACATGCTGCAAGTTTTCTTTCCCTATCTGTAGCCGTGGCTGGGTGTTATCTGCAAGATTTGTATCACGTCCAAATCTGTACTCGGATTTATAAATAGCCTTTACATTGGAAGATGAAATCCCTAGATTGTATCCGCTCTTTAATTTTATGACTACGTGTTTCTTGTCCATTGATCCGTATCTGGGCATAAGAGTACCTTGAAACGTATCCCCACCATGTGTAGTTACGACAACCCAGTCTCCAGGTGAAACATTTTTGTCATTCATTCCATGCTTAGAATCGGGTACATTATTTTTTAGGTCCCTCATCGTATTCTACCCACCGCGATTTGAGATAATCCCTACTTGTTATAGGGTATTAATTGTTTGGGGAACTCTCAGACCAGAGTTGATATTCTTAGCTGCCTAACAAAAGTAATTCTTATCAAGACATATGTATTGGGATGCCCACAAACGATTTTCTGGAACTATCTCTCAGAAAATGAGCAATAATTAGATCATAAACACACCATAAACACAGCGCATTGCATGATTGAATTGCTAACGCCAATGGAATGCTACCTGAAATACATTAGCAACTTTAGATCTAATCTTGAATAATCTTGATACTTCTCATTTCAAACAACTCGAGTATTGCACTCTCTATATCTTTTGTCGTAATTTTTCCGTAATCCCATGCATCGACGAACTCCTTGAATTGTTTCTCGAGGCCTAAAGCTATATCTTGGAAATCTATCATCTCATTTGATGTAATTGGAAGCTTATAGCCTTTAGCGATCATTATCGGACACCTCTGGTCACCTCCTATTGGAAAATACCAAGCATTCTTTGCAAACTCGTATGATCCTGTTGAAATCACGTTGTACATGCGCATAAGCTCTTCATTTGTCAGCTTGTTTAGATCATCGAACCAAGAGCCATATAGAACTCCGTGCTTTCCATTCTTCGTTTCTACGTCTCTATCTTTCTTACGAACAGGAAACAATGATTATA
This sequence comes from Nitrososphaeraceae archaeon, assembly GCA_049578985.1. Taxonomy (GTDB): domain Archaea; phylum Thermoproteota; class Nitrososphaeria; order Nitrososphaerales; family Nitrososphaeraceae; genus TH5896. The sequence continues at coordinate 17,156 of JBAUMZ010000142.1, forward strand.
ATAAGATCCTTGGCATATTAAAGCAAATTGTTTTGTTATATTCTTGGTCCGAACTTTATTGTTGTGGCAGTTATGATTCTCTGAGCATTGATTTGGTATGTAAATCCCCTAAGGTGGCGTCGAGAGTGGACGAAAATTTCTTTCCCACTTCACTTCACGAACACCTCTTTCATCTCCATTGGATGCTACGATTGGAAGCCGATTCACATGAATATGGGTACATTCCCCAGACACGATTTGTTGGCTTGCTCTCGATAACCTTATGCTAACTATGTTCCTTTAAATTGGACCTTCAACTACGGGGGTAATAATCTATGGCAGTAGCAAGAGGAATTCTTGTGGGAAGGTTCCAACCATTCCACTTGGGCCATTTATCGGCAGTACGAGATTCGTCCAGAGAAGTAGACGAATTGATAATAGTGGTCGGAAGTTCTCAAAGAAGCCATGAATATCGAAATCCGTTCACAGCAGGTGAACGTATAGAGATGATCCGTGAGACTCTAATCGCAGAGCAAGAAATTGATGAGCATATGATTATGTTGATCCCGGTTCCAGATACCGATATTCACTATCTCTGGACACATCAGATGGATTTACTAGTGCCCCGATATGACAGAGTTTACACAAATGATCCCTTTACCAAATCCCTCTTTACCGAGAGGGGAGTAAAGGTAGTACAACCACGATTACTTAAGAGAAGATATTTGTCAGCAACTCAAATTCGACGTCGTATGGTATTGGATAGGGACTGGCAGAGCCTAGTCCCTCACACAACGGCTAAGTTCATAACAACGATAGACGGTGTGAAACGAATCAAATCGTTATTTCAGCAACATGATTTGAATTCTTCGAATTTCAAACATCAGCATAATTACTAATTTCTCGACGAATTCCTATCATTAACCATTTCAGGGGCAGCATACGGATCAAATGGTTGCAATTATTAGATTTCACACTTTCTTGTTTCTTAGACGTAATGATTTAGAAGGAATTTATTACTACACGTAAACCCAAAAATTCTTCAGTAATTTCAAGAGCCTTGTATATTTCATCGAGCTTACACCGATGAGTGATAATCGAAGAAAGGCTAATCCCCCGTTTTTTGGCGGCAAGTGTAATTGATTCATGTATCAATTTAGGCGTGGCACTAAAACTTCCAATAAGAGCAATCTGATTATAGTGAACCCAATTGGGATCCAGTTGAAAACTCAGATGCCTTGGCATACCTGCAAAGATATTAATAATTGAATTCTTAGAGGCAATTCCAGCAGCTATCTCTAACGCGTCAGGATTTGGAGTGGCAATTATTGATACACTTGTCCCTTTTCCATCAGTTAAGTCTAACACCTCTTTGATTGCAGATGTTGGTAGTGTGTCTTTATTCTCTTCTAGCTCTAGAACAAAATCGGCCCCCATGTTTCTTGCAGCTTGTAGTCGATGACCTACTCGTCCGACAACTATCACTTTAGCACCATATAGATATTTTGCAAGCTGTAAGTGAATGAGCCCAATTGGTCCGTCTCCAAGTATCACAAATGTTTTATCTTCCAACCGATCATTAACGAGGGAATTAATGCGCTTAAAGCCGTTAAGGCAGCAAGCTAAAGGTTCAATCAATGTCGATTCTTCATTGGTAAGACAATCGGGGAGTGGGATAAGTCCACCAATTCCCAGAGTATTGTTTGGAATGCGTACGAATTCGGCAAATCCTCCATCTATAGAAGACCCAATTTCCCCAAGGTTGCTGCATAGGTTGTATTGTCCGCTATCACAATACATACAATTCATACAAGGTACAACGGGTGAAAGTACCACACGTGTGCCTTCAACTAGATCAAGTTTGTAAACATCTCCATCTGGATAAGAATGTGCTATTGAAAAACTGGTAGATTCTGCGAGTTCCCCACAAATCTCATGCCCTAGGACGACGGGGGCCCTGACCTTGATATGTCCATTTCTATAAACATTCACATCATATCCGCAAACTGCGCATGCATTCATCCTCAATAAAACCCCCCTCCGTTGATTGTCGCCAGAGGAAAATTTATGATCCCTCTCCTCTAATGAAATATTATTTGGAGAGTAGAAAACAGCAGCATGCATGTTGTGGCTTTTGATGATGTACCAAATCTGGTAATATAAAAGTTCGTGGTTAATATAGGAGGTATGGGGGTGATGTTATGGCGCTATTAATAGTCGTAAGCTCACACGTTTTGAATATTCCTCTCTGAGAGTGAGATATTATTTGGATAAAGGTCAATACCCACAAAACGTCTTTTCAAATTTTTACAAATAATGCCTGTGGTCCCTCTACCTGAGAACGGATCCATCACCCAATCTCCTTTTTGTGTAGCAAATTTGACTATTCTCTCCACCAGCTCTTCAGGAAAGATTGCAAAGTGCTCATTTCCATGGTGGGCCTTGGTAGCGATGTCCCACACATTTCCCGGATTCTTGCCTCTCAAATTGCATACTGCAAATATGGGATAATGCTTGTGATCTCCAATTCTATTCCTCGTGGCATGACGCTTAAACTTTCGATAGCAAGTGGGACAATATTTTTCGGGGTCGTAGCCGTATGCTCTTGCTATTTCACTCGTAGACGGCAAAAATTCCGTCGCCGAAGCAGAGCTCCATTTTTTTATTTTTTCCATGATGCGGGCAATCTTTTTCTTGTCTGGCCGAACTGGACCAAATTGTAGCATATTTAGGGGAGGTTCTTTATTTCGTCCCTCCCTTGCTTCATTGCCCTTGGTTCTTATCAAATCCATATTGGTAAAGCATGCAGTACGTTTTGAGAAGAATAGAACATATTCATAAGCCTGGGAGAAGTTAATTTGAGAACCTGAAGCTACGTAATTTCTCTTGTACCAAATAATGTCCTCCCGAAGAATGTAACCTTCTTTGACTAAACCCGCGGTGAGACGATGAGGGATCAAGAGCTTGGCGTAATTTCTCCTGCTATCCCCAATTACAATCCACAAACTTCCATCATCACATAAAAGCCTTCTGCATTTTGCAAATAAGATGATGAGCCGTTCAACAAAAGCGCAATCAGAGGATTCTCTGCCCAGCTCCCTTATGTCATCGCCATATTTTCGATGCCTGTAGTAGGGGGGCGAGGTGACTATAAGCCTATATCTTTTTCTTTGTTCCGGTATTAGGGAAAGGCGATCGATAATGGTGTCCGCATCTCCTTCAATGAAGTATTGATACCCCTCCATCAGTGATTCTAATGTTTTGCCTAGAAAATCAAGTTATCTTTTCAGAGTTACATTATCAGATCGATTGACGTAACGAGATGAAGAAGGTTTCTGTTGCCATATTCTGGAACTGAGTTCGTAGATTGTAGCATCACATACAAGATACCGCAATAGGAAGCCGTGAAGGCGGTCCTCGTAAAAACCTGATAGAGGCGTCAGTTCTTATTCAACTTCCGGGCCGTAACGAAACATCGTCATCTATCTCGACGCTCTATGACATGATTCTTAATAGCCTTGCCCAAGTTCAACTTGATATAAAGGTGAATTGCATCACAATGAACAGAAATACAATTCGCTAGAGGTGCCTGTTCTTCAAGATGTCGATTTTTGAGACAAATAAAGATATATTATCTCATCTCTGATGCATTTTTAGCGGGGTGGGGAAGCCAGATTCTCCAACGAGAAGGTTAGGTTATCCCGGCGGGCTCATAACCCGCAGAGCGGTTACTTGTTACGTTCACGCGTACATGCCGTAAGTTCAAATCAACCCCCCGCTATCATGTGTTTACAACATTGATATTGACATATTTTGGGCACGAATTGTCGGTCTTCATTCGACCCCCCCCGCACTAGGTTTTACAGAACCACGCCGACCACAAATTTATTTCCGAGGTACTTGTCACATTCTTCTCCATTCCGTAACGATGAATGGGTTTAGTTAAATGCCTGTGAGCCCTAGGACTAGGAATAAAGAGCTTGGTCTCTATCGTTCGAGGTTTGCGGATCAAGATTTTTTTAGCTCCCCTGTTGCGAAGCCCGCATTTCCAACATCGAAATCCTTTGTTAGCTCCCTCTGATTTCATCCGCTTATTACAGGTTAAGCAGATGGGGTTAACAGTTTCAAATATTTCCTTGGTCTCTAACACTAGCAAATATTCTACATTTAGTGTTCTAAGATGTTTTGAACTAGGCTTCCTGACACCAAACCCTATTCTTATGACGTCCCCCACTTCTAGTTTGGATGCAATGTTTACCATATCTGTCGGTTCGTAGACTGCAGCATTAATAACGGCACCAACGGGATCCCTAACGCTGAACATCGCATGGCCACCTTCAATCACCGTGGGTCTAGAATCGACTCTACATTGGCTAAAACCGGCCGTGTAACATTTAATGTCTGTGAATCCCACCTCATTTTGAAGATGCTGATTCGTACCTTGATTTGTTCTAAACACCATATACCCTTCAAGTTTCTCACTAATCTTTAATTTTCTGAGTGCTGAGACCACTACCTCTGCACTTTCACCTCTTACCCCACAGAAAACAGGATCTGGGCCATGAGGAAGGATCAGTACTCTATGGTGTGCTTTATCGTAGTTATTGAAGGTGTAAGGAAACGTTTCTGCATCATATTGAACTACCTGTGCACTATCAAGTATTCTCACCGTTCCACATTTTTCCTGTTTTCTATAGGCGACAGCTTCGAAAGTGTGGTCTTCTTGTAGAAGCGTACCAATAGCCGCTATAGATCCAACCAGCCCTTGTCCATTTCCGTCCATGAAAAAACGAATCTGATGACGTCTGGCTAATTCTTCTGCCGTCTTCCTGCTAACTACGTCGTATAACGCTTTACGAGCAAAACATTGAATAGTGTATGGTATTGTTTCCCCCCGGTAGATTGCTATTCCAGGATTAGCGCCGGTTGCTACTAGATTCTCTTTGTGAACTAAATCAATTATCCTGTCCAAAACATCTTCGTGATGTGAGGTTCTGAATCTCAAGCATACAGCCCCATTGCCTCTAGTCTTCCAAGGAATATTTGGATTCAACCTGATAAGCAGAGGATAGTCGACAAATTCAATAGACTTGTTATTCAATAGGTAGTCAGTAATCCTATAAGCAGCATGGGTGGTGCACTTGCCTTGCGTTGAATCTGTGTCGTCTAGCCCAACATGGACCATCACTGAGTTTATGGAAGATCTAGTGGAAACCTTCATTCTTTTATATACCCATGGGGTTATTCCTAATATTGGGGTTTATATCTAATTATTATTGTAGGTGGGGTCAACAGGAGTACTGAATATGTCTCGAAATTTCACTAAAGAATATTTGCAATAAAAGCAAAATCTCTTAATAACTGTGAGAAAATCAGTATTTAGTATCAATATCGTATTAATTCTCACAACAAAGTTGGTATTTAAATTAATTCTCTTTATGTAACGAAGTTCAGTATTACTAAACTTATTATTAGAGATCCTTATTTATACCGCCAATCGATATAGTCTGATTCTTATGGGGACTGTAAGATGTCTTAAATGTAGGGAGTGTAACAGGGAGTATGAGCCAGATTTTAGATATATATGCGAGGATTGTTTTGGTCCTGTAGATGTTGAATATGAGACCAATTCTGCCCTAACAAGGGATCTATTTTCAAGGAGGCCGGAGAAGTCATATTGGCGATATTTTGAACTCTTGCCAATTGCAAACAAAAATAACATTATTAGTTTAAGTGCAGGATTCACTCCGCTCCAACTAGCAGATAGGCTGGGAGAACAGATTGGAGGCTTGAAGAATATATTCATAAAGAATGATTCTGTCAATCCTACTTATTCATTCAAAGATAGACCGGCTGGCGTTGCAGTATCTAAAGCAAAAGAAATTCGGTTAAGAGCAGTCGGTTGTGCATCTACTGGGAATCTAGCCTCTGCAACAGCCGCACATGCTGCCAAGGCTAGGTTGCCATGCTTTATTTTTGCACCCTCTGATATTGAGAGAGTAAAAATCTTTCAAGCATTATCATATGGTGCAGAATTTGTTGCAGTAGACGGCACCTATGATGACGCCAACCGAGTTGCATCTGTGATTGGTGATTCCAAAGGTATTGGGATAGTTAATATCAATATGCGACCATATTACGTTGAAGGCTCAAAGACACTCGCCTTCGAGGTTGCAGAACAACTAGGCTGGCAAGTTCCAGATACCCTTATAATTCCGGTAGGTAGTGGGGCTATGCTCAACGCAGTTTGTAAGGGATTTGAGGAACTGGAAAACTTAGGCCTGATAGATGATGTGTCAAAAATGAAAATTATTGCAGCTCAACCACATGGTTGTGCACCAATAGTCGACGCTTTTAAAAACAAAAGCAATGAAGTCAGACCAATAGAAAAACCTGAAACGATAGCAAAAAGTCTGGCAATCGGCGATCCTGGCGACGGACTTTATGTACTTAGACGTCTTGCTCAGTATAATGGTATTGCAGAAGAGGTCACCGACGAAGAGATTGTGGATGGTATTCTGGCTCTTGCAAAGACCGAGGGGATCTTTACAGAACCGGCTGGAGGTGTATCTGTCGCAGCGCTTAAAAAGTTGGTCCAGGATGGCAGAATTGATAAGGACGAAAATATTGTGTGTTATGTTACCGGTAACGGGCTAAAAGCGACCGAAGCAATTGTGGATGTACTTCCAAAACTAGATGCTGTAAAGCCTGATATACAGGTAGTATCGGCGCTGATTAGATGAACTAGAGATTGGAGCTGACAGAGTATGGTTCAGATAGAATTTGTAATTCCGTCAGTCCTAAACAAAGGTGGAGGAGAACGTAAATTACCCATCGAAGCTGAAAGTTTGAGTGACGCCTTTCAAAAAGTGTCAGAGACAATGGGCGAAGATTTCAAGAGACGAGTATTTGATCTTAATGGTAAACCACGGTCATTGATCAATATCTACCTAAACGGAAAAAACGTAAGATTCAGTAGCGATGGCCTGGCCACGGCATTGAACAAAGATGACACGATCTACATACTCCCTGCAGTCGCAGGAGGAGGAGAACGAGAAGGAGATGGACAGTTTTCTGGGAATGACATGCAGCGATATTCAAGGCAGATCATGCTCGAAGAAATCGGTTTCACTGGGATGGAAAAACTAAGGAAGGCTACTGTGTGTGTAGTTGGAGTCGGGGGAATAGGCAATCCTGTCACAACAATGCTCAGTGCTATGGGTGTGGGTAAACTAAGAATAATAGACAGGGATGTTATCGAAATTTCTAATCTTCATAGACAGCATTTGTACAACGAGGATGATATCGGTAAAGTTAAGGTGGAAGTAGCTGCTGAGCGCTTGCAGAAATTAAATCAATCCACCAAAATTGAGGCAATACCGATCTCTGTTACAAGATATAACGCAGAAAGCATAGTAGAGGGAGCAGACATAGTTATCGATGCACTTGACAGCGTTGATGCAAGATACGCATTGAATGATGCTTGTATAAAGCAAAAGATACCGTTCATTTATGCTGGGGCGTTGGGGATGGTTGGTTCAGTGTGTACGATTCTTCCCGGTGAATCTTCATGTCTGCGGTGTATGTTCCCTGAATTAGAGGAGGAAGAAATGCCTACTTGTAGTACGGAAGGTGTTCATCCATCGATACTTTACTTAGTTGCAGGAACGCAGGTGTCAGAAGCTATTAAAATAATCACAGGTCAAAAGCCATCGTTAGTCGATAAGCTGCTCTATATAGATCTCAACGATTTGACGATGGAGAAGTTACAAATGCTAAGACAAGAAGCTTGTCCATCTTGTGGCCCCGCTGCTACTATCTCAGCAGCTAAGGTAGTTGCAGGAGATCAGTTATTTGTTGAAGAGCTTTGTGGGCGAGATAGGGGTAAGAGAACTTATACCGTGGCGCCATTTGGACTCTCTTCCATTAGTCTCTCCATGATGATAAAAAATGCAGAGCATCTTGGGTATGACGTGACATCCCGTGGAAATTTAGGAATAACCGCCTCAGGCAATGGGGTCGAGGGGAAGGTATCAATAAGTATCCTTACCAGTGGAGCGGCTACCATAGTGGGAGCAACTAGCGAAACTGACGCACTCAAGATTTATAGGACTTTTATGGATGGAAATTGATGCCTAGGCTGTAATCAACTTTTGAATAGAGTTGTCCGCACAAGTCCGTAACTGGCAGCATCGTTCTCTACGCAAACTCTAGGCTATCCATTATTCTTACTGTCATGACAGATAAGTTTGCTCTCTGAGTTGTACAATACGAACTAAAGTTTGAGTCTTTCTAGTACCCTTCTACCATCTTCATGGGACAAAGGTGCACTTAGTTCCTCAGTTCGTAATACATACTCCTTTCTTTCCTTTTCATCAGTTTCGTACCTCAAAATTAATTCTCCCTTCACAGGGCTCTTATTGGAAATACGTTGGATTAAAGGCGAAAATCCCACTGCAACAAGTTCAAGAAAAGACATTACAATGTCTTCGTAGTATAGTAGCGTCTTGTTTGAATCATTTGAGCTCAGTATACCATCCTTATCTCCTACCCTGATCGAGTCTAGCTTCATGTGAGGCGATACTACAGATGTATTCGAGATGTCGCTTATTCTATCTACTAACATTTTTCCCATCATTACGAGTTTAAGGATGTCTGTCCCTTCTTGAAATTCTTTCTGAGTAAGATCTATTTTCCTTCGTTCATCTTTGTCAATGTAATCAATTCTAGGCAATCTGCCTTCTAATGCGAGTCCCTTGTAGTATTCTACTGTAGTAGTACTACCACTATTACTATTGGCTTCTTTTGCGTCTTTCTCTTCTGCTATCAAGTCCGGTAAATCGTACTCTATCTCGACTGATTTTTCGTCACTCTTTGAAGGGTCTCCTGAGAGCTTAACAGCTAACGTCTTGCCACTATGCATTTTGATGTACGTTATGTATAGACTACTTGCGTGGACAAACTCGACCTCTCTCTCAGACAAGTATTGGGGGTCTTCTTGACTTGATCCAAGCCCGAAAGACCGTCGTAGTTTTTCTGATATTGATTTCTTGAACCCGATTGGGATCAACAGATCTTCTACTCCTAAATCGGATATTTTTCTTCGATGTTTCCAAAACTCAGAAAACGTAGAATCAATAGTGAAATGGTACGAAAACGTAGATGCAGGCAGGTTCTCGAGATTGTTAATATTGTTACCGGCAGAACTAGCTGGATCTGTGTTGGTGATGACGATGATCTCATTTGCAGAAGTAATAGTATATGTATAAGGATCCCTGTCTATTTTCACTGTCAACACCTTGTTTCGCCTTTCGAGGAGAGTACCAGGCAAGTTATAATCATCCTTCGAAAGCCAGAGCTGAAGTAAAGTAATAGCATTATTGTATGAATCAATAATCCTCTCCTGTATTTCTTCTCTGTATTCATTAGCGTACTTTGTAAATTTCCTTTCTATATCCCCAATTGAGTTTATTAGAGGAGCTCTCATGCGAAAGAATGAAGATTCAGCTTCATTCTTGACATCAGAGGAGCTCACGATTTTCTCGTGATACTTGGTATGAAATACATCTAACGACGATTCTACCGAGTTTTGCAAATTCCCGATCTTTCTTATAACCTCATCCTGAAAAACATCAACATTCTCCAAAACGAATCGAAGGGTGCCTACATTCTTATGAATCTCAATTATATTTGCAGAGGTAGATACAAAATCCTTCAAAACATAGATAATATTCTTCTTATCTTCAAACGGCGTATAATCTCCGTACAAATACAGACCTTTGTTCCCTTCTATAGTATAATCACCAAGTAAGTTTGATTGGGATTCATTTTTCGTATCCATGGGATTATAGTCTCCTATCATCTTGTATATGAATTACAATATAAAGGATTGAGACATTACTAAACTCCACCTTGCCGCTTCGAGTTTTTAAGGATTTGCTATCATGCCATGTAGGCTAGGATGGGCCTTGAACCCTACAAGTTAGTACCATAAGGTATTTCTTCCCACATTGAAGCATTATGAGCTTTTATCTCTTAGGCCAGATCCTTACCACTTTCTTCCAGCGATATGTCTACTGTAATAGTATAGATATTGTTGGGCGTAGCCTGCGTATATACCAAAATGCATCCTCATGTGGCTAGATAGATATCGATATTGCTGATGAGTAAGTTGATGTTTTTGGCTGTTAATTCCAGTTTTTTTCTTACCAACTGGAAGTTCGTAATTGTGAGATAGTATTCTCGCTATCCATGTGTCTATGGGGAATGCTTCCAATTTCTCAAGCGAGAATAGGAGGATGCAATCTGCTGTCTTGTCTCCTATTCCGGAGATGTCTAGCAGAGCTCGCTTTGCATCTTCATATCGCATTCGAGTAAGCTCAATAGGATTGATCTCTCTATCGTATATCTTGGTTGCAAGCATTTTGATCGACTTAGCTCTGTAACCCGTGCCACATGTAACTAACTCTGATATGTTTGCTTCATGGAGATCTCTTGGCCTTGGGAACGTGAAAAATTGGTCTCCATTCACGGTGATTTTTTTTCCAAATTGCCTACATAAATTAAAAAGTATTTTGCGAATTCGCTGGATATTAATATTACTAGCACATAGGAACGAAAACATACATTGAATAGGGTCCTGTCTCATGACTCGAAGGCCTCTATATCTCATGATCGAATTACGTACGAGTGGGTCAAATGAAATGGTATTGAGTATTCTGCCAATGTCGTCATCCATTCTAAACAACTTCTTTTCCCATCCGCGATCCTCCGGAAACGATTCATATCTTATACGTTTGTAATCCTGATCATTATTTTGATCTTCAATTGAAAGTTTTAACACGCGATCGGTGTGAATTCCATACCAAGCATCCCTTATTTTTTGCCATAAGAACATCTGGCCGCTATTGATTGTCAACTCTGGATTAAAATAATCATCTTTTATGGACATTTGACTCTCTGCATTCCAAATACGGGTAAATCTGAATGTTGTATTTTATTTTACCTATTCTTCAATTCTTCCTTTATTTTTCGTAGATCCTGCTGGAGATTTTGAATTAGTTTAGGAATCTCTCTATCTGCACAGCCGAGACAAACATGCTGAAGCGATAGTGACATAGTAAAATATTTGGTATTTATTGGAATTAGATTTTTGCAAGATATGCATCTCTTTAACTTGTATGGATCGGTGTTCCTTATGATCATTAGAAAATTTCATCATGAATAGAATATATTCATATTCTTCAGTCATGATTATATAGTCGGATACTTCCAACAAAGGAATATTCCCGACTCATTGGCAGCTCGCAGCCAAATGGAAGGGACATTTCATTGGTATATCAGAGATTTTTTACAAGAACAGTTAAAGCTGACCTGAGGATCGTATGTATCTTAAGGTTGAAACTATCTTATTCGATCGGAACATTCGGGAGAGAGGCAGAGTACATAGTAGCTTTATACCTAAGATTAAATGGCTGGAGGGTACGTTTGTCGAAGAATAGCCGAGGACCTGCTGATATAGTCGCAGTGTTAGATTCTAATCGGAAACAAAGAAAATGGCTTATACAGGTGAAATCATCAAGAAAGATACCGAGGATCAAAGGGCATGAAATACCTCGACTTATTGTAGCTGCGTCTATTGCAGGAGGCGACCCAATAGTCGCTACGCTGCATCCCATGATTGGAACTGACAGTGGTCAATTGATAAATCTCTCCAAAAACATTAATGACGATTCAGAGTCAACATCTATTGATAGACGGTTTGCGGTGACCTTTTTTTGTTTACCTTACTGGAGCATGATTAGACCTGAGATGTTGAAAACTACCTGACTAGGAGATTATAAAATCCCTATTGTGATTCTTTCCACTAAGAAGTGCCATTGAAAAAACTACACAGTCTTCAGGCACTTCTAAGAAGTGTTGTGCTTCCATACTAAAAATCTACAGCAGTACTTGCGAGATAATTTCTCTAATGTCTCCTCTGACCAGAAAGCAATTCTGCTAGTATTTATATAATATCACAACCATTTTGCTCTCATTCCATGGATGATAATCATATTGAGAAGAATAAGAAAAAGCCCAACAGGTTAATCAACGAAACCAGCCCCTACCTTTTGCAGCATGCTTACAACCCCGTAGATTGGTATCCGTGGGGTAAGAACGCGCTTGAAAAGGCGAGATCCGAAGATAAACCCATTTTCTTGAGTATAGGTTACAGTTCATGTCATTGGTGTCATGTTATGGCCCACGAATCTTTTGAAGATGAGGATATAGCACGGATTATGAATGAAAATTTCGTAAACATTAAAGTTGACAGAGAGGAAAGAGCTGACCTCGATGATGTCTACCAACGTGTGTGTCAACTGGCATCAGGGAATGGAGGATGGCCACTTTCAGTCTTCTTGACGCCTGATCAGAAGCCGTTCTATATCGGGACATATTTCCCAAAGAATTCTAGATATGGAATGCCTGGTTTTATGTCTATTATTAAACAACTTGCTGATACATATGTTAACAATAGGAATGAGGTCCTTAGCGCTACCTCTGAATTCATGCATGCGCTGTCAGGCGCTGCTGAAGATATTTCTACTAGTCATCCACTGGGGGGAGAACCTGAGCGCTCCATACTGGATGAAGCGGCTGTAAGCCTGCTACATTTCGGTGATTCTGCATATGGCGGATTTGGACAAGCTCCCAAGTTTCCAAACCCTTCCAATCTATTGTTCATGTTACGATACTATGAATTGTCGAAGATTTCCAAGTTCAAGGACTTCGTTGTATTCACTGCTGATAAGATGGTATCAGGAGGTATACACGATCATCTTGGGGGAGGATTTGCTAGGTATTCAACTGATCAAAGATGGCTAATTCCACACTTTGAAAAAATGCTCTATGACAACGCATTACTCATCCAACTCTTCTCTGAAATCTACCAAGTAACTCGAGATGAAAAGTATATTGAAGTTTTGCATAAAAGCGTTAGATACGTCCTCAGAGAGATGACCTCAGAGGACGGCTGCTTTTATTCTGCTGAGGACGCTGATTCAGAAGGAGAGGAGGGTAGATATTATTTATGGACGAAAAGAGAAATCTTGGAAATTTTAAACAATAAGACGGATGCTGACATATTTTGCTTGTACTACGGTGTTACTGATGGAGGTAATTTTGAGGGTAAAAATATTCTGAATAGCCAACATAACCAAGCATTTCTATCACAAAGATTCGACAAACCTGTTCAGCTTATCAATGATATTCTTAGAAGATCTGAGGCAAGATTGTTCGAAGCAAGAATGCACCGTGTACATCCAGGGAAAGATGACAAAACGATTACTTCATGGAATTCACTAATGATATCTGCACTAGTAAAGGCTTATCGAGTTACTTCAGAAGAAACATATCTCAAAGCAGCTGTCAAGGCAACAGATTTCATAGAGGCCAGAATGTCGTCCCCCGATGGGAGACTTTGCAGGATTTTCAAAAACGGTCAGCCTAAATTGAATAGCTATCTTGATGACTATGCTTTCTATGTAAATTCATTGATTGATCTGTTCGAAATTCTTCCTATTCCACGCTATATAAATTCCGCCCTCAGACACACAGATTTTATGCTAGATCATTTTTGGGATAAACGTGGGAATGATGGATTTTTTTTCACATCGGACGACCATGAGGAACTAATAATCAGAACGAAAAATTATTACGACCTTGCCATTCCCAGCGGAAATTCTGTCGCAGCATTAAATCTAATGAGGTTATATCATTTTTCTCAAAGAAATGATTACCTAAAAAAATCGGAAGACATTTTTAGGTCAGTGTCTTCTATTGCTAGAGATAATCCATTCGGCTTCGGACATTTCCTTATCTCATTATATATGTACGTGAAAAGGCCGATCGAATTCACAGTAGTACAAGGAAGAGAGCCAAATGAGGACACCTTCTTCAAATTGCAGACGCTTCTAAATAGAGCGTATATTCCCAATGGTATATTTGCATACGTAAGATCTAATATCGACTTCAACCAACTAGAACAACAACTGCCATTCTTCAAAGGGAAGTTGGAACCTGTAGGTCCCCGAACAAATCGTTCAACTAGAGCATATATTTGCAAGAATTTTGTCTGTTCCCCTCCTATGTACACATTTCGCGAATTGGAGAATCAGATGAAGCTTAATAATTTGTTTGGGGATTGAACAAGTGTACCTGCATGACTATATGAATAAGTCAAATACCAAGCCGGCTCCTACTCTATTTGCGGCAATCTTATATATGCTGGCCAGACATGGACACGAAGCCGAACTCAAGCCACATCAATTTCACACGGATTTGATCTTAGGGCACATACAACCTCTTTCCCCTGAGATAATTGGTAATCTGCGAGAAAATGGCTTTAAATACTGTTTCCATGACGGGGTAACGTACACTGACGCAGATGGTGCAATTAGGTCTCGTTCACATTTTAGAAGACTACACAGCTCGCACCATTGATCTCTGATCGGTTATATCACATTATATCACCGCAACTCTCCTAAAGCAAGGTGTTAAACGTAACCTAATTCGTTTTAGCAACTAACCATATCTCGAAATCCAAGAACGAGGAAGGAGGCGAGGCGAATTTCATAGAGATAAGGTTATGATACAAACTATCAGACTCCATATAGATATTTGGGCTGTTTACCAATCAGCAAACAAAATGAGTATGGATTTGGGTTCTTTAGCATCGAGTGCTACTCCGATAGCAGTAGGAGGCATAGCAGGATTTCTTATGGGGTATGCGATAAAAAAGGTAATCAAGATCGTCCTTATAATCGCCGGATTGGTGATAGTTGCCTATGTGGCCCTTGGGTATCAACAATATGTTTCAGTTGACTGGAGCAAGATACACGAAGCAGGATCGGGTTTGATGGGCAACGTAAGCAGCTCAAATATCCCAGGAACTGAGCAAAGTATATCTTCAGTGTTGGCAGTTTTTGGAATTCCTCTGGTGGGCAGCCTAGCCGCGGGCTTTATTCTGGGATTCATCAAAGGTTAGCAAAGTCAAGTAATTCGTGCATCCTTTTTTCTTTATTATTGTCATTAAATTGGATTACATCTAATCTCCCAACTTGTTACCTGTAGATCCTTGACGGTCGAACGATGCTTTATAAATCTCGTAAACATCCCCTGATTCTAGATCCGAATATTGTTCGAGGCTGAAAACGGATTTTCAGAAACAATCTACTGGCTCTAAGATACACCTGATTTCGAACAGGTCATCTATCAGATAATACAGTGTCATTGTCGCACCTAGAGAAAAATCTTTTTACTTACCTTGATTTAGAAGCTTTTACTAAATCTCGCAAATGTGCCAGCGTTCTAACCTGACCACCATTGGCTTTCTTGTATAGCGACCAATAAGTTCCTCTATCTATGTCATTTCGATCTTTCAGGACCTTTAAGTAATGTCGCATGCCCCTAATCTTTGTAATGTAAAGTTCCTTCTTGCCTACTCTAGCAGTCTTTTTCCCCTTCTTAGAGCCTTTTCCCACTCCGCGCTTTTTTCTTGTCATATGTTTCAGCTTAGCTCTAAATCTAGAAGTTCCTTGCCGCCTTGCGGTCCAGATGGCCCCGTTCTTGATGAGTGCTCTAAGATTTTCCCTTGTAATGGAGTCAGCCACATCCTCAAGCTTATCCGGTTCAAATCTAACTCTATTCACTCCTACATCCAATATCCGTGCGACGAGTTCTCGCTTCTTTCGTATATTAATTACCATTACGGTTGCTCCTTATTCTGATCCTCTTGAATACTTTCCTGCGTTATATTACCCTTATTAAGAACCTTGATACCCAAAGCGTTGGCCTTATTCACAATATCTATTCGTTTCCGTCGGCCTACAGAGTGACCAATCCTCGCAGCATCAATTTTGGGATCCAATTTTTCCAGATCTCTGATGTTATGAATCAATCTATCTTTATATCCCGAAGGATGTAGACCTCTTGCTTTCTTAGGTCCTCTGTATCCTACTTTGACAAGCGGTGGGACTCCGGAGACCTGTTTCCTCATCTTGTTATCAATGCCTTTTGGTTTCCTCCAATTTTCTGCAAGCCTGATATATCTCCAACTCTCTTGCCTTACAAACTTAGGTCGAGTTGAAGAAACTTTCTTCCTGGCACGTAACAAATCATCATTTATTGGCAAACGCTAATCAACCATCAGGTGCTATAGATTTTAATAAATACGTTTCCCAGGAATTCCCTGAAGCCCAACGAGTTCAGGCGGACCAATTCTCTAGAAATTTAACGCAACATGTTTGATACAATGTAATCGCTTTATTCTTAAGAAGTGTGAATATTTTCTGATCGATTGATTCTTCTTCGTGATCATAAGAAGTAATGATCTCAGACGCTCTGAATGATATTTGGACATGCTAACAGAACAGTTAATAGTAAAAGATTTACTTTAAAATGTATGAAAAAATATGAATTGCCACCGGTTCCGTATGGTTATGACGCACTGGAACCGCATATCGATGGAAGAACAATGGAGATACATCACACAAAACACCATCAAACTTATACAGACAAATTAAATGCAGCCCTTGAGAAATGTCCTCCTGAAATTCAAGAAAGGGATATAGTACAAGTCTTATCAAATTTGGATCAAGTTGCAGTAGCTCAAAAAGGTGCAATCAATTTCAATGGGGGAGGATTTGATAATCATCGAATATTTTGGAATAATATGAAACCAAATGGTGGTGGAGAACCAGGAGGTGCGGTAGCGGATGCGATAAGTTCATCTTTCGGAAGTTTTGCTGGGTTTAAGGAAAAATTCTCGTCAGATACTGCGGTGATACAAGGTAGTGGTTGGGGATGGCTGGTCTATAATCCATCCACTAAGAAAGTGGAATATAAGGCAATGCCCAACCAATCCAGCCCAAGAACTGAAGGCTTAAATCCTCTATTGGGCTGCGATGTCTGGGAGCATGCGTATTATCTCAAATATCAAAATAAAAGACCGGACTATATTTCGGCTTGGTGGAACGTTGTGAATTGGGATGATGTGGATAAAAGGTTACAGCAAGTAAAGGCTTAAGACCGATGCTCTGACGCCCCAAAATTTCTGTGGGACAAATACTCTCAATTGATCTAAGCAATCAAAATTGGTAGGAGTTCGTATTTTTTAGGCTAACATTAGGATTAAGGTTACAGATCTTGATATTCAGCCCGGAGTTTGTATATTTTCTAGACGATTTAAGTGATAAAACTATCCCCATGCAGGGGCGGCGTCCGACAAGGTCAACTTACTATTACGCTTTACTATTAGCTGACCCAACTGAGCATACATCTGAAGATATCTCATCCCCTTTCCAGTAGTCTTGAATGTTCGTTCTCCTGCGGTATATTCAATTAGTTCATTTTCAAGCAAAAGGATTAGGTACTCTTTCAGAAGGTTATGTGATAGATAAGTGCGATAAAGTATTTCTGTTTGCCTAAGACTATTCCCATTCACTGATTGAAGGATAGATGCAATAATCTCTCCCCTGCTTCGGTGGCGATTCCTAATCACGTTAAGTGTGTGTTAAGCCTTTCTAGTATAAAATTCTTAGGTCGAGAAACCAGGCAATCAGATTCACAAATCTATCAATCTATATGATTGCATTCAGTCAAAACGGTTATTATGGGCCAAAGGCCATAAATTAAACTTCAATCAGAGTGCAGAGAGAGGATGCCTTCATTTGGGTGGGCAAAGTCTTGGTCCATGTTCCGGTGAAATTCGAGAATGTCAAACAGCTTATAGGTTCTTCGATTATATATCTGAACTCTCATTGTGTAGCTTGAGCAAGTATTGATACCTTCTCCTTTTGATAATTTGGTCAAACTGGATGATGATGTTACTAATGAGAAGTATGGATATTATCCAGATAGGAGACCCATTAGCTCTTTACTAGATTATGGCTTGATTTTGCTAGATAAACCTCCTGGTCCTACTAGCCATGAGGTAGTCGCATGGGTGAAAAGAATCATCGGAATCTCCAAAGCAGGACATAGTGGGACTTTGGATCCTGGTGCTACGGGACTTCTCCCTATTGGACTGGGAGAGGGTACGAAGGCTCTTTCCATATTGCTTTTCGGACCCAAAGAGTATTATGCCTTGGCAAGGCTCCATGATCATATTAGCGATGATAAATTAGATACTGTGATAAACCAATTTGTAGGAGATATCTATCAGAGGCCACCACAAAGATCCTCCGTAAAAAGAGCGACTCGAATTCGGACAGTATATGAAATCGAAAAGCTGGAAAGACATGAACGCCTTATCTTGATGCGCATTTTATCTCAGTCAGGTACCTACATAAGAAAAATTGTATATGATATAGGGGAAATTCTTGGAACAGGAGCTACCATGGTGGAGCTCCGCCGGACGCAAGTAAGCAATCTTTCAGAAAGGAAAGACAGCCTAGTTAGGATGCATGATTTAGCGGATGCTCTAGAGTTGTATAGACATGAAGAAGACGATACAAAGTTAAGGAAACTGATTAAACCTATCGAATATTGTATGGATGGTGTGGAGACCGTGGTCGTCAGAGATACAGCAATTGATGCCTTATGTCACGGTGCCCAGCTCGCAATCCCGGGCATTTTGTACGTATCCAAGGCACTTAAAGTGGGGAGCTTTGTTGGTATTTATTCTATGAAAGGGGAGATCGTAGGATTCGGTGAAGTCGCAATGACTAGGGAGGAAATCGAATCCAACGTAAAGGGCATTGCTGTTAATATCAAGAGGATAATTATGAAACCGGGGTCATACCCCAAATCGTGGCACACAACAAACAGGGCAGCGAAAGAAAGTTTACTAGACTAGGAATAACTCCAGCACTTCTTAGTACAAACAACTCGGCTTCAAATCTATGTAATTGGACCCGAAGATGGATGAAGAAAAAAACATCTTTGTCCTCTCACGCTCAATGAATTGATCGCTCGGATAAACACATAAGTTGGTGGAAGCTTGTAATTCGTAGTCGAACGGTAACAGTAGTTACCACCTCAGGCCGGGGTCGCCTAGCCTGGTAGGGCGCAAGCCTGGAAATTGCAAAATATCCAGCCAGCTTGTGATCTCTTGGGGTCACGAGGGTTCGAATCCCTCTCCCGGCGCTCCTTCCTGATTACGATAAGCAGCCCTAGTGGTAATAGTATGAGTCTTCTGCATCATAATTCTTCGTCTAATTCTTCAAACGCCTTGGCTTTGGAAATTTCATGCAGACGCATCGCGACCAGTCTTTTATATTCTTTTTTATCAATTGCGCCCCTCCGCTGCAATTCTTCGATGAGAACATCTAACATTACCGTAATCTCCTCCACTTCTGTAAGTTCCTTTCCTGTGACGGGTGTAGGCGGGCCATCGCGTTTTGTGGCTCTTCCAGACATGATCAATATTAGCATTTTAAGACTAAATATTTAATTTCGATCCCAATATTGTTTCATAGATGAAAGAGTCGATCATCTATCCTCGCCGTTGCTTTCTCGTGAGTTTATCATATTCTGTTTCTATGGATCTTAGTATCGAAGTACCTGTGAGCGATCCTCTACTCTTTAGCATTGCAAGAATGGACACACCTCCTGCCCCTGCTCCATCTTTCACGAAACCGTTCGCAAATGCACTTAGGCCCGGTCTCTCAGAATCATCAAAGTGAAGATCTATAGCACAAATAGGAAAATCAGAGCGGATTTCATTGGCAATCCCCTGAATGTCTGATAACGGATCATTTGCAACATAGCAAGTAGTTCCTATGCAAATATTTCCTAACGCTCTGTTCATCGCACTTATTACCGCGATAACGGCTGTCATCTGCGTTCCTCCAGCTAGCATAACATTGCTTCCTGATCCACTGATGCCACAAGCAAGCCCCACCACAACCGGGATCATGGGATCCCCAACGGCAGCTATTGCTCTTACAGGATCGTTTTTGAAACATCCAAATGGAATGCCTGCTTTGGCCATCCCCTCTTCTACTACTCTGTTCTTTAAAGTGTGAGGATTTTTCGTGAGACTACTGCTCACCTTAGACCAGGCATCGATTCCAAGTGCAACGAGCACACCCAGAGCTGTAGTCGTTCCTCCGGGGATACTTTCACCGATAACAACCATTTTACTAAGTTTGGCCAGTTCGCGGCCAAAAGCTTCGCCATAATTTAGGCCCTTCTTGACATAATTTTCGTCTACGGCATGTCCTGTTCGTATATCGTTTCCTGGGTTCATATCAAACGAGATATAGGGGACTTGGGGTTTGACCATCGCCCCAGCGTTGACTATGAGAAATGGCATATTCGATAGATCTAATGCGGTCTTTGTGATGATCGCCGGAGTAGGCATTCCATCTGGAGTAACAGGAACTGAATCCAAACATTTACAGTGACCGTAAGTCAGGTATTCTGCGTCAGCGGTAGATGTATATTTTATTAGATCTTCATTTTGGCCAGCTGCCGTAATTCCAGGTATGAGACTCGTGTAAGTGTATGATATTACTAGCGCAAATAAAGGATTGCTAGTCGATAAAGGCATTTCAAAACTCTGATTCTGGTTAACAGATCTGAGGTCTAAATAATCTACCCCGTCATATTTCAAATTGGATTCAACCAACGCCCATGAAAGCTAGAAATTCACTTTCTGATTTTGCCTGTAACGCAAGATTTGATCTCTTTTCTTTTCCAATCGTTGAAACTGGAAAGGAGCCATAATCATGACCAGGATAAACGGTAAGTTGATCCTCCAAGACTGAAACCTTTCTATACAAACTAAGATACATCTCTTTTGGATTCCCTCCTGGAAGATCTATTCTCCCTACAGCACCAACAAAGAGAGTGTCTCCCGTGAACACTGCCTCTTTATCGATGATGAGACAAATGCTGTCTTTAGAATGGCCTGGAGTATGTAGAACTTTAAGGCTAACAGATCCAATTAATACTACATCGTTCTCTGCTACGGAGATATCTTTGCGAAGTTGAGAATTGGAGTGCTGAATGACAGTAGCCCCCGTCACTTTCGCGACTTCATCATTTCCGAATACATGATCAAAATGTGAATGAGTGTTTATGATATGCTTTGCCTTCAGCTTCTTTTCGGTGAGTAATTGAAATATCTCTTGAAGATCCCATGAAGGATCTACAATAGCAGCAAGGCGAGTCTGAATATCGGAGATAATATAAGTGAAATTAGCCATATTCCCAACTTTGAGTTGATATATCCCTTCAGTCATGATTCATTCACTAGTATTCCTCTTTCTGCCTCTCTTGGAATCCCGATATGTTCAAGGTGTATCTGACCACAATATTTTTCATTATTCAATAATCCTTTCTTAATTCTGTGGAAGGTGACAGTTGCATTTGCTCTCACACACTTATCAAGGACTAGGCCGGTATTAGGATCAAGTCCTGAGGGTATATCTACAGAGAATATGTACGCACCAGATTTATTGATATAATCTATCGCAGAAGAATGAGGTTCTCTGATGGTGCCACTTACTCCGGTTCCTAAGATGCCATCTATTAATATGTCAGAATCAAGAATCCTCTCTTTGATTTGGTCTATCTGATTACTCCAAACCAACTCTACAGAATTTAATCTCCTGAGAATTGTCCAATTTGTTCTTGCTTCCTCAGTTCGAAGATCACGAGGATTAATTAATAGCAACACTGTATATTTAGCTTCAGGGTTATAGGAAAGATGCCTCATGCAAACCATGGCATCACCGCCGTTGTTTCCTCCACCACATACGGCAACAATTCTCTTGTCGACCATCTCCGTATTCATCTCGTCCATTTTGGATTTAATAAAATCGGCAAGTCCATGCCCTGCATTTTCCATCATATACATTCTACGGACACCAAAATTTGTTTCCGCATTCTCCTCGATCTTGTACATATCGTCAGAAGTGATGGCTTTAAACTCCAACTCAGTAATGGTCGTCGAAGTAGTACTGGATTACTTATAAGTGTTAAAGGAAGATCAAGGGCATGGCTTTCTCTTACACATCGCTGATTGTACTTAACTGCAGGATAGTCTTAGGTCTGAAAATCCCTTGAACATGCAAAATTGTCCCAGCATAATGAAATGGGTTTCTAAAATGCAAATTCGAACCATAACCTGTTCGTTTGGTTTTCTTGCCGTTACTTATCTTAAGTACTTGTGAAGTATAAGGGGAAACAGTGCCAAGCCAAGCAATTCAATATCGGGAGTTAAATCTAAAAGATGTAGAAAGAAATACTTGTGTAGTCAAACATGGCCCACAAGTTCTGACCATCTAACTTTCTAATACTAACATACTGATATAAACTCAAGAATGTACCAATACGTGATGATGATAAAGTATATTACAGACAATCTGGCTTCTTCCGATTTGATATTGAGTATGCTAATGCATGGATCTAATTTACATAAGGACAGGTTGTTGATTCGGATTGAACAGCTTTCGCAGAAGTAGAGGATATAGTTACGAGCATTCCTTGGTGCAGCGTCTCAATATTGGAGACTGGTGTGCGAGAAGGCTTGGAGGATCTAGTGCTGGCCTTCCTGACATAGTCGCAGTTAATAACAAGAAGTCGGTTCTGTTGTCCATAGAAGCGAAATCAGGAACAGGTGATGCCCTCTATATACCTCAAGATCAGATTCGAAGATGCATCTTGATCCAGAACATGTTTGGCTACTACAAGCGTAGATATACGATATTTGCATTTAAGTTTATGAAGAAAAAGCGTTATGTGAGGAAAGGGCAAACCGTATATGAGCCTCGAAAACTTGTGGAATACTACAAATCGATTGAAAAAGTAGGAAATATCGAAGACATCTCCATGATTAAATGCACCTACAATGGAAAAACTTACGAGCTTAGAAATGAAAGATTCGTTGAATCATATCTTCCTGAATTTCCTATGCCATTCGTTGGTTCTTCCCGTAGTCAAAGTCGGTCTTCACTCACGGTAACGATTATGAAGAAGACTTCGATGGGTGTTTGATTGTTGGAGGAAGTATGTCCAATTTGTTTCAGGTTCCTTTCAACCATTTATGACAAGAAGAGAATCAAAAAGGTTAGGGAGTTTTCGCCCGAGGCAACCGACAGAATTTGTAATTCAATCTACCACAAGAAGCTCACAGATGGGTTTAGATCGAAGTAATCATTCATTGTGGGGTGCACAGTTTGCAGTTAGCGTACGTCTCACCATCGAGATGGTTGAAGTGAGTTCCACAAGCTAAACATGTGTGATGGATATCGTCGTAACCATCAGAAGCTCTAAAAGTAAAACTCATCAATTTTGTTTCTTTACAGTTAATACATCTACAGCCGCATCTGATGTTATCCAATTTCATTTCTTTTTTCCTTGTCTTTACCTTTTTTAAATAGAAAGAATAGGATCACAAGTATTATAGCTATTATGATATAGTTGACTGGCGGGCTTATTGCTTTGGTTACTAAGCCTAGTTTTGGAATGTCCATAACTACCTTCCCAACATAATTTATTTCGTAAATGGGAAAGTCTATGCCAGGTATAGCTCCCGAATTAGCGTCGCCTTTGGTAGCGATTACAAGTTTCTCTTCCGGATCAGTCAATATCTCGTTAACTCGATGTACTATTGCATCCGCTTCTTCACCATCAGGTACTGGTTCTTTAAATACTATGATATCACCTTTATTCAATTCGTCAAAAGGAATGTTGTGGCTCACAACAACGAAGTCTCCCACATTTAGTCTCGGCACCATGCTTTCACTAGCTACAACATAAAAGGGGTTTATCACTCCAAAGGAGAGTCTAATTGCTACCCAAACAAGAGCCACTATAACCACGGCAATTATAATATACCTCAATTCCTTAGGAAAATTTAGCTTTCCCATAACCTCTTCATCATATCAGAATATGTTTGAAATATAAGTGTAAGAGTATTTGATCGAAATGTCAGTAAGCGCCAGGTTTAGTGAAAAAACTTCACCATCAGGGATCGCATAGATGCTGATTAGAGGTCAATTCTTGCCGCATAATAGCCAGTTCCTTCCATTCTCACTTCCCTTCCACAAACAATATATGGTTTTTGCGTGGAGGTAAGATAAATTGAAAACGAGAAAAGGTGCTAGTCATTCTCACCAAAAACACATACCTAAACCCAAGCCAAATCCTCGCTGGGGGAAGGAGGAGGAAACTAATATTTTTGCTGAGAAAGTAAAGTTATTCAGGACTGGCAAACTGTCAGAAGATGATTTCCGCAGATTTCGATTACAACACGGAGCATATGGATCACGTCTCCAAATGGATTACAGCATGGTAAGGATTAAGGTCCCTGGTGGTGAAATACTTCCAATCCAGTTAGAAAAGCTAGCGTCTTTGTCAGAAGCATTTTCAATCGGATCGGTACATGTGTCTACAAGGCAGAATATTCAGCTACATTGGGTTCAGCTAGAAGATGTCAGCGAGGTAATGAGAGGATTGGTAGAAGTTGGCCTGACGAGTCGAGAGGCCTGCGGCAACACCGTTAGGAATGTGATGTGTAGCCACCTTGCGGGAGTCTGTCCAGATGAGGATTTTGATTCTACCCCATATTCTAAGGCTATAGCTCGCTTCTTCCTGCGCAATCCTATGTGCCAAAATCTACCTAGGAAGTTTAAGATCAACTTCGCGTGCTGTGAGAAGCATGGACTGGTTAGAATTGCAGATATCGGTCTTGTCCCAATGACAAAAGATGGCTCACGAGGCTTTAGGACCTATCTTGGAGGAGGTTTGGGTGCTGCTTCCTTTATAGGTCATCTGCTGGAAGAGTTCACGTCTGAAGACAAACTCTTGGCTACGTGTATGGCAGTCATTAGACTCTTTGACAGGAATGGAAACAGGGAAAATATGGCTAGGAATAGAATGCGGTATCTGGTAAATGAAATGGGATGGGAAAAATTCCAAAAGATGGCGCTCAAAGAAAGGTCTCTAGTCATGATGACAACCGCTCACAGCACGGAAAGCATGTTCAATTTAACGGCTGAAGAAGACGATCAATACTTGCCTAAGGAAAACCGTAACGGGACTAAACTTCGTATGTATAGTGAACTAGATTCGTCTAAAACTAGTGCGTATGAGAGATGGGTTCACTCCAATGTGATCGCTCAGAAACAGGCTGGATATTACACAGTATTTGTCACGCTCGGTGCTGGTGACATAACTGCAAACCAGTTGCGAGTATTGGCTGGGATTATCCGCGAACTATCGATGGAAGGTGCAGCTAGAAATACCCCGCAACAGAATTTCGCTGTTAGATACGTGAACGGCAATGATCTACTGGAATTTTACAACCGATTGGCATCTGTGGGGTTGTCAAACCCGGGGGCTTTGACCATTACGTCTGCAGTCGGCTGTTCTGGGACTACTTCCTGCAATTTAGCCATAACGAACTCACATCGTTTGGCCAAAGAGATCCAATACAAGTTCCTGGAATTGGGTCTAGATACTGATGATATGCTCCTTGACAGCACGATCAAAATTAGTGGATGTCCAAACTCATGTGGACAACACGAAATAGCGACTATCGGCTTCTTTGGCGGGGCTTCTAGGATAGGCAGTGTAATGGCCCCAACCTACACTATGATGTTTGGAGGCTCAGCAGGAGAAAGAGGAGAATTAGGACGCGTCATAATGCGTGTTCCTGCAAAGCGGGTGATTGATACGGTTCTCAAAATAATAGAAATCTATAGGAAGGAGCATGGTGAAGGAGAAACACTTCGCCACTGGGTAGACAAAGTATCGAAAGGTGATGCGATCGGCCCTGTCCATGACATCGAAGACATTAAGAGAGCCTTATCTGCTGTTGTGCAGCTTCCGCCAGTAGATCAGCACCCTGAATCCTACCAGGATTACGGGAGCGATACAAGCTTTACTGCAAAAACGGCTAGAGGTGAATGTGCCGCTTAGTTTGGTATGACCCCGAAAAAGGTTTTGTCCACGGATAGTCAAAAACAAAACAACAAACTCCGAGGCAGAGGTAGTGGTCTAGAATCTGGGTATTATTCAATTCCAGATACTGTCTGCGATGTCAACACCCTATCTATTATGATAAGAGAGAAGAATGTAAGAGTCGTCGATGTACGGAAGGAAGAGGAATATGCTAGAGACCACATACCAGGGGCCGTTTCCATGCCGTTAGCTAAGATCTTGGAAAAAGAAAGCCCAGCACGATGCATCGAATTGTTACAAGACATTGGAGTAAATAAGGACCTACCTGTGGTTACCTATGATGATACATTCGGCGCGTTGGCTGCACGAGTCGCTTGGACATTTCAATATATAGGTCATCGACATTCATCTATTTTGGAAGTCACGTTCGCTCAGTGGAAAAGTATGGGGTTTCGGACCGAGAAGAAGCTAAACAGTTACAAACGGCAACCCCATCCGCTGAGAATCAATCAATCGATATATGCTGACCTCGCTTATGTTGAAAAAGCGTCATCAAGTAAAGTTCTAATTGATTCTAGAGAGAGACTTAACTTCCTTTCTGAACATATTCCTGAAGCAGTGAATCTTCCGTATACTATGCTTAGAGCGGATGGAAAGGTTTTGAGTAAAGGCAACGATATTAGACGTTTGTTGCAAAATAGAGGCATAGATGAAAATTCAGAACTAGTAACCTACTGTGGTAGCGTTGGCACATTGTCGGGTTTAGTATACTACGGACTTAAACTTGCTGGCCTGAAGAATGTAAGATTGTATGCAAGATCATTTAAGGAATGGAAAGCATTAGGCAAGCCAAAGGCAGAATTCAAGGATGCTAACTATTGGGATCTATCCGCGGAGTAATGCAGTGATAATGGCATACTCGCCTGAGTAGCCTATAGGCGACTCCCTGTCGTATACCATTTATCCGATCGAGCCTGATCTGACTCACGATACTTTTGATGAAAGTCTGCATGTGAGGTGTAAGTCAACCAGTCGATCACCTGTTGTATTGGCTGGCATTGGATCTGTATTCTAAGTCCGCCAAGAGGTGACTCGCTCTCTCTGTCTATCATGGCTACCACCCCTGCGGCCGCCGCTTGCTTGTTCAAGAGAAAGGAGGTAGTGTTACCATCTAGGTTGTTGATCAGCATTCTTCTTAGCACCGAGACGGTTCTCCGCGACTTAACTTGTTCGTATATGATCGAAAGAGATTCAACATGATTGGATGTTCCCACAAAAATATTTTGCCTCTCTACATTTGTCGTAGATAGCCGAATTATGTTTTTAAGTGCCATTTCTAGCTTTTCTGGAGATTCAGTTCGATGAATGTGTGTTTGTACGGTTAGGCGAAAGGAAGAACATTCTGGTTGTTTTTTCAATTTCGCTATTTAGATCATTTTCGGAGAATATATTTGATCTTCGATAGTCTGTGTCTGATTTGTCTGTGTCTGATTTGACACTCGCTTCATATATTATATATGTGAGCCAATACTTTCAGATCCGGTATATTATATGTCAAGAAAAGTCCGTGTTGCTATTGCGGGAGTCGGGAATTGTGCTTCCGCCCTTATTCAAGGAATCCACTATTATAATGCGAATAGGTCTGACGCCATTGGCCTAACCTCATACTCCCTTGGTGGAATTGATCCTGGTGATATCGAATTTGTTGCGGCATTTGACGTCACCGAGGGAAAGGTGAGCAAGGATCTTTCGGAGGCGATATATGCAGAGCCCAATAATACGCCGAGTATAATTAATGGGCTAGCCAAGCTAGACGTCAGAGTCGAGAAAGGTCCTGTCCTTGACGGTCTTGGTAAGCATTACCTAGAAAAAATAAAGGTCTCAGATGCCCCCGATTCTGATGTAGCAGGCATCTTAAAGGATAGCGGAGCTGAAATACTCCTAAACTATCTTCCAGTTGGAAGCAGACTCGCTACGCAATTCTATGCCGAGCAATGTCTAGAGACTCGAAAGGTGTCGTTCATAAATGCTATACCAGTTTTTATTGCCTCGGCATCTAAATGGCAGCAGTCATTTGAGGGTAGTGGGCTGGTTTGCGCAGGAGATGATGTAATGAGCCAGCTTGGGGCAACCGTCGTGCACAAAAGCCTAGTAAAGTTATTCGTTGATAGAGGAGTCAAAATTGATGACACTTATCAGCTAAATGTAGGTGGAGACATGGATTTCTATAACATGCTTGATCAAGACAGGTTAGAAGATAAGAGAATTAGCAAGACCTCCGCAGTTGAAGCAATGTCGCCGTATCATATTCCGACACGAATCGGTCCTTCAGATTATGTTGAATTTCTCAACAATGACAAAATTTGTTATTTATCGATTAGGGGTAAATACTTTGGCAAAATCCCAGTCGAACTCGATTTAAAGTTAAAAGTTGTGGATGCATACAACAGTGCAGGAGTAATGGTAGACGCAATTAGGGGGGTTAAGTTAGCAATTGATAGGAATATTAGCGGTGCGTTAGAGAGTGTGTCGGCATATTGCTTTAAACACCCACCGGTTCAGATGCATTATCTAGATGCTAAAGAGAAGTTTTTAGAATTTATTGAAGGAAAAAGGGAACGATAGTCGAACGCGTAAAACTAAATTTAGTTAACGGTCATGGAAAATCTGAGACTTTACTATTTCTCATTTCCGGTTTCTTGTCTTTTTATTCTTTCCACCTCTTTGTCTACAGCTTCTCCCATAACATTTAGTTCGTTAATTCCATCTATTTTATGATATGTCAACTTTTCCAGAACGTGGATTATACTCTTAGCCGATCTATATTGAGGAATTTGTGGTTCTTGTATCTCTGCATAAAGCCCAATTGCCTTGATTCCATTTACTTTCGAAAAACCAAGAATTGATCCATTAAATCCAGTGATGTAGGAGGGCCTTTCGGTCTTAGAGATCCCCAGACGAATAATCTGCTCCGTTAGGGCTTGTGAGTTTGTAGTCGCATAGGTCCTCGGGTTTTTTCCAAAATTCGAGTCGGAATGAAGTGCCCCGCATGTATAGATTATCTGTGCAGAATATTTCTTTGCAACATTGATCACATCGTTGCATAGATAAACCAATTCTTCGTTACTCTGAGGTTGACCATAACCGCCCCCAAAGAGGATCATATTCTCTCCATAGCAGTAATCCCATCTTTCTGGGTTAAATTCAATGTAGCCTCCTCTATCCATTACATAGTTCGGATAATTCGAACATACGAAGCGAAATGGGATTGCTCTAAGGCTCTTTTTTAAGAAATCTATCGTGATACTTCCTACATTCCCCATATCCTGCATCGCTGCTATCATGATGGGTCTATTAACATCAGGTTCTCTTATTTGGTTTACTTCCATTGGCCGATATGTTTAGGTAATCCCCTTAAGATTAAAAAACATTCTACTCTGGACTACAGAATTCAAAGATTGTCAGTTGGATTGATTACATCGATCCATTTGAGATTAAAATCCTATTCAGAATGCTTCAATTAAAAAATTTTATGAGGCTGACCTTTTGTGTATCATCTTTGGCATGGGCTCCATCATGATCATTTGGTTTATCCGATTGGTATGCTGAGTCGAGAAGACGTAGTATCACTTTTTCATTCACAATAAAAGAAATAATTCTTTCGAACTCCTTATCAGTCATATTTCCTCTACGAGACCACCGCTATTGTTTATATTGGTTATTTCTATCGGATCAGCTGACTTCTTATGGCAAATTCGGGTATTGGATTGTTTCGAGGTTTTTTCTATCCTATGTTATTTATATCTGTTCATCTTATTAGTTGCACTTACTGCCTGGTGAGGATTATTTGAAAAGTCCTCAAGGGTTAGAAACAAAATATGGTAATAATCATGGATGTTAGTAGAAAAAGTGATGTAGATAAAGAAGCACAATCCGATATGAAAGACGCAGTTTCATTTCTCTTAAAAGGTGGCTCTTTATTGAGCGCACCTTGTTCGATATGTAATGGCGTTCAAATCAAGTATAAAAGTGAGATATTCTGCATAAACTGCAGAAAACTACAACCTGCCGAAGAAATAACCGCAAAGCCTGCGTCCGAACATCAGGTCAGCAATGCCGAAGACCAATTTCTCGATCACCCGTCGCTTTCGTCTCATATTTTTGAAGAAAAGATCGAAGAAAGGATAGCAGAACAGTTTAGGTTCCTGAAAAGCGAACCCAGTGACCTATATAGCGAAAAGCAACGAATCGAATTGATTGGAATGTACCTTGATCTTTTAGATAGGCTTAGGAACTACCCAAAGAAAATTCAAAAATAATGATACTAACAGGAAGACTGGGGTGTTATGTAAAATTCGTATAATACATCAACTATGCAGCTTTTTCTAAGCTGCGCTGTTATTCTCCCCGTTCACACCACGTAATGAAGGAGGAGTCAGTAGAACTTCGGGATCCGTAATGACTTCTTCAGGTGGAAGATCATATTGCTCTCTCAAATCAGTCTGTTGATCCATAAGGACATCTTCTGAAAAAGAAGGTCCCAGATGTCCGAACCAAACATACAACACAATCACTATTGCTAATGAGATACCCATTGCCAAAATGGACCATGCTACTGGGACGAGATTTCCATACCCTGTCGATGATTTCTCATCAGGGTGACCAGACATAACAATCTGAGTAGTACCATTGTGGTTTTAAAAGCATTTGCCCTTGTTGGCTGAAGACAACAACTGTCCTTTTACTCGATCGTGCAATCAATTTATCTTCCAATAAACAATAAGTAAAGGTGTATCCAGCAAAGACATAGTAAGGATGGAACCAACTGGACGTCCGGTACATAAAGATGACGCACCGATCTCACTTAAGTATCTGTGTACACTTTTGATAAAGGAAATTAGCACCAATTCGCTGCAAAATCTCCCTGTAAATATCTATCATGAAGTTACTGTACGCATTGAAACACTAAGGGGGTCTTCAAAGGAATTTGAAGAATTAGCTGCAGAAGAACAAATCGCAAAGGCTCAGATAGAACTTCTATTCAGTGCAATAAGAATGCTCTTTGAAGCCAGGTATGCCAAGATTGAAGCAAGCATAACAGACCTGAGTGACACGCAAGAAAATGAGTTGGAGATGATTGATTATTCCAATATGACCAGGGAAGAGAAATTTGTTCTGGATGGGAGCTTGGAAACAGAGAAGAGAATCAAGATGATATTGTCGGCCATCCTAACAGGCAGGCCGGTAGCTTTGGACAAAATATCTAATATGTTAAGTCATAAGCGCGTCCCTGTTAGGTTTATCAAGCCGATTGATCGATTCATGGGAATAGATATGATGACATACGGGCCTTACGTCGAAGAAGATATTGCACTACTCCCCTCAGAAAACGCTAAAGCTCTAACACAGAATGGTTTTGCTGATGAAATCCAAATACTAACTCCGTAGTCGCGATTCCTACCAAACAGCTGGTCTTGAGTAACGCAAATATTGTTCTGGGGCCCTAATTAAGGCAATCGAGAATGACGCACAATGGGGTTGACATCGATCAGTTCTTACTTCTTGCGATCTACCCGACTGTGGCATTCTTCGTAGTGGGCTATCTAGGAAAGAAGCTTGCTTTATCAGATTTCTTGAAGTACGGTCTTCAATCATTAACTAGCTTTGCATTTTCCATTTCATATTTCCTCCTAGTTCCGAACGGAAATGCACAGGGTATTGCGGTAGTTCTTCTACTATTTGGCATACTCCTTCTCGTAATCGCTAGAAAGCACAAACTCGATTCAGAGATTTACAAACCTCAGGTTTAGGTGTAGTTCAGATCCGTTGCCTGACAAAATCTCGATATCAAAAACCAGTGCTTTGAAGTCGGAGGTACATGACCTAAAAGGATTAATACACCGATTATGACTTTAATTAATAATGCCAACAGCTTATGTGCTTATTAATTGTGACCTTGGATCAGAGGAGGAAATTCTCAAGGAGTTGAGAAACTTAACTGAGGTTGTTGAATTAAGCGGAGTATACGGTGTTTATGATATAATTGTGAAGATTAGGGCCGATTCTATGGATAAACTGAGAGAAACTATAACTTGGCATGTGAGAAGAATTGATAAGGTTAGATCAACTCTCACAATGATAGTCATTGAAGGACAAGGAGATAAGTCAAAGTCTCAGTCATAGCTTCCCTACAAAAAGCCAAAAAGGAAGCTTTCATGCATCAATGAATCCCAGCTACTAATCTAATATGATGATGCAGGCCAGGCTATTTTTAAAATCATTCCTTCATAGCTTAATATCAATAATCCTAAATCCTAAGACCAACGCGATTCCTATTATTACGAATCCAGCTGCTATTAATGCACCTTGATTCTTAATTGGCGCTTGAGAGATTCCACCCTTATAGAGGAGGTAGACTCCGCTCGTCCCAAGTAGAAAAATAATGATCATAACCACTGTTTCCGCAACAGTTTGAATAGATCTTGATGGGATTATAAACGAGCCTGATAACCTTCCAGATCCTTCAAGAATAGAATTAAACAAGCCTGATCCTAACGCAAAGAAAAACACAAGATAAACAGATGACGCTACCATAATTGCTTTATTTGAACTCATTAGCATTTTATTTTCAACTAGAGAGTGACTGTTTATAAATGTCTTTTTAGCAAAGTTCAACCGATGATAAACCGTAATTGTGCTCATCATGGATTCGCTGAACCTTGATCAGCTATTATTGCCAGTGCTCTAACAGGAGAACCTGACGCTCCCTTTAATTTAAGCGGATTGATTAGCAAGGTGAATCTGTCTTTGTGTTTTAGACTCTCGAGACTACACAAATTCTCTACGATTAAAATGCCTTTAGCTAGCAGTATTTTATGAGTGGAGAAATGCTTATCTGAACCAATATCGATACTGGGACCATCTATTCCTACGGCGTTTCTTCCCTGCCAAGAACTTAGCAGCAGCTACAGATAATCCAGGATTACTTAGCATGTAACTCTTGCTAGGTATCATGTTCTGCCAGCCGGTTCTAAACACGATCGAAAGACCGCGATCTATTTCGTCGATTTCACGCAAATCATCAAGGGTGATCAATCCGTTCGCGCCTTTAGGCAAGTGCAACAGTAAGGCAGGACTTACAAGCCGCTCCACCCCGATCATATCTATACTCTCAGCATTTGCTACGAAATGGGAAGGAGCATCCAAATGAGTTCCAGTGTGAGTGCTCATCATCATAATTTCCGAATCATAAGAATGTACATCATATTTTGTCCACTTCATAAATAGAGGTTGAGGAGAACCTGGAAACACTTGCAAATTCGCATTTATTTCTAGTGACAAATCTACAATGTGCATCTACTTAATCTGTCACGTTATTTCCACTACTGATTTTTAAATTGTATCAAACAGTTCAACATAGGACGTCGTTGTCGCCATGATATGAATTAATTATGCTGGGTCTTCATTGGTGATCAGTGCTAGAAGCGCTGCCCTAATTTCCTTCCCATTTGCTGCTTGCCTGAAATATGTGGCATTGGTGGTATTGTCTATTGAATGCGAGATCTCATCTAATCGGGGCAAGGGATGCATAATTGAAACATCAGTTTTTGACTTGTCTAGTGTGCTCTGATCGATAGTATATGTACCCTTTACTTTTTCATACTCCTGTATGTCAGGGAATCGTTCTTTCTGGATCCTAGTTACATATATGACATCTAGCGTGGACAAAATGTCCTCAGGTAAGTTACTGTACTCTTGAATCTTCAACTTATTCTCCACGCCGTATATTGACTCTTTTCGTATGCTGAGGGTAGGCGGTGATATCAATCGAATATCTACGTCGTAGTTGGAGAGTCCGTATACCAAAGAATATATCGTTCTACCATATTTTAGGTCACCAATAATTCCTATTCGAAGGCCGTCAATTCTTCCTTTTTCTTTATAAATTGTATATAGATCAAGCATAGCCTGAGTCGGATGTTCTTCGCTTCCGCTCCCTGCGTTGATAACGGGATGCCTTGACAACTCGCTAGCAAACCTGCCAGAACCATCTAAAGGATGTCTCAATACGAGTACATCAGAGTACAAATCCATAATTCGAATGGTATCTGACAAGCT
The DNA here is from genome assembly GCA_049578985.1 of Nitrososphaeraceae archaeon. GTDB lineage: Archaea > Thermoproteota > Nitrososphaeria > Nitrososphaerales > Nitrososphaeraceae > TH5896. The sequence goes on from JBAUMZ010000142.1 coordinate 51,149, forward strand.
TTCACCCTTTTCAATAGATGAAGATTTAGGATCTGCTATACCAATCGAGCTACCTCCGATAGAAGTGATAGCGGCCTCAAAGCTCATTCTTGTTCTTGTGCTTGGTTCGTAGTAAATTGAACCAAGAGTTATTCCTTTACCCAGTTCGCTTCTTTCAATTCTGGATAGGGTAGATATCCTGTCGGTGAAACTGAAGAGAAATTCTAGTTCATCCTTAGTAAAATCCCTTATTGAAACAACATCCCTACCATAGTAATGATTTGTGGCCAAATTTCTAAGTCTTGATCAGGTATTCTAATGTATATTTATTATCTCTCTCTCTCTCTGTATATTTATTATTTCGAATGGTTCCCTTTCAATGGTCTATGTCTGTACTGAAAGTAGCTTTACAAGAGGCTACTGTGTGCTTTGGTTTTGGTTCCGCCTCCCAATAAGTTCATATGCAGAAATGGCTCATCGAATTCCTATTAGTTGGGAATTTACAAGTACGATATTTACAAGAGTCCGAATCTTGGGTTGTTCAGTCGGGCGAATAATACTACTCTCATCCTACCTTTTGGTTTCGCCGAAACCAAGATGACTAAATTAAGGAATTATCTAGAGGTCGAAAATGTAATTTTTACGTCGATTGGGGGAACCAGGCTCCTTGGGGCGATGGCAGTCATGAACAACAAAGGCATGTTGTTGTCGTCTTTTTCGTCTGACGAGGAGATTGAAGTTATGAGGCGATTGACCAGGCTTAATGTAGAGAGGCTATCTAGCAGGTTTACTGCCGTAGGGAACCTCGTTTTGGCCAATGACCAGGGTGCATTGGTTTCTCCTATATTCAAAGGTGAGGTGGACAGGCAAGTCCAGGATGTTCTTGGGGTACCCGCTATTTCATGTACTGTCGCAGGTTATTACCAGATCGGATCAATGGTTGTTGCAACTGATACTGGTGCAGCTGTACACCCCAAGGCATCGGAAGAAGAATTGGCGATTATCACAAAGACTCTAAAGGTGGAGACCGAGCCAGTAACGGTTAATGGTGGTATGCCATTCCTGTCATCAGGCTTGCTCGCTAATAGCAAATCAGTTATCGTTGGTAGTTTGACGAGTGGACCAGAGCTGATCATGATTAGTAGAGCTTTCAAGGTCTAGAATCCATAGGATTTAGGCCTTGGGTACTAATTTAGGAACCGGTAAATTAGAACACTAGTATCTGCCTGTACCAGTATAAGGCAAATAGTTATTTCTGAGCCTTGACAGAAGGATTTGATTAGGCATAGATTGAAAACTACCGGTTGTTTATACCTTAGATCATTCCATGAATTTAGAAAAAGGGATATCCAGAGATTCGGGAGCGCAGTTGTATAAACTTGAATAAGCTGCTGTATTCAGAATAAAATTTTAATGAGATCAGTAAACATAAACTGGTTTTGACAACAATAACGTATATAACAACAAAATAGAAATAATATTGACGATGTCTGACAACGGAGTTGAACCTAAAGAGGAACGGTATCCATTTACAAGTACTTGGACAATTGAATGGAAGGACAAGGTTAGTCATGTTGTCAACACACAAGAAGAAAATGACTACACCAAGGCCTTAAGTTTGTTTAACGAATTATCTAGTTCGGGAAAGGATGTAGTTCTTTATGAAATCCGGACGCCTATTGCCGATCCTTCTGCTCAACCAAAAAAAATCCCAATTCTGAATAGCGCAAAAGTGAAGAAAAGAATACCCAGTGGTGGGCCTAAACCACGAGTAGCAGGAGTGTCAGAGAGAATCACAAATGCGAGCAAATCTTCAAGAACTTCTAGTCTAAAGGATCTCAGGACTAGAATACTTATTTTAGTTGCAGTCATTGCAGTTTTTGTCATAATTCTTTTTCTCATTTCTGTTCTTTTTACTGGCAGCGATTTAGCACACAATTTTTCGATTTTTACTTTTTCAATTAAATCCCCCTCACTTGGACTTAATATATGACCAATTCTGGGGTAATGTTGATAATATTTAGGGCTCAATCTATATGCTGGTTGAGCCACTTCTTTTTCAAATACACAAGTTTAATACTACTGGCTAGTTATAGGGGCTATGCCAATAGCATACGTGTTACTCAACTGTGAACTCGGCCATGAAGCAGATATTATTAACGAACTAAAAAAACTACCAGGAGTCAATGATGTGGAAGGATGTTATGGGGTTTACGACATGATCATGAAAATAAGCTCGGATTCGATGGACAAGTTAAAGGAGACAATCACGTGGCATATCCGAAAAATAGACAAAATAAAGTCGACTTTAACATTGATAGTTATAGAAGGCCAGGGGAATCATTAGGATTGAAGCAAGTTAAATAGTTATGAACTTACGAGCCGCCTCCCAATTCAGTGGCTTACCTCACGTTCGATCTCGTTGCACGAAATTTGCTAAGTATCGAGATACAGATACTGGCCGATTAGGGGTATGTTGACAAGCTAATTTTCTTTGATTATTAATGCGTTGCCTACATTATCATTCTATATCTTGTCCTGATTGGTCAAGCTTTCAAGTTCATTTATTGTCCCCTTAAAATATTGCAGTTTCAAGACAAGGTCGTCAGATTTGGTCCTTACTTAATATCTTGGAAAGCCTGTGAAATTTGCGACTTAACCGCTTCCAGATCCTTATCGTTAGTTATACGAAAGGTATTTTCTGGTTTACTCCTTCCATACTTTACAACTATCGCGAGTCCGTCGTCTTTTGGTTGAACATCGAGGAACGCCCTGAAGTTCAGGGTCTTTGCGTAGACAATTCGATGCGGACGCACCTCCTCTATCACCATGTCACCTAGCGACTTTACGAACTGTCTAAGCTCTAAGAGCATCTCTCTGATATCGCCTCTTAAACTTGTTACATGGTCTTCAAATTGCACGCCAGCTCGATTATTGACGAAGCCGAATTCACTCATTAGATCTATCATGAGAAAACCCTTTATTAATCAAGGAGGCGCAGTCTGGTTTTTTCGTCAGTCCTTTGAGAGCTTTTCAACATTTTGTATATTGAACTACAATGCGAATGGCTTAGTTGGTTGTGCATAATCTAAGACAGACTCTGCTCGTGACGAGCTTTTGCTTAGCAATTCAAACATTATCTTCAATATGTAATAAACGGATAAAATAGGCTTGTTTATGGAGGTCTAATTCCAAAGGGCGAGACGTTCCTTAAGAGGAGCAAAGTGTCTTTCAATCTCATCAAAGCGTTCATAAAAACTATTGGCATGACGAAGGTTTTCAAAGGAAGAATCTGTCTTAATCTTCTTCAAAACCCCGCTCACTTCATCAATCGTAACCCCGTGCTTGATATCATATTCTATCTGTTTTATGCAATTCGCTATGGTCCCGTACCTACGATGTTGTCTTTTCTCCCATGTTGAGGCCGTTTCCGATATTCCTGTTAAATACTTTACAATTGTCTTTTCCATGTGTTCAATATGCCAATCCTTCATGGGAAAGCTATTCTGAGTCAAAAGATCCATCATATATCCTTCTGCCTGACATATAAGCTAAGCCCCCTTTCAATATCAAGATTATTCTGTTAGTTGTTTCAATGTATTTGGGAGATTTTAAAATCTCGTCCACAAATTTATAGCTCGAATCAGCTATCCACCTACCTCAAAGAACCAGATAGTAATTCAATTATTTATTGCATATCAATCTCTTGCATAACACAACAATGAGGACACAACACCTAGATTATTCCGGTCGTTTTTCGCAGATGCTTCTCGAAACTTCGCAAGGCCAATATCTGTTCTTCAGATTGAACTGAGCCTGGCCTCAAACCCCTGATCTTATTGATAGCTTCCAGAGATGATATATTGGGGTCTTGTTTCATAATATATGCTGCAAGAATGGTTCCTGTTCTTCCTTTTCCGGCTGCGCAATGCACTAAAACTGGTTTCTCTTCGTTAATGTGTCTGCCTATATAACGGACTGTTGATTCTAAACTCTCAAGTGATGGGGCACAAAAGTCATCCACCTTCAGGTGCATGTACTCCAGTTTATGATTGGTATCATCTAACCATGAAGTTGGAAGCGGGCTTTCCCTAACTGTGACCACACTCTTGATGCCGTTCTTTGCAACCCACGAAAGTTGTGGTAAATTGACTGGCATACCACTGCCCGCTAATTTTTTCTCTATCACCCAGCTAAAATTCGTTGGTCGGTTTGCAAAACGTCCACGAAACCAACGATACGTATTGCCAATTCTAGTCATGTAGTTGTTTTGAATAATTACCTGCAAGAAGAGAATATATGTCTTTTAAGTCGACATGTATGGCCTTTAATGCGAATGCAAATAACCTTGTGTCTAGATGTGCAAGGGTTAAATACCGCAGTGGGGATTTGAGATGGGCAGTGTCTAATGGTGGCGCAATTTGATTCAACATGATTTCTCCGGCAAGATAGTTCTGATCACGGGAAGCTCAGGTGCAGTAGGTAGTCGGTTATTGGACTTTTTCACGACCTATGGCGCTACGACCATTGGAACTTACCGAGATGAAATGAGTATCGATATTACTCGCTCGAAATCTGAAGGGATCGACCTTTTTCGATGTAATACTATGGAGGATGCCGATGTAACCTCTCTCGTTAGTACAATTAGTAAGAAATATGGTCGAATAGATATTCTTGTGAATACTGTAGGGGGATATCTAGGCGGTAAAAGTGTAGTCGACCTTGAAGAGGAAGAATGGAATAGGATGTTTGGTCTAAATCTGCTTTCGGCGTTCCTAATTACCAAGCATGTTGTCCCGCTGATGCTTCAATCTGGTTACGGTAAGATAGTCCATATTTCTTCGTACACAGGGATATCTGCTCAGGGATTGGATTCGGCTTATGCCTCATCGAAAGCCGGTCTCATAAGATTTGTCGAATCCGTTTCAAAGGAAGTGAGGGATTATAACCTTACCATCAACTGCGTATTACCTACGATTATAGATACAAAGTCAAACAGAAAAATGATGCCTGATGCCAATTTCAAGCAATGGGTTACGATAGACGAGCTAGTGAATATTATTGCGTTCCTAAGTTCTGATGACTCTCGCGCGATAACTGGTTCAGCAGTACCAGTGCACAAATCAACCTAGTTTAGCAAACACTAACACAATCTGGAGTTAGAAATGTGACCAGATTAGCTCAGAAAGGAAATGATCCTTCCCACCAGGTCATTTTCGCGGGACATAGTTGTTTCAAGTAGTCTAATTCCATCCAAAGTAGCAGAAAAATATTCTCTGTAATACATGCGCATTCTCCGCTTCAATGTCCTTTCTACCAGACCATATTCCATAAGGTCGGTTATCAATTGAGCAACAATCATTGGATTAAGTTTGGTTTGACTTGAAATTTTGCTCTCTGATTTGGAGCTACACCTAACGCATCTAAGTATCTGGATATGCCACCTTGTCAGGCGTGAATAAGTACGGTCAAAGATCCTAGTATTCAAATCTATGTTACTTAAATCAACTAAAGTCGATTATTAATGTAACTGTCGAGCCTTACAGAATAGGAATTGCTAAGTGAAAGTAAGATTAATCAAGCAGCTGTGCTTGTCCTGAGAATAAATCGCCCCCTCTCTCATTTTACGGACTAATCTCATGACATTACCAAATGCAAAATAACATTAATTGGGAATTGTTTGGATATAATGAGGAGGTGGACAGTTCTTCGGACCCTGGAGAATATTGGCAGAATAGGCTTACATCAAATTATAGCCTCGAAGGGACAGGATTCCAAACCCTTGGCCAGGAGTACAACAAATGGATGTATAGAATAAGGAAAGTTATCGTAAAAAGAGTGGTCAAAAGGTGGATATCTGAACTTAATCGTAAGGATGTGTTTGACATTGGTTCAGGTACTGGGTTTTACATAGATATGTGGATAGAACTGGGGGCCGCCAGAGTCAGGGGAAGCGACATTACAGACGTGGCAGTATTGAAGTTGAGAGAGAACTATCCTTCTAATGAATTCTTTAAGCTAGATATTGGGCAAGATGTGCTGCCAGATCAGCTTTCCGCCCGAAGGTTTGACATCATTTCCGCATTTGATGTATTATTCCATATAACCGATGATGTTCGATACCGGAATTCAATATTGAATATTAATCGCCTTTTAAAAGAAGGTGGAATCTTTTTGTTTTCTGAGAATTTTCTTCATCGTGATGCGCTGAGATCCCAACATCAGGTGAGTCGTCCGCTTGTTTCAATCGAAAGGATTCTTCAGGAGAGCGGATTTAAAATATTGGATAGGATTCCCATGTTTGTAATTATGAACGCACCAGTGGATACAAACAATAGGTTACTTCCATCAACTTGGAAATTGATTAGAACCACCGCAAAAAAAGGGAAGTTTGCATCGGATGTCACAGGCTGTATGCTTTATCCTCTCGAATTGATTCTTACTAGTATAACCAAGGAGGGACCATCGACTGAATTGATGATCTGCAAAAAATTCAAGGGCATTCACATCACTAGTGAAGGGTAACAATTGGCAAGAGTCAGAGTTAGATGTTGTTGTGTCTCTATTTAGCATTCTAACGTTTGAATTGTTGTGTCTCTATTCAAACTACCTTGCATAGATTTATTGACCTTGGTTGACACTCTTGCGATACCAAATGAAAAGTAGTACTCCTCCAATCGCTATTCCAAATAGAGAATACACATAAGAGTTTGTCACGATAAAACAGTTCCATTCAAGTACTCTTAGGGAAGGATCTGTTAGTCGCGCATCCTCTTGACTGAGAATGGATAGACATCTAAAACCCTCCGAATTCAAGTCCAATGCCAAGACAGAAAAGATTGCAATAAAGAATATGCCATAATAGAAGTAGCTGTCTCCCCATGAGGGCTTCATCGGAAATAGGAATACTGCGAATATATCAACAGGCGGAAAATTGAGGTGTTTAGTGTCTGAAACAAATGCTTGTAACAATATCTCGTCAACAAATAAGAAGTAACTGTAGAAATCGCAATCATACAAGTCATATCATTCTCCACATTCCAGACTATGTCAACCATACAGCTCTCACCATACATTCTTACCGTACATTAGACCTAAAAATATTTATAATGTATTGCTCCAGCCCAATACCGTGCTTAGTAGAACATATTCTATTCAAACGTACGTAGTATTGGCAATTACGCTGGGAGCATTAGGCCTCCAAGCGGTGCCTTTGAATCAAATATACGCAAGTGTTGCTGGCGGATCGGCAGCCGCAGCAGCAGCCGCAGCCGGTGACGCAGCAGCCGCAGCAGCAGCAGCAGCTGGAGCATCAGGCGCAGCAGCAGCAGCAGCGGGAAGTGCAGCCTCAGCAGCAGCAAGCAGTGCAGGAGGTGGCGCAGCAGCAGCCGCAGCAGCAGCCGCATCAGCAGCAGCAGCAGCAACCGCCTCCTCTGGAGGGGATGCAGCAGCAGCCGCAGCAGCGGGAAGTGCAGCAGCAGCAGCAGCAACTGGAGGTTCAGCAGCAGCAGCCGCAGCAGCAGCCGCAGCCGCAGCCGCAGCAGCCGCCTCTGGAGGCGATGCCGCAGCAGCAGCCGCAGCAGCAGCAGCTCAAGAAAATGGTGCGGCAGCCGCAGCAGCAGCAGCAACTGGTGCAGGAGCAGCCTCTGGTGTAGCAGCCGCAGCAGCAGCTGAACAGGCAGCAGCAGCAGCAGCAGCCTCAGGTGTTTCAGGTGCAGCCGCAGCAGCAGCGGGAAGTGCAGCCGCAGCAGCAGCAGCAACTGGAGGTGGTGCAGCAGCAGCCGCAGCCGCGGGAGACGCAGCAGCAGCAGCAGCCGCAGCAGCATCAGGTGGCGGCGGTGGTGCAGCAGCAGCAGCAGCAGCCGCTAGTCAGGCAGCAGCAGCCGCAGCAGCAGCAGCTGGAGGTGGTGCAGCAGCAGCAGCAGCAGCAGGTGCAGCAGCAGCAGCAGCAGCAGCTGGAGGTGGTGCAGCAGCAGCAGCAGCTGGTGGTGGCGCAGGTGCAGCCGCAGCAGCAGCAGCAGGCGGTGGTGGCGCAGCAGCAGCAGCCGCAGCAGCTGGACAGGCAGCAGCAGCAGCAGCCGCAGCAGCTGGTGGTTCCTCTGCAGCAGCAGCAGCAGCAGCTGGTGGTGGCGCAGCAGGCGCAGCAGCCGCAGCAGCAGGTGCAGCCGCAGCAGCAGCAGCAGCAAGCTCAGGGTTTAGTGGCGCAGCCGCGGCAGCAGCAGCAGGTGGCGCAGCAGCAGCAGCAGCAGCAGCAGCAGGTGGCGCAGCAGCAGCAGCAGCAGCAGCAGCAGGTGGTGGCGCAGCAGCAGCAGCAGCAGCAGCGGGACGTGCAGCCGCAGCAGCGGCAGGTGGTAGTGGCGCAGCAGCTGCAGCAGCAGCTGGAAGTGCAGCCGCAGCAGCAGCCGCAGCAGCCGCATCAGGTGGTGGTGGCGCAGCAGCAGCCGCAGCAGCAGCTGGGCAGGCAGCGTCTGCAGCTGCAGCATCAGCCGGTGGCTCAGCAGCAGCCGCAGCAGCAGCAGGAGCAGCAGCAGCAGGTGCAGCAGGTGGTAGTTCAGCAGCAGCCGCAGCAGCTGGCAGTGGTGCAGCTGCCGCAGCAGCAGCAGGTGGTGGTGGCGCAGCAGCAGCAGCAGCCGCAGCAGGTAATGCAGCAGCCGCGGCAGCAGCAGCAGGTGGTAGTGGCGCAGCCGCAGCAGCAGCCGCAGCAGCAGCATCCGGTGGTGGTGCAGCAGCAGGTGCAGCAGCAGGTGACGCAGCAGCCGCAGCGGCAGCAGGTGGAGGTGGCGCAGCCGCAGCCGCAGCCGCAGCATCAGCAGCCGCAGCAGCAGCCTCATCAGTAGGAAGTGACGCAGCCGCAGCAGCAGCCGCAGCAGCAGCGGCCGGTGAAGATCAGGCAGCAGCCGCAGCCGCAGCAGCAGGGCAGTCAGCAGC
>JBAUMZ010000143.1:0-2306 GCA_049578985.1 Nitrososphaeraceae archaeon
GTTAGATAATCTCTTCTAATATGCCATTTATGCCGTATCTATTCTCCCCGATTAGATATCTTGATGCCTGTACTGTCTAAAGCAATGATGATGTCATTTCCTAATTTTTCATTGATTTTGATCTCTAGCCTGTTTATGCGTCTACTAATGGTACTACAATGTGGTATGCCTGGTACTTTCTTACTTGTATGAGCATCAACAACCTGCGTTTGTCTATATGGCAGATGAAAATATGCTCTCATGTAACCTAGTAGTATTCCACCCATCAAACACATCGGTAAGGAATAATTCATTATTCCACAGCCCTGGCAGCATTACAAAGATAGGGAGTAGTGCGTTCTTCTTCTATGTATACATTGTAATATTCTAGGATTAGTACTACGCGGCTAGGGTCAGCTTTGTTGCTCGCTCTTTCTCTTGCACTTTTTTGAAATACATAAGATCGTCTTGCAACTCTTTGGGCGGGTCAGAGATGAAGTTTTCGGAGCGATTCTTATCATATTCTTCCATCATTCTGTCTACAAAAAGTTATCAAACTTTTTCAAAGCCGCATTTATTTCTTCAGCAATATCCTCGTAAACATCTAATCCTCAGCCGTCTTCTTCCGACGCTCTACCACAAGCCCGACTACCTTCTCCTCAGCAGCCAGAGTTCGGCGAGGAATCAGTAAGACGTAGTGGAGGTGTGATACGGCTAGATCAATTTCCTAATCCTCAGCCGTCTTCATCCGACGCTCTACCACAAGCCCGACTACCTTCTCCCAGAAGCTCAGCAGACTTTATGCGAGATATGGAGATAACAACATAAAATATTCAGAATCAAACGGGGACGTCGTGGTAAATTGACTATTGACTTAACAAGATAAATTATTGTTGCGCATGAGCCAACTTCATGGTCGCCCCGAAGATATTGACTAGAAAATGTACGGAGTGCCGCGATGGATTGATGGAGGGCAAACTTCAAGCCATTCCAAATGAAATACCGTTATCATCATTTCAAAAAATAATTCCGGTTAAATATATGCCAGAAATCATGAAGAAGCATCATTTCTACGTAATGTAACAACTGTGGTTATCTGAAGATATTTTTTAGTTAGGTGGAGTAGGTAGTAGTTAGTTAGCTGGAAATAGCTGGAAATAACTGGATTACGTTCAGAAAGTACCTCTCTGCTCAGGTAAGAAAATCAAACCCGAATCAGCGGAGAATTAGTCTACTCTTGAACTATTCCAAGCACAGTCTTACATTGCTTACAAGAAACTAAATAGCAGGTAGCGTTGGGAAGTTTTAATTCTTCTGTATCATAGCCTCCAGATTTAATATCTACTCCACATTTTGTACATTTTGCCATTCTATGTATATGAATCAAGAATCGCAATATCAATCTTTTTGTGTGACTTGAGGTATTCTCTAGCATGTTAATTCATTCTTCAGTGCAGTTCCGAGCTGTCAGAATTCCTCCTGACTATTCATCAGATCTCAGCGTTTTATTCGGTTATATTTTTCCGCTAACTTTTCAATCGTAGTTAACACATCAGCGGATGATTTGGAGACATCTTCTCCTAACTTCCGATAACTCCCGTTATGATAAATCTCTCTATATGATGCCCTTACTTCAGAAAACGCAACATCTATCAATTTGCCTAGTGAGTTTGCACAGTCTGTTTTGGTGATATATGCAGAGCAAGAATATACCACGGTTGCCTAGTTGCGAGTGTACATAATATCAGCAGCCTTAAGTATTAACACTTTTACTACTTTCTATATCCTTCGTGTTCTCTGGTTTCAATTGTTCGAAAAGTTCTTTAGTTTGTTGCTCCCCAAGAGTCCAACCACCACTCCTTAATAAACTACTAAAGATGTCTTCCGCTCTCAGTCTGGTAGCAGTCTCAGTCTGATGCATATCAAAGAAATGATGAAATATTTCGGAATTCCTATCCCCATGTGATGTTGAACTATCCGCAATAAAATTGTCACATAATTTGCAGTAATATTCAGTCATTGGTTTATATTAATCTGGTTGGATGTGACTTAAATACTCTCTCGCGCAGGGGTTATAATCTAATGGATAGTGAGACGCGTAACTCCCCACCCGCCCGCGAGAAACACCTAGCCTATATATTATATTCCAGGGATGCTACCAAATACATTCCAGGGATGCAAACTTAATGCATTTGGAACCAAGAAGGTACTATAACATATCTACTATAGTATCCGGTCTACTGAACTTCAGAGTGATGCAGTCTAACAGGGCTTAAATCTAGCAAGAATACAGTCAAAATAGGCAACATTGAAAGATCATAACTGCT
>JBAUMZ010000144.1:0-2036 GCA_049578985.1 Nitrososphaeraceae archaeon
CGACTATTTGTCCTCTAATTTCCCCTTCAGGATTTTGTCTATAAGTGTAGTCAGATCAGATATCTGTTTTCCCTTCAATGGTCCTTGAAGTTTATCAGCTGTTATGTTACCCTCTGCTAACAATCCATCTACTGGACCAGTCGGCGTCATAGCTTTGAAGCGTACATGTGTTACTACAACAGGACCATTTTCACATTTTTTTCCCTTGTTGAATTTGAGCCGTCGTAACATTATCTATGTCTTTAACATCTAACTCAACATCACCTTTAACATTAACTTTTTGAAATTCTTAAGAATTACTTTATTACTGACACAAGTCCATCTGTACCTGTAAGTGTGCCAGCTACGTAAACAGCCTTATTGGATGGATTAAATTCTAAGGCGAGAGGAAGACTATTAACATCTGTGGTAGAAGCCACTGTGTTATTCTCACTGTTTAAAATAGATATAGAATTGGATACAACATTACCTACGTACACATCAGTATTGGATGGATTGAATAGCATAGCAACAGGTTCGGTACCAACTAGTACGGTATCGAGTAATGTGCTATTAGAGCCATCAATTACAGATACAGATCGTGAACCCCGATTGGCTACGTAGATATCATTGTTAGCAGGATTGAATTCTATTGTGGTAGGTTCGTTTTCAACTTGAACATTATTTACTACCGAGTTATCCTTGGCATCTATGGCGGAAACTGTTCCTGAATCCCTATTTGCAACATATAGATTGTTGTTTGAGGGGTTATATTTTAAGGATATAGGTGAGCCTCCTACTTGTATCTCTTTGATCAGCGTATTGTTACTGCCAGTATCAATAACTGAGACAGTGTTTGAGCCTTCATTTGCTACATAGACATAATTATTGGAGGGATTGAATTCCAAGTCAACAGGATCTATACCAACTTCTATATCATTGGTAACCTCATTAACATTGCTGTCAATTACTGAAATAGAGTTTGAAATTACATTAGCGACGTAAATATCGTTGTTGGCTGGGTTGAAGAGCATTTGTTCTGGGAAGCTGCCTACAGTAACATTCTTAATCACTGTATTATTATCAGTCTCAATCACAGATACTGTCCCTGAATCACGGTTAGTCACATAGATGTTGTTATTGAATGGGTTGAAAACTAGTGCGTGAGGAGATGCACCGACGGCAACGCTTTTAATCACTGTATTATTATCAGTCTCAATCACAGATACTGTCCCTGAATCACGGTTAGCGGCATAGATGTTGTTGTTGGATGGGTTAAAGACAAGTGCCTGTGGAAAACTACCAACCGGTATCACTGAGGTTACCGAATCTCCGAAGAGTTGGTCTACTCCAGGCGATGATATAATGATCATCAGTACCATAGATAAGCATAGGCGTACGGAGAGCGATGATAGCATGCTTCAAGTATCATGATTAATCGGATTATATATAAAACTTCTAGTTTGGCATAAATGCATAACAAGAAATACACAAACTAGAAATAAATTACATTTTCATCTACAGATGAAATAGCCTATTTTCACCGTAGTAAGGTACAATGACTTAATTGAGATGATAATAACATCACTAGTGTAGGTACGGAGACTAGAATCTTCAAATCTCTATTCTTACACAAATTGATTGGTTATGACTTACAAATGATCTATCTATACCTATCTTTGCGTACTGCATGTAATGAACCTTAAATAAAAGCAAATGTGATTGTAAAATATGCGTAGAAGCAATAAAGGCTCGAACTTGCTAATAATTTTAGGTACGACTTATTGTTAGCAATGTGACGCCACCATTGTTTGAAGCTCTAAAGATTACTTCGACGCTTTGCATTTGGTGTTTCTTTAATGTTGAATTCTGTCTTTACCGTTGTCTGGGCTAATGTAGCTGACCGAAACTGGAGGTATGGTGAGCATAATCTACTGGGATTTCCTTTTGGCAATAACATTTTGTTCTAGCGTTGGCAGTACCTTAGAAATACTGTCAAGATACATCTGAACATGCGGTTCTGCAATCCACATTTTTTTCTTCTCGTTCTCGAAAAG
>JBAUMZ010000145.1:0-4110 GCA_049578985.1 Nitrososphaeraceae archaeon
ATCGCTTGATATCTCAGTATTAAGAAAGGCTTTTGAAGATGCAAAAAAGAGAGGTGTCAAACTAATGTACGTTACTGAAATTACTAAAGAGAATTTGTCCTATTGTAAACGATTAATGGAAACGACCTATGAGCTCCGGCATCTGGAAGGAATCAGAGGGAATTTTTACATCAGTGAAACTGGATATCTAGCCCCTGCCGCTTATCATGAAAAGGGAATGCCTGCATCCCAAATTATCTATAGCAATGTTAACGAAATAATTGAACACCAAAAATATGTTTTTGAGAGCTTTTGGCACAGGGCGATTCCTGCCGAACAAAGAATTAATGAGATTGAAGCAGGAATAGATTCAGGAAAGACTGAGATAATTTATAATCCTCAGAGTATATATGATCTGTTTTTCAACATGGTAAAGTTTGCCAAACATGAGATTTTATTGATAATTCCTACAGTTAATGCCTTTCTTCGTGAAGAAAGGATAGGAATGTTAAAACTATTAAAACAAGTATGTATGGAATACGAAATTATTGTCAGAATCCTAACGCCGACAAATTATGTTGTTGAAGATATCATACGTAAGATAGACCTAGATGAAACATTAACTACTACTAATACTACAATAACAAGAACAGGAGAACAAGAAAAGGATCAAAAGAAAGGTATTGCCATATACAGAATGAACTCAACTTATGAGGAAATTACAGTTAATACAGTTACCATACTAGTAGTTGACAAAAAAGAGTCCCTGGCAATAGAGAAAAAGAATGATTTAGAACAAGATTTTATACAAGCGATAGGATTAGCCACCTATTCAACAAGTGGACCTACCGTTATGTCTTATGTTTCTATTTTTGAAGGTTTGTGGAAACAAACAGAACTTTATGAACGACTGAAACTTCACGATAAAATGCAAAAGGAATTTATTAATATAGCAGCCCATGAGTTGCGTACTCCTATCCAACCTATTCTTGGACTGAGTGATGTCCTTAAGTCTAAAATAAAAGACAATGAACAGCTTGTGCTAGTGGATGTCATATCAAGAAATGCAAAAAGACTAATGCGGCTTACAGAAGATATTCTTGATGTTAGCAAAATTGAAAGCCAGTCTTTGAAGCTAAGGAATGAGACATTTAATCTAAATGAGGTGGTGAGGAATGTAATTGCAGAATATTCAGAATATGGAGGTCGAGCTCTAGGCAAACCTGATGTAACAATAACATCTACATGTAAGGATAGTGGTAATGTCATTGTGAGAGGGGATAGAGGAAGACTTTATCAGGTTATCTCCAACTTTGTAAGCAATGGAATCCGGTTTGCACAACAAGGTAATATAGAAATATCAATATACAAAGCACAAAAAAATAACAAAGAGGTTGTACTGTCCGTAAGTGATACAGGTTCTGGTATAGACCCTGAAATTATGCCAAGGTTATTTACTAAGTTCGCCAGTGGGTCAGGAACAGGACTTGGACTTTATATTTCTAAAAATATTGTTGAAGCTCATGGTGGCAGGATCTGGGCGCAGAATAATCCTCATGGGATGGGCGCCACTTTTTCATTCAGTCTACCTGTTTCAAGCATTTGATAGTGTAAGAAGGTACCAGCGCGTATTAATTAGGAATAAGTTCAATCTGTCTTGCATCTACTCCTTACCATTTGCATAAACGGGGAAGGGCAATGCTCAGCTTACCAGACATAAGCAAGAAGCATAACATATGTGTGAGGGTAGTGGAATTGGAGGTCCCATTGGCGGCTCTCCTGGATTAACTCTGTGCTTCGCCGCGGCGCTCCTAGATTTATTGGCGCTGGAGGAGGATCGCATGTATCACCAATACCGTCTCTATCTCTATCACTCATCAGGGTTCGGTGTTGCATGACAGTTATCAGCAAGACTATCAACGCCATCATCGTCGGAATCTCCATTAGGTGTTGAATCAGTTGAGTGAAAATGAATATAGCTTAGAAGTACGAATGTTAGTATGAATAACAACCAGCTTGACTTTGAATAACAACAAGAAAATTAAGGAGAGAAGGAAAAAGGTCGGATTCCTTTTATCCAGGTCTTCACAGAAGCCGAAATAGCAGAACAGTTGGGTACAAGTCAAGCCACCGTATCAAGAGATATTCAGGCACTTAAGTCGGAGTCCCAACAGTTTGTGTACGATCTGGCAAAGTCCGATCTCGCCTTCTACTACCAGCAATCAATCCTGGGTATAGATGAGGCAAAGAAGGAGTCGTGGCGATTATACGATGATAGGCATTGAATCTAATTGAAAAACACTGAACAGAATACAGATACAAATACGGAACAGAATACAAATACTAATAATGCTAGTGTTGTTTTGACTCTGCCCAATACTTTTCAAATATTGAGCTGTGGGTCCATATTGCAGATAAGCTATTAGAATATGTTGCTAACAAGGAGGACTCAGTATAAGGATTGAAGTGGTCTGGTCCTGTTTCAAGTGTAACGATCTCCTCATTATCTTTCATCAATACAGCCTCATCGCTTGGCAATGATACGTTTGTATATTTGATCTCTACTTCGTTTGAGGATGCATGACTCCTTATGCCGATTTTTTCCATAAATGTCTCAGGGAAGATAGAAAAATCTTGTCTGTCTTTTTGTTGTTCATAAGAACGAACTAGTATTCTAGTATTAATCCCACGCACAGATGCTTCTTTTAATAGGTCAGCTAGATCTGAAAGGACTGGCATTGAATCAATGAAATTATCAGGTAAAAACACAACAATTTCATTTTTAGCCGATGTTAAGATATACTAATAATATCTCTTATACGTGTTCTGTCTGTAATACTTTCAACAAATTCTGATTCTATCTCCGATTCCAATTCTCTGAATCGTTCTTCTACAGGAATTGCTTTCATCCAGAGGTTTTCAAATAAGGCTTTATGCTTGTCCACAAGAGATTTCGCATTACTAACAACACAACAACTAACGGGGGTCTCAGAATATAACAATGGTGAGCTTATGTAATAGTCATCTGAAACAATAAGAAGTCCAGCAATACCAGACATGTGACGAGCCTCAGAAAAATACCGCATGTCAGCCTTTCCATAAAAAATACTCTCTTTTGTGACCTCTCCAAGGACTCGTATTTTGACTCCACGTTTCAGAGCTCTGAGTGCGGCTTCTTTCAGTTCGTACATCACATGAAAAGCAGATGTTCCTCGACTTTCAGAACAAACATCCCACCTTTTCTTGGTTTTGGAAAGACATTCAATTAGAACTCGATAGGTCTCTTCTCTGGATAGTATTAATTCACTTACTTCTGACGAATTACTCTCATCCAGAGTTCATATACACCAGACGTATAATGATGTTGTTTGAAATAAAAACTTTGATGAGTGAAATCAAGAGAAATTGGCCATGGGTATACTAGGGTATTACAATGGCCGGTAAATTTTCTGCGGTGTTAAGACTGGTATACAATCTCAAGTAAACGTGCTGATCTTTATTCGCTGTTTTCTAAATTAGAATAACAGGAAGGAAAATGAAAACTAGAAAGAATAAGAATAAAGATAAATACATTATAAAGATAAATACCAACAGAAAGATAAACATGGATACTGGACGGCTCTGAACTAAGATTTGATGATAAAGACAAAGTTCATGTAATATCTGATGCGGATGTTGTTATCAAAAAACTATACGACATCATGGATGAATCAGAAGAGACTGTTGACGTTTATGCTGACTTTAGGGGCCCAAATATTGTAGATAACATGGAAGGAGGCATTGGGCTTTATATTGCTGCCCAAAAAAGAGGAGTCAAAACCAGGGTTATTACTGAAATTACAAAGGAGAATATATTATTCTGCAAAGAAAATATGAAGTATATCGAGGGGTTACGTCATATGGATACGATTACACATATGTTTGAAGTATCAGAGAAACATTATGGTAGTGCAAAAATGCTATCTGAAAATCCACATCTACTTGAGGGAGTATTTTGCAACATAGAATGGTTTGTAAAAGCACAACGATATCTTTTTGAAAGTCTTTGGAGAAAAGCGATTCCAGCAAAACAGAGATTTAAGGAGATAGAAGAAGGGAGCAAGAGAGAATTCATTGAAACAATAAGAGACC
>JBAUMZ010000146.1:0-2973 GCA_049578985.1 Nitrososphaeraceae archaeon
AAAAGCATCGTAAATGCAGAAATCAAAATTGGTGATTCAGTAGTAATGCCTTCTGATGAATTTCCTTAAGGCAGTTGTCATTCACAGAGGACAATTGGATGAACTGCAGTTATGATGCATATTACAAACTGTAATAGAATATTGAGGTTGACAAAGGAATCGATGAACTGAGTTCCATCTCCTGCGTTCTTGAACACAATATCCTTAATTCTTAACTTTAATAATTCGTGTGGTCTGCAACCAGTGTCTCTAGACATAACATGATAGCATTTTATTCTCTTAGATGGACAATATCTCAGAAACAGAAGATGATCTTCTTGCGACCAGAGATCTGAGGGTTTGTATATTGATTATTCTTTTCTTTTTAACTGAGGTGAGGGATATTGTCTACCACTGGCGGTTTGGGTCTTTTATTTGGTTCAATATCATGATAATACAGCCATTTAAAGAAACGTAGAAGATATATTCCATACAGATTGTAAGTGCCAATCCATTTGTGTAGGGGATCACTTGTTTCAGTCTGTTTTGATAGTTACCAACTGCGGCTTTTATTTAATCTAGGTCTTCCTCTATTTTCTCAGTTAGAGTTTGAATTTTGTAATATAATAGGTAATAGCTTAGCCACTGAATTACAAAGAAAATTTATTTATGATCACAGAGGTCATATTGGTGGAAGAGACGAGGCACATAATGTTCTTAGCATGGCAATAATATGTTCTAGAAGGTGTTAAACACACTGCAGCCAGATTTGAAGCGATACAGTGAAGCAATTACCCCCTGCCGCCAATAGATGTTTTTACTTCTCTCAATACTTCGTTTAGATATTTTTTCATGGAATCGTAGGACTCTTCCATCTCCCTTTTTCTTCTTTCAGCCTCGAATAGTTCACTCGTTTTCTTCTCCACTTCTCTAATGAGAGTGTTATTCCATTTAGCTAGTAGTATTATCAATGCTGCTACAGCGACAAAAGTTGAGGCAAATAAAGTTAACATCTTTAGATTCTCCGCAGAAATTACACGTTGGACTTGTGAGTGAATCTGGTCCGTCGGCGTAACTATCTGTATAAAGAATTCAGCTCGATCTCCGGCAATGACAGGATATTGGGTATTCAGTCGTTCTCCCCTTCCATAGTCATAAATGGCATAACCCGGGTTGCCCATCAGGAGAGAGCGCGTGAGGTTGTTCAATATTGCGTTGTTGTTTATAAAATCCTGGACATAGCTCCCAAAATAGTTCTGCCCTACCAATTTCTTATCCACACCATTGGCTAGGATCGTCGCCGACCGATCATAGGCGACCAGAAATTGTCTGTCCCCAAGTTCCACATTTCCATATTTTGCGAAGAAGGGTACAGTAGGAATAGAAGCTCCTACCATTCCTATATATTGATCCGATTCTCTGTTAACTATCAGATATGTTATGAATACCCTGTAGATACCCTGTCTTTCAAATCCACCAGAGAATGTCAGGGAGCGGTTGGTTTTGGTGTCCTTGACCCAATCTCTAAACTAACCAACCTGAACCAGAAGATGGTCTGAGGGTCCTACTGCTAGATATAGACCACGAGCTCTTCCTAAACATAATGAGAATATCCAAAATTTCTTCCTACGCTTTCAAATCCTATTTCCCAATAATGTGGTTGCAAGAGTATTTTCTCAAAACGCTTTGGGACAGCTTAAATTGAGTCATGTTTCGAGGCACCATCCAATAAGGTGGAGTAAGATAAGCCGTTCTGTGAAGTCAATCGCGTCGGTGCATGGTAAAGCGGTTTAGCCCAGGCTGATCCTACTCTAAAACTACTCCCTCGCTAAGAAGATAAATCCTACCAGTTCCTAGAAATTAGAAAATCTTTTTTCGAAATAGACCCACATTTTGTTTGAGTCATTTGCAATCAAATTCGTCTTGATAGCAGACTGGTAACTCTCTTCACTAGGTTCATAGGTAGGAGTCATGCGGTCTTGACCTTATCTTCACTCGGCAATATCTCAGTAATCTGAATAGCTATAAATGTATATACAGTTTATCTTACGTAAGTCGATAAGAATGTGTATAAAATGTCCGATTTCGAGAGAAGCAAATTTCGAATAAAATCTCTGCCATCAAAGTTAGGAGAATCACTGTACGCATTGAAGAGCGATTCAGAGTATCTTAAAGTGTGTTTTGGAAAAGACCTCATAAATGCTTATGTTACACTCAAAGAGGATGAGATATCACAGATAGGAAGCATATTACCGTAATATGAGAGAAGCATATTACGAGTCATTTAGAGATTTCAAGATGAGGATAGGACAGTCAGGCCAGACATCCATACGAATCTCAAACACGGCTTAGAATCGGCCGTCAGTAATCCATATGAACCATTTTAAGGATCACTGTTTGTAATCATCTTACGACTATTGTGTTCTTCTCTTGCGAGACTCGGCTTCAAGCTGTAATGCAACTCTTACTTCAGAAAGCATGTTCACTCCCTAGAGGTTTTCTTAGGATGTCCTGTGTCCCTACGGACCTCAAATTTACACCAAAATACAATATCTCATATCCATGCTCATCTCCTGCAGGTATGTCAAACTCATTGATATTTCTCATTACATGAGGAAAGACCTTTACCATGCTAAATTTTGTTTATAGATACTACATAATGTTGTGGGAATTCATCTTGAATTCTAATGAATACAGTTCTATATCAGCCGGCTCCCCAGTTCGTCGGAATTCCACATGGAACGGTCCACACATCAGTAATTTGCACATACTATACACTTGGTAAATCATTAAACATTGATTAGGATCAATGGCATGAGAATTAATAAGCATCTATTTTTGATGTTCTTACCATTTAATAATACATTATAATGTGCTAGACCATCGCGCTTGACTGCCAACAAGATAATCATTTACATGGATAAATTATAAGGGTGTTCCAGATAATTATTATCGGGATGGGAGATCTGTTTTTCTTCTCATTCTAAAAGAATT
>JBAUMZ010000147.1:0-20976 GCA_049578985.1 Nitrososphaeraceae archaeon
ATTACAGCTACAGCTGCTACTGCAACAATGGCAAATATTCGTTGGTTGTACATCGCAGAATTTGAGTATTAAACGGATTTATGGATTGGGAAAAAGATGATTGATATTTAAATCTGATATATCTAGCGTATTTTTTTCCCTTCTTCTTATTGCTTATTTTCAACTTTCATTTAATCGATGAGCTAGAGGCAGTAATCGTAATATGAGGATAATAATACTATAGGATATAGTATATATTATCTGATCACAGCAATACCTAACTTAGAGCCTTATACTTGAAGAAGAAATGCCAGTATAGAAATACGATTCTACATAAAATAAAAAAATGGAGTGGTATTTACTAATCCTCACTTGATTGTGTTGTGGCTGTTCCGACTGAATTTTCATCGCCCTGAATCTGCGATGCTGAATTGGAACAGAATACATACATTGGTAATTTACCGTTGCCACAAGCATTTGCCTGTGAAAGCGCTTGACTCTTTTCGTAGTGCTTCTTTCCTCCAGCAAATGCGCTGTCTGTACTTGCAAGAGCTGTTGCTCCGATCAGCATTACTGCCATTGCGGCCACAATTACTAAATACTTCGTATTCATGTCTCTAGTAACGAAAAAGAAGGTTTTGTTTATTTACATTAAGCAAGTTAATGACCTCACTTATATCAGATTTTTATTCCATATTTCTATTACACATTTTGGGATGAACAAATGCACAAGAATAAATGAAAATTCACACACCAATACCAGATCTAACTAGCTATGTTTTATATATATAGATCGGCAGCTATGTTTTATATATATAGATCACACACACCTGTGTTATATATATAGATCAGCAGCAGTAGCAGTGTTTAGCTAGCTTTTCGAGGATAGATGGATGAAAGTTGAGTTGTGGTAAAGTCAATAAAAAATGTGGAGGGACTGACGCTACCTCTGCCTGACCCTTATCGTCCCACACACAGCCCACTTGGATTGCTTGTTTCGCAGTTATTTTCAGTGTATTGGTTATTGTTAATGTTCGTTGGTAGTCCGTTGGCGTTATTGAGGTCAACAACATTCCCTTGCAAATTGTTCGCATCTATTGCGTTGTTTGAGCTCTGACCGTCCAAGAATATTCCATTCTGGCTTCCATGGACACTATTCATTGCAACTTTAGAGTTGAGTGTATCTACAAACGTAACGCCGGCCAATAGATTTCCGCTCATAAGGTTTGAGTCTATAGCAGCACCCTTACTTGAGTGAGAAGCGACCCCTATGTTATTATTTTGTATGATGTTTTGTCGTAGTTCTGCATTTTCAGCTCCTGTCATAAATGTACCTATCTGGTTGCCCGATAGTATGACAGAATTAATCTTAAATCCATTTGCTCCAGTAAGGAGTGCTCCTGCTTGGAAGTTGCTGATTGAACCAGGTCCATGTACTACTACATTGTCGACGTTTGGTGCCATAATCCCAACTTTAGAGCTGTCCTTTCCAGGTCCTGTGATTGAGAATCCATTCATATTAATTACTGTGTTTGGACCACCTACTATGATACCATCTCCACTGCAGTTAAGATTTGCAGTTAGGCTTACCACTCCACTTACAGTCTGTCCACATGCTGGGTTTGTTTGAGCTTGCTCTGCACTTACTGTTGTAGTAGTCTGTTGAGCAGTCAAAGGACTATTCTCATTGCTGCCGCCATTATTACCATCATTGCTGCCGCCATTATTACCATCATTGCTGTGTGAATGTCCTGGGTGTGTTGCGTAGGCTGATTGAACCAGATGTCCAATAATTAATCCACTTGCAGAGAATGCTATTCCCATTGCGATGACCGCAAACATTATCGATCTTGCCGTACTTGTTTGATCCATGCTTAGTAACCTCCTCTAATTCTCATAAATCGGTTCTCTTGTGTCGGGGCAAGCGGTGGTGCCAATTCAGACATCTTTTCGTACACATCCAGCAGTTTCATCCCTTTTTCAGTAGTCCTGTATGTCTGCGTTCCACCTTCGTATTCAACAAGTCCATTGTCCTGTAGCGTCATAAGGTACTCTCGTAACTGCGCGAATGACAGAAATGCTTTGTACATTATTTTTGTCTTGGTAGCTCGTCCTCCATTTGCTGCCTCCAGTATGAGGCCAACAATTTCAGTTCTACTTCTGTATTTCATTATAGAATCAGACTGAAGATGAAGACTAGATATTTATGTCAACCTTCTGTTACTACTAATAGTTAGGTTGGTATGTATCTAATTAAGGTATTTAGCTATGATAACGAATGTAAATTTCAGGTCTTAGAAGTGTCCATTCTACGGGAGAAGATTTACTAACTATTGTTATCGTCGTCTTAAATATTATGCAGAGTACGGCCAACATCAATTTATAGAAACAGGAGATACGAGTATTGATGCATCCAGATCTGTAGCAATAGACAGAATAAATGCAGGGTGACATGTATATGGATAGACAAAAAGAATGAGCACCAACTTCGTGGTGGTGTCGTTCCTTTCTCGTCCACAGAAAGGATTGTGTTAACGTTCGCGCATGCTCAATCTATCTTCAATAATAGATCTCTTTGTATCCTGATCCTTTCCACTACCATCATCACGACCTGATCCGTGTTCAGAGGTGATATTTGATGAGTTTGTAGCTGTGGTTTGACAATCTCCATTAATGCATTCTGTCTTTTCACAAGGGCCGACGCCCGTGCAGGTAATGGAAGTACTCTTGTCCTCTGCGAAAGTATCATTTAGACCGATAGCTGATATTCCTAAGTAGGTAGCCAGCAGGCACAATGCAATTGAGACCCCCGCCTTCACTATTCTCTCTTCAATTGGCGCAAGGTTGTACATGCAATAATAGAGCTTACCATACCATATTTGGATTCGCTCACTTCTTTATTACAATTTTTAACGATCTTACTTGCGCGTCAAAAATACCAAGCGAATCTACTATGTTAATGTAAGATAACACTACAGCTGATCTTGGATAAAATACAATGATCCTAAAAACTGGAATTGATGTTATTGCTCTATAAATCATCTATACTAATGCACAATGACTGCCATGGCAGTACCAGGGTCTCCTTTGTCAATCAAACGAGATTCATTAGAGGAAAGAGTGCCATGAGCGGTGTATGGCAAGAGGGATACGCAGCGTCATAATATCTAGGCAACCACAAATAATTATAGCGAAAGCAGTGGTAAACCCAGGTCATTAACAAAGCATGTTTTGCTGCGTCATCTAGCGAACCATCTGATCTAATTACACTCCTAATACGAGTTGAATTAATTATATGATTGTATGAGGCCCCTCTCCTTCTTGTCTATCCATATTCTAATTATGGGTGCATTCTGTACAGGAATAGAGGCCGAGGCCGAAAGACAGACAATGAAAGAAAAGAAGGCAGGAAAAGTAATTACGACGAAGCATATCAGAAAGAATAATCTATTGCGTCAATTCGATATTATTCTTCAGTTTCAAATCGGTACGACAGTCTATGACTACTATTCAAAATACAATTAAAGGTCGTCCAAAATACAATTAAATACAAATAATGTATTAAGACGTATATCGAGATGACTAGGGCCACTGTATATGAGGTTCTTGATCTTTTTGATATTAACACCTATTTGGACAAATCCGAGAGAAATATACAAAGAGTAAGCAACAAGCTTGATGATTACATAAAGAATCCAGATGTAGAGAACATACATGATATTCGTAAAGCCATCAGAAGATTAGAAGCTAGTTATAGGTCGCTGCCATCAAAGAAGGTGCAGGACAAACGGGTAATAAGAGAATATACAGAATACAGCAAGAAGCTTTTTAGCATAAATAGTCAAATCAGAGATTTTGATATTATTAATGAAAAGCTTTCAAGTGATGAAGATCTTGCCCAAAGGGACACAATGAAGTCAATCGAAAGATATTTGTGCAAACAGCGGGAGGCTAAACTGAACGAAGCTATTTCTTTTGCATTAGAGCTAAGGAAGCTGCGTGTTCCTGAAATCACAAAGAAGATCCAGATATCGAATAAGAGATCAAAGAAAAGATTCAGCAAGGTGATCGGCAAATTCGCTACCAGAATAGAACATAACCTTCCTATAGTAGTCAACGACAGCAAAAAAATAGCTGAATTGCATGAACTGAGAAAAGACTGCAAGAAGCTGCGTTATCTATTGGAGCTCTTGCCAGAGGATAGTGATAAAGATCAGAGAAGTGGGAAAGATAATTTCGTGTCAATATTAATGGAAAAGTTAGAGAATGTGCAGGATTCTCTTGGCGTAATTCATGACTATGACATGATAGTAGCATATTTAAAGCGGCATAAAGGAAAGGGAACTAGATCAACTCTAATTCATTCAATCCTAATGAAGGTAAACCGAGAAAGGCATAACAAGTATAAGGAATTTGTAAAATTTGTAAATGGAGATTTTTCTACATATTATAACGATTTTTTCATTAGGACAGCAGATGTACTGGCTTGATCATCATGTGAAAAACGAGTTCGGTTCGGGTTCGAAGGTAGAATATTGGCGGCTGTGATAATGGATCTCCCAGGTATTATACAGGTATTATACAGGTATTATACGACAGTTAGTTGATACATAAATCCATCATTTCTTGAGAGTTTTTTATCGCTTTGGCTGCGTAATCTAATAGCTCGGAATTAGAGATGGGTTTTCTGAGACACTTCTCTGAATCTATTGCATCTTGCATTCCGTGATAATGAACCTCCCCAGCAGTAACAAAACAAATATTTGCTGCATAATCCTTCCTCTTCAAAAGCTTATACAACTCGAATCCGCTCATACTGGGCATTCTTACTTAGACACAGGATTAGAAAATGAATTATTGTGTGCAAGGACAATAATTCATTGTCAGGGCTGAAGGACAAACACTTGCTGAAGAAAAGGCTGGAAATGAATTATTGTGTGCAAGGACACTTACTCATAGGTGTTAGTTTTTCGTAAAGCGTGATGAGCTGAATCTCGAATATTGTTCAATAACTGCTGATTCATTTTCATCCTTTCGATGTTGCCGCTAGAATAAAAGATAGATTAGAAAATAGTCTTTCCTCACAATGTCGACGAAAACTCCAAATGTTGATTTTGCGACACTAATAAATTCTGCTAATTCGTTTTGGCTTATCTTAACGCTCTTTTTGTCAACCTCTCTGATGGTACGACAGAACCAATAGTTATCCATGCTCTCCCTATCACAAGGAAGATCGATTTTGATACAATCACATTCTTCAATTAGGGATCTATCTGCAGGGATCTTAAGATTTCTTCGTCTCTCTTCGGAGAATGTGTCCCCAGATAGCATTACAGCCTTCAAATAGGCGTTCCCCTGACCAATTCTGGACAAGACAACCTTTGATAAATAATCCTCCAAAAAGCCTTTAACATTACGCTTCTTTTCCAAACTTTGCTCTTTATTTTGGACTGCAAAGAGATTTTTGGTGTCACATTGATGTTTGAGTTTTGTTGCCCATTCGAACTCTATCGGATAGAACACCGGTTCCAACTTACATCCTAACAAACAAGCATCACAAAATGAAATTCGGTAGCCAGTAGGAAAATTCTCTTTCTTAGTAGACATTCTACGGTTGTCAGGAAAGAAATTCGAAAACATTTGAATCATTAAGAATTTAGCATTTTCGCTGACCACTGAATTCGCTGTGAAGGTTCGCTCTGATTCAATTGATAAGCGCTTAAATTCAATAATCCTAAGGAGAGTCTCCAAATTTTTATCTAGCATTGATTTAGCACTCTTTCCTTCATCTGCAGTCGTGTTCAAACGATAGGGCGGCCCATACATATATTGACTAGATTGTTCGCTGGCTCCTCTCTGATTTAGAGAAAAAGAAGGTTGATTACCCGCAGTGACAGACCAGCTTCCATCGTTGTGTCTCCTCTTTATATGAATCTGCATATTCCAGCGTCTTGTTGAAGTTTGATTACAGCCGGCATACGGACAATGATATAATTTTCGATTTGGCGTCGACATAATCTTCCCCTCTCACTGTCTACTGCAGTTACTGCAGTAACTGCAGAGGGCAATTTTAAAGTTGCTGAATAATATCAGATTATATTCGACAGTACAAATGGAGAACCACTAGAATCAGGTTTACCAGTAATCCCGCTTACTATACTCTAGGTTTCCTGATATACCTTAATATACAATGATGGGATTTAGTATCAATGAGAAAATTGGGAAATGAAAAACTATCCAAGGCTATAACTACAAAACTTACTGCCCAAGATTATGACCTTTGCCTGAGAATGGCTCGTGACTATTACATTAGAAGAAAAATAAAGTCTCCCTCTGTATCAGAACTTACAAGAGAGGTTTTATTGGGCGTATTAAGTAGATATCGCTCTTATGTTGGCGCGTCAAGTGATTCTATGCATCCCGTGCTACATAGACAAAACACCCTCTGGAAAAAACGATAGGCCGTTCCCTATATCGAGTTGATGGATGGCAGGAACAAAGGTAGGGGTGAAGCCTTCGCTGCTCCATTTGCTGAAGATGGTGACATGGTTGGGTTTTGATGGAACGTATCTGAACTACAACTAATTTGACAACCCAAGTTTCTGCAACAGGATTTGGAATCACATTGTGTAGTTCTCCGAATGCAGTAGGAGGGAACCCCTGTATTTCCAACAGATAAAAGCCAGCCTCAGCCGGGGGGAGATTATTATGTAGCTCCTCAATGAAAGAAAGAATATTTGAAATGAAGCTCACTAGCAGGGGGAGTATTCTAATCAGCCAATGAGTCTATTTCCAGATGAGGACGTTCTTACATGTGGGGGGGCGAGGTTGTATGTATAAGTTGTGGGACAGTCATTTCTGACAAGATACCAGAAACTCGTGCCGAGTGGCGTGTCTTTACTATCGATGAGCTTAATTCAAGAACTAGGGGTAGGAATGCCAATGTCTCTTGCTATCCATGATCTAGGACTTTCCACATGTGATTGGAAGAGATCGTAAGGACTTTTCTGGTAAGCCGATCATTGATGCGTCAATGCAGTCGATAATCGAGAGAATAAGTACCTGGGATTATCG
The DNA here is from genome assembly GCA_049578985.1 of Nitrososphaeraceae archaeon. Taxonomy (GTDB): domain Archaea; phylum Thermoproteota; class Nitrososphaeria; order Nitrososphaerales; family Nitrososphaeraceae; genus TH5896. The sequence continues at coordinate 7,054 of JBAUMZ010000147.1, forward strand.
CACGCAAACAAGAGATTCACAAGACCGGAACAAGTAATAGATAGCAAAATCTCTGCTGGCATAGACGACGGTTCTTTATATTTCGTGTCAAAACTATGTGAACCTAGACAAAAGTCAGAAGTACTTTGCTGGCAAAGCTGGAATATCAGATAGCTAATGCTGTCACTTATTTTCAAGTGGGAATAGACGATGAGCTTGGGAAGTCTGACTGACTATGCTGCTTTAGCTGTTCTTAACGAAATTCCGTGCTAGCCCCCCTGTGCCGTGATTTACCATACTCTCCTTTTCCATTATATTATCGACCATCTCTCTGATTTGGGATAGTACATACAAGGGTTAATCTATTTTAACCGTAAACTACTTTGCGTAATTAACATAGATCACATAGAAGCAAGTGTTAACTGGAACCTCCCAGCCCTAAGAGTCACACTCTATAACCTTTATTTACATTTGGATGTACTCTCCAATACCAATGAACAACTGGACTAGATTCATAGAGAAATGGTTTAGTGAATCACAAATCGCATTTACAGATTACGGATTTAACATCATGAAGCAGGAATTGTCAGTAGGATTTGACGAATTAACTGAAGACTGTGACAGAGTTCTTAATGATGAGTTGGAATTTTCTGAGCCATATGTGAGAATTAGAAGCGAGAATATAACAGAAGAAGTCATTTTATTGCACAGTTCATATGCTTTAAATCCTTCTAATAAAAACACAAGAAATAAAACCAGAAAAAGAGTCAGGCCTATATCTGTACGAAGACATAATCGTCTTAATTCCAAAATTCCCTCCTCTACAGCTGAAAGAGAGGAGAGAGAATTATTTGAGGATCTAATTGTAACTGATGAGAATATCAAAGTTGTATTGCAACTTCCTAGTAACAATCAAAGAGAGAATATCCAGATTTTTGCTTATAACGATAATTCGGTCTCAATCTCTTTTTTGAGTTCTAAAGGAAAGCGAAGCAGTCGTACCTTAGCTTTACCATATGGTATTGACTTAGAGACTGCTAGATCGACCTATAGAAATAGAATATTGGAGATCACTTTTAATAGAAAATGAAAACCTTCTGGTTGCTTCCGAGATAGGAGAAGTTCCAATGGCGACGCCGTTGTGTGAATTGTGTAATAAGAATGAACGATATCATATATGCACAGAATCTAATAATCAGCATTTGTGCTTAACATGTTTTAACAAACTACATTTTGGCATTAATGCCCCACGAACAGGTAAATCAATGGTATATAACAAATGTATTTTTTGTAACATAGTGTTTGCTACCAATGCTAAAGGCAGTGTTTGTGATAAATGTTCAATCATAGTCACTTGGAAGTCAGCAATGGATTATCTTGCTGGGGTAAACAGAATCTCAGCCCTAATTAGAGAAAATAAATTGGATTCAAAGTTGAGAAACGAAAATTATTGCGTAGAAAACCTTGGTACCAGAGCTACACAAGTAATAATGGATGCAATAGATAGCAGTAATCTGCACTTCACTTGAATATGGTATAATTTCCAGGCTTGTTTTCTTTCTGTTTTTTTCTTAGCTAATTCCCTTCACTTATTCCTATTGATTGCCCTGAATGATCGTCAAGTTCTTTAAAAAGTTTATACATGAGTTGTGAACAGTAAGTATGAAATTAATAGGTAGGACGACCGGAAGTGATAAAGCCTATCCATTTAGTTCTAGTCTGGCTATTAGTCATAGAAAAATGTGAAATTGCATTTAGACCATTGCAGTTAATGCACATATACACAAAGTCTTCCGAAGTAGACTTAGACAAGGCACCAGCTATTTCCCACAAAAATAATGTAGAACGTTTAGCGTCGAAGTACGACTACGCAAATGGGAAGGATACGTGCTAGCTGGGTACGATGATTCTAGCGAAAGACTGAAACAGATATTGGAAGAAAATAGAATTGAAATATCTCCCGCTGCGCATGTATATAGCTTAGAAAAGGCGGCTCAAGCTCAAGGAAATAAAGTTCCACCAAGCTTGTATGCAACTTTGGATGAATTTGACTATTACAATACGGAGTTAGGACTGAATATAATTCTCGCAGATGGATACAAGCTAAGCAGATGTGATTGTAGGGACACGTTATTCAGATGTAGAACCTTACTTCATTATAGTAAATTAAACTACAGGGTATGATCGGACGTAGTATCTACTTTTGCTCATGATGAGGTCTTCCATGGTTCTAAGTCTACCCGTATTATTTTACAGATATGTCTTTGCTAGGCGAATGGTCAAAATCGGCAACTCTTTCCAACCATTGAGGAACGATACTTTATCCAGCTGACCTGCTCTATTCACTTAGTTAAGCTTTTGTTCTAAGGAATGTTGAAGGTTTGTGCTCTATATGTTCGTTTAACAACTTTAAAACCTGTCTAACAAAGGCTATAGATAAAGAGAAATTAATTGCCCAAACAGCAAGCTCAAAGGAAAGAGGTCTGACCGAAAGAGAAGTCAGTCATTCAAGTCTCGGCGGATTTTTGTCCCCATTACTCTACGTTTTAAAGGCTGCAATGGGGAGGCAAGTGCAATATCATTGAGGGACTGAAATATTTCTTTATTTCTTTATCTTTCCATCATTATGTTATTCTCAAATGGATGTTTGTATCTATGTTGAAGCTGAAATATATCACAGCTAATATATCCACCAATAGGGGATTCACAATATCTCCGCAGTAGTTATCCCAGTAGAGATGATTATAGTGACGTACACCTTAACTTGCGACTAAGATTAGAGTATGATAAAGCAGGTTGCTTCGTTAAAAGAATCATTTCATTGTTGCATTAACAGGACGCATAACATCGGAACTAGATAGGATTATATCCATAAGTTAAAAGCTAGCGCCACAACAGATTCATAATATCTGTTTTAACGGAATCACTGAACCTTTAATTGATATTCAACATTACTCAGTCTTTTGTCGCCGGGAAACCCGCTAAGAAATTGAATAGCACTCTCATTAAATTTGATTTTGTGTTCACCTGGAGGCAAAGGAGGAACAAAAAGATAATAGCCTGCGACCATACCATCGTATGTCCCTGGTTTTACGTCATAGTAATTACGTTCAGCATAAGTCAGGTTCGTCTTAAAACATAGAATTTATCCCTATTGCTTGGATTGCTTTTTGTATTCGTTACTTCTACCCCGTCAATGCGTGCAGAGAATTCTGCGCTGGGAAGCACCCATACTGCACAATCGAGCAATTCTTGATCATTCCTTAATCCTTCTCCTTTACTGCAACCACTTCCAACTATTGGAACTAGGAGTGCCTTACCTTGTGGTACAGTACACTGCCTTAAATATCCTAGTCATTACCTTTTCCACGTATGTGAACCCTTATTATAAGACAGATGAGACCAGCAAGAAAGATTATACTTGCGATTGATCGTGAATAAGGAACACCATTGAAAAGGATAACTACGACGGAACCCGCAAGTAGCAGTATCATAATAAATGTGACTTTACCTTCTCCTGTTTTCAGGTTTGTGTACCGCTTTTTTGTAAGTGAATACATATCCTTTGAAAGTCGTCCAATCTCATCACCTTTTTGTTGTATCTGACCCTTCAACTGATTAGTCTAGCTTTCAAAGTTATCGCGGGTCACAGGATCCTGGCTTGGCTGCCTGACTTACAGCCTAACGGTCGTACTAGGACAGGTAAAAATACCCATGGTAATGGTACGTATGCATCTGGAGAAAGCACAACGAAGATGATGAACGTATCCATTTTGTAGGTCTTGTATTTTCAGTAAGTAAAACGACCTATCCAGTGATTGTAAATGAAGTTGGTGCCGGAAAGGAATACGCCGACGCCTTGGGTCGTATATTGAAGGAGTAGAATATCCAGCGGGTTTGACGGAAACCCAGCTTTTTGACGTTAAGTAATGAATCCTTTGTACGGCGAAGAATATGACTGACAGGTAGTCCAATTCACTTATTCTAGACAGAACTAATATCAAAAATGCATCAAGCGTAATTGGAGAAAATGATAACCTTAAACTGATCCTCAATCGATTGATCCTTCTGTGCGTAGTTCAGTACCTGAACATGGCACATACGATGATGCTACTTCTAGGTGCGGGCGCATCCAAGGCAGCAGGCATTCCTAGGTTGAAGGCGAAAAAGGTACTAAAAAGTAGATCAAATCTGACTTTGGACGAAATTATCGGTAGGCTCAAAATGGTGCGAATTGATGATGGGTCAAAGAAGTAATCTTCCCGTTAAGGTGGGAGAAGAGTATGATCTCGAGATCACTGAAACCAGTAAGATTGGAACAGATGGGGTTGCCCGCGTTCACGGGCTTGTAATATTCGTCAAGAAGGCAGCAGTGGGACAAAAGGTCCGAGTAAGAATCAAATCATTAGGAAGCACTCATGCAGTATCAGAGATTGTCTAATCTTTTCGCTTTGTAACGTTTCATCCATAAAATGTGGTCGTCTATTTATGAACTCGATTTCTAAACACGTCCCGTTAGCGTAAGAACTAGACACGTACAGTCCCCATGTACAATAGAGAGGAAATCTTACTCCAGAGGGCGAGACTGAGAATAAGTATACACGCGATGGATAGTGGCAGATGCAATTGTACATGAATAATCGAGTAGAAGCTCGGCTATTTTGAGAATTTAGAGGGAAGGATGAAATTACTTGTCTATTTATAGTGGTATTCTTTGTTCTTCTATGTAGACTTGACAATATTCGCATTTAGAATCAAGTTCTATGATAGTGCCATCCTTCGTTACGTGGTGTTCTAGATGAAAGGATGCAGAGTGGATATCTTGCATGATTATACATGCCATCCTGTCTTCAATTCTTACGCATATATCTGACATTCTCATCCTCCATTTCGTCAATTACTATAAAAAGGATTATCAATATAGATACTATAAGACAATGACATCTAAAATATAAATAGAAAAAAGCTGAGCTAATCAAGAGTTATTTAAGAACGATGAATCTCAAGGATCATTTTCAATGTTCTCCTAAATAAGTGGAAATCCATGCCTGAATAATCAGGCTAGAGAATGCCTGAATAACTGCGGTAAATACTCTGGTTGGCAAATGGAATGTTACTCGATATTGACGATCTTAGATTTGAAGTATATAGATCACTGTCTGTGCCTGTGAATATGTATAGGTTTGCAGCTATATACCCGTGATCTCAATAGATCTAGTGTTTTGACCTTTATCGTCATACAACAACAAGTCTTTGGTCAGGAGGCATTTACTGCAGAATTGTCGGGCGAAAATGAGCTACCTCCTGTCAATACTGATGCGAATGGGACAATCACTATTCAGGGTAGTAACCAAAGTCTTAATTATCAATTAGCATTAAATGGGATATCAAATGTAACCGGCGCTCATATACACTTCGGAAATGATGCCGAAAATGGTAAAATTGTAATAACCCTACTCAAACCCAGTAGCCCTTCAGGCCTAGAAGTGGAAACTCTTGGAGGAAATTTTACTGATGCTGATGTTCAAGGGCCATTGGCCGGTCTCCCACTCGAACAGCTTATTGGGTTTATGGGAAATGGAAGTACTTATGTGAATGTTCATACCACAGATTTTCCACTTGGAGAGATACGAGGACAGATAGAACAACCAGATGTGGATGAAGAAGAAAGAGATGAAGAAGGGAATGAGATGACCATCCCATTTCTGTTAAGGTCATCTCATTTTTGATAGATTCTTCATACTAGTAAAATGCCTGTATTATGGAAAATGTTACATTAGCGATCCCTCATGTAGAGATAATACCACAATGTCGACTTTGTGGCATAATCTGACTGACGGTTTTTTGCAATCATAAACACATAATGTCGTCAAAAGATATGCTAATCAATAAGTAATATCAACTACGTTATCAATGAGTAACCTAATCATGACGAGGATTTCCTTTTTAGATTCTTTTGATATCTTTGTATAGATTTTAGAATCATAATAGCGGCTAAATTCTTGCCACCCCACCCAGCCAAACGAACGAATTTCCCTTCTTCCATATCCTTGTGGTGGATTATAAAATATTCTAATCTCTTTCTAAACTGCAGTGGGATATCCGAAATAGTTGAGATATTGATCCACTCAGGATCAACTCGATTGTCTGGTACCGCTATTATTTTGTTGTCGACTCCATCTTGATCCTCAGTTAATATTACTCCTAGGGGACGTGCAGAAATGACTGAGAAAGGAAATAGCGGCTCATCTTCGATAACAAAGACGTCCACTGGATCATTGCTGTTGTTTTCAATTGTATTAGGAATGAATCCATAATTGCAAGGATACACTACCGAAGTTGGAAGGATTCTATCTGCATAAAGGGTTTCGTTATTAGAGTTGATCTCGTACTTTATGCTACTACCCATAGGTATTTCTATTACCACATAAATTAGTCCCGGGGGTTCTTTACCAGGACTGGAAGGGATCCTGTAGATAGCCAAATTGGTGTTATCATATACAACGATGGAACGGGATATAAGCGATAGCTCCAAAATCTGGATGTTTAATGCGATGCGATTTACCTGCAATCAATCAAATATTTTATTACCTAACCCCCATACTTTTACCGCCTGTAAATAGTTCATAAATATCATACCTCTGTAGATTCTTTTCTCCTTACCTCGCATTATCTTTGATATCGCAGCGTTTACATTGTCTATCGCTGTATCTTCTACGGATAAGGTAAAAACACTTTCAGGTCTTTCCATATGTGAGATCTCAACTGTGACTGATTTTCCCAGTTCCTTGTTGTTACCTTCTTCCTTAAGATCTTCATCCATATGAAGCAGGTGCTGCTCCCTTTGCTTGAAAATCGATAATATCCTAACTGAATTTGATTGAGATTGAAGCAAATTGATAAACTGATCTTTGTCTTCTACGATGTGCAAAAATTTGGGCATATTGCTGATGTTTAACCCTCCTACTACCCTTTTCATAAGAAAAGCAGGGATTGGAAAGCTATACACCTCCGTAGTCCATCGCTCAATGTATGAGGTAATACCTAGGGTATTACCCAAGTGGTGAGATCGGAACCCTAAAAGCTCTTTTATTTTCAGTTCTTGTTCCCGTAACTTAATATTCAGATTACAGTCCGGGGTCCATACATAATTATCAATCATTTCGGTAGGGCGATCAAATTTCAGAGGTAATTTCCGTATTGCGCTTAAATGGGTTTTATGAAATCTCTTACTAAATGAACGCCATTCCCACAGTGTTTCCGAGAATTTTGGAATTCTACTCACGTTCCTCAAGTCACACCTATAGTAGTAAGAGGTCTAGTCTTGAGAAACATTTCGTGCGAACCTAGAGGAATATCTTACACTAGGCTTCCATCTTCTTGCCATGTTCCAACTCTTCTACTCTAATTCACCAGGTCTTAATATCTCAACTAGTCTACCTCGATCCGTCGGTTGAAGCAATAGGTCAGACCAGTTATCTATGTCAAATTCTATTTGAGCCAGCGTACAGGTTGGAATTATGTGAATTTCCCCAGTGAGCATTTCAATTAACTCCTCAACACCAGGGTTATGCCCCACAATTAGGACCCGTTCATAGTCATCAGCAAGTTCTCGGATTACTTTTAGGTAAGCAGCTGGCTCAGCAGCATACAATGATTCATTTTTAGTCTTCTTACCTTTGTACCCACTGTGTTTTGCAATTGCTACAGCTGTATCCTTTGCACGTGTAGCTGTAGAGCTGACAATTAGATCCGGAACTAGTTCTCTGTCTTTTAAAATTCTTCCCATCTCTGGCGCATCTCGCTTACCTCGTCGGTTCAGAGGTCGGTCATGATCGGATAGATCTAGGAATTTCCAACTTGATTTTGCATGACGAAGAATAAGAAGTGTTTTCATGTAGCCAATCACCAAGAACACAAATGTTAGTATGCCTTTTAATTTCTTTGTCGAACTTTGCCGGGATACATCAACCAATAATTTCTCCAAAACTTGTCTATGCTATATCTCTGCTAATATTCTGTTTTGTTTTCTTGTCCTCTTTTCCGAAATCTGCTGTATATCCAATTTCCAGATATACTTAGGAATAGACATAAAATGCTATACTACTGAAGAATCATAGATCAGATCCTAAAAAAGACGAGAATCGGAAAAGTTGTGCAAATTTACATAACACTTCAGAAGCCTTTGGCAGTATGTAGTTGTTTTTCTTGTAACTGCTTCTTCAGATTCAAAGCTCTCATCGTATCGAATTTTATATAGATTCAAGCAATACAAGTGACTGTGGGAGCCATAGACGACCCAGGCGATAAGAATTCAAGTACTTCCGACCAAGATAGGGATAGGCTGGTTAAGGATTATGATACAATTCTAAAGGAAGCAGCTCTTCTTACTACATTCTCCGGGATCCTGTTTGGTTTTTTGTTGAATATCTCGGTGACAGCTTCACAAGCTCTTGATGCTGGGGAACATGTTGTTTTGGCTGCCGCACTTTTCAGTATTACCATTGCCACTTCATTATTTATAATGCCTGTTGTGTATCATCACATACAATTTCCTTATGAAAGTATTGAGAAATTTAAAGGAAGAGCTCACAGATTCATTATTTTCGGATTAATCCCTACTGCCATCACCCTATACCTGGGGATCGTCCTGGCATTTTCCCCAATTATAGGATCCTTTACATTTATTGTGGCAGCACTGCCCTTCATATTAGTTTCAGTCTTATACAAAATGAGAAAATGAATTGTCAAGATGGTATAGATTTTATGTGATATTTAGACATGTAGATATTAGTTGGAATTTGATTCAATTGACACTAAATCATTCAGATTCTGTTTGTTTGGCTAGACACACCTCTCATCTTTTACTAAATGATCTATTGACGGAATAGTAATAAATTAAGATATTTAAACTGCTTGAAGCATAATAAATGCTAACCAGCAACTAAGCTTTTTATTTTTATTCTAATACTATGATAATACTGCTTTTAATCTCCATTCGACGTATCTTCATCATCATCATCTTGATCTTCATCATCTTCTTGTCCATCTTCACTTTTTTCATCTTCTCCGTCACCATCCCCTTTCTTCTCTTGTGGATTATCGTCCAGCTCCGCATTGACTAGCACATTATCTAAGAGGACATTATTACTACCAGCATCTTCATCTTCACCTTCGCCTTCATTAATGTTTATTCCAAGTTCTGTAGCATTAACTATTGTATTTGATCTGAATTCATTATCAGATGCACCTGTATTAACATAGATACCTTGATTGGTATCTTTGATCGTGTTATTGTATATGTCATTATTAGAAGATTCTGACCTTAGATAGATTCCGTTTGTGCAGTTTGTGACTGTATTGTTGTACGCCTGGTTGTTATGGGATGCAGACACAAATATGCATTTATCTTCATCGTGGACATAATTATTCCTTGCAATCGAATCGGTCATATTCCTACTAAACATAATTCCAGAGCCAAAGCTATTGTATACTTCGTTATCTTCAATTAATATGTTATAGCAGTCAAGTGAACAGATTATTCCCATTGCACCACTATCAAGGACAGTATTATTCCTAATTATCATATCATGTGTACCTGTATGTGGGTCAAATCCGTACATGTAATTATGAGCTACAAGATTATCTTCGATAGTTATGTTTCCTACGCCACTTGAATAAAAGCCGAATCTAAGATGATGTATATGATTATTCTTTATTATGCTTCCATCTCCGCCGTAGTAGAGCAGACCAGATCTACCCTCGTCTGGATCCTCATATCCCAGATAAGCAAGCTCTGAGTTTGTAATATCGGTGGTTCCTGTTGCATCACTTGCTATCCTTATATAAGGTCTGGCAACAGTATCATAATCTGTTTTTGCACCTTCCTCTCTAGGCTTGTGCAAAACTTCAAACATTACATAGTCATCTGTTTCAGGATCCCAGGAGGATATTTTTGTAGAGTCAATCTTCAAGTTACCATGTACCCGTATCCCATTGGCAATGGATGTTTCCTCGTCTGGTATTATCTTTAACCATGAAGTATCTGTCGAATTGATATAAAGCAAAGAATCTGCAGCTACTACAATACCGGCACTCAATATCCATCCATTCTCAACAGTTTCATCTATACGTAATACATCAGGATCTTTAAGCACTGTATCAATCTCGGTGAGGTTAGTGTTCTTACAACTGATTCTAATTACTCTTTCTTCAGAGTCATACATTATACAGCTAGAAGAGGAAGGAGATTGTTCCATTTCAGAAGCCGACGATTCAAGGGAAGCATTAATATTGACTGGACTGCTCAACATTAAGAAAGTAAAAATTATTATGTATGTTAAGATGCTCAACCTAACCAATGTTCCATATGACTCTCAATATCTATCTGAAAACAACTTTATAAATTTTGTAGTGATAACTTGGTGCCACGACGAAGATATCAACATTAGTGTTCAGATTGCGGAGCAAATAATGGTTAATTACCTGGGATACTTACAACATCCAATGGCATAGGCACTGCATGCTTGTGTTTACCTATGGTTTGATGGTTATTTGGAAAGTCTGGATCTATTGGCATTTCTATGCTGTATAGCTTTCTCTTTGGAAATAAATATGACGTTTATACCGCAAACATATGCAATCATTCACGTAATTATGTAGTTGATATACCAAAGTCTCACATAATCGCAGTAGGAAGAAATATTATTTTGGATATAGACTTTCCAGAGATAAATAAATATCAGACTAACAGAAACACACCATTGCCCACTGACAAGCAAGAAGAGCAAGAAGAGCAAGACGAGGGACATGTATATGCGAAAGATGTGGATGACACTGAACAAGATAGAGAACAATCTTCAAATGCAGAAGCCATGTCAAATGAAGATTTCCATAAGTATTATCATGGACCTAAGGAAGATTTAACTAAGCAGAAAACCACACACAAAGAACAATCAGGTCAGCTTTTCGATCTGCAAACACTCTCTACCCAAAGACAAGATAGATTACGGGAAGCATTAGAAGAACGATATCAATACAATACCTCAATAAAACGGGGCCAAGATTTTCTATTAAAACATGTAAGTTCCAAGACTCCCTTGGTTGTTGTGTTTATCGACCTAGTAGGTTCCACCAATATGAGCATGACTCTACCCGCAGAAAAACTCGTAACCATAATAACAGCGTTCTCACGCGAGGTATCTTCTATTGTAGAAAGCTATGATGGCTATGTTTTGAAATATGTTGGTGACGCTGTGATCGGATTCTTTCCTTCTACATTTAATAAATATCTTACATGCGATCGTTCGTTTGAGTGTGCGCAATCAATTATAAATGTAATTAAAAACGGAATAAATCCCATATTAGCCAAAATGAATTTCCCGAAACTGGCAGTAAAGGTAGGTATGGATGAGGGAGAAAATGTAGTTGTTCAGTATGGCTATGACCAAAGTTCACCAATTGACATATTAGGTTATAGCATGAATGTAGCAGCAAAGATAACCTCTATGACAAGTGCAAATAAAATATCTGTGGGAGAAGATGTCTTTAGGTTACTCCATCCAAAAATGCAGTCACGATTCCAACAAATGCGCATGCGCAAGAATGAATGGAAGTATATTAACCGCCAAAGCGGAAGCCCATACAAAGTTTATACCACTAAATGAAATTACTCAATATCAATATAGTGGGAAGATTTTACAAAGAATTGGATTCAAAATATCGAAGCGGAGTGTATGGTTTACTCTAGAAGATTGTTGAACTAAATCTAGAATCTATAACTCTGGTTTATGCTGCAAAAGATGGTAAATACAATAATGTCATCATATGAGGAACTGGTGATTGCTTTGAATTGAATGAACCAGGTATTCTCAAAGTGCCAGTTGTGGTAATAAGCAGTATGTTCATCTAGAGTTGGTTGAGGTTTGTGATAGCTACGGAGCGAAGGACTGGAATGCAAAATTAAGTCATTAAAGTAACGGACAGAATCAGATGATGGTCTAGAAGGTTTGTGAGTTGTTATCGACACAATAATTTGGCCCAATATAATGTCAAACTGTTCTGGTCTGGAGACAATCCGCTGTTACTTCCTTTCAGAACACAAATATAGTATAGAGCATACGTGTTCGTTAAACTGAAGAAAGACAAGAAATGTGTGAGGCCTGTCATACACGCTTACGGTACAGACCCAAAGGAGATCTGCAAAGCAGCCGCTGAGGCATTCGATAGAGTACGAGAGGCAGGAGTATTGCAGAGATGACCATAGAAGTAACCGAATTTGGATGCCCCACTTGTGGTCATATCCTGGGTGAAGAAGAATATAGACATGCATGCAGCAACCACGATAAGGCCAGACAAGAGATTCGTGAAGAACTTAGTGAAGAACTGGCTTTAATTTTCGTAAGGACTATTCTCTTGCAGATAGTATCGTTGACAAGTCAAATAATATGCGGTTAACTGAAAATGAGCTGCTTTCATATATTGATAATAATGAATCACCTATATCTGGAGCCATTAGTCTAAATATCAGGCTGATATTAGAAGACATAAGAAGAACGGCTGAGCATGCAGGCGATATTGCTGAAGCAGCAATGAATCAGACCATTCGAAGTGTAATAGACTTGAATGGAAGTCCTAGGGCTAGTAACGTTTCCTGATAATGTATTGCACCAAAGCGACAACTTCTTTATTAGAACTTGATGGTTAAAAGCGATCCTGTCTATGATACGACTACGATTCTTAAGTTTCGAAAGTTTATGTATTTGATCAAAAAAATCTTGACGAATTATTCATCATTTATGGTTCAAGACCTAGACTCAGACTACCTATTTCGCTCACATCATATATCTGGCCACGTATTTCGCCATCTGGATTTTGTTCCGTATGTATGTTAACGTACGTTTCTCCGTTTTCCAATGCATCCATCAAATCGGATAACTGACCACCAGCCATTGGTCCTTCAAGATCATCTGCTGTAATTGTTCCTGCCTCTGCTACTCCATCTTGAGACGGATCATAACTGAACAGTGTTACCAATATATCGCCGTTTTCGCCAAGATTGCCAGTATGAATATGTCCTGCAGTGACTCCTTGTATTTCTGTAGCATTAACAGTATAGGACATGGCATTTTCAGCTAACATTTGAAATTGAGCCATTCCTGATGCTTGTGTCTCTACTGGTGGAACTTCCTCTCCGCCGGTCAGGGTCGCGTTAAATGGCTCTTCTATGCAAGAACCGGTGAAGAGACTAAGCCAAGTACTGCTACTCCGGTCGATAGGACTGCGGTAACGATGAATATAGTAGATTGTAGTTCAGTAAGCATAGCAGTACCTACAAGGCTTCATATATAAGGAGTGCGCTCCGTCGGAACTAGTTGTTCCAAACTCGTAAAAACTGATCTCTGTCGTCTCATAACTGTCCCTTCACTTAAGCGGTGCGATCTTAACTAGAGTTGTTAGTTCACATCAGGGGAGTATCATCGCTATAGTTAGTCTGAAATCCATATCTGTTCCTAGTCAGTCTGAAAGTCCCAAGTGAAGTAGTACCTTCCAAATTGCTCTTTACCAATAAACTGGCTTACCACGTCCGTAGAAAAAATCGCCACTTGGTCCATCATCCGGCAATGATGCAGCCCATATAATACCGTGTGTTCCTTCCTCCACTGGTCCTCCACCAAGTCCGCCCATATCTGTAGCAAGCCAACCGGGATCAATGGAGTTCACAAGGATGCCTGTCCCTTTAAGCTCTGCTGCAAGTTTTCGGGTAAGAACATTCAGTGCTGCTTTTGAAATGCTGTAAGCGGGCGCTCCCCCCTCCTAATAGTCCTGACACCGCACTAAAATAGGAATTTCTGTTTGTCATTTAGTGTGCTCGTCTTCCAATGGCCTGAAAATATCCTAGTTGCATTGCTACATTCACGATCATTTTGGGGGCTTGCTATTGCA
>JBAUMZ010000148.1:0-3598 GCA_049578985.1 Nitrososphaeraceae archaeon
AGAACTGCAAGCATGTAAAGACATTTAGTCTCCTATTCTAATGATATTAGTATGACCAACAGAAATCCTGTCCCCGAAAAGCAACGCGCCTTTGTGTTCGCAGGAGGGGGTTCCTTGGGTGCATATGAAGCGGGTACTTACAATGCAATATATGAATTTATTAAGAAAAGAGATGAAGCTCTTGGAATAAGAGAGAAGCCGGTATTTGATATTATTGCTGGAACTTCCATAGGTGCTATGAATGCCGCTGTTCTGGTAAGTTACGTTGTAGAGAATGGAACTTATGAAGGTTCTGCTCAGAGACTTGCTGATTTTTGGGAATATTTATGCGCAGATTCTGTGATTGAATCTAATCCATTTTTCAAATACTGGTGGGATTACTGGCGTTTGATTACCAAAGACTTTGCAACAGGTGAAGCTGCGAGACGGTTTTATTCAACTAAAGAGTTTGCGACGTATGGAGTACCCAATGTTTTTTATCCCTTTATGCCATTCCCTGACAAGAAGTTTCTTCATCCATTCAATACTTGGTTCCAATATAGTAATGAGCCACTAAAACGCAGCTTAGAAAGGTTCGTGAGATTTCCGATATCTACAAGTTACGATGATAATCAGCCAAGGCTAATATTAACTGCAGTTGACGTGGCTGAAGGAATACCTGTGACATTTGATAGCTATCCGAAGGAAGACGGCCATAGAAAAACTGGATATGGAAGATATATAAGTGATAACGGTAAGGATATTGGATTTGAGCATGTAATCAGATATGATGATGGAATTACATCTGATCACGTTATGGCAAGTGGATCACTTCCTATCAACTTTGATTATACTAAGATAGAGGTTGAAAGCTATAACTACAATCACTACAGTAAAAAAGATAATGATGGAAACAAAATTCGTGGTAGTAATGATGCTGCTAACATTGGCGAGATTGATTCTCCTTACACAAAAGAAATCCGACACTTTTGGGATGGAGGACTTATGACTAATACTCCATTACTGCAGTTGGTCCTGCTACACCGATATTTTTGGTACCGTGTTAAAGGATTAAAAGATAACGTTCCTCGGCTAATAATAGGAATAATTAATCTTCATCCTACTACACAGCCAGAAATCCCAAATGACTATGACGGCGCGGTAAACAGAAAGAGTGACATAAGCTTCTCTGACCGTTCTCGCCAGGAAGAAGCTATACTGATACTGATATCTGATTATGTGGGGCTGATAAGATCTTTGATAAGTCTAGCCAAAGAGGGAGGAATAAAAGAAGAGCGCATCAACAATCTCTTGGATCAACCAACAAGATTACGTGGTTTGTTATATCAACCTAAAAAGCTTAAGGAGACTATAGAAGGTCGATTTGAAATAGATCAAGTAATACGTATAGAGCGAAGAAACGATCCGCATACCATTTCAGATAAGATATTTGATTTTTCAAGGGGAACGATTAATGGCCTGCTCGAAGATGGGTACAATGATGCCAAGATCGAATTGACTGAACTTGAGAATAGATTCAGGGAGGCTGGACTGGATACGATCGAATAAGACGTGTTCAAGTTAAGTTATGCTATCTCTTGGAAAATTTATGAGTACTTATGAGGCTGAATAAGACATATTATACACAACAAGGTATCCTTATTGTAAGGCTATTCCCCCCCCGAATGCACGTAAGCTCTCTATGCCGCCAGATATCATACCCTCTGTCTCAAGTGTCGTTATCTGTTCCTGTTGCTACTACTGCAGAATCTCTGCTCTTCATTAGTATTAGGACTTTTTGTATTTAGTTTATCTGAATTGGGTGAAATATGACTGTCTGTTAGGTCTTTTCTTTCGTTATTGCGAAGTAGAAAAAATAGCTGGAATAGCTTGTTAATCCTTATAGTTCCGCTAGTATAGTGTTATGGTAGTTGAATAACGTCCAAGAAGCAAAGTTAGGTGTGCATCACTCTGGTTACTCATGCCATTCGACTGTTGACTAACTTTTTGTCAAAGGTATAGAAACGTATCGATATTATTCTCTCAGATTTGTGATCAACTATTGGTAGCGGATAATCCAAATTTAATCCTACTATTCTTCTATTCTTATACAGATTATGAATAAGGTCTGGAGGGACATTCATTAACTCTGGCACAAACATCTTGATGTATTTACATTGAGGATCAAACTTTTTTTGTTGCAACCACGGATTAAAAATTCTGAAATAGGGTTGTGAATCACATCCTGTAGATGCTGCCCATTGCCAATTCCCATTGTTTACACATGGATCATAATCTACTAGTTTTTCAGCAAAGTATCTTTCACCAAGTCTCCAATCAATATGCAAGTCCTTTGTCAAGAAGGATGCAACGATCAGTCTTACTCTATTATGCATAAACCCTGTTACATTGAGTTGCCGCATTCCTGCATCCACAATAGGAAATCCTGTTTTGCCATTACACCACAGCCTAAATTTTTCAGGATCATTCCTCCAATTCAACTTTGTATACTTGAGTCGAAAAGGTTGTTTGAATACATGGGGATGATGATAACCGACATATGTAAAGAAGTCTCGCCAGTAAAGCTGCCTTATCAATGTTGAATCATTCCCTAGATTTTCTTTTATGGTATGATATATCTCTCGTATCGAACACGTACCGAGTTTATTGTGGGCTGATAGTCCTGTCGTAGCTGATTCTGCAGGACAATCCTTTTTATGATGATAATCTTGATATTTCTTTATCTTTTTCAGGATTTTCAAACACTGACTTCTGCCACCTTTGAAATACATCTTTGAATTATGTGTTTCAAGAATCTGGTAATAGACATCTTCTTTTTTTCTATCTTCTATCTCCTCTGCCAAAGAAGATCTGGATCCAGAAGAATAATTTCTATAGGTATTTTTTTGTGGCTTTAGAACAGAGGTTTTTAATGCCCTATTGAAGAAAGGAGTAAAGATGGTATATGGCCTTTCATTTAAAGGTTGCATGATCGATCGGGGATGATCTATCAATAACGAATCAGAATATCGAAAACATTTCACACTATTTTCATTACAAATTTTGTAGATACCATTATCTCTTCTTTTACTAAATACCGTATAGTCTTCGTTAAAGTGAACTGAATCTATATCTTCTCTGCCAGTCAGTTCTTTAACAATATTATGTGTCTTTCCAAAGAATAAGTATAACCGTGAATTCTTTTGCTTTAGTTGTTGATCTAAGTCCCTCAAAGATTCTATCAAAAATTGTATAGCATTGTTATTTTTTCTCTTGACAGAATTGGTATTGAGGAGCTGTTCATCCAATATAAAGCAAGGAATCACATAGCCTCCATGACTTAAAGCTGATATAAGACCCGTGTTATCTTCAAGTCTTAAATCACGTCTAAATATGAATAAAGATTTTTTGCTATGCAACTCTTTTAATCATATTTTAAATTGTCCATCATCTGAATTCTCACTATTCTGTCAAACAATTGTTGATAACATTATCTGCTTCTGCTTCTGAAACAAGATATGTTGGCAACTTGTATCTCAGGTTGAAATCCAGCATGGACTAGATTGTGTAGTGTGCTTCTTGCCTTGGCATTGATATTATGGATCTATCTCATTAGATG
>JBAUMZ010000149.1:0-2678 GCA_049578985.1 Nitrososphaeraceae archaeon
TCTTCTAATCCATTTATCTTACTTATGATCCCGTATTTTGTTTCTTGATCCAGATCGCTCTTACGTCCAACAATTCTTCGTGTAATGTACCAGACAGCAATAGTCGAAACATAAATTCCAGTTAATACAGTCCCAACGATCATGGCGACGGCTCCTACAAGTCTCCCTTCAGTAGTGACGTGGCTAGGCCCGAATGTAGTACCAGATGTCATTTGGATAATATACCAATGGGGGGGCTACGGTAGACCAACCTAACCTGCATCGTCTATACTCTGACTAACCAAAAACTCTGATCAGATACTTCAAAATCAATACAGATGTGCATGAGTCCAAGTTTCAGTCACGCAGACGAACATATGCTTAAATATACTCTAAAATGTAGCCTTTACTACTTGGTAAACGGTAGCCAACGTATCCGAGATTCCAGGAAGGAAGGCAAGATTGAAGAGATTACATCTTCTACCCTTGAGTTTCAAGAATACATGCTAGATACACTTAACAAAGGTGCTTTATCCTTGATGTTGTCGATAGGACATAGAACAGGACTATTTGACGTCATGGGTTCCATGGACAAACCCTCGACCAGCCAAGATATAGCTGATAAAGCAAGGCTGAATGAACGATATGTCCGTGAATGGCTTGGAGCCATGGTTGTGAGCAAGATTGTAGACTACAGTTCTGAGGACAAGGCCTACTATCTTGGGGGGGCTAAAGCAGATTTTCTGACAAGGGCCGGTGAGGCTTCAGGTTCATATAATTTTGCTTCGGCTATGCAGTGGATACCCACTTGTGCTAAAGTGGAAGATCAGATCGTAAGATGTTTCGAAAAAGGGGGAGGCGTCCCATACTCATCCTTCGCACGTTTCCACGAAGTGATGGCTGAAGATAGTACTCAAACTGTATTAGCCGCACTTTTCGATGGGATAATTCCACTTGTTAAAGGATTACAAAATGAGCTTGAAAACGGTATTTCAGTATTGGACATTGGATGTGGTAGTGGCAGAGCGGTAAACGCGATGGCACATAGATTCCCCAGAAGCAAGTTCACAGGATACGACATCTCAGAAGAGGCTATAATTAATGCAAGGCAAGAAGCTTCTCGATTAGTGAACACGAACGTTACCTTTGAGGTGAAAGATGTCTCAGAGTCTGAGCAACTTTCAATTTCAAGACTAAGAAAGTTTGATCTTGTTACTGCATTCGATGCTATTCATGATCAGAGAGATCCAGCCAGTGTACTGAGAAATATTGCTAACCTCTTAAGACCCGAAACAGGGACGTTCCTAATGCAGGATATCTCAGCGTCTTCTGCTCTTGAAAATAACATCGATCATCCAATTGGACCTTTTCTATATGCTGCATCATGCATGCATTGTATGACGGTATCTCTAGCCGAAGATGGTGCTGGGCTCGGTACGGTGTGGGGTAAAGAGAAAGCAGTAGAAATGCTTCGAGACGCAGGATTTGGAACTATTGAAGTAAAAGAACTTCCCCACGACTTCCAGAACTATTACATGATCGCAAGAACGAAAATGAAGTAGTCCTATCATCGTCTGAACGCCGAGGCCCGCTTACAAGTATGAGAGTGTCAATCTCATTTTGCCAAACTTCCCTAGTGCCTATTTGTTGCTTTTACTCCTGTAAGATTACCCTTCCTACAAAAGCATCTCTAATTGCTGCTTCTGCTTCCTGGTATGTATGTAAATCACAAAGCCAGATGTACTCTTTCTTTAGTGTCTTGTGAAATGATTCGATATGACCATTCTGCTCTGGAGTATTACAAGAGATGAGTTCAAGTTTTAGTCCTAATACTGACATCGATTTTCTAAATGCATTGCTGGTATGCTATAGCCATTGTCTGCTCTAATGGTAGACTCTACAGCTACACCTTAGAGATGGAGATCTTGTTTCGGCCTCGAGTATAGCCTTGCAGTATGTTTTTAATACGTTTGATGCTGAGAGGGTTGCGGAGGCATGCAAAAAAATGTTCCGGACAAGGCAGCAGAACTTTACCAAAAACTGGGAGAAGCCATAAGACAGTCAGATAGAAACTGTTATAGAGCAACAAGATATTAAGTCAAGTATCATATTCTGCGCCGCTACCAATAGATCTTAGATACTTTGTTACAGCAACTGTCAAATAGTTATAGTTAGAGTTAGCGATAGTTGTTATAGTTAGAGCAGATATCCTTCTTAAGGTTTACCTTTGTTTCAACTGGATTTAGATTTGGTGATCTTTTTGGTAGATATATTACAGTAAGCCATCTAGCTTGTTTATTCAAGAAATATCTTGTTTTCCTACTTATATGAAACGATGTGTTATATATTACAAGGATCAATCGTTTCACTCTATTGCTCTTCACGTATCGCTTTGCATTCTTAAGATGATCTATGAAATCTTGACTTGTTCTAGTCTTACTTATCTTGAATTTTACTTTGCTTAAAGGATATAGTAAGGTTATGAACGCATTGATCTTTTTTGTTCCACTATGAAGTATTTTTTGCTGTTCTCCTTTCATCATATACGTGCTGGTTATGCATGGCTGCAAGTACCTTAGTCAGATGTTTGGCTAACAATCTGATACTCCATGTGTTCTTCAGATATCCAAATGTGCTAGGAGACTTGTTTAGTACTACATCCTTGATCATCTGCTTATTCTTTTCAGATGATATCTTTG
>JBAUMZ010000150.1:0-2666 GCA_049578985.1 Nitrososphaeraceae archaeon
AACTCAAAGGAATGTATGTACTGAAGGCTACATACATTTCAGTTGGACAAACCGTATTCCAATATAGGGATTTCCTTTCATTACAAATTTGGGATTACCCACTTGAAATCGTTTCTTTTTAACCCAGTATTTATCAATGTTTTTTGTTTTCTGGCTTACTCCATAAAAGGTGCCAACTAAAGATGTTTACTTTGTTGCTGAAGGCTCAGAAATCTATAAACTAGAAAATAGCATTTCATTTCCGTGGTGTACAGATATGTAAGAAGGCTTGTATGAATTGGCGAATGGAGATCCCTTGTTGCCTGGAATTGTATTCAACCAGCTAGTTATCCACTTTTTATCGGCAGCAATGACGGTAACTTGAAAATCCGGTGCTCCACAATGACTACAAGCCAGACCTTGTAACCCTAGCATTTGATGCAAAATCTGAAATAAGGTCCGGATACTTTTGGGGTTGTTTTTGATGCACTCCGGAATTTTATTTTGGTATTTTATTTTACATGCTGAGGAATGTAAGCCATAGTAACGACATTTCTGAAAGTAGGCAGGCGAGCAATGCTGTACAATCTGAAGGATTGCTGCCAAGGGTTGCATTTTCAATTCTGCCTTAGGCGCATGTCCGTTTTGCTGGTCCTTATTGCGGTAATCCTTGAATAGAATCGTTACTTCATTATTCACCCGATCATAGTGAAAGCGATTCTTGCTCAAGCCTATTCGACATATGTATTTGCCCAGGTATTCCCCTATTACTTTGGTGTTGACAGTGGCTGGTTCGGCATGTACGCACCACGATTTTTTCATCAATTCATCACACAGGTCTTTATAGTTGTATCTCGAATCGAGCTGACCGTAAATCGATTGCAGTCTTTCCAAAAAATGTTTCCTGAATACCCCTCTTATCTGCCTGAATGGGACTATTTTCCTTTTTCTCTTTGGCCACCGCCACTGATCAGTATGGTCTATTCCGCCGAAGCTCACTAAAGCATGAACGTGTACATGATATTTAAGATCCGAACCAAAAGTATGTAGTACCATAACTGCCCCGGGGATGGCTCCAAGATTTTTTTCATCCTCACAGCATTCTTTCAGGCTCGACCAGGCACTCCGCATCAAACAATTATACACCGCATAGGAATTGCCTCTGGCCAACCCATTGAGCAAATGGGGCATGGTGAAAACCATATGCACATAAGGGGTTTTGAATAGAGTGCCGGCTATTTTATCCTGCCATTGTATTCTTTTTATTCCTTGGCATTTTGGACAGCGGCTGTTCCCACAACTGTAATACACATATTTCTTTTCTCCGCATGAGTTACATTCGTAAATCCGACCTCCTAATGCCGGGGTCTTACACACTCTGATACTTCTGATTAGTTTTATTTCCAAAAGAGAGGGCCGGTACACACTGATGTATTTTTCACCATAATCTCTAAACAGCTGGCCTATCCCATTGTCACTGGGAATAAATCTTCCAGAATGTCGACAATCGGATGGTGTATGTGCTGATACCGATCTTTGCATAGATGTATATAACGAGCGGTTGTTTTCAGGTGCTTATGCCCCAAGTTCTTTTGTAAATAAACTAAATCAGTACCACATTCCAGGTGATGAGTGGCAAAGCAGTGCCTCAATGTGTGAGGTGAAACTCTTTTGATCAATCTTATTTTTTCCTTCGCTTGCCTGATGGGCCAACGCAATGAACCAACACTCATTTTCTCCCCTTTCCTTCGCCCATTAAATAGATATACTTCAGGCTTATACTTGCGATAATATAAGCGCAATATGACGATCAGTTCTTCCGGGATGTTGATGTAGCGGTCCTTTGATCCTTTCCCTTTGACAACCTTGATCTGCCCTCGATCAGCATCAATATCACTCAATTTTATATTACACAGTTCTGAAGACCGCATACCTGTGGCATACAAGGTCGTTAATATTACCTTGTGCTTAAAGTGTCCGCACGCCTGGATCAACCGTTTAATCTCCTCTTTGGATACCAGTTCCGGAAGAATTCTTTCCTTTTTTGGCCTTTGAAGCTTTTTAAAACTCCATTCAATTTGCAGCACTTCTTTGAACAATTTTCTCATTGCTGAGTAAATATTATTCATTGTTTGCCATTTAGCGCCGTGCTTAACCCGGTAAAGCAAATAGGCCTTTACATGGTCCTGATTATATATCCGGGTAATTCCTTCGGTATCGCACCATTCTTTGTATTTTCTGAAATTGCACAAATACGTAGCGATGGTTGAAGCAGAATAATTCTTCAAGAGCATGTGATCCTCATAGGCCTGATAGACAGTTCTAAAATCAGAGGTCAAAAGTTGTTGAGGGGTAAGATAGGTAGGATTCATTTTAGGATTTTTACCATTAGAAAATCCTCCTAAATATCTTGTATATTATTGATTTACTGTGGATTATCTAGGCTGGGTTTGTTCAACGTTTAGTATATGAAGCGTAGCATCCCGCAGGGTGCTATGATTTCATATATAGTGTTATGTGATGTGTAGATTATTCACCATTTATCTAGTCTATTTTCTCTATTCAAAAACAAGTTGTTGAGAGAAGATGGGCAACACCCGACTTTTCATTCTTTTAGCCCCGGGATCTCCGTGATGGCCTTCATATTGTTCAAAAACATGCGGAATATTCTTTTCAGAGAGAATTGA
>JBAUMZ010000151.1:0-9824 GCA_049578985.1 Nitrososphaeraceae archaeon
GTAGGAAGTGACGCAGCCGCAGCCGCAGCCGCAGCAGCAGCGGCCGGTGAAGATCCGGCAGCAGCCGCAGCAGCAGCAGCAGGGCAGTCAGCAGCAGCCGCAGCAGCAGCCGGTGAGGCGGCTGGAGCAGCAGTAGCAGCCGGTGAGGATCCAGCAGCAGCAGCCGCAGCAGCAGCAGCCGAAAATGGAGGCTCAGCAGCAGCCGCAGCAGCCGCAGGTCAAGCAGCTGGGCAGTCAGCAGCAGCAGCAGCAGCAGCAGAAGGATCTGGTGCGGATCCAGCAGCAGCAGCAGCCGCAGCAGCAGCAGCTGGAGCATCGGAACCCGAACAAGCGCAAGAAAGCGCAGCGGGGGCAGCTGGAGTCGCGGATAATCTTAAATCTCAAGCTCCGGAAGGCGCAGCAGCTCCAGAAGGCGCAGCAGCTCCAGAAGGCGCAGCAGCTCCAGAAGGCGCAGCAGCTCCAGAAGGTGGTGCAGCTCCAGAAGGTGGTCCACAACAGCAACAACGATTAGCTGCTCCAGAAGGTGGTGCAGCTCCAGAAGGCGCAGCAGCTCCAGAAGGTGGTGCAGCTCCAGAAGGTGGTGCAGCTCCAGAAGGTGGTGCAGCTCCAGAAGGTGGTGCAGCTCCAGAAGGTGGTCCACAACAGCAACAACAATTAGCTGCTCCAGAAGGTGGTCCACAACAGCAACAACAATTAGCTGCTCCAGAAGGTGGTGCAGCTCCTGTTTGTATACTGCCTGAGGTATTCAACCCAGACACAAATCAATGCGAGGCTCCTCAAGAACCAGCTCCAGAATGTACCCCTCCTGAAGTGCTAAATCCAGACACAAATCAATGCGAAGCCCCCCAAGAAGTAGCTGACGAAGGTGCAGCAGCTCCACAAGAAGCAGCTCCACAAGAAGCAGCTCCACAAGAAGCAGCTCCACAAGAAGCAGCTCCACAAGAAGCAGCTCCACAAGAAGCAGCTCCACAAGAAGCAGCTCCACAGGACGGAGGCGATGGCGGAAACAATAACGGAAACGGAGACGGCGGAAACAATAACGGAAACGGAGACGGCGGAAACAATAACGGAAACGGAGACGGCGGAAACAATAACGGAAACGGAGACGGCGGCGGTAACTAGAGAAGGAAAAACAACTTTTTTTCCTTTTTATGATTGTAACCGTTGAAGGAAGTTTAAATTGAAGCTTCTATTGAGAGACGGTTGTCACTTATTTTGTGCTGTTCACTCTAAATGTTAGCATCAGATAGTCACCTTGAATGGATTTCATGAATTCTTGATGGAATATTCCCAAATTCCAAATTCTAATCTTAATAACTCATAATGGCATTAACCCGTACGTTGATCAGAATCATACATTCTCCAATTGAACAAATAGTTATACATGAAATGGTTGAATACACTCTCTCGGATTTCGTCAAGCATATGACCCTTGGGGTTGCACCTGAAGGCATAGCAAGCTTGGTCAAATGGTGTGACGGTATAGTTTTTGCGCATGTTTCCTTGCCGTCTACCGCAGACGTAGTGAAAGACCAGATGAATGGTATAGTTCATTGGGCGTGGCTTTCATATGCAGAAATGAATTCTTTCAAAGATATTTTAGAATCTCCACAAAAAGCAAGAATTCCTCTGATAGACGTAAGTAACAATGACTTGAATAAGGAACTTGTTCGTTGGTTAAAAAGGAAGAGAATTGGCAGATGACGCGCCCCTCACAATAATAAATTAACTACTAATTTGGTGTGCACTGCATAACACAGGTGTGTTATTCTGTTTGATGATTTATCAGATGATGAGCCGCTCATCAACCATACCAACTTGGAATGAAGAATTCAGGAATATCAACCAAATTCAAATTCCAGTACTGATTCAGATTCAAATACCACCGATGCAATAGTAGAAATTTTCTATTATAAAAAAGACTCAAATCGCTTAAAGCGCACTTAATGTACGCCTAGATCAAGATTGGCACGTAGAGTAATAATTACGAAGGAAAATATTTCTAATAGAATCTTGAGTATAATAAATACTAGACAGAAAGGCGTGTGTTGTTTTTGTGAACAAAAAATTCTTGGTGACGACGTGCTGGTTAGCACGGGGATTCCCCGTAGTTATTATCATATTGATTGTGCAAGGAGACTGCACATAATCTAGCACCATAATTTACGAATTTTTAATGTGGAAAAATAAAGACATCTATCCTGAGCCTTCATAGATTCGCGTTTTCGGAATCTACCCAGTTTGATGCGCCAAGGCTCTCTCGAGTTGTTCGAATCATCGACATGTTGTAATCAAAGATTGTCTTGGAGTATTCTTCCAACACTCCTTTGATTGATTCTAGGTTCCTGGCGGTATAGAACCCGGGACAGTCTCCGGTCAATTGAAATGAAGCGTGGACCTGAGGTCTACCCTTGTAGATTTGAATCCATGACGAGAATGGGTACAACCAGCATACGCCTGGTTTGTCTGGATGCAAGGAACAAGAGCCGGACTCGGAAAGAAATCTGCATCGACATGGCAGTCCGGTGTCAGATTCATCTTCACGATCCTTTCTTTTGAGCGAAAGCATAGTGATCGTTGTAATCAAGCCCCCCATCGAATTGTCCTCACGGGTCGAGATTATTGCGTCGTTTTTCACAAAGTCAGAAGCTCTATCATAACCTAGTTTCGAGGAAATATGAATGATATCGTCTTTGGTTAACGGTAGGCTGGCTTGATGTTCGCAACAATTATGGCAATCAGGCCATAGACATTTCCAAAGTAAATACAAGGCGTCGCGCTCCAAAAATGGGATGTGAAATACCACGTCATTTATTTGAATCGTGGTATCCTTAACGTCATCCCTTTTCCCTAGGTGCAAATCATAAACGGGAGGCTCTACTTTCCATCTCTTACTTAATTCTTGAAGAGCTTCCTCTACGTATGATTCACGAGAATTGGCGCTCAATTCATTCGCCTAATTCCAGTAGTCAGTTCTTGCACAATTCTTTCCACATTGCTGCTCACAATACCCAACATGCGGCTGATACGTTACATTGGTCTCAATTTCATGTAGAAACCAATGAAATTGGCACAGTGCAATCTTCAAAGTATTGTTCCTCTGGCAAAGAGTATCTCATGGTTCCCCGGAGTAAGATCTTCCCAAGTTACGAATACTATATCTTTTAATGCAATAATTGAAGGACATTCCGAAATATCAGCATTGTTACTCAGATTCGTAACACCACTAAATGACTCACCATGGTCAATACTTGATGCAAAGAAAATCTCATCTTTATCCGAAGTATTCATTCTATCTTGCCAAGATATGAATAATCTGTTATTCTGATCAGCTATAATTTCTACATTCGAAGGTTCAATTAGTCTGCCGTGTTCAGTTTCACTTATTTTATTGATTTCGGAAAATGTTTTTCCATAGTCATCACTCTTAATAAGACTTAAGCTCCTTCGTTTGTAAGTATCCGATCCACCCCAGATCACATAAACCTGGTTCCCTGAACTAGCAAGCTGAGGTTCACCAAAATCTTTCTCCTCCAAATTTAGTTTCGATGTGTTACCAAATGTCATGCCATTATCTGAGCTAGAAATAAAGTAAACACCGTTTTTTTTGTCCGACTGATCTTCGACATTCCAGGCTACATAAACATGGTTACCAAAAGCAGAAATTTTTGGGTATGTTTGAGCCGTTGCATTTTCACTTAATATTATTGCTTTGTGAAAAACATTCCCCCCATCATTGCTGGAGGCCAGCATTATTCGATAGGGTCCATTAGGAATTTTTTCCAACCAGACTATATGCACATCATTCTCAAAACTTGAGATCTCCTGGTTGTATGCATTCGAATTACCGTAACTCAATAACATCTGCTTTCCAAAGGAATCTCCTCCATTGTTGCTCTTCTTGAAATAAATTTGCTTATTGACATTTGTGTTATCTGCCCATACAACATAGACATTCTTATCTTCTGAGGCCATTTGAGGATGTTCAGAAAAACCAACATTATTGCTCAGTTGAATCTTTTCGCCAAAGGAATTTCCCTCGTCACTGCTCTTTTTGAAAAAAATTTCATAGTTTCTATCTGTATTACCTGGGACTGATTCTTGCCATACGATATAAATATTATCGTCAGAGCTTCTTACTTGGCCATATACTGAATCTTCAGTGTTATTCGAAATATTCATAGTATCATCGAACTCTATCGCAAGACTTTGATTCATGAGATCTTTTACTTCTGATCCGGGCAGGTTGGAAGCTCTCAAGTCAGAAAGATAAGTTATGGAATAAAACAGACCGGCAGAAGATATTATAACGCCTAAAATTAGCAAAAGTACCTTGTTCTTTGCATTCCACATAGATATCAAATACCGAGAATATGATCCAATGCCTTATAATTGTATTAGAAGCGAGCAAGTGTTTGCCCTTACTGACTCAATCCATACCGATTGAACCTAATATGCATGATTCGAACAGGAGGAGACAGGAGAATTGGATTCACTGTCTCACTCCGTTCATACGCTGGAACGGTCACCACATTGCTGATGATGATGATGATGATGAAAAGGTACCCATCGAAGTAATGAGGCATTTCTCTGCAATGTATGGTTTGGTAATGTTATCGGTTACAGAATCTCAGAAACCTGTACTTCAGTCGCAAATGACACTATGAGCCTATTTGGCCCGAGTTCCGGACCAAACAAGTGTGTGAAGTCTGACTGATAATCTGTACCCATTTGCTAGACAGATTTCTGCCAACCATTTTGATTTCTCTATAATTTCTGGAGCAGAATTTCCCTCTGGCATCAAAATAATCCTTTGACTCTTCAGTTTATATTTTCCAATTAGAGTTTTCACCTCTGCTATGTCGGAACGGTTGCAAATAACAAATTTTATGTACGCCTTAGGATTGCACGCGAAATATTCCAAGCAGCTCTGGACTTCTCTGCATTGATTCGAAATCAATGAGTTCTGAAGTTTTGGCGAGACGTTCCACCTATCGACAAATCTCTCTGCTATGTTTGAAGGTAGAATAGTACCATTCGTTTCAACCTCAACGAAATAGTCCTTGTTCTTCAAGTTGGAGAGTAAGGGAATAAGTTTCATCTGTTGTATGAGAGGTTCGCCGCCGGTGATTACACAATGTTTGGTGTCGAACCCTGATATCTGTTCCTGGATTTCAGGTATTGTCATTTCTGAAACTTCTCTATCATAATTGTAATGGCTCCAGTCCCACGTGTATTTCGTGTCACACCATGTGCACGATAGATTACATAACGCAGTTCGTATGAAAACTGCTGGCTTTCCCACATCAATCCCCTCTCCTTGTAATGAATAAAATACTTCACTAAGTTTGAGAGTCCCTATCTGAGATGACACAGGCTGGGATATTCTCATAACTTTAGCCAATTAACCTCTCCAATAACATGTTAAAAGTATCTTCTTAATATCTGTTAGAGAATCCTTTGCATTACTGAAAAACTATGCTAGCGAAACCCCCCTATGTTTAGAAATCTTTGGAGAAATAAATAATTCGATTTTTACAAATTGGCCTGATGGTCATCAAAGTTTGGATCCTTGCTCAAGATGATGGATAAGTGACAAGATAAGGAGTTACCAGCAAGTAGTTAGCCTACAGTATCAATATCTGATTTACTCTAGTACTTGTAATTATTGTTGTTATCCCTAAAATAGAGATAGAGTAATAGATTAGGCACCGTAATTAATCTAGATAGGCAATTGTGCCATGGGAGGGATTGATATCAGTTAGCCCATCATAAACATTCCTATAAGCGGTAAAGAATACTATTTCTACCAATAGATAAAATTTAAGATGGAACTCCAGAACACACTCAATTTACTTGACTAACAGATAAACTGCATCTCTTATCATAACCTCAACTGGCTTCCTATAGCCTCAAACAAGAAGATTTCAGTATGCTTGACTCAATAGCAATCTCATTTCTGATCAAAAGGGAAATGTATAGGTTACCTTTTCTAATTCCAGTATCGGAACATACAGAGAAAGAGTATCGGTCCCTAGAGAGTCGACGTAAACAAATTCCCCTGTCAGTCGCTTTAGTTCAATGAATTTCTTTTCTGGTTTGCTGGACTGTACAACATAATGCACTGTAGAAGTACCGACCGCCCCAGTTTGAATAAATAAAATTTCTCTATTATTGTGTTGTAAATGGTATAACATAGGAGTCAAACCCAGTGCAGACTGAGATGAATAAACTATTACTTTCAACATGTCTTCCAAACATTTGTATTTGAGATATACTGCATCGCTACGGTCGCGTTCTGACATATTTAATTAATGGAAGGTTAGTATACTTCTTGGTATTTTATCTTTCCTTTACTGCTCCTTCTCTAGGCTAGCCTCTTGTTTCCAGTTCTTGAATCTGTAAATTACTCCCCCACAAACTTACCGCCACGTAAAAAATTAAAAAAGGATTGATAAAAATTCTGGAGTTTAGTATTCCCGAACTCCTTTAGTGTCTTGTAAAGAATTGTTTTTGCTGTTGTTGGGACACATTATAATATGTGTTCCAAGCCTTTGCGATGTTCGAATTATATTCGGTTATCGTATCTACTGTCCTGTTGTATACCTTTAGATTCTCTCTCGCGGCGTCAATAGCATTTATGGTCAATTGGTTGTTGATATCTATTGCCTTTATTGCGTTATTTGTGAAGTCAGATGTCTGTCTAGCCATTTGGTCTGATACAGCAGCAGAGCTTGGAAACGTGTTCCAGGTTTCACCTACATACTGCTTTTGAACAGCAAAAGTAGTATGTATTACATTCTTCACCGTCTGGATATAATCAAGCTGCAGGTTTGATATTGACTGTGAATATTGGGGTTGGACTTTAGCCACTTCGTCAATAGCTCTCATAAAACTGTCTCGAACTGTTTCGTATGCTGTGTTCACTTCTGTTACTTTCACGTTGCCACTTGCTGATTCTTTATCTACCATTTTTCAACTAATTTCATTATGTTGTAACTATTATTTATAGCTTGGCAATAGATGGTATTGATTGGCAAATAGATCCATCATCTGTCTTTCTGAATTGAGCATAAACCGGATTGTTAGTACAACTATAATATCGCTAAATCCTGTCTTGTCAAGTAGCTTAGACAACATTAAGACCACATGACTAGTCGCTCTTTTTATCTGATTTGGAAATTACATAGAACCCATGGGCTGAGATTAGAAAGGCAGCAAAAGACATCTTAGTCGCAAAAACCAAATTCCATGGAGTCTCCGGATTGGGGTATGGTACATTGATATCATCTAGCCTTAGCAATCCATTGGTCATATCAACTGTAATAAAGGAATTCCAAACGACAAAGTTGTAAATGAATTCGTAGAATGCTGTAATCGCGATGGCAAGTATCATGATCTGAAAAAGAGCTTTCCATGATTTTGGTAGTTTTTTTGCCTGAGCTCCACCTATCTTGGTGACACAATACCAACCTACAACGGTGACTATCATAAGATACGTAACCAATTTCGCCAAACCAGTCGTTGGAAATTCAGTATCTACCAACACCTCTCCGATAACAATTCTCCCCGTGCTCAAATACTCAGCGACGCTCACAACCAGAGCATAAATAAAGATGATTAACATGGTCGCAGCGCAGAAGTAAAAGGTATAAAGATAAATCTTCCTTGCTATCATTTCATCCTTCTTGAGACTTGGGTTCTGCATCTTCTTGTGACAGTCTTTGATAATAATTAACGCTTTATATAATCTATATTTTAGCCTCACTGACGCTTCGGGGAGAAATTCCGTTGACACTTATCTCGGGTTCCTATGCTACTGGAGCTCCGATGTCCAGGCAGATGAACTCCATTAATAGATTCAATCGGGAGGCGGCAAAACATTTGACTTAATTTTGCAATTAGCATGCTAATCATATAGGATTTTATGGGATAAGATAACCTGAAAAACTCTTATAGTCATCGAGGATCGATTTCATAGACAAGACAGATGGTAAGTAGGGAGAGCAGGCCCGGCTGGGATGTATATTTTATGCTTCAAGCAGAAATAGCTAAACTCCGCTCAAATTGTTTAACAAGACAAGTGGGATGTGTCATAGTTCGTGAGAACAGACAGATCGCAACCGGATACAACGGTACGCCTTCGGGGATCAAGAACTGTTTTGAAGGAGGATGCTTGAGATGTTTGGACCGTGCGAGTGGTAAGATTGAGTCAGGAGCAGATCTTGAAAGGTGTCTATGCATGCATGCAGAGGCTAATGCTATACTTCAATGTGCTGTTTTTGGTAATACTGGTAGTACGAGGGGTTCCACGTTGTATTCAACTTATGCCCCATGTCTAGAGTGTAGCAAGATGGCAGTAAGTGTAGGAATAGCCAAGGTGGTATCATTAGCCACTTATCCTGAAGATGGGTCAGTTCTCTTGGCTAGTGCTAACGTTAGCGAAATAAGAATAGATAGGTTAGAATTAGAACGATGGCTGTCAACTGTGGGAAAGGATGCAGCCACTATGAAGAATAAGAGTTGATTATCTAAAGTTAAACGTAGTGAGTAATTAGATCCTTCTAAGTAAGACTACCTATGTATTTGCCGAAGAGTTGATCTGTCTAAAGCGCACTATTTGCTCTGAGAGCGAATTTGTCGAATCAATTCCAAGATCGTATCAGCATCGTTTGTCTCGGGATGCATCTCTAAATACTTACTAAGGGCGGCAAGAGCCTCTAATTTTTGCCCCCTTTTTAAGAAAATCATCCCCTTATCCCTTATCGAAAATGGGTTAGTTTCGTCAATACTAATTATCATCTCGTTCGAGAGTTCGGCTCTTTCCAGGTCGTTTGACTCATAAAAGCTATTCTTAAGATTATTTAGGAGTCTTACGACTACCTGTGAAGCAGTCGCGTTACTAAGCAGTGCCCTAGTTAGCACCATATTTTGGCGAGGATACGATCGTTCCAATAACTCTTTTAGAGCGTAATCATCCATTATTCGACCCATATTGAATGGATCGATAACAATCTCTGCAGACTGATCGTCAAGAATATATTTGACCAAAAAATGAGCTGGAAAACTTACAGGATACAGTGTAAAGTCTAACCTAGATGCTATCCTCATATATATAATAGACAGAGATATCGGTATACCTGTTTTTCTTTCTAGTACTATGTTGAGATAATTGTTGGCCGGATTGTAATAGTCATGTGCATTGGGCTTGAACTTTACCTCATTGAAGAAAAAATCATTTATCTCTTCGATGAGTTGAGTTGGCCGTAGGCGTTTGGGGTACTTTACTTTTTGAGACAACTTATCACCCAAGCCGTCTATCTGCCGTGAAGTAGATTCGATATTCAACTCCGGATAGGCCAGGATCCTTGATATGTGCAACGAAAATTCAGTTAATCTACTAATATCATCTTTCATTCGTATAGGAATTGCTACGACGTTTTTCCAATCCTCGATGCAGCCTTGCAGATCTATTGCCGCCAATCAAGCTATAATTCTCGCTTTCTTACTTATATCTTAGCCAATCGAATCGGTTATACTTGAACTAATTGTATTGTCTTGACTATCTTTAACCGAGAATGCGACCAACAAACAGATTTGGTGCAGCGTCTGATGTGTCCGGCTTGAACTCAGCAGGAAGAAAAAAACAAAACTACTGGACTTCTAGTACTCGTCCCTTCCGTGGCTAATCGTATTGAATAGAACTAGGTCTTCCTGACCTGCGACTAGTCTGTATGTCTGCAGTTTGTGATGCTCTTGACAATCTATATCGCTTGTATTCTTCATCTACTTCCATTGATGCTTTTAGTATTCTGCTTTTCGCA
>JBAUMZ010000152.1:0-3250 GCA_049578985.1 Nitrososphaeraceae archaeon
TCTCATTGTGTACTTGTATGTTCTGATCCTTCTCTAACCGATTTATATCCCAATCAAATGGCATGTACCATGTAAGTACCCCATCTGTGGAAGAATAAGAGAAATTCTGTATAGAATCATAGTAAGAAATAATAGTAACGTTAGATGAAGAACATTCCTCTAAGGTAGAACAGTTGGGAGGCAAAGTTGTAATGAAAAAGACTCCAGTACCAGGTATGGGATACTTTGCTGTGTGTTTAGATACAGAGAACAACACCTTTGCCCTCTGGGAAACAGATAATACAGCTAAATGAAGGAGACCATCAAGCCCGATCCTCGAAAGTGATAATTATCCATCCTCTCATTTCTTTATTTTGTCTTCTGTCATTTACTCGATTCAGATTTTACTCAAAATCCGAATTGCCAATAACTGAGGCTAAGAATCACAGCAAGTTGTGATCTATGTACCGATGGAAGAAGAAAGGAAGGCGCAAGGAGGAGGGACAGGATCTTGGTCTTCCTTCTAAAACGAAAGATTATACTATCTCCTTCGGTATAAGACCGATGTTGTATTCTTCGCCGAGTGTGTACTGCCTATGGTGAGAGCTGTGATCTCTCCAGTGGCTTACACATAGCCAAGTACTCTTGTCAGCCTGTTGGCAGTTCACACAATGAATGTTAGCAAAGGATTCGCAGACTGAGCATTCCCTCTTCTCCTTACCTCTGCCGCCGTGGTCTCCATGAAACTTCAAGAAGTCATCTATACTAATCCTATTTCTTATGTTTGTGAAGAATTCAATAATCTGGTCCTTATACTGCAGATGTTCCGGGTCAAGCCCTTCATCCAGCACTAGAGCAAGCTGCCTTTCATCTTTGAGTGTGTTGTACATTTCTTCGGCATTTGTGATCCTGATCTTGCTCAGCCCTCCCTCTATCCCATTGATGATGATAGGGATCACCATAAGGATAATCTGTTTCTGAAATCCCTAATCCGGCAGGCAAGAGTGGGATAATTGGTGATATATTCTGAAGCTTGTCCGCTGGTTTATCATCAAAAAAAATTTGGCGGACAGAAAAGGAACAGGTTCTGAACAGACTTACATTGTTTGGACTACTTCAGGTATGAATCTGGATCAGGTCCTCTCTGCGTTGGAGGAAATCTCTCCATCTCTCCCTTATAGTTAGCGCCAAAACATAAGCGACAATCTGAATGCATCAAAGTTTCAGTCACAGTCAGTCAGTCCGAGGTTTTCTGATTATGAATAACAGACCAGCAACAGCATTCTGTTAAATGACAATGTGGACACTCTGTCGGTGATTCGCTTTGCATACACTCACTTGCACTGCAGCCGCAGTCGACACAAGTTATTGTCATTAGAGGTAAGATGTAGATTAACCTCTTAAAATGCTTTTAACAATGTCTGTGATACTAGTGCCAGGACTGCAGAAATATCTAAAAACATTGTTTCAGAACCATAGAAGAATGTTATATAAAGAATGGATACGTAGTACATACTTTAACTATGAGAATGATTTGCATTATTGTAAGTTAATGATATGAGAAGAGATAACTTCTAATCAACTATGCTCAGGAGCTAATGGAATCAAAATAGTCTAGGACAATAGACATATGGCTCCTCTCGTATCTCATAATGGTCTGGGTAGGGAGTAGTCCTTAGACTACTGGTTCATTACCTTCTGGCAATGATTCTAATTCTGATGATGATGGTAATGACGGCTCCTTGCGACTGTCACCTTCCAAGAACTCTGAAAAACTATTCTCTCCATTGTAATCATGTAAGAAAGACAATCCAGTAAGTTGGGGTAATGCGTCATACATATTTGCCAGCGTTATTGTTAGCTGATGCAGTTCACGGAGACAATCTTTTTGTAAATAGGGATTGTCTGCATTATTATTATATAAACGCCATTGTTCTTTCTGAAGCTTCTCTAATTCACTTACCCGTCTAAAGAAAATCTCAGCTATGAACGCTGTTCGGTCCTTACGTAGATAGCTAAGCTTAACACCTAGATTCTTTTTAATCTGCCTTTTCATGTAATAGAAATGTTCCACGGAGATTTCATCCTTTAATTTCTCTCTAATGTAAGTCATGCTCTCCTCGACGGTGAAGCGTTGCACTTCACATTCCACAATTAGTTGTTTAAGATAGTCCTTCTGGAATTGAGAAAATCGCCCACCGGAGCTTGGCATTGTAATTACCGCTATTAGTGAATACTCCTATTGAAAGATCCTCGGTTGGAACCATTAATGTTCCGACTGTATCTATATTCGAACTAAACCAATTAAGATAAATGTCGTTACATATTATTGATGCAATTGTCATATTCATTGCACGGAAAGAGCTTTAGCTATGACACTAGCTAGAATTATAGTCATTGATATTATCTCGATAATCTAGATTATAAAGTGGTAGGTTTACAAATTATATTAATTCATGAGCAACTGCCAAACTGATGGGAAATAGAGCAATACCACCAGAAGGTGTCATAGAATAACTATTTCAATAACTTGATCCAATAGGTTCTGTGCGGCTTGTTCTGAATATCTGTAGTAACTGGCTTACCTTAGTTACTGTCAAAAAGCCTGTTCAAACCTATCGTCAATGCATCCTCTACGAATTTTTGTCCGAACTCCAATTTGATCCTATCTGTGTCGGACTGCGTTATTGTTAGCCTCAAGAAGGGCTCGTTCTCAATGTGAATTGTAATTGTGCCTTTATTCATTGACTTGAGAATATACGAAATTGACGGGGGTAAAGGATCTGGACTAGCATGATCACGTTTTGCTGTTCTTTTTGCCATTTCTTAAATGCGATCGTTTTCTAGGAATATAATTGCTAAAGATGCATCATGCGTATTCTTGCGATAGTTGCAGCTTTCAGTTCTCATCCAACATGTGAGGCTCTGTTCAACTGCTACAGATGTCCCACATAAACAGTCTGATGGTACATGGCGTATTGTCATTGACAGTCCATGGGGAACAGACTAATCAAGTCACTAACACACACATAATCTGACGTGATCTGAACTAACCTAATGACAAACACGCTTAAGCATAATTCATGCAGTATCTTTCACATGCCCTGAAATATGAATGACATCCTTCTATTGACAGAATGATGTATATAAAAAAATATGGTAGGTGGATGAAACGATCTGTCCCAGTTTACCTCAGGGTTTCCAATATACTGTCTACTGATGGCATAGACATAGTACTGCCGCCGTCTTCATCTCCAAATTCTAAGTCTAG
>JBAUMZ010000153.1:0-2903 GCA_049578985.1 Nitrososphaeraceae archaeon
GTCGTCGTAGATATGCAGAATGGATTTGTTAGCAAAGGTGGTTCATACGATAGGATAGGGATGAATACTCCTAATTACAGGGAAATAATTCCAAAGCTCAAGGATCTAATTGAATTCTGCAGGAGTATGGATATTCCTGTCTTTTACACTGAGGCAGTTAAGGAGGCTAGCGGAATTGATATGCTGACAAAAATCCATAACTTTTTGCCAAAATCAAGACAGGAACGGTTGAAGGTACCCATTTGTATTAGAGGCACATGGGATGGAGTTACGATAGACGAGCTTAAACCCAAAGAGCATGATCCTGTGGTTATTAAACGTAGAGATTCTGCATTCCAGGATACTGAACTGCGGGTCTGGCTTCAAAGTGAAGGCATTAATATGCTCGTGTTTACTGGAATCGATACCTCAATTTGTGTTGAGACTTCATTAAGAGACGGATTTAACATAGGATATGATGTAATGATAATATCTGATGCAACAGCGTCTGGAGATAAAAGACATTATGACACTACATTAGAAAGAGTAAGAGATTACTATGGGTTGGTAATGGATAGTGAGCGGTTTAAAAAGGCGATCAATAATCTAGATAAGATAAGAAAGGGAGAAGCAGATTTACAGCATATATCAGATAAAGATCTGGATGCGTTTCTTAAAGAATTTAGCCTGCTAGACCCCAGAACATTCGCCCTTGAAGCGCCTCCTACTTGACTCAGCGTTGGGCATAAAAAAAGTCCACAGTTACTCATAGGGGCTATAATAATCAGATCGATATATTTGAAAGTGTCCTAACCCAGTAGCTGGTTCTCTATCCTTCCCTCTTTAGCCGCAGAATCCTAAATTCTGAGCGGGACGGAAGCGATATCATTTTCGTATCCTAAATTCCAGCCTAAAGCCGAAAAAGCATGAGCTATATATTGAAGTTTGTCTGCTTACCCCTGGTTCATTGGAAGCATATGGTAATCCCCAAGACAGTAACTTCAATTCACAACAACAATGGAGCAAATCTACCCTTCAAGATGTTTTTCCGGCCACCTGGTTGGGGTCATGTCGGCATCACTCAAACTGCTTTTCAGAATCGTCCATGGTTGCGATGTTGATGAAGCTTTCCAAGTTTGACACAACTATAACTCCGTCTCCGACCTCACCTGTTCTAGCACTTTCCTTGATCGTATTGACGACCAAATCTATCTTGTCATCTGGAACGATCACCTCAACCTTAGCCACAGGAATCAAATCATAAGATACTGGGAGTCCTCTGTAGCGAGCATGTAGCTCTCTGCTTTTACTCCAGCCGGAGGCGTGGAGAATTATGCCACCGATCTTTAACTCCTTAATGCGTTTCTTTACTAATCTCAACCGCTCCACCCTAATGACAGCTTCCATCTTTTTCATTCTACTAATCATTCCCCCCACGCTTCATCATATGCTGTCTCGCCCTGTTCAGTAATATCTAGACCAACTTCCTCTTCTACGGCAGGCACTCGCAAGCCCATCACTTTATTAATTATCTTCATAATGATCACTGTTCCACCGAATCCAAGGGCTGCAGCTACAATAACACCCAAGGCTTGAATGCCTAACTGTGCAGGATTTCCAAACAATAGTCCATTTGGACCTGCAGGATTGATTAGACTACTGGCGATAAATCCTACAGCTAAGGAACCCACTATGCCTGTAAGACCGTGGACAGATCCCACATCCAGCGCATCATCCACTTTAAGGCGCCATTTAAGAAGCAGCACTCCAAAGTACGATACAAGACCTACTGCGATCCCGAGAAAGAATGCACCTTGTACGCTAATAAAACCCGAGGCAGGTGTGACACCGGCCAACCCCGCTATTGCGCCAGTGATAGCTGCAGTTATAGACGGCTTTTCAGTTTTGCTCCTCCACGAAAGCATGATCCAGACCATTGCAGAGGTTGCGGAAGCGATTTGCGATGCTAATAAGGTGTTACCAGCGAGTGCTCCCGCCGACAGGGCACTTCCAGCATTGAATCCAAACCAGCCAAACCATAGCATGGCTGCGCCGATTACAGCAAGCGGTACATTGTGAGAGACCATTATAGACTTTCCAAAATTTCTTCTCCGCCCCAGCACCAGAGCGGCAGCAATAGCACCCATACCAGCACTGGTATGAATAACTATTCCTCCTGCAAAATCAGCAACACCGAGCTGTGCAAGCCAACCGTTGCCCCAAACCCAGTGAGCTAGTGGGTAGTATATGAATATGCTCCATGCTATAATGAATACGAAAAACGCGTTCCACGTCAATCTCTCTGCAAAGGCGCCTGTAATCAAGAGCGGAGTTATGACCGCAAACATCATTTGGTATGCAGCAAAGGTTACACCTGGAACAGTGGGTGCATAGTCAAGTGACTCATTGAAAGGCACCCCCAAGAAAAAGACCCATTCAAGGCCTCCGATGATCCCTCCCTGGGAAGAGGCGTAGACTAGAGTAAATCCGATAACGAACCAGAGGGTTGATAGAATTGCTAGTCCAGAAAATGTCTGCATTAGGACCGAAAGCGAGTTCTTGCGCCTGAGTAAACCTGCCTGAAAGAAACCCAGCGCTGGAATCATCAATAATACTAATCCGGTTGAAATGAGCATCCATGATGTATCGCCGCTGTCTATTGCCAATATTATTCCAATTTATCTTATTTTTTTAAGACTTGTGAAATAATCAAGATGAATCAAATATCACAGGATTTGTTAGTGTAATTCTAACAGATCACAGCTACAGCTGGACATAGAGGATCTCTTAAGTAATTAGCAGTTATGATCTTTCAATGTTGCCTATTTTGACTGTATTCTTGCTAGATTTAAGCCCTGTTAGACTGCATCACTCTGAAGTTCAGTAGACCGGATACTATAGTAGATATGTTATAGTACCTTCTT
>JBAUMZ010000154.1:0-45593 GCA_049578985.1 Nitrososphaeraceae archaeon
GAACTGCTGCAAACACTTTGACATACACAATTATGGCTGAAAATGCGACATCTATTGATCTACCCGCTGAGTTTGGGGAGTCTATTTTAGTCATAGACTCGACAAATGGGCGGGTCCGGATTGAGTAACGTATCAGAGGATACAATATTATTTTCTGGGGGTGAGATAGACCAGAACGGATAGCGAGGTCAATTAGTACTTGCGACTTTGTTGGTAACTGGACTGCAGGAGTTTTGCAGTTCGATCCCGTATAGATGCAGGGTACGCCAATTAATTGTTGGATTTGTTACTATGAAAGTTAGACATGGTTAGATAAATCAGATATCTGCCAAACTGTTGTCTTAGCCTAGATCAGTATCCATTGTGATATCTGCATAGCAATCATTCCTTTTTTTCCGAGATTTACTACCACTGCTTGATCATTTTTAACCAAAGGATCTGGAACAAGATTTAGATTCCTTTCGTCACGGTCATCCTCACTGTTATTATTGGCAGAGTATTCGGCATATTGACTAGCAGACATAGTGTCTTTTTGATAATTTCACCTAGCAAAATTTATCTAATATAATAAAGTTAACATATTTAGTTATTAGGTACAATACCGTACTCACATATAGATGTCTGTTATTTCTGATCACAGATCAGACGAGATCTAGTATATGTTATCAGCTTCTATTGCTAATACAATAAAAACGGTAGGCAACATCCTCGACCTATATCCTTTAAATGATACAATGATTATATGGATGAAAGAAAAACATAACAACAATATTGTAAGAGTAAAAGATGAAGAATGGAACCATTCGATCTATGTAGCTTCAGATAATAAAGCAGATTTGACTTCTCTACTTTGTCATATACACAGTAATGACAAGATTATGAGACTCGTTAGCTGTTATGAGTTTACAAATAAATACGAGAGAATTACGGATAGTCAAAAGTCGGAAGTCTTAAGACTGGAGCTATCAGATCCTACAAAAGCGACAACTTTAGCGAGGAATATCGAAAAATTTGGTAACATATTTGGAAAATATAGATTATATAATGTAGATTTACCTCCAGCACAAGCTTATTTATACGAGCATAATTTATTCCCTCTTGCCCTTTGTGATGCCTATTATGATAAAAACAATACATTAAAGAAGATAATTAATAGGGATAACATATGGAGTACAGATTATACAGTTCCTCAATTTAGAACTGCGTTTATAAAGGTGAATACAAAGGATAATAGAAATAGTCGTCGTAGTAATAGTAATAGCAATAATAAAAATAAAAGTATCAAATATTCTGATGCAATAAAATCTATTTCAATAAGTATTGGTAATGACGAAAATAATAAGGGCAATAACGATAACATTCGTAATAGAAATATTGAGATCGATCCTGACTCTGAAGAGCAAATACTAGATGGATTAGAAGCTGAAATATCGAGAATAGATCCTGACTTTATATTTACTGAAGATGGAGATTCATTTACTTTCCCTTATCTTATTCATAGAGCCAAAATGAATGGAAATAAAAAATTATCGCTAAGCAGAGACTCAATGATATTACAAAGTCCAATAAAAGAAGGAACTTCATATTTTTCATATGGTCGAATTTACTTTAAACCATCTACCACGAGGCTATATGGAAGAATACATTTTGATCAGTCGAATTCATTCGAATTGTCAAATGAAACTGGCGGAGGATTAAGTGGATTATATGAGATATCCAGGATTTGTAGAATGCCCCTCCATACAGCAGCTAGAGCTTCTATAGGAAAGTGTCTTAGTAGTCTTCAATTTTATAATGCCACAAGAAAAGGGGTTTTAATTCCGTGGAAACCTGTAATCGCAGAGCATTTCAAATCAATGAATGCATTACTGATTGCAGATAGAGGCGGTCTAATATATGAACCAGAGGTAGGAGTACACGAACAAGTAGCTGAATTTGACTTTGAGTCACTATATCCAAACATTATGAGAAAGTATAATATTTCTGCTGAAACTGTAAATTGTAATTGTTGCTATCGTGATTATCATCATTTAACTTGTTTTAATTGCAATATTAATGATAATGTAGGCATTACTGGATCCAAGACAGACGCTCTCTTAACAATACATGATGCTGATCATAATTACACATGTTCGAAGAGAATGGGAATCATTCCTATATCTTTAAGAATATTGCTTGAGAAGCGTTTACTCTACAAAAAACTGAAGGACTCCATTCAAAACCATACTCTGAAGGAGAAATATAATTCCAGACAATCTACATTAAAATGGATTCTAGTAACATCATTTGGATATCTAGGATTTAATAACGCGAAATTTGGAAGAATCGATGCGCATATAGCCGTTTGTGCTTATGATAGGCAGATATTGTCTCATGCTACAAGGACTGCTGAAAGACAGGGATTTAGAGTATTACATGGAATAGTAGATTCTGTTTGGATGCAATTTAAGGAAAAGAATCATAACAATAACAATAGTAAAGAATTATGTCTATCGCTAAAAGAAGATATAGAAAAACAAACAGGTTTCAAAGTATCATTTGAAGGGATTTATAAATGGATAGCGTTTGTTCCCTCAAAAATAAATACCACATTACCTGTTCCAAACAGATATTTTGGAGCATTTGAAGGTGACTCATTAAAAATAAGAGGGTTAGAATTAAGAAGGCATGATACACCCATCTTCTTTGAAAAATGCCAGAATCACATATTACAGGTAATGGCTACTGGAAATACAGTAAAGGGAGTTAAATCTCTTATCCCAGAAATAAGTAACATATTCAATAATTATATTCATCAACTAAAAGCAGGTAAAGTACCGCTTCAACATTTAATATTTACCAAAATAATATCAATGAGTGCAGATGAATATCAGAATAGAGATACAATAGAAAAGAATTCTCTTGATCTACTCATATCTGAATGTGGTAAACATCTAAGAGCTGGTGAGATACTACAATACATAATCACAGATTATTATCAAAAATATTCCAAAATAAGATCTATTCCAGTTCAACTTATAAATGTAGAAGGAGCAGCAATTTATGATACAAGAAGATATGCAGAGTTACTTATAGAAGTATGTAATTCAGTAACTAAACCTTTTGGCTATAGTTGTTCTACGCCTGTGGTAGATTAAGCAGTATGATATGAATGTCAGGAAATTTATCCGAAATACTACTCTTGATCATTTAAACTGAAGAAAATATATACAAGTATATTCGTAATACTTTAGACAAATTGGCGACGATAAAGATCGAACTACCTCAATCACAATATGATATTGCTTTGTCTATTGCAACAAGACTCAATCAAGAGAACATACTAAAAGAACCAAAAGTAGAAGAGTTAATGATTGCAACTTTAAGGATATTAATAGATGAGTATAAAGAAAATTCTCGATCAGTGGTTACCTATTTTATGAAAAGATACAAAAGATAAACACATAGAGTGAAAAAATACCTTGGCTATATCAACCTTACAGGAGGAGAACCGTAAATAGCATCTTATTGAACTTTGATTGACTTCTATACCATCTAGTACATAATCGCATCAAAGATAAACGAATACCAAACTCTTATCCACAGCTGCAAGGGAAGATAGAAGCGTACCTCTATGTGGATATAAATAGATCAATTACCTTGACTTGGTTGCTTTTATTTCGCCATTATTTGCCGTAACAATTACTGTGTCGAAGTTCAGACTATTAGGATCAGGAGGCGTTAGCATTACGGACGAAAACGGCCCCATATCCCCAATTGGCTGTACCTGACCATCTTGTCCAAATTGTACTTCTACCTCATTCAAAGTGGCAAAATTGTTATTTGATAGTCTCACACTGATCGTTTGCATCGTACCCATGACCTCGTCCCTTTCAATGATTTCGATGTTTAGACCTGATCTAGGTATAAATACTGAGAGTACTACTACTGCGACAATTATAAAGCCGGTAATTATTGCATATTTAGCAATTTTGACATAGTTTTTTCTAATGCCTGGAAATCTCACACTAGAATCCGAATCCCATTTTCCCATATGCATTTCGTATTCGCAATAGTGTATAAGATTTTGGATAAGATAGTATGTAGCTAGGATGAGGTTCTTGAATCGCGACAAGACCACCTCAATTGATTTTTGCCTGTTTAACCTCAGATTTTATCGGTAGAGTTTCAAATATGAAAGGTTGTGACATAACTGCATGAAACGCTGTTGGTATAATCATGTTATCGATACACACGTTTTTGTGTGCCTAATGAGATTTAACGAACAGCTCCGCCATGTTTTTATACGTGTTTAATAACTGCAGATCTTTTGGAGTAGTTTTTATCGCCCTTTCCCATTCTATATGCCCAACTCACCGCTCCTGCTCCTACCTCGCTTCCCAGTGGATTAATAGTTTGAACTCTTCTGCCAATAATGGTCCACCTTATTGCAATGGTATCGCCATAGTTGATGCTGTTATCAAATGCAGCGTAGAACACAAGAGCCATTCAAATTCCTAATAATAATCTAGCCGTTTCCTTCTTAGCCCTTATTTACTTAATTTACGTAATATACCCATCCATTTATAGTAGAGCACATTATATAATATTGGTACTTTCAAGAGGAATTAAAGGATAGAACGAATAGGAAAGAGCATCATTGTCATTGTCATCGATACATCTGAGGGAAACACAAATACAAATAGATTTTACTATATCGAAATTAGCCTTTACCATTACCACAAAACTTGATTTCTACTTGTATCTAAATAGCCGTGATATCATTGTCTCTACTAGTAATATAACTTGATACTCATAGTATATTAATCTGCCATTTCTATTTTACCTGGTTTGAGGGAGGAACATATCATCTATATCATCCAAATAAAATTGTCAAAGTTGTTTAAAGAAGAAGAGAAATAAGTCATAAGAAAGGATAAATTGCACGCTTCGTATTTGCTATATCATGGCCTATAAATTAAGGACAGGAAGAGCATTAATCTTTATATTGTCTATAGGAAAGATATCAGTTAATGATATCAACAAGACAGGATATGAAGGCGGGTAGAAAGATAGGATACGGAGCTATTTTCACAATCTTGGCTATCTCGTTTGTTATCGTAGGACCATCTGAGACCATAGCACAAGGCACAAATACAACTAACACTACTGCTGCTGGCGGAGGGCAGGGAGGTCAAACCACAGTAGTAATGCCAGCTGGTTCATTGGATCCTAATAGTGGGATTGGATACGATCCTGATCCAGTAACTGTATCATCAGGTGCTGAAATAGTGTGGGACAACCAGGATAATGCTCTTCATACCGCAACCTCCGGAGACCCGCAGACTACCACTCCTGACGAATTGTTTGACACAGGACTGGTGGGTCCAATGTCACAAAGTCAACCGGTAACCATGCCAAGTGAACCGGGAGAGTACGC
Source organism: Nitrososphaeraceae archaeon (assembly GCA_049578985.1). Lineage (GTDB taxonomy): Archaea > Thermoproteota > Nitrososphaeria > Nitrososphaerales > Nitrososphaeraceae > TH5896. The sequence continues at coordinate 5,420 of JBAUMZ010000154.1, forward strand.
CTACTTCTGCACACTTCATCCATATCTAACAGGCACAGTTGTCGTAGAATCATAGAATACTCCATCTACCTTTTTTTCTGTGTATCCTGTATTTGCGCACAATTTATCCTTAATCACGACCTAATCATCACCGATTCCAGCATTCTGAACTAGTCTAACAAGATTTACATATGACCTAGGGAGATCCTTGATCTGAAGGTAAACCTTTGTAAATTCGGTACATCCCAGAAGTATGAAATACTCCTGATGATATTGTATTGCTTCTGCAGCTTTAAGGTTTAATGTAACAGCTCTTAGTAAGAGTCTTCCCTTCTGAAAAAAGTTCAAAGGCTCGAGTGTATTGAAGTAGATTCGTCAAGACCAGCTTTGCTTGATAGTATTAGGCGATATCTTTAGCTCCTGTACAATATCATGGTAGGGTTTTCCATTTTCACGCATTGCTATAACGAGGGCTTCCTTCTGTTTTTTATCTAAGATCCTATCTAATTTTTATCTTCAATGATTTAGCTCTTGCTATCTCGTGTTACTATATGTAATAGGCATTTATTTCTTGGAATTTTCTGCGTCAGTCTGGTATCGAAAAGAGCACGGTATATTCCAGAAGAAATGTTTGTTTATCTAATTCGATGTTGACATCATTATAAGATCGTGCATAATGTTAGATCCTCAGAAACCTCAGATCGAAGTTATAATAAATATGAGGCGCTATGTATGTATTACGTTATGTACGTATGTGAAGTGGTGGCATGAGATGGAGGAATGGGATCCTTCTACAAATGATTTTGTATTAAGGTGTAATAGCTGCTGGAGAACAAACAAGAACAAGGGTATAAAAATTGTTCGCACTTCACGGGAGAAGTACTATTGTGAACAATGCCTAAGTATGTATGATAATTTATGCCACTGCTAAATCGATTACCCAAAAGAAAATCTACAGATATATCTCAGGGCTGTAAAAGCCTAAGCTTATGAATACTTGGTATATGCGGTTTAGAATGCTTTATGTTAGATTCTAATATGCTTACGGCTTATTCATAGGCAGCCAGCGTATTCCAACAACGGCCGCCACCGTCGTTGACAGATGTTGAAAAAAGAGCAAACTTAGTAGGCAGCGGTTCAACCGCAATACAACTTTGCCTCAAGAACAGACTATGTCCTCACATGATGGGTGATTGCCTAGATCATAATCCGTAGCTCGTTAGGAGTTCGTGGCAAGTGTAGTAGCTTATCATCATATCCTTGAACATTTGATTTTGGAATGAAATATGCACGCCAGCTTGATGGACCAAAGTTAATTAGCACGAAACTATCATTGTACTCATCAACTGTCTCAGGTTTTCGGAGTCCCTAGAAATGTTAATGAAGGATTGATCTCTGTTTACATTGAAGTGATATACTCAGCAATAACTACAGCATTCCTTTTTGATATCCTTTGCAGAATTTTCTTACAGGTTGGTTTTAGACCTGAAGTGGCATTTTCGATTTTCTATCAAACAAAGGATTATCTTCATAAACATATGCAAAATTTATTATGACTTAAAGAGTACCAGTCGCATATAAGCACATATTATTTACATGCTTATGTTCCAATAAGATCTCGTATCTGATCCATAATAATTTTCATATCTTCCAATGCTAATTGTTTGGTGCTGTACAGTGAGATTATGCATATTCCATTCTTCATTTTGGATACCATCTCAGAAATAGTATTTAGGAATATTGAGTCATATTTGCTTGGAATTACTTTGGCAGTATTACTTTTATTGGACGATGAAATGGAAACTGAGATAGCTCCTATTTGGTCAGAATCCTCCGATATCAAAATAATGCATCCGTTAGAGACGGGTACGTATTTGATGATGAAAATTCTTCCGCTTTGAGACTTTAGAGTTTTATCGACCATCCCTTGGTCTGCAATCATCTAATGGATCTTACCGTCCTTTTACACAGATCGTCAGACTTGAACTGGAATAGGTTTCTCTGGATAAACCTCTTGCAATTTTTTACGTGCTCTCAATCTTGTCTTATATTTCAGGTTCCGGGGTTTCGTTCTTAGCCTATAGCCACAACACGGGCACCATAATCCTTCCCACTTGATGAATATCTCACATATCTGGCAACGTCTCTGTCCACTAGCGTAACGACCAGATCCGACTGGTTTCTGGGCCTTATGCCTACCACATATACCTTTACAAGTCATTCCAACTCATCTTTTCCTAAGTAAAACCTAAATCTACCTAATACAATAATGTAATACATAGTATTTAAATTTATGCAAATATTATATAGTGAAGTAGTTGCGATATAAAAAATTCTAAAGATTATTAACTTGTTCGAACTGCAGCAGGCAAATGATCGACAGATAGTATCAGAAAAGTAAGACGTGTAAGGCTTCTTATCACATGTCAATGTAAAAACTGTCTTCCACGTCTGAGCGCAATTGTCTTAGCAGAAAGCTTATCTCGAATTCCTCGTCTATTCGCTCCAGTGTTCCTCGGTAAAGAGGTACCATATTCATCTACAATTTCTATACCGACAGCGTTCTTGAATTTCAATTTGATCACGTGAGCAATATATTGCGACATACCCATATCACCATCCCCAATTCTAACAATCTTGTATTTAGATTGAATTCCTTCTAAGAATGCTATAACTAAATCTATAGCAGACCCAGGGGATGATACAACTAGACTTTCAATTTCATTTTGTAGATATATAATAGAAATTCCAATACGGTTACCCGGATCAATTCCGATTATCAAATGATCGTCTTGATATCCTCTCATAATACTTCTAAATATTCTTGCTTTAGACAGTACTGGATTTTCTGGAAGATCTGTATCCAAAAGGATTTCCTTCTTAGTCAAAAATCTAGCTTCTGTTCTTGTAGTTATAACTAACTCTGTATTTGATTCTGCCGCTTCTTGAGGCGAAAGCGATTCAAAGGCAAGATCCATAAGCTTTAGCGCATTAATAATTCTAAAGTAAGAACGACCATAGACAGTAGCAACGGTGACTTTATGCTGTAACAGCTCCTTGTTCAGGGGCGTTCCATCGAAGAACCTTGGACAAAATTTATTATTAAACTTTATGGGTGTAACTGCTTCTGCATTTTCTACAAAATACTAAGACTCTTCACATTATCAAACCATGAGGAATTAACAACAATTTAAGTCAAAATTTACATAAAAGGAAGATGCGAATTAAGCTTTTCCCCATAAAATAATTTTTACGGCCACTTCAACTGCCTCATCATAGGAAGATTCAATATTCTTTTTGATATTTGCGAGTTCGCTGTCCGAATCTTTGAGAATAGTTGATGACTCTTTTTCAGCTTCCTGCCTAGCCATATCGATAATTTTTTTTGCTTCTCCGTTTGCCAGGTTTATAATATTCTCTTTGAGATGTTCAATTTGTTCGTGAGACGAGTTGACTAGACGCCTCTTCATTTCATCCGCTTTGCTGCTAATATTGTCGAGATCATCCTCAAGTTCGGATAATGCATTAATTATACTTTCGACACTGGCTACTTGTTTCAAGCTCAAATACTTTAAAAAATTGATCGATATTAAACTTTCCTTTTACAATTATAGATAGTTAACCTGGAATAATCTTGTTATAGTCACTTGTTTGGATAGAAATAGGACAAGATTACGCTTATTTTAGTTAACAATTCAACCTACTTATACTAATTAAAGAAATGATATCACTAGCGATGCCTAAGCTTCAAGGGAGATTGAAAGAAAATTATTCCTACATCTCATTGAAATTATCAATGATTAACAGACAATATTGTCAATATGCACTTATAAGTCCATTGGGACAGTATCAGGGAATCATGTCTAATTGAGAACTTGTACTATATCTTTGAGAAAAGAGACTCAAAGATTCAGGTGTTTCAAACATTCAACTCATATTTGATTTCAGGATTCTAAATGATACTCCTTGCTCGTATAGACCTTTGGAAATACTTCTAATAATTCCTTCCTCAACTAGACTGAACCGCTGTTTATCATTAATAATGTCTATTGGGATATCAATCTCAATTTCGATCTCTAATTTTGCTTTTCTTGAAGATGAAGTCATATATTTTGTGAATCAGAATAATCTTTTTAGTTATATCTCTTACTTGGAGAGGCCTAATGAGAGTTATGATCGTTAGGACGCTTTCAAGCGTATCGATCTCATTTGTTAGAGTATCAGATTCCCGAAGCTTGGGAATCCTCATGTGCTATTGCAAATAGCTTCCAAGAAACAGCATTTAATTGTTTGATGAGAAAGCCTTCAGATATACAGATATACACATCTGCATAAATTGTCAACCAATCTCTAATTTTGGTTCAATTTGATTTTACGACAATTATACGATATACATTTACAAATTCTTGCTGCTGGCCTCGAATTCCTACAGCAGGATAATGCGATAAATCAGATGTATTGGGTAATGCTACAACTTTGACAAATACAACAAAATCCCCCTCTGCAGCTTGGTGGCCCATTGACTATTGTAAAATTCGATAGAAGGATATTTTGCAGTTGTTGTTCTAGTTAGTCCTGTATATTCGGATCCAATTTCATTACCCACTGCTATGAAGACCGGACTTTGAGTAAAACCATCCGAGTTTACACTGTCATCTGGAAGTCCAGGATTAGAGACTACTAGTCATCACGTACAGTTGAGTAAAAAAAGACTAGGTTAGTGAGGCAGGAGTTTTCTCCTGCCTATTCATTCTTTCAACCTACATAACAGCATCATTATATTGGAACTTGCCTGTTTCAGCTAGATCCCAGCTTGATCGCGCCACAAGCAATTTGAGTACTAATACAGGGACTTCCGATGCTCCTGCAATTGCGGTATCCTGAACTCAAGCAATTAATATTTAATTTTTGAAGTCTACATAATGCAGTGGACATGAAATACAATGGGCATGATATTGCAGTCCAAATGAATCTGAATAGTCCATGGTAAGACGAAAGGGTGTTTTTGCTATCGACATTGCATACCTGATGTTTTATATGGAATCTAACTCACTTAAGAACATGGATAGTGACTTTAAAGCAATTTCAGAATTACAAAAATATCTAGCAGCAGGTTGCAGAGTAGAAAACGTACAACCACCTGCAATAGCTTCTGACGCAGAGATAAATATTGTAACTGTCACTGTTGTTTGTCCTGATGGTAATAAGCATATTATTAGAGCATATAAAGATGAAGCCCGTGCCCTGCGTGAATTTGTAAGGTTGAAAAGATAAAAGCGATTTTGTGTAAATGGGACATTCCTATAGTATAATACTTAATTGTTACACGTGCCAGGGATATAGCTAGTTATCCCGCACCCATTCCTAGTTGATATGCAGGCACGCTACACGCGTACCAACTATAGCCCGCAGTGCTTACAAAACGACAAACATAAATTGTTATACAATCCTCTCTTCGCTAAAGTTTAGTTCAAAAATACTATGGATATCTGGGATAGCCTATGTGGCACTCATGGTGTCGACGTCTGATGAGAATGCGCTAGCATCTTATGTTCTCGTAGACGAGGAAGAAGCAGTAGAAGCAGAGAACGCAACTATGGCAGGCGCGACAAACCAGACTACTACTAACGGAAACATGACTGGTGCAACTAACTCAACCAATTAACACCTATTTTTTTATGCTTAGCGCCGTATAATATGCTTACAATTCTATTTGCAATGTTGTTGTGAATATCACTAGTAATATTAGGAAATAACACTGATATGATTTGAAAGTCTGAAGTATCTCCTAGATTCGCTCTTGTTATAGTCACAACAAATGATTCTCCTAAATGCAAGATCCCCCTCATGACTGTATTCAGAATTGTTGAGTGGGTCAGCCTATTCCAAATTTGCATCAAGACCACAAGCCATCGCCTTTAGAATAATAAAGATCAGTATTTGCATCAATGCGTCCCCATATTTTTCACTATTTTGACTGATGGACAACATATCAGCCATTTATCCATTGTTCCATCTTGTCATCCAAGGATAAATAATACGTGAACCGTCTTCAGTAAATGTTCCAAACTTATTCTGAGCTACAGCTATTGCAGAATCAGATATTACGCCATCTTTGCTTTGGGAGATTGATTCCTTGATGATCAACTCAAGTGCTTCTGCACCTTTAGTTTTTTGCCTCATAAGGTCTGAATCTTCTCGATGTTGCTCTTCAAAGTCTATGCTAAACAATCCAAACTTTCCTTCAGGTCTATAATTATCAAGCCATTCATAGTTATCCATAAAAGACCAATGTAGATAACCCATGATATGAGCACTATCGTCTATTGCTCTTCTAACTTGTTGAAGATGAGACACAATGAATGGAGCACGATACCCATCATGTTTATCAGCGATACCATTCTCAGTTATAAAAATCGGTATGCCATTCCATTGATTTTCAATTCTCATAATCACCTTATACAATCCTTTGGGATAGATTTCCCACCCGAGAGCATTTAGTATGTTATGAGGTTGTTTGTCTGCAATACTTAGATCATTTATGGGAACTCCTCCTACGAACTTTGCAGAGGTTAAAGAAACGATCTGATTAAAATAAACATAAACCCTGCGATAGTAATCAAGACCAATGAAGTCAGCTTTGTTTTTCCAGTCCTCGTGTACAATAAATTCATCGCTATTCTTATTGCTTCTTTGAAGTGTGTTCAGATAGTTTAGATCTTCCTCACCATTAATGACAGCGTTAATAAAGTAATCATTTGCAAAATAACTAAAATTCTTTGCAGCTTCAATATTATCTTTCATTCTTATACTGTATATCTTACTTTGTACAGCTGGAATAACTTCCATCATCAGATGAGTAAAACCAACTTTATTTGTAAAACCATCTCCATCTGCGTCGATATTGTCAAGTACAGTGATCTTGTCATATGCTTGAACATGTGCTTCGATGAGATTGTGCAATACAACTCTTGCTTTTTTCCCCTCGAGGAAAAAACCAGGTGGCCATAATCCAGATATATAACCACCTCCAATTATTGTGGCTACAGGCTCACCTATTGTTATCCAATAATCAACTAGCTCTCTGAATTCTAAAACAATTCTTTCAACGTATCTGATGAACCTTTCAACAGTTTCATCATTTTCCCAACCTCTAAGAGATTTCCAATAAGGATCGGACGGCAAGGGATCTCCGAGTGGAAGATCTTTTAGTGGATGTGGCAGCAAATTTTGGCCCATTCGTCTTAGAAATTGTTGGGGAGGAGTCAGAACCCATAGAGGAAGTGTTGCATGATTTAGTGAAACCACAGGGATTAGGTTTCTTTCCATCATCGCAACCAACATCTCCTTATAATGATCGATAGCTGTCTGATCCCAATGATCTTTCTCAGGTTCGATACGAGACCACTCTATGCTTATTCTAAAAGCATTTAGCCCTAAACTTCTTGCAAGATCGAAATCTCTTTCATAATATTTAATATCCCAGAATTTAGCAGCATCACCTGCTGGCTGTAACTCAACTGTAGTACCACCTTTGTAGAATATACTTGGTCTTGAGATGGTAGAGATTCTCTCGTTAATTTGTTGTGATCGAGTAAAAAAATCCCAATCGTTATTTGTGATGTCCCCTTCCACTTGGTAGGAAGAAGTTGATACACCCCATAGGAAAGTTTTGGGTAATGCTTTCATCGCGCTCTGATCTGTTGATCGATACCTTCTATCTTTAATATTTATGGAAAATCCCACTAATTATAGTCAGGAATGCATCTGGCGTTTCTTAAAACCTTTGTCATCTCAACACTTTAGATTGAATAAACATTAAGCATAATATTAGGAGGGAGAATCAAAGAGTTCTCTCGGGTGGGTGGAAAGAACCGACGCCGAGATAGAATGCCATTCCTGCTGCTAGGAAGTCATCATCATCCTACAATAACAGTTAAATATCTAGCAACTATCGATGGTGAAATGATAGTAACGATCAAACAAAATATAGATATGTTCTAAGTTACTATAGATCTTAATCTGTAGAAAAGATTTTTTGTATTACTTTCTACTGTTCTTGTAATATTTCCCTCCGACTAGGTTGAAGACTTTTAATACTCACTTGATATAATTTACATCCTTATTTCTAAATACCTTAGTTTTTGTATTGATCACTGGACTTATCCATGTCAGTCAAAATTAGATCAGATCTAGTCGACATGGACAATAAATATGAATGATTTAAAAAATTATATGACAAGTTAGGAGATCTGAACAAAGTTTTAATACCTTGCCCTCATTTCCTTCCTTCAATGATCCATCTTAAATTTGCAAAACCATTTCTGTTTATAAGCAGTATGCTTGTAGGTTCGATCTTTATTACATCTTTGGGTATGCAAAAGGCGATTGCTACTACTACCATGAACGGCACAGGCGGCGCAAACCAGTCTGGAGCAGCAGGAGCAGCTGCTGCAGGCAATAACATAAATGCAACGGCCACAACTTTAACAAAGAAATTAAACGTCGTCACTTCTGTTTCTCCGATAACCAATATAGTGAAAAATGTAGGAGGACAGAAGATAGAATTGATTGGACTGGTTCCAGAAGCTATCAATTCGCATACATTCGAGCTTGTTCCATCAGATGTTGTTAAAGTAAATGATGCAGATCTTGTAATTATCGATGGACTAGACTTAGAAACCAATATAGAAGACGTGGTTGACGAAGCTCACAAGACAAAACCAAATCTTCAAATCTTGAAATTAGGAGACAACACTATTACTTCTGATCAATACATATTTGATTTTAGCTTTCCCAAGGAAGCAGGTGATCCCAATCCCCACTTGTGGCTTAATGTACTCTACGCCATGAAATTCGCCAATCTTACTCGAGATAAGCTGGTTGAAATGGATCCTACAAATGCAGATTACTATAAAGGAAATACATATCGATACATTACAAAGTTGAAGCAACTTGATGAAGGAATAATGCATGCTGTACAGTCGGTACCGGAACAAAACCGAAAACTTCTTACATACCATGATTCATGGGCTTACTTTGCACCTAGATATGGCATGGTCGTCATAGGGGCAGTTCAACCTTCAGACTTTGGCCAACCTACACCTAGAGAAGTAGCTAACTTGATTGATCAAATTAAAGCTGAAAATGTACCAGCAATATTTGGTTCTGAGGTATTTACAAATAGGCTAGTCGATCAAATTGCAAATGAAGCCAACGTACAGGTAGTTGGTACACTTAGTGATGATGACTTGCCAGGCGATCCAGGAGACCCTCAAAATTCCTATGTTGGAATGATGTTGGAGAATATGAAGAATATGCTAGTGGCATTAGGTGGTAATGTAAGTGCACTATCAAGTATCACCCCTGACGATACCTACTCAACTACCTAGTATTATATGAAGATGCGCCACAAGATCAAGACGGATAGTAGCGACATAGCCCTAGGTAATCTAGTCGAAGTAAATGACGTCACATTTGGATATTCACCCCACAAACCAATATTGGAAAATGTAAGTGTTAAGATTCCGAAAGGAAGGTTCGTAGGCCTGCTTGGACCTAGTGGCTCTGGAAAGTCCACCCTTCTGAAAATAATTATTGGTCTACAGAAACCATGGAAGGGAACGATAACATTTTTAGGTAATAATATCACAGACTCACATGCATATTCTTCAAAGAGTATAGGCTATGTACCACAAATAGAAAGTATTGATTGGAACTTTCCTGTAACTGTGAAAGAAGTTATTGGGATGGGAATCTGGAATAAATCAGGTGTTGCACCGTGGTTCTCAAAGGACGTCGATGTAATGGTGGGAATAATATTAGACGATCTCGGAATATATAGTTCAGAGTTCAGAAATAGACAGATTCGAGAGCTTTCTGGGGGAGAGCAGCAAAGGGTTTTTCTTGCAAGAGCATTGATTCGTAAACCTACCATACTGGTATTAGATGAACCCGTCTCTGGAGTCGATTATAATACTCGGGAAAAGATAATGGAGATTTTGCGTTCATTAAATCATGATCTAGATATGACAATAATAATGACCACTCATGATCTTGGCGGGATTGGAAAACGGCTCCCCTGGGTCATATGTATGAATAAAAGAGTAATTGCAGAAGGTGATCCCTTAAAGATATTGACTAAAGATAATTTATTGAGAACATACGGTTTAGCTGATTACAATGATAGTATCATTTCTAATGACAATATTTCTAATGGTAACACTGATAATACTAATAACAATGATTCCTTTACAATTCCCACTAAATACGTTCCTCCTCCCTCAGACCGTTTGAAAATAAAAAATGATGACGATGAAATTTGAATCAATAGGTGGAGGAGAAGGAAAAAATGGATAACAAATGTCAAAAAGAGAGAGATTCAATAATTTGATTCCATCATTATTATCGTCGATATTGCCAATTCATACAATAACATTACTATTTTTGGAATCGCTTCTTGAGCCGTTTACCTACGAATTCTTTACGAATGCAATATTAGTATCTATTCTGGTAGGAGGAGTTTGCGGATTGATGGGTGTGTACATAATATTAAGAGGAATGAGTTACATAGGTCATGGAATGTCTCATGCTGTATTTGGCGGAGCAGTTGTTAGTTATATTGTTGGTTTTAATTTTTATCTGGGAGCTGCAATATGGGGTTTTGTTTCTGCATATCTTATCAATGTGATAACCAGAAGAAACAAAATAAAGGCAGATGCAGCAATAGGAGTAGTCACAACTGCAGGATTTGCAATTGGTGTACTATTGATTAGCATGACAAGAAGCTATACTAGGAATTTTGAGGCGCTTTTATTTGGCAATATCCTTGGAATAACAGATCAGGACCTAGCAGTTATCATGCTGGTAACATGTGTAACTGCATTCTTTATATTCTTCTATCAGAAAAGGTTACTTTTTACTTTATTCGATAAGGAAACAGCCAAAGTATATGGCGTACGAACAGACATGGCAGAACTGATCTTCTCGTTAATTCTTGCTGCCGTTATAATCGCATCGATGAGTAGCGTCGGAGTAACTTTGATAGCTGCTGCTATTATTGCTCCTGCCATTTCTGCTAGGATGCTTACAAATAACTTTATGAAAATGGTTGTTGCCTCGACTATTATTGGGGTTTTGACCGCATTTCTAGGCATGTACTCTAGTTATTTCCTTGATTCGGCATCAGGTGCTACAATAGTATTATTCGGAACTGCAGCGTTCGGTGTGAGCTCACTATATGCATATAGTCGTAAGTTATATCAAACACACACACATGAAAAATTTATCAGACATTCCCATCCTCATATTCATGAAGGTGAACATATGCATAAACACAGATCCTGAACAAGTCATGTATTATAGTTAAATGTCATGCTTGGCAAAAAAATTAAAGATAAGTGAAAAGAAGTTGGGGGACATACACACCTAATATATTCCGGAACTGGAAGAATTGATGTCAGTTGAAGAATTGTTATTGATATGTGTGGAGAGCTTGGACATAATATGTGATTTAGATGCAGCTCCCATAATCCCGTCTACTGCTTTTCCATTTTTAAATATTGCAATAGTAGGAATACTTTGTATACCAAATGTACTTGCTATCATTGGATTCTCGTCTACGTTAAGTTTGCCAAATACCGCTTTTCCAGCCAATTCCTGGGACAGTTCCGTTATTACAGGAGAGACCATTCTGCATGGTCCACACCATGGGGCCCAGAAGTCAACAATTAGCAATGGATGCTTACCAACCATCTCATTGAAATTTTGATCTGTTAAAGTAATGGGAGTAGTAGTGGCTGACTGATTACCATCGACGTGATCATTTCTTTTTGCCCGAAGAGAAAATTCACTCATTTTTCGTTGCATTATCCTTTCTAGTTCTTCGTCATGTCCATTAGTTCTGTCACTAATACTATTACTATAATATCGCATGACTTGAATATTCACCTATGAAAGATATTACAAATCCACTTATTAAGTATTACGATTTTGCCAAATATGTACAAAACCTTTTATTACACTTTTACTAATAAATATATGAATTATAATGATGGGATGTAATCTGTAACATGAGGTCCATCAATCTCTTTATGGATACTGATTGTACATGTAAGAATTTGTTAGAGTGTCTTTATAATTTATCGCCTTCAGATTTGGATATATTAGTTACATTGCTTAGATCTAAAGAACCTCTCACATTGGAAATAATTTCTAAGCAGTTAGGAAAGGACAAAGGAACGATATTTAGATCATTACAAAAGTTGGTTAGTATCGGTTTTTGCGTGAAAGAAAGTAGAAACTTAAGAAGTGGCGGGCAATATCATACTTATCGGGCAACAAGTATTGATATAATAGAAAGAGCTACCGAATACAGACTAAATGAAATTCGAAGATCGTTATCTAGGTTAATAAAGAGATTTAAAGAGGACATTCAACAAATGATTGAGCAATAAGCAAAGCGAAGTTTAGATATTTGTAATAGACGAATATAAGTATGGCAGGTAGATTTCTGTTGACGCATACCTTGGATCGTAGAGTATCCGACATTTATGATACGGCTCTTGAATCTAACCCAAATTATTCGAAATAGATGAATATAAGTAGTCCAAATTCCTGAATATTATTAGGTACAACGACTAACAATGGCTAACACGTTTAGATCTCTATTTGGCAGGGAAGATAATAAAACTTTCATATCATTACCGATAAGTCGTTTCAAAAATAGCATTGAAACAGATCCTGCTGTTCCTCTTATCATTGTGAGTTTGGGCATTTTATTGACTGCAAGTTCAGGCAGCTGGGATATTAGTAACCATCTTTTAAATAGACCTGAAACATTTTTCTCTCCGCCTCATGTCGGGCTATACTCTGGTGTATTATTAGTCTTAATTGGATCATTGATGGCATATCGCTATCATCGACACAGTAGCAAAATATTTGACAATAATAATAGAAAATCTCTTCCGACTTACTTAAGATTAGTACTAGTAGGAATTGTTATGTTAATTTCGGCTGGTCCATTAGATTTTGCTTGGCATACAGCTTTCGGTCTTGACGGTTTATTGAGTCCACCACACGCAGTGCTTACAATGGGAATGGTTTTATGTAGTATTGGTGCCTTCCTTGGATTGATTTCAAATAATAACTACTATGAAAGAATGAAAATGAAGACCAACATAGAGAGAATGGATAATGAAGATAGTTATTCTATAGTTGAACTGAAAAACACAAGTTCTAATAATACTACAGCACGTAACAAAAAATCTTCGTTGTACATAATAGTCTCGATTACAGCAATTTGGATTACGGTCTCTGGCATAATTCATATGGTTTCTCTTCCATTTTCTGATACTGATTTCTTCAAATTTAATCCAAATCCAATTTTAGCTGGATTAATTGCAACTTTATGTTTTCCATTTCTTGTGTCTTTTGTATTATTCACTTCATGGGAAATGACCAAGAAGTTCGGTGTGCTATCTGTTACTGGAATGATTTTTATTTTTATCAATCTAATTACGACAATATTTCCGAATGAAAACCTAGTACCTACGATTCCATTTTACCTGATAAGTGTAATTCCTATCATAGTTATTGACGTGTTACTTTCATTACCACATTTGGGAATATCATCGTCAACATCGATATCACTTTCACAAACACGAAAAACGATCGTCAATATATTAGCAGGGACTGTATTGGGACTAACGTTCTTTATACTATACTTTCCTTTAATTACTCATACATATAATGAAGTTTCCATTAATCAGCAGCCGGTATGGCCAAATGTTATTGCTGCGATATACTTTGAAATGATCGATGAAATGTATCCTCTATTGATCTTCTCATCAATGGCAGCGGGCATTCTAGGTGTTGTAGTTAGTTCGAAACTAACTGGCCAAGTCTTGTGCGATATACATAGAAGGACAAAGTAGTTTAGTAAAGAATAATGTACTTGGATACACCACCTTATATCTTCGACATAATCCATCGAAGACTTGCTTTTATGTGAACCTGAATGTATGGTAATCTATTAATTGTATCACAAATTAGCTAATTGCTATACGATACACAAACCTGTTGAACTACAAAAGAGGAAGTGAAAATAGGAACTAATGTGAAACTGAACCCATAGTATATTGCTGACCGGCAGGATAAAAAGACATCTTGATTAATGAAAGACACATTAGCGTATATATCGCACCTAAATAATATTAGATCAAAATCTTTGCAGCTAGAACCAAATCTCCATGACGATCATACACGCTATGCTATTTTGGACTATCATCATACCTAATATTTTTTGGAATTCGTTCTTCGGCGATCTCTGTAGCACAAGATGATAGACTTCGGCGTTCAATTAGAAAATCGGTAGAACAACAGAGAACAAACCTATTGGATGAGATAGGTACATCCGAAGTTCAGAATAGAATATTTAAGAGAGTATATCAGACGAGCAAGGATCTGCCCGATTCCATGGAAGAAGAGACTCAAATAAGCCCATCTCTTAACTCTGAACAGATTGCCCAATATATAACTGAGATGATGAAAGAAAGGGGCATGGTTGAACACAAATAATCAATTCTTATACACATGCCCCCCAGTGTTCGTATTTGAGCTATTTTCTAGCAAAGATGGCCAGGCGTGCAAAATCTAGCAACCATGATTGGCCTGAGCGTTCGAACTCAGTTAGGAATACATCAAGAAATTCATCCCTCTTAGAATCAGGTATATATCCAAGGAAAGGCTTCATTATTACTGTTTTTGCAAAAATAGTAAAGCTTTCACGATCAGGAAAGCTTATAGATTTTTTTGACAAATTGACTTGGATATCTCTGTAGGGTAGACGATAACGAAGTGGATATCTCTGTAATATTGCCAAGATTTTTAATTTGCTTCTCTCTATGTCCTAATTGTTCTCATCGAACTTTGCCTCTCCAATGAAATTATACGGTGAAGATGATGGAACACCAGTATCATATTGCAGCAGGTGTCGTAACATAAATTTATTATTGACTGTGCTTACAGAGGCAACAATCGATTTTTAGCAAGAATAAACATGGAAATCTCAAGTTCTTTGCGTTAGGTCATGGTCGTTTGTTTAATAGAAATCTCTTGTATCAGGGTGCAATGTATTGCAAAGCGTGACAAGATTTATATCGAAAATACGATACTGCACATTTACATGATACAAAATCATATAAAAAACTATAGTATGATTCTGTTACCTTTCCTGTTGGCAAGCATTTCTAGTCTGCTACTCCTAAGTACGAGTACGTTACCAGGCTATGCTAGTACCAACATCAGCAGCAGCCCTGCCACTGCATCAATACTTTCTCCAAACCAGATTGCAGCAGGTGCGCCAATACCTCCTAACTATACGACAGTTCAACAAGAGTCAGAGTGTGTGTCTGCAAATCCTAATGCTCCATGGTATCAAACACTTACCGCTTTTGAAAATTACAACTCCAATAGAAGCCATTACTGGTCGTGCTCACAGTTCTCTGGATCGTTCACCGGTCCCAATCAAGTTTTCGCCTACAAGTCACCTACCTATTATCCTACTCCATTTACGATCGTTACCAGAGGAACCAACGAGATGTACGTATACGGTGGAGTAGTAGCCGCTAATCCGCCTGTGCTAGGCCTTCAGTCGTACGTCTCAAAGGTTCAACCAGGCTCATTGAAGGAGTTATGGCGAACAGAACTTCTCAACACAAACATGTCGCAGGCCTTCACTGGTGCTGGTGGAATGTACACGGTTGGGGATACTGGTGATATAATAGTCATTACAAACACGTATTTGTACAAGTTGAATAGCACTACAGGTGAAGTTAAGGCAGTATTATCCTTGCCAACTGGCGCTACATTACCAACTGATGCCTACTTCAATGGTCTAAATGGCTGGCCGGACGGCACCCTCGTCATGAAAGATCTAACTCGAGCAGCCGGATGTACCTTGAACTCCCTCATTGCATTAAATCAATGTCCTGGTAGTCCTTCGGTCGTATCTGTGGTCGACTCGAAGAACTTTACAATTCTAGACTCAGTACAACTATCAGAAATTATCGGCGGTCGAGTTACCACTACAGTGTACGATGGCAAGTACTACCTTTATCTGGTTGGTTTTAGTCAAGTATACCGATATGTATGGGATGGCCAAAAACTCACTCCCGACGATACTTGGGGTCCGGTTTCATATTTGAAACCAGGTCAAGGCGCAGGTACTGCGGCGGCAGTCATGGGTAACTGGGTCGTTATTCAAACAAATGGCATACCTTCAGACGTACCACTGAGCGAAGTAGCAATATCACAGGCTAACTCCAGCAAGATAACTAGGATTGATCCAATTCCACTAGAGCCTGGGCAAAAAAGTTACATTCCCAACTTTGGAGTCATGGATCTGCCAAATAACCGTATATACGGGATGGACGAGGGACCTGGAAAGGTCGTCGGCATTGACTTTGATCAAGCGACAGGTAATATGTCAGTAGCCTGGGAACCTCAGGAAATGAAGACATTTGGCTGGATTACTGCCATTGGTCCTAAAGATCATAGAGTACTGATGGGTACTAACATGAAACTCGAGAACGAGTCAGATATACAGGCTGGACCGGTAAACGCCTCTTATACCGAACAGGTAATGTGGCGAGATGCTGAAACAGGCAAGTTACTTGCAGCCTCTGACTTCTTCAGCCCTATGTCTACAGGGTCTCAGGTGGTGCCAGGATATGGTGGACTTAACTATCATGTGCTTCAAGATGGTCATATCATGGCTCTGAAGGTATTGCCGTTGGCAACCAATGCGACTTCGACTACTTCAGCAGCAGCAGGACAGAACTCAACATCGGTAGCAGGGTAATTGGTTGATCAAGTAGATCAGTCAGTCAATCTATCTTTTTTTCTATTCTAAATCCAGTTCTTTTACGTTCTTAACTTTCCGCATTTAAGTCCAGTATGTCAGAAGTATGACAATACATCTTACACTCAGATATCTGATTACAAAACAGATATCTATTTAGACATAGAAATTAATCGAGAACAAGATATTATCAGTTCAGCGCTAAAATGTAAGAACAATAAGTAGATGGACGAGACGCAATAGACACTGAATGTACTATGGTATGAAGATTCTGTCATTAATGTACTAGTTAAGACTTAAGCACTAAATTCTATCCATAGTGTATCATTTGTAGTTTTGACTTCCAAGTTCTTTACTTTCATAAATTCAAGCGCTCTCTTGTAATAGCCTTTCATATAATACGCAGCATTTTTTCCCGTATCATGCTGAACCACATAGGTTTGCACTCCTTGATTTATCATGTGTCTATAGCGCAGCCCTGATCCTGACAACCAACCCTCCATTGCCCTTAAAAATCGGTCCAGTTCAGTGTTACCTGTTATCATTTTAAGTCTACCAATGAATTCAGTCTTGAAATACTCATCTAGTACTTGGTCTATCTCTTTCTCAGTGAGTTTATCGAGTATACGACTAAGATTCTTTTTGTCAATATATACAAATCCTGCATCTATTGCAGGAGAATGCCAGTTTACATAAAATTTGAGTATTTGATTTCCCAATATGTTAATGCTCTTCATTTTCCTGTTTGCCTCTTCACGCAATTTATCGAGTACCTTCTTTTCAACTCTAAGGGTAATGCTGTCTGTCCTCTTTTCTTCTTCAAAGGGCTTACGCATAGAAATATGCGTGCATTTAATTTAAATAAAAAGTTTATTACAATTGTTATAAATTATTCCTCATATTTATATGCAACATCTCATTATTAGGAGCTATGTTTGTTCTTGTACATGAATATAGAACAAATAACAAGCATATTTACTGTCCTTGCAATTATGCTGTTGACGGTAGTCACAAGTGTAGTACCAGGAATTGGTGGTGCTAGCGCCGAAAATACCGACACCACCCCTACAATGACCCTTTCACCAAACCAATTAGCAGCAGGTGGACCCCTGCCTGGCAATCTCTCCCTAATAGAGAGTGAGCAAGAGTGCATTAAATCACTACAGAATCAAACTACTTGGGCTCCATGGTATCCTACAATGGCTAGCACAGAGCATGGTGGTTCTGAGCGCGCTGCCGTCTTTGAATGTGCACACTTTGGAGGTTCGTTCACCGAACCCAATCAAGTGTACGCCTACATGTCTCCAGATTCACTGGGTGGGGTTCCATCCTGGATCGTTACAAGGGAACCAAATGAACTGTTCACTTCAGGAGGTGGTGCAAGTCTAGCATTACCAGGACCCTTCATCTCAAAGTTAGAGGCCGGCTCGCTTAGGGAGCAGTGGCACACACCTCTCTCAAATAATAATGTCTCAGGTAATTGGCTTATTTCAGGTGCAATGAACTTTCCAGCACCTGACGGCACTATTGCTGTCTCCCAGGGTCAGTACTTGTACAAAGTAAATGCTAGCACTGGGGGTGTCCAAAATGTAGTATCATTGCCCACAGGGATAAGCCCACCAAAGGACAGTAACTACGATGGCATGAATGCATTCGCGGACGGCACGCTTGTACTAAAGACGCAGAATCGAGTAGCAGGTTGTACTAATCAGGGTTATAATTTCATTTTCTGTGCCAATCAAAGTCAGGCTGCCCCTTCAGTCGTGGCCGCAGTCGATCCGAATACATTTGAAGTACTTGATTGGGAACAGCTCCCTGAGATGATAGGAGGCCGCAACACGATCACTCAGTTCCAGGGTAGAGACTATCTGTATCTATTCGGTACAACTAATGCCTTCAGATATGAGTGGAATGGTCAGAATCTTACCCTTGATACTAATTGGGGACCTGTTCCATATCTGCTACCGGGCCAGACTCTTGCCACTGCTCCTGCCATCATGGGTGATTGGGTTATAGGGCTAACCAATGGCGGAGCCCCTACCAATGTATCATTAAGTGTAGTTGCTATCTCACAGGCTGATCCCAGCAAAATAGCCAGGATTAATCCGATTCCACTTGAATCTGGACAGAAGAGCTTTATTCCATCTATGTTGTCTGTGGACTTGCCAAACAACAGAATCTATGCAATGGATTATCTTCCTGGAAAAGTAGTTGCAGTTGATTTTACTCATGACGGTAACATGTCTGTAGCATGGGGTCCAGTAGACCAGAGAACCATAAGTTTCTTGACGCTCATCGGTTCAACCGATCAGCGAGTCCTAGTTTCCACAAATATAAATCCCAATGCGACTCAACAACAACTAGAGCAAGCAGCACAGGGTACGGATTACACCTATACAGAACAGATCGTATGGCGTGACGCTTCAACAGGAGAAATACTTGCAGAATCTGATTTCTTCCCTGCAATGTCACCTGGCATCCTTGTGACACCAGGCTATGGTGGGATGATCTACGAAATGCTCTATAATGGTCATATCATGGCCTTGCAGGTTGCCCCAGCGACCAATGCGACTTCGGCTGCCACTATGACCTCTACTACCACAACTACAGCAGCAGGCTGATTGGTTGACAAGGCAGGTCAGTCAGTCTATCTTTCTCTTTTTTTGTCATAGACCATTTTTGTGTTTATCTATGTATCTATCCACAGTAACATGGGACAGAATCATATAGACGCCGGGAGGTAGAATCTATTGCCTTTGCTTTTATGCCCGTTTTTCAAAGACGCCGATAACAGAGTCGAAGAATTTCACGGCTGGAAGAGAGAAGTAGAATAGAAGACTAGTTATACTTATTAATTTCAAGAAGTAGTTTTAACTTCAATTATTGAATCACAAGTGTATCCCAATTTTATATGATGCAGTCGGACAGCCTCCTCGCTAGGGGCATCAAGAATGCAATACATGATATCTGCTTCGTAATTATACAAAACATTTATAACAACGACACCAAACTCGTCAGGTTTTAATTCATGCGGCTTTCTAAGTTGCTCTTCAGTCAATGAGCCAATTTTATGTGTATCCAGAAACCGAGCCAATTGCTCTTATCTTGCTTTATCATGCGTAAGACAGGTATTTACTCTTTACCTAACCTGGTGAATCTCAACAATTGGTAAGATGGCTAACGGTGATTTTTATGGCTTCCCGAGGAAATTGAGATATTCTGAAGCACCTCCAACAAGATTGTTGAGTTTGGCTTTAAACCTCTGTTACGAATTAGGCTTTCTAGATGCAAGCGGAAACCATGAGATGCACGAGAAGGCTGTTGGAGCAAAAATGAGGCTCATTAAGGCTTACGAAGCCGGCAGAGCATCACATTCCAACTCAAAGATTGCTAATGCCAGAACTGCAACATTAGTAGAGTCGATGAAGGGATAATGGGAAGTACAGACTTTATTGTGGGAAAGTCCTTTTCAATGCCAAGATAACCAAGATCAACTACATTTTCAACTTGCGATGGAGAGATAGGATGATCGTGTTTGTAAACATCATAATCATGTTTTCTTCCGCCTTTATGACCTGTCTTATGCAGTATCATGCCTTCAGTATTAACCATCAGTTGTGTCTTAACAGTATGTTTCTTCGTTCTACCTGAATAATGACTCTTCCTTCTTCTTTTGTTCTTAGGTCTTGGAATCTCTTGTTCTGTAGAGTCGATGAAGGTTTTCAAACCTGGAAAGTACTGTTTTACTTCTTTGATGGTTCGTAACCTTCTTCTTGTTATTATTCTTGTACGTTTATACAATTTCCTTGGCAATGGAACGCACTGCATTACTAATGGTTCTAGAATAGATAAATCTCTACATACATTGCTCTGGTCAAGGTCGAATAGAAATCCCGATAATGTATATGTAATGTACAATCGATAATAGACCAAGAGCATGAGAAATCTTTCTCTTGCTTTCAGTTTAAACGGTCTACCAGCACCAACGTCTCTTCCTTATCTTCCTCTTCTTCTTTCCTTCTTCAGAGAGGCATTGTCTTCTTCTTGCTCTTTCATATTCCTCATACTTTGATTCTATTTCTTCACAGACGTCATCAAATTCAGATACAGTTAATCCGGTAAATGACCTAAATAACAAGGGCTTTTTAGATAATCTGCGATATGACATCAAATGATATTTCAAATAAGTGCACTATACGAAGTACAATATAGCTGTAAGCTTCTAATTACGCAATAGATCTAGCGAATTGCTTTCTCGGTATCTGGATTGTCGTCGACTACAAGAATTCTCGTAAGTTGATGCTCTTGCCACCTTTTAGTGTAGATTGCTCACTATCATCTCTTTCGCTGAGTCTAGCTTCTGACTTCTGACTCAAGATTGTTCGCTGTCTGTGATGTAATATATCCGATACTTACTCAATAAGCTAAGCAATCTAGTATACCGTATTTTTTATTTAAGCATTATTTATAATGTTGATTACTCTATACCTTTAGAGTAAGGTGAAATATCAGATATCAATATTTTTAACTTACTTTCACTTCGCAACAGTAAAAAGGTATAAAATCATCATTTCCTACTGAAGGGAATACTAGGAGCAAATTTCTTACTTTAATTGCTCAAGGAAATATGCGAATCTCAGAAAGGGAGGCGAGGATCACTGGAGATTATACTGGTAGCATTAATGGCAGATGAAGTTTGATTTTGATTAGATTTTAAAATACTCAGATCGAAACTGCATCTTAGGCATTCAAATTTTTGGTTCTTGTTTTTTAGTCTCAGGAATGCCATTAGTCATATAAAGATATTTTTTTAGACTGACTTACTTCTCTTAGCTTGCTAAATTAGTTGTATCGAGCTAAGTCGATGTTATTATTGTTATTATTATTTAAACTCAGGTAGGTTCTTAGATTCAAGTAGCTCCTTTAGAGCTGAGGAGATTTTTTTCATACCCTCATCACTCTGAACTGTAGGCTTCAGCTTATGATCAATGCTTGCCATCTTATCATCAACATCCAATAATCCATCTACGTTAGCAAGTTCCTCATTTTTTATCCTCATCCATTCGTCATGATATGCACTCTCAGTGTAGTCTTCGATGTAACCTAAAAAGTCATTTATTTCATTAGTATAGTAATCTCTAGTCTGTGGTTCGGGTACAATATCCCTATAGTCTCTTTTTCCTGAGAATTTTACGTTAAGTTGATGTGCGAGATATTTCCAGAATGCATTTGCACCTACCTTTTCGATAATAGAGTCCAGTTCGATGCGTTTTGTTACTAAATATGGATCATCA
Source organism: Nitrososphaeraceae archaeon (assembly GCA_049578985.1). Classification (GTDB taxonomy): domain Archaea; phylum Thermoproteota; class Nitrososphaeria; order Nitrososphaerales; family Nitrososphaeraceae; genus TH5896. The sequence goes on from JBAUMZ010000154.1 coordinate 27,554, forward strand.
TCGGCTCTGAATAGACTGGGATTAGGCGAATATTCTTCTTCGACATCTTCTTCTCTCAAGTCTGCGTATCCATTTTTGTGGAACCATCTAATAGTATCCCTGTCTATGCCTAACCGCTTAATCCTAATCTTTGTATCTCTCCAGATATTTAAGCCGTGGATATCATAGTCAGTCAGAATACAAACATTTAGTCCAGCCTTTACTGCCAATCGCATCAAATCCTGTACATAGTCCGTGAAACGTCCTCCTGTAGCGACTAAGGCTATACGATATCGTTTTGCAGAATCTAGCAATACATCAGTGATGCCTTCTTTTTCAACAATAACTAGATCTGTAGTCTTTGTTCTTGCAAGTTCTTCTCTACTATCGAAGCTAACTGGAAATACTCGACCATTAAAATAAAGCATGGCTCTGGCTTTCGCAACTATGCCCAAGTACTCTCTTGTGACATCTTCCCCAGGCCATAGTTCCTCGATGGTTTTTCTAATCCTTTTGGTGAGACCAATTCTAGTTGAGCCCCAATCATATATTGCCCTGCCTTTGCTGTCAGTTGACCTATTTCTAGGTCTGAATCCACCCCTTATCATTTCAGGTCGTATGCGGTACCAGACTCCAGACTGAGTCAATCGATCCTTTACCGTTAGAGAGGGATCTGCCTCCACCGCTTTACGCCTTTCAAGTAGGAAATTTCTTAGATATCCCACATACTCGCCAGAACTATCATCATCATTATCTTCTAAAGAGTCATCAGCCCACCTAAGTCCATCGCCATGATAGGATGGCATCTTGTACAGTAAGTTGGAAACAGCTGATGCAATGTCAGAAGCAAATGGTCTTGTTTCGATATGAGTCTTTCCTTTGGCCCCACGAAATTCAATCACTCTACACTTCAGATTTATGAAGAGTACACCAGGTTTTTTTACCTTCGACAAGTGAAGATCGTTGTTAAAGCCGCATTTGAATGCGATATCTTTGAGAGTAGTTGCAGATAACAGTGTACCCTTATGCTTTCCTTTCTCTCCAGTCCAATGGTAATCACCACCATCAAAATATGCTCCTCTACCACTTGGGGAGACCAAATCATTGACGGAGTCTATGATCTCTATTTCACCTGCTTTGCTGGCATCAAGATCTAATCTTGGAGCAGCTGCAACTTCTAAAGCATAAGTAAATGTCTGCTGGAAATCGCTATGCTGTCCTAGTACCACTTTGGCTCTAGCTCTTTCTGTGTCAATCTTGTAAATCTCTTCCAAACTATTGATTAATTGTAGTTCACGGACCTTTGGTTTGCATCCTAGTTTGAAGGTGGCTTCAGGTTTCATTCCTTCTCTTGAATTCCATAGCTCCACGATCAGGTCAGGACTAGTAGATAGTTCCTGTATTGTTATCTGTTTTAACTTACGGGGAAGACAAGGAAGTTCTCTGAAGTTAGCAAATGCATCCGACACAAGAAGTGACTTGTTACTAATTGTATTGATAAGCTGCCTTAATTCACCCAGTTTAAAATCCCATAGGCTGGTATTCCATGATTTTGTCAGTTACTTTCACTCTCCCCTTGCCCGTTATCTTCAATCTCAAACGTGAATTCTGTGTTCGTTTTCCCAATCTTGTTCCTGTAGAAATAATTCTTCATGTCATTCAGGATGTAGGAAATCCCATAGTTTCTATCTCCTCCTAACTTCTTCAGGATCGAATCAAGAGGGAGTGTAACTTGTACTTCTGTATACTCTGGTGCGCCATATTCGATGCTATGACTTATAATCGGCCAATACTCTTGTTTGTCCCATTCAACATGCAAGTAAACCTGCTCTTCTTCTCCATTATGTCTTATGATGACCGGTTCCGGCCACTGTATATCTGCAGCTACAGCTGAATCTTCTCGTTCTCTATCGTAGTTTTCAGTCCAAGAGGCATATCCCATTCCAAGGCTCCTTTTTAGGAAATCTCCTAATGCGCCGGTCACCATTCTGTGCTGATTTCTTTTTGTGCTATGGAATTTCGTGTAATCAAATATCTGCTCTATATTCTCAAACACTGGCACATTCTCTACATTGGAGTTTCTTATGGCTATACGAATTACAACCCTCCTAGCCTCTCCATCAAGAAGTGTGACATACACAATGCGTACCTCAATTTTCCTTGTTTCTTTAGTTCCGTTTGGATAATTATCCTGAAGTGAGTCCCACGCATTGCCTATGAGCTGGATCATGATTTCTTTAGGCCACTCTATTTCTGGGCGTGATAGCTCAGATTCTATCCCACTGATTGTCAGATAAGATATCGACTGCTTGGTTGAAGTCCATATAGGTGATTTCCGTTGAACGGATGGGACACTCCCATTTTTTGAGCTATTTTTGGTGCCAAAATCAGCATGGTGATTTTGTACCGATTTAATCGCAAGATGTTCTTGTTCATCTTCTTCAGCTATAAATTCAGCCAAGAGTTTTTTGCGCTCCTACCAATGAAGGGCATCTAATGTCTTTCTTTTCTTTATCGCTGTCAACTGATCTTACTCTTGGTTCTGTTTCTGATCGTGAATCATTAGTCATTCTTCGTACTTCACAAAATGATAAGTTAGGATATTCCTGGCGCTCCCTCTTTAGCTTGCCTTCCTTCTTTTTATGGTATTTTCTCAAAAGTACCCCATGAGCATCTTTCCAAGTCAAGCAAGTTTCTAACTCTTTATAGTTTTTGGAATCGACGCCGAAGTGCCACATCTTAACCATCCACGTATTACTGTCAGGGATAATGATACTCTCGTACCCGCCAGGGAGCAACTTCTCGCATTCATCGACGATTCGTTGGATTCGCTCTTGTGTTCTAGCAAGGGCAGCTGCTAATCTAATGACACCGTCAACATTGTCTATTTCAGCAGATATTGGATTCTTTGAACAAGCAACCGTAACCGTTACAGTATCAGTATGGTGAATATTGGCAATAATCTTTAGTCCGTCAATATTGAAAGGAGGTAATAATATTCCCTTGTTATGTTCGTTAACCTTGAATCTTTTACTTTCTGATAATATTTGCCATATATCTAGCACCTGAAATGAAGTATGGATATCGTGCAATCCTTTACTTTCTTTAGGAAGTACCTGGATTGCCTCTGAAAGCTGAGATATGCTATGTTCGGTCGTAGCATGCTGGGTGCGCTGCCTGCCGAATTTTATTCCCTTTAGGACAAAGAAAGAAGCCCGGGAATTATAATAGCGCTCAATATATCCACCATTTTTTAGTACAGAGAATTTGTTTCGCAATGTACTACGCTCTAGTTTGTACAGCTTTCCATCGACTTCAAACTCTTCGAAGTCCTTGTAGCATGCAGGTCTATACTGTGTGTCATTGATATATTTTAACCGTTTAAGTAATGCCTCATTCGTTCTATTCAAAATTCTTCTCCAGCTTGAATAATTCTGATAGTCTCGACAGGTTTGAGTACTATACAATGAAAGCTACATAGACATTGCTCAGTACTATTCGCAATACTCATAGTGCAATAGCTAGTCATAGCTGCATTACAGATGATGAAGTAGTGACTATAGTGACAGTAGTGACAGAAGGAGACCCCCGTATGGGCAAATGTCACTGCTATATGGTAAATAAGATTGATGGTCAAGAATATTTATAAATCTCCTATGCTTTCTCAATGATTATTTGATTCTCAGTTTGGTATACTTTTACAAAATCGCCTTTTTGAATTCCTAGATTGATCGCATAGACTCGGGGCAACACGCAAAAAAGCGAATGCTCACCTACAAGAGCCTGGATCTTCCTGTATTCAACTTGATCTTTGCTTTCAGATCTAACCATAATTATTATATAATATAAAAAGTATAAATATAGAACAGGATAAATGAACCAATGAATGATCCCTATGCTGGAGTTGAGGACTTCAGGAAGACTTATTTTGGGTATTTTAGTCGACTATTAAGGCTTGTTAGGAAGGTATCATTTAAAGGGAATCAAGTAAACTACCTATTTTACTTCGTTGAACATCCTCAAAAGTGTGCTTATGATATTGCACCAGGCCGTAAGGGTAATGAAAGTAATTATAGACGAGCAACACTTACTTTAGAAAGACTGCACAACCTTGGTTTGATCGAGGCTGTCGGATCTAGAGGGTATGAAAATGACGAAAAACATGGAGCAATTAATTACTCACTTACTGATGAAGGTATTCTTTATTTAATAAAGAATACAAAACTTCCATACATGATGCTATTACAAGAACTCATCAAGAATTATTGCAACTCAAATATTTTCCGATATTTGTTATATCCCTACATAAAATTAGAGACGCTATGCTCACCTAAAATGAAACTTAACCTAATAGCAGACATAGGAAATTTTTTGGTATCCATTATTCAAAAAATGGATCACACTCTTGAGTTGCTTGAGAAAGAAGAGAGGTCAGTTAGGGAAAGGTATTCATGGAACTATGAAAAACTGGAAGATTATTTGAGGAACAAATACCACTTGGATTTCCTGGATCTCCAGTATACTGATGTAGATTTCGATGACGATCATGAATGGATTAGATATTTCGACAATGAAGATAATAGCAGGGATCTGAAAATCATTTTTGATAAGAAAAGTGCAAGAGGATATGTATACATTAGAAACAAGAGGGTTGAGAAACATACAATACCCCTGATTACAGACTATCTAAATAAGACTAAAATCACACAGGAGGAATATATGAGTGCATATTTTGATGCTTTTTGCAGTCCAAGGGCTGAAGAATTTATTCTATCAATAATTTCAGAATACCCAATTGACACCACAGATGATGATATTCGAGAGATTCTTTCGAACGACAAGCCTTTTATTGAAACACTAAAAAAGTTTAAGGATTACTTTGATACCGTCTATAAAAGAATTACGTCATATCCTAATTTTTTGTTTTAGCATATCGATCTCGCTAGACAGTTTCATAACTTGATCAGCTAATGCCTCAATAGCCTGATTTTTTTCTTCTAGCTGTCCTTTGGTATTTCTGTCGCTATCTTCTGTCTTCACTATCAGTTCCTCAATTCTTTCTTGCACATCATGTAAATTACTTAAAGTGAGTGCGTTGGTGGCATTTAGGTAGTCGTTTAGAATCTCTTCTTCGGTGGGTCTATAGTATGAATCAGCTAGTCCAAGAGAATGCCCCATCAATGTCTCTATATTTATTGACCTCATACCTGCTGATTCGCACCTTGTCTTGAACCACTTTCTGAAGCCATGGTCTGCTTGGAATTCATGCCTCTTTTTGTCCTTTTTCAACTCTGATCTGATTCCCTGAGCCCATAATGCTCTTTCAATCAACCTCTTTATGCCTGTAGCCTTTAGCCTCTTTGGAATAGTCACCACTCCTTTGCCTTTTGGAGTAGTCACATCCCAGAGATTTCTCATGAGCCAGCTTTCACCAGTAACTACCTCGCCACACGCCTTACGATAATTCATCCACTCTTCTAGTGTCTCAAGAGCTTCTTGACTGATAAAGGAAAAATATTCATCATCATCTTCAGCGTAAACCAGAATCTTTGCTGCCACTACTCGACCATTTCTTATCATTGGAATGATATGCTTCCATCTAAGGTAGTCCCAGGCGCTAAGTCTAATCCCTGATGAAGACATGACACAAACAATGGGTTTAATCCTCCTATCTGGGTACGCAAGCACTCGTTTAATTTCATCTATAGTGGGGGCACGATCATTTGCATACCTTCGTCCTTTCGGCATACCCCGCATTAGCTTCTTCCACGGAATAGGAATATCCATTTGCTCAGAATAGAGTCGTATTGGTTTGATGTAATTACGTAGGGTGGCAGTTGATACTTCCTTACGTTCAACTCTACCTTTGTGAACTTGGATATACCTGAAAATCGCATTAACCAGCCAGTTTATGTCTGCATTAGCCTTTTGAGTAAGGGCCTCAAAGCATCCTTCTGCATACTTATAATGAATACTTAGATAATCGAAGAAATATCTCATTCTCTGAAGGTATTTTTCTTTAGTTACGGGTGATCTGATTGACCCAACAAATAGAGAATACGGACTGACGTCTAACCGAAAGGGATCTACTTGAAGAGTTATCCTTTCATCATTTGCTATTCCAGTTATTTTTGTTCTCTCCTCTCCTCTATATTATAACATGTGAGAACCCTAATTAAGCACTGATATCGGTATGGGCCCAAGGGAGTCCGAAGTAATATTGATTCTATAACAGGATTCTTTTGATTAGAAACGATTCAGTCAAATAAACAATTTTTCTCTTTTGATGCACTTCGATCCTATTGTATTTCGCCAGTTCAGTGAACACTGAGCACTAATTTCTGTTTCTAGGTCCTGTATTTTGATTAGCTGTTTTCGCAAACGATTTGCTTGCTGGTAATTATTGTCAGCTTCTGCGACTTCTATAGCACATACTTTATCTCCATATTTCAGATCAGAAACGCTGCCCAAAATACTCTCCAGTGTATCGATCTCATTTATTAAAATATCTGATTCCCTCAGGTTATTTGGCTCTTTTAATTTCAAATTTAGCTCCTGTACTCTTTCCTGAAGTGTGTTTTCAAATTCAATTGTTTCCAGCATCTCTAAGCGTTTTTTGGTTACTCCGAGATGTTGTCGCTCATCATTGCCTCGGTTTAAGATAGAATAGATAATTCGTATGGTCCATTGGAGAAATTCTATTTCATCTTGTCTATCAGCTACATATAGCGGATTCAGTTTCACATTAGTTCCTATTTCTACCTCTTCTTTCAACGATCCGATCTTCTCTTCAATAATCTTTTGCAGTTCGATGAGTTTGTGTTTGGACATGAATCAATGACTAGCCAATTTAAGATATAATTAGTGAAATACGACGAGCCGGGGGAGAGAGTAATAACATAGTTAATGCATTGGCTTATCATATTGAACCAAATTCGTATGGTTTAGTCAAGACCGACTATCGAATGTGATTAGACTAGTAGATAATATACTTTTATACAAGAATTTATATCGTTTAAGTCATGGAAAATAAGAGTTCTAGACAACTAGGGGTCATTAAATGTTTCAACTTCAAATCCCTCGTGGCCCTACCTACCATCGTTTAAGGTTCAGTAATGTTGCCCAAAAATTACTCTGTCTCAATCATAGCTCCTCGTATCGATTGTGATGCTTCATCTTGTGTTGATGTCGTCGATTCTGGAGGAGTGGCAGTGGTGTTGGCATTCTGATCAATTATCGAACCCTTTAGCCATATGCTGAAGCAGATGTTTCATACTAAAAAAGGCAAATTACACAAACTCACACTATCGTTCGGATATCTAATAAATTAGAGATCCGAAACTTATTTCTTTTTTTTAAGTCTTATTTAATATGCTGCCTTGAATGTGTAGTTTCGTCATGGACGCGCGGGGACGTATATGCAACACTTTAAAATCAATCATTGATTATATTAAGTAGATGTCATCTTTTTCTTTACAAGGAAATGAGGTTGTGTTTTCCTCTACTAACATGCCACAATTGGACTCGCCATTTTTGATCTGCGGTTTCCCTGGAAGTGGGTATGTAGGAAAGATTGCAATTGACCATTTAATTCAGGAACTAAATGCAAGTCATCTTGCTGATATATACTCAGGTTCATTTCCTCCACACATCATGATTAGAGGCGACGGCATCGCGGAGCTTATGAAAAACACAATTTTTTATTCAAAGGCGTCTTCTACCCCTGGTTCCAATCATGATATGCTCTTATTGACCGGAGACTCGCAACCAGAGAATCCTAATTCCGCATATTTTTTATCCGAGCAAATCATAGATATCGCTACAAAGTTTAATACAAAAAAGATCATCACCTTGGCAGCATACGTTACTGGAACATTTGTGGATAAGCCTAGGATTTTCGGAACAGCTACTGATTCAAATATAGTGAGTACATTTAAGGAAAAAAAGATCTTGACCATGGATAGTGGCACTATTGCAGGAATGAATGGCCTGATTATTGGTGTTGGAAAACTTCGTGGATTGCAAGGTACTTGTTTATTAGTAGAAACATCAGGTTATGTCGTTGACGCCAAAGCTTCCAAGATTATTCTAGAAAGCCTACTTTCAATACTTGAACTAACGGTGAATATGAATAACCTTGAAAAGAAAGCACGAGATACTGAGGCACTAATCCAAACAATCCAACAACAGGCTGCGGAGAAAGTATTGGAGAATCAACAACCCTCAGGTGTTCTACGCAAACCAGTTAATACAGGATATATTAGCTAAAAAAGTTAATATAACCTGTGCCTCACCATAATCTTGTAAAACCCCTCCTTTATACAATGGTTTTTGACCTTCTGATGTATTTTACGCCGCTCTTCGCTGAAACCCAAGAGTTCATCATGCAACACAAAGTCCAGGTAGGTCAGAATATTCTCTGCAGTTCTTCGTTCTATTTTTGACCTTATGGCATTCTCTAATGCTTCTGGTTGTTCCATGTTTTATTCTATAGCAAACTACCTAATATGTGGTAGTACTACTGGTGGATGAAGAATAGTTCATTGAAGACCAGAACATTGTATGCGTCTCTTTTGATAGGCATGCTAGCGACAATTGCAGGATAGCCCGAAGGGGCTACATAAATAGTATACGTGCGGGGCATCATTATGAGAAACAGTTCTAACCCAGTATTCTTTGGAATAGTAGTTGCACTAGCATCTGTCTTGGTTCTAACAGTAGTTTCTCACCACGCTCTGGCTGCATTAAGTGGTGATTTAGGTGGTTTTTTAGATTTAGATGAAGCAGTAGAAGCTGAGAATGCAACTATGACAGGAGCAACAAACCAGACTACTACTAACGGAAATATGACTGAAGTAGAGTTTCTGAGTATGCAAACTGCACAGTCTGGGTCACTCTCAAATCAATGATACTGCTTATGTACTTGAATTGAATAGCGTAGCGAATAAGAATGGGTATTGATTAGTAGTTACCAACAACACTTCAGTAGATTAGTTCTGAGGTTTCGGATGGAAAATTGCATTCGTGCCCAAACAGACCATTAAACTTTGGAACAAAGAAATTAATTCAAGCTGATACAAAATCCCTATTGTACAATCAAGGTAAACGAGACACCTTCCTAAGAGTCCCCACTCAAGTAACTAGCTAGCCAGCAGCAGAAGCATTGGCTTAGCTGCAACAACTACAACGTATCTGTGTCTTTCGAACTCAAGGAGTTAACTTAAATGTTAACCAAGTTATAACGAAACATTTAATTCAATTGTAGGTGGCGCTGCTGCAGAATTGCTAATCTAACATATGATGTAAATAGTATGACATACATAATTTCGATTTTGCAGTATTACCCAGCATATGACTTAAACGATTTCAGATGACTTAGAAAAAAGTTAGGAAGTAGACTCCTCGTCCTCGTCCATTCGGTCTCGAATCATTTTATCTATTGTTTCTTGATCATAATCAAGGCTGGTCAAGTCTCTAATTAGTTTCCTTTGTTCCTTCCATGACTCTATGCTGTGATTTTCGAGCGTCTTCATTGATTCTCGGAGCATCTCCATTTTTTCCATTCTCCATTCCATTTCTATAAGCCTTTTAGGATTTCTCAATGAGAAAGTATTTCCTTTATCTCCTTCTCAATCATACCTTTGGCGTGATTAAGTTTCTCTTGCAGCACACCTTGACGTTCAATTGATTTATTTAGGTCCTTTACTACATTGGTTAATTCCTTTCTTGTTTGGTCAACCATCTCTATTGCTTCAGTCGTGTCACTTATTATGGTCTTAAATTTTGGTCCGTTGTAGAATTCGAGTAATGCACGTACAGTTTCTTCTGCATCACCATCAGTTTTAGCTTCTTTCAGGTTTTCTAATTCTTCTGCTTGTCTGTATATCTGTATCACAAGTTGCCACATTATGATGCATGCATAATGCATTTCTTTACATCTGTTATACAATATTGCTAACCATAAACCGGTGAGTTTAAGAGCATAACTCAATCGATCACAAGAAACGATATAGCTCAGTTACCTAGAGTCAAAGCATTTTTGGATAGCATTCGCAGAAATAGTGCGGCATCAGAAAAAGCATATCTTAGTGGGCTACATAAATGTCAGCAATTTCTATTACAGGACGACAAACTGAATAACTATTCTATTGAAACAATCGTACCACCTTTATTGAAACAAGAAATTAATCTGTACGAATTACTAGATAGATTCGTTTCATTTCTTAGTTCGCTAAATCTGTTGGCACCTAGTATCAAATTGTATATGGGGGGTCTGCGATCGTATCTCGCTTACCATGATATTGATATGGTGCCTTCAAAATTTAAGAGAAAAGTGAAGATGCCAAAGATCTATCGGGAAGACGAAGAGGCATTAGATATTCAGGACATTAGAGACCTCTTGCTTGTTTGTAATAATCGCAGATTGAAGGCTTACATTTTAGTTTTAGCCAGTGGGGGCTTCAGAGCTGTAGAAGCACTCGCAATTCGTTTTAAAGATATTGATTTTTCATCCAGTCCTACACAGATTCATGTAAGAAAAGAATATTCAAAGACAAGGATTTCACGAGACGTGTACATATCAGATGAGGCCACGAAATTTCTTAAAGATTGGATTGATTGGAAATATAAAGACAAGGATTATGATTGGACTAAAGAACTGAAATCTGATGATTTGGTGTTCAGTGCGTATAGAGTTAAAGGTAGGGCTGATCCAAAGATTATTTACTTTAAAATCATTGATGAGTTTGAAAAGCTATTATCTGTGGCAGGAATGGATGAAAGAAAAGAAGATGGCTTAGGGAGACGCAGGAAGATAACTCTGCACTCCTTGAGACGATTTGTAAAAACTGTAATCAGCGATCAGGTAGGACAAGATTATAGCGAGTGGTTCCTAGGACATGCAAAATCTCCATACTACACCAAAAAAGAGATTGATAGAAGAGAGATTTATGCTACTAAATGTATGAAATACTTGACATTCCTAGATTACACAACACTTGAAGCTAGAGGAAAGGGTATCGAAGCTAAGCTCAGAGAAAAGGATCGGGAGCTCCACGATATGAAAGAGAAATATGAGAGCGAGATAGAATCTATAAGAGAAGAGACCAATCAGAAATTTAATCAAATCATGGCAATGATCCAACAGAATCCACAGTTAGCCCAAATCAAACCTGAAGCATTGGCTAGTTGTTGCCAAGCAAATAGAACAATCAAGGAAGTTAGGAATCCTTAAAAATACATATTGTGATAAATACATTGAATCCGTTTATAGAATCGATATCATTATAAGAACCACTGAATGCTAGAAGATGATTCCCTACCTCTACTTTGGCAGATCTGATCCTACTTATCTAAGCATTCATTCTGGATTTGTTGTCCCTTACTTTCATCTGTTTTCTTCAGATATATTGCAATATTATCACAGTCCATTGCATCCCCAGATTTATAATGTGGGTGTCTCAAAAGATCAGTCGCCTTAAATGGAGGTTGTATACCTTTCCCGGCTGCAATTTCCTTTAAACTTCTATGTGCCATCAAACTTCACCAGTGATCTATGTATCTTTGGTATGAACCTTATTCTTCAACTCACTTAATTCGTGGGACAGCAAGTCTATGGTTGTTTGCTGCTCTTTTACCACCTTAGTCACTGCTGATAGTATTTGCATAAATTTCACTTGTTTATGATCTTCACTACTTACAATATCCGGAACCTTTTCTGATATGAATCCGATTTTCTTGTTCTTTTCAGGATCACTCTTATATGAGAATTTGACAGGTTCCAATTTTGATACTAGATCGTATGCTTCATCTCTTGACAACGTTTGTACGTCCTGCTTTAATTCTTGTTATATACACATCATTTAATATTATCACACCAGGAGGTGGAATTTCGTCAATAGGATCACTCTCTGCTTTTACAATTATGGACGGAACAGCAGAAACAGGTTGATTATTTTTACTCTTAATGCTTCCTTTTATTATTATATTTCCATCGTCAACTTGAATATTTCCTTTTCCGACTCTAATTATTCCTTCCTCTGAGGTAATATTTTTTTGGACATATAATGTGTCAAAATTCGCACGATCACTCTTTAGACTTCCAAGGAGATTGTTATACTCCTTTACTAGAAGATCACCTGAAATACATGTTCGTCTTTGTCTTTGATTAACAGGTGCATCTCTGTCATATGCACCTTCTATCAATAATGATGGTTCGCCATCTACTTTAGTTAAATCTATTGAAGCTGTACCTCTTGATTCTTGATCAGTTTCATCAGTTAAGATTATTCTTGTATCTCGACTTTCATCCGAACCTTTTACTAGAAGATCACCTGAAATACATGTTCGTCTTGGTCTTTGATGTTCAATACCAGTTCCATCCCAAGCACCTTCCATCAATAAATAAGGTTTATCGCCCGTTTGTCTCAAACCAATTGCTGCTAATCCTTTGATTTGATTATTTTGTTTTGCATTTAAAATGAGGCGTGGTGTTTTCCCTTCTTCAATTATATCTGAATCATTCTTCATGTTAATATTACCTTTTGTATCTATAGATTCAGTAACTAGAGAAATTGATTTTCCTTCAATATTAAATGATCCGTTACTTGTTATTTTTCCTTCTGTAATTTCTATACCATTCGGATTGCTTTTTGCAACAGTTAACTTTTCATCTACATCAAATTCTGTTGGCATGGAATTAGTAGAGGAGTGATATATTTAAGGAGATTGTTCAACTAACCATAGCGTATTGTTTCCTTGTGTTAGGTTGCGGCGCATTACTAGGCATGGCAGTGTGCTATATCTGACCTTACATATTTGCACGGCATGTGCAGAATGTGCAGAATTAGTAGATGTACCATAATACAACATTTATGACACCATATGTTCTTAGATGGTAGCAGTATTAAACCATCAGGATCTTCGTCATGAACAAGCATGCCTGAGGGAAGGAAATATGCTTACAATAAAAAGACAAAGCATTGTCAGAAATGAATGATAGCATGCTGTACTATTAATAATAATGACATTCGTAGAGGAGCTGAATATAATGAAGAAACGACCTTGTAAACAATGTGGGAACTTTATTTACGGCATAGCATTATTCCAGCTACAATTTCTTTTTATAATGACTCTAGAATATTTGTAAGATTAAATACGTAGCCATATTTCACCCAATTCAGATAAACTAAATGGGAATAACCCCAGACGTTAATGCAATCGCGAAAACTTGCAATTATAGCTACGATAGTAGCTTCATTGGTTGTGATATCTGCCGTCTCATCTATAACATCTGAAAGTGTTTCTGCATATACGAGGAATCAGGCGGCATCACAAACAAGTGATTGTGGTAATAATAAAATTTCAACTAATGTAGGATGTCAGGGTACAGACTCTCAGGTTCAAGGTGATGAGAACGCAGGAACATTAACAGCACAGCAGACATTTCAGGAAGTGGAGCTAGTTCAGAAAGAATTACCGACTATACCTCCATCACCTTCACCACCAACGCCAAAAGATTCCGATGATGATGGCTTTCCTGACGAGTCAGATAACTGTCCTACTGTACCCAATATTGACCAAACTGATACCGATGACGACGGTATAGGAGATGCATGTGACGAAGAGACCTGTGGCGATAATATAGATAATGACGGAGATGGCGTAGTAGATGAAAATTGTCCAAGCGACTATTCTGAAATCGCTACTATACCTGTGGGGTTATTCCCTGGAGATATGGCATTAAATGCGCTTAATGGAAAAATATATGTAGCTAATACTCACTCTGATTCTGTTTCAGTTATTGATCCATCTACAAACGTTGTTATTGAGACCATTGACTTGACTGATAGTTCTAGGCCATATGGTGTCAGCATAAACACTATAACAGGAGTTGTATATACAGCAAACATCGTAAGTGAGGATTTTACCCTAATCGACGGAGTGACAAATCAATTGATTAAATCTATCCCAGTCGGTAAAGGATCATTCGATATAACAATAAAGGCGACTAGTTCTGGTCGTGATACAGCGTATATCTCAAATCCTAATTATGATTCTGTATCAATAATTGATGTTTCTAATGACGAGGTGACGAAAGTAATACCTGTGGGGCATCAACCTACGGGAATTTCTTATAATCCGAATAATGACGATATCTATGTTACCAACCAAGGTTCAGGTACTGTACATGTTATTGATGCTTCTACATATAATATAGATAAGATTATTGAAGTTGGTTTACATCCTCGTGGTTTGTTTGTCGATATAAGTAAGAATTTGATTTATGTTGCTAATTCTGACTCAGACTCTGTATCTGTAATAGATGGAATAACAAATACTGTTATAGATACGATAGATGGACTCTCCGAACCTCGTGCTATTATAACTGACATATCCAGTAACAGAATATTTGTAGCAGGCAATCTAGGACTTGTTTATATTATCGATGGCTCTGATTATTCAGTAATTGATACCGTCATGATCGAGTCATTTAATGAAGGTATTACATACGATCCTATAAGTGACAACATCTATGTTGGAGATATTACTGATGGAATTTTACATGTAATTGCTAAATCCGCTGATACAGGGTCTTGATCCCTATGGGATGGTGATGATTAATTGAAGATATAGATAGATAGAGAGCCAGAGGTTCAGGATACATACTCCAATACCACCACGCAAATGAAAATTCGGGCTTGGCTATTGGTTCCAACGAAATTTTATTTACCAGTCCATCTCACTAATATGCTCATGTCAATAAATGTTGTAATACTGATCTTCCTTTCATTCACGCTCATTTTAGGGACCTCTCAAATAGTCTCATCTCAAGTACAGTATCTAACTTACAGTAATCCTGATTACGACATTAGCATACCATATCCAAGCAATTGGACACCTTCGGAAGTAAATCTAGGGCCTTATCAGGTCGTCAGGTTTGTAGCTCCTTCAGTGGAGGAGCAAGAAACACCCACGTCTATCGTGGTATTCACACCCGCTACACTGGCTGTAGCAGTTCAACCCCTTGATACATCGAATGTTACAAGAAGTCAGTTCATAAATGAATTTCTAGATTTTGTTTACGAGTCTCGGTCTCAGTACAGAATCATTGAAACCTCCAATGCAACACTGGGAGACATAGAAGCGGAGCAGATCGTGATGTACGAGTATCCTGAAGACCGATCTACTTCCAAAGTCATGCGAGTAATTGCCATAGCAAATGATACCGCATACTCGATAAAATACGCAGCAGAACCTGGAAAATATGACGAGTACCTGCCAGTTGTGCAAACAATGGTCGATTTTTTTAGAACATCATCTGATGCTGGTGTAACCCAACCAACAGAGCCTAATATCATCTCTTCACCACAATCTGATTTTCTATCTATTCCAGGCAGGGAGAACATCTCAAGCCTCATCAATAACACTTTAGAAGAAACCACTTTGCCAGGCGGCGATATCATACTACAACCAAGAACTAGTACAGGAGATGCATCCCCATTACCCTCAAAGTTGATTGTAACTGATGATAGAGAAGGAGACAGTCAGCTGCCACTGAGATATTCTACTGTAACAGGTGGAACATCAGTTGAAATACGTACATCAGGGGCTACAAAGGGAGAGCTCTACGACTACTATCCCGTAGTCAGATTCCATTTTGATCAACCAAGTCAAATAGGATTGGTAGATGTCGAACATTTGCTTCTCGGGCCGATAAGAAATTATGATTCACCCAACGACATACTCGGCGATTCCAGATATTACTCAGATGTCCCCCTCAACGAACAGGTGGTACTGGAGATGGACAATCAGGGGCTCAACTATTTTATTGCAGCGGTACAGTTTGCCAATGGCTCACAAGGTGTCTACTCTAACGTGATGGATATGGACTCAATTTTTACTAAATCAACATCAGAAGATCAGCTTGATTTTAGGATAGATGAAGGAGAGGTATATGACGTACTCGATGATTCTGATATCGATGATATTCAGTCAGATCCTAATTTTCAGAGAATCGCCTCAAACATCATCTGTTCTAATTTAGACAACTATGGATTTCAGGTATGCCCACAAAATGTGCCTACTCCTACTATCCCAACAGAGCAAACAGCTCCATCGTCACTTGACGATACGAATTCCATCTTTGAAGAAAACGATGACAATAGTGATGATAGCGACGATGACGATGATGATAGCGATGACAATAATAATGATGATTGACTAGGGCTCTGAGTGAGATTGATAGCTCAGATGAAATAGAAGAGGCAAACAAACTGGCTATTGTTCCTAAGATGTATAATAATGTAATCGAATTAAAAAGAGATGATTATGTTGCTCTATCTATACCAGCTGGAACTATTAAGAATGTTATAGTAACTTCTCGTATTATAGGCCGATTCAGGAAGCGCGATGATCTTATAATGCAGTTGGTGTTCCAAAATCGCGGTTCCACTACTGAACGACATCTAAGATTTGATGTCGAGGATGAATACACCAATATTATTCAGAAACAAATTCTGTTACTGAGAAACGCTGAGAATAATCGAGAATTACAAAAGCTACTAATAGTTAATCTAAGGCCAGATTTATGTAGGTTATGTTTAAGGGACAAATCATACTTCTACTACAACTCAGAAAAATTATGTCGTAATTGCTTTGAAAACCGATGGGGAAGGATTATCATAGATAAACAAAGCGCAGAATATTATGGAGGTCACAAGGCACACCTTGCAGGTGGTCTATTTACTAAGGCTGAATATGGTTCTCTGTATCTGACCCAAAAATATGTCCTGTTCATTCATTATGACAAGGACCCTTCTGAAAGCTGGGAAATAATAATTCCTTTATCCTCCATCATAACTGAAAGATGGCGAATTGAAGAAGAATCGAGAAGAAAACAAGTTGCAGCAGGCGGCAGCGGCTGGGAAAACATCGGATTTGGTACGGGAGTAATATATGAAACGGGGAAAGCACATCATATCGTAATTCCATATATGGACGAAAATGGAATTCCCCAAGAATCTAGGTTTGGAATTTCTTCATTTCAAGGAAAGGCCATAAGGTCAGATCTAATAACAATACCGATTATCAAAAAGCGGTTGGCTTTGTAAACATTCCAAGATCATGTGTTGCTTTTTCCAGAAGTAAACGGAAGACAGTAATTGTAGGAGATCAAAAGACACTTACAAAAAGAAAGTTCTTATCAAGATCAATAGATACTGTAGTCAGAAGAGATGAATTTTTCATATGGAGAAATTAGGCAGCGGATGGGATTCTGTATAAACTAAAAGCATGTTGTAACATACTAAGGGCAGCTAAATTATTTTGGATATGATCTTCCCATATCACATGCTGCCTCATTAGGTATTTCCACTGTAGGAGTACGAATGGTTCTCAATGAGTTTATTTCATGTAATATTCATAGAATATCAGACAAATTATAAATGCTTTAGAATGCGGTTTCATGTCAGTTGTGTCAACTTTTTGGCATTGTATACGCATATTGAGGCAAGACAATATCTAATTACAGTGGAATGTACTTAGCGAGAAATCTCTATCTTGTGTACGGTTGTAGTAGCGTGGATTCATGACTACTAATTTCTTCATGTGTAGCGTGGTCTGGCTAGTTCCGTTCTCAGTCATGAAGATTTTTTCAGTCTTATTAATTCATGTTGTAGTTGTTGAATTTCAATATTCAGGTGGTTCATCAAGTCTTTTTTTTGAACCAAAACTCGCTCAAGACTACTTATTCTTTTTTGTAATTCAATTTCATTCTGGTCAAACATATGCCTAACTTATTGTATTAAAATGAAAGTATTAAACGCAGTCAATAGAAAGCCTAGGTAAAACAATTGACAAATATTGACTAAGACTCGATACATTCTATTAAATAATCAAATGAAAACAAAATCTAGGAATAATCTCAGTTATAAAGAAATGAGGTAATAAATTTTGAGTTGTTATGTTATGTTACCAATAAAGAATAATGCAACACAATAAACCAGGACACAAGAACAGAGCTAAGACACACGCAGTAAGAAAGCTGATTTATTAGATACCA
>JBAUMZ010000155.1:0-7504 GCA_049578985.1 Nitrososphaeraceae archaeon
TCACCAGTCCATTCCTTTTCACGTATTAGATTGTACCTTCTATCGATTTCTATATGGATACACTTCCTCACAGAAGTGTAACCCATCTATGTAAGCTATAATGTCACCTATGTTAGGACGTACAACACCTAGTATACGTGGAAAGTTCACATCTGGAGAAAATGATAGATATAAAGAAGCAAATCGTTGAGAAGATAGGTTATGAAAAGCATCCATATGATGCGCTTTTGGATACGTTTGAAGAAGAGCTTACGGTAGACGACTTGGACAGGGTATTTGGTGCACTGACTCCACGTATTCAGAAGATTCTAAAAAAACTCGTAGGTTCAAGCAGCCCGTTCTGCAAAGAGAGCATACTTGGAGAATCAAAGTATGATATCCAAAAAGTGGATGTGCTAACTCGTGATATTTTGACTCTTCTGCAATACGATATGAAACGTTTCAGAATGGATGTATCTACTCATCCTTTCACTGAGACTATGGGACTCAACGACGTCAGAATAACTACTCGGTATGAAGGGACTGATTTCAGAAAATCGATATCTAGTACTATTCATGAAGCTGGTCATGCCTTGTATAATCTGCAATGCGATCAGTCATTGTCTGTTACTCCTCTTGAAGGCGGATCTTCGCTTGGCCTACATGAATCTCAGTCAAGGTTTTGGGAGAATATTGTGGGCAGAAGCCTTCCTTTTCTTCAACTGATAGCTCCCTTGATTAGAAAGCAAGTGAGTTTCGCAAACCAAGCAACTGATGACGAGTTGCACATTTATTTCAATAACGTCAAGGCTGATTATATACGAGTTGACGCTGATGAGGTTACTTACAATCTACATATAGCAATAAGATATGAGATAGAGAAAAAAATATTTGCAGATGAGCTCAAAGTCTCGGAGATCCCTGAATTCTGGAACGATAGAATGGAGCAGCTACTTGGAGTGAAACCAACTAAGGATTCACAGGGAGTGCTTCAAGATACACATTGGAGCAGTGGCCTCTTTGGCTATTTCCCAACTTACACTTTGGGAAACTTGGTTTCAGCAATCATTGCTGCAAAGATGCGCAAAGATCTAGAGGGCTACGAGGAAGACATCAAGAAAGGTAATTTCGAGGCTATTAGGAGGTGGTTAAGATTAAAAATACACCAGCATGGATCTGTTTATGCTCCGAAAGTGCTTCTTAATAATACCTTAAATGAAGGCTATAATCCGGATTACTTCGTTACCTACATAGAGACTAAATACCTTGGCTGCTGAACCCGCCTATTTGATTAACTGTTGTACTTATACAGACAGGTTACATTTTTGAGGTATTGTTGATACTACAAGGGGAAGATCTATAATTCTCCGCCACACATGATATTCATCGTCCTCCATACTCTCTTCAAGAACATCTATGAAGTTGTCTTTCCCTATTACCTTCGAGCAATAGCTGCAGATCCACTTCATAAAAGTGTAACAATAGTATTATAGGAATGAGCTTATTTGTTTTTGATCCTTGGACTAATAAATGGATAAGATGTGTTACGGCCTTGCTTCATAAATGATGTTAAATTGTGTTTGGATAGCTCGCCTAAATTGCTTGAATCCGCCAGCCTTGACAACTTCACCTATCTTTACTTCCCCTGCTTGTGCTCCCAGAGCCGGTCCGTTGAAAGCCATTGAACCAGGAACGCACGACATTGCTGAAGCTGCATAGAACAACCTTCCCACTAGATTCAAGTTGTCTTCTATTTTGTCATTTGCAAATGGTTCTACAATCATAGCTGTTCCATCTGGCTTGAGAGATTTTAGTGCATGAGAAGTAGCACCTACAGGATCTCCCATATCATGAAGACAGTCAAAAAATGTTATTAAATCATACTTTTCATTAGCCTGGGAATAAAGGGGATAGTCATTAGCAGACAAGACTTCAAATCTTATCCGTTCTTCACTTAGACCTTC
Source organism: Nitrososphaeraceae archaeon (assembly GCA_049578985.1). Lineage (GTDB taxonomy): Archaea > Thermoproteota > Nitrososphaeria > Nitrososphaerales > Nitrososphaeraceae > TH5896. Next base: position 1,944 of record JBAUMZ010000155.1, read on the forward strand.
CTCTTTTGCTAACTCTCTTGCTCTTTCTATGGAAGCCTGATGATTATCAAATCCAATGAATTTGGAATTGGGATAAGCTTTAGCCATGATAATAGTTGAAACACCATGTCCACACCCAACATCTGCTACTAGTGGATTCTCTTTCTCTAGTTTCTCTTTTACTCTACCGTTATTAAGAGATGGTATCCATGAACTTACGAGATTAGCTTGATAACCTGGTTTGAAGAACCTTTCAGTACCTAAGAAAAGATCTGGGTCATGTTCTGCCCATGGAAGACCTCTGCCTATTTTAAATGCTTCAATTAGCTTTGGAGCATCTTTAAAGAATGACATCGTTGCTTGAAAACCACCCATTACAAATACGGAGCTATTATCATCTGCCAAAGCTAATGCATTTTCAGGAGGCAACCAATACTTTTGAGTTTCTGCATCATATGTAATGTAACCACCTGCTGCCTGATTAGCTAACCATTCTCTTATGTTACGTTCTGAAGTTTCAGTCATAGCAGCTAGTTCCTTGGAGGTAATTGGTTTTCCTGCCTCTTTCATGGCTTTGTACAATCCTAATTTATCGCCAATGTATACAAGCACAGCACTATATGCTCCACCTAGATCACGCATCATCTCTCCCATAAATCTTTGAAGCTTCTTTGAATCAATATTATTCTGAGCCAATTGATGATTTGACCTATTACTCATATTTAGTCAGTTCACATGTTATTCCTATAAATACATAATTCATTCATTCATCCTAATTCTGTCAATAGAAGGATGTCATTCCTATTTCAGGGCATGTGAAAGATACTGCATGAATTATGCTTAAGAGTGTTTGTCATTAGGTTAGTTCAGATCACGTCAGATTATGTGTGTGTTAGTGACTTGATTAGTCTGTTCCCCATGGACTGTCAGAATTGATATAGATGCATTTCTAGTGTGGTTTGAGACACGTATGAAAACGGCATCGCAGCAGATGCTTCCACACGGGAAACAGCTGATGGAATATCAGAAGGGATTAGTTGCCATTAATCCTAATAAATCCCAAAGATATCATTTTGTGGCGTAAGCGTCTTATTTAGACGATTATAATCACAAATTTCAAATTACAATTAAATGATCCTCAAACTAAATTTGTAGATTATGTATTAAGCTTAGACTAGACTTAGATCTTGACATTACTGGTTCACTCATTTACCTACCGCTTTCTGTTTGAAAAAAAGCTACTATCAAGTGAGTTGCGAGGGCAATGAATGATATCTATTAAAAGCCGGCTTCTGCAGAGAGTGGCAGCTTACAAATCCGGTCAATTATATATTTGTATGAGTACAAATAAGGCAATGTCCCAAATTGAAATAAATAAGGCAGTTATTCAACGTTATTTTGAAGCATACAATAACAAAAATGAAGAAATATTTGATGAAATAATAGCCCCAGATTATATAGACCACGGTCAATCTGCTTATATGGGCTCTCCTGGAATAGGATTAGCAGGAGCAAAGCGTGACCTCAAGTATTCATTAGATAAATTAGATGACTTGAATTATGTGACAGAGGCAATCATTGCATCAGAAGCTTACCCGGATCTTGTCGGCGCATATTGGAAAGGATCGTTGACACCCAAGGCAATTTTCTCTGACACCCAACAAACTAATAAAATAATCAACTACAGAGGCATAAGTATATATCGAATTCAAAATAGAAAAATCGTAGAAACTTGGCATGTATTTGATGGTTTACCACCGGAACTGCTATCTGCCTAACTCGCAACTACTACCAACTTCATAAATCTAAATAAGTCTATACTATGCTATGTATGTGCTTTGCATTTGGATTCGAGAACCTTTTCATGCATATACAAAGAGAATTAAGATCAATACTGAAAAGCGTATGTATAGACTCATCGCAGAGACTGTCCATGACTGATTCAATTCATGATGAATTCGTGAAATTTGTACAATGAATTCATTAATCTTACCGAAAAAACTAGCCCTGAGTTGGCTCGTGTCATTTCTGTCCCATTCGATCGAGTTCTCAATATAAATCTCTGCGCTTACATGCTTCCCATACATGGAAACTAGCAAAATGAAGTTCCTATAGAAAGAAACGCTGGTGAGATGCTAAAGCCAGGTTCAAGTCCAAGTCTGGTTCGTTGAATAAAGGTCTGAATACAGCTGATGACATTTTCAATACGGCTTGCTTTTTCACAGACGCCCGCCTCGACGTCGAACAGAAGAAGATCTGAGAGATCGCTGGGCCGCCGAGCAAAATTGTCATCTCCTCCACCCCATGGAAGAGGAACACGATTCATACCGCAAAGATATGCGACCAATGCATCTCGACCGTGCAGACGCAGACAATTGTTTGGTAACGTTATCTCCAGGTATCGGTGCAGATCCCCATTTTCTATACATCCATCCGTGTAACATTTCGTGAGGTTTTCATTACCTGTCCCCGACCCGACCCGATGCCCAGATGTAATGGGAGATACTCTGGCTACAGGAGTGGCAGGTGAAGAGTGTTCTGGGGCAGCTTCGAATATCTGAGGATCGTGTCGAAATTCATCTTCCCCTTCTTCCTTTTCATTCTCCTGGGAATTTTTACACAACTTGTGTCCAAGACTATGCACATCGACCCGCTCGTACCGGGTGGTAATTCGGCGGCCATATTCTCGAAACACTCATTTACCATGTCTATTTCGCAAATCTGAGTGTTGAGGTTAGCAGAAGTTACACGCAGATCTCGTACTACCATCAAATCTTTTAACGGCTCTTGTCCATCTTGAGGCATAAAGTTAAAAAACTTCTAAAAATCAGAACAGGATGACAACAAAGGATAATAATGACGTAATCTAGATCTTTTGTGCTAACTAGGTGCTGAATATCACATTACTTGTGTTAGGATTGTGTAAGGGTTGTCTCTTTTCGTCGTAGGATATTTCATTAGAAGAGCATCCATGTGTTGAGCATATTAATGGATTTGCCATGGTACGGAGACTAAGATAGTTGCTTAGACTGTGTAAATATTAGACTCATCATGTAGACTTTAATTGGATCTGATAATTTTATTTTGGAATAATAACTGAGAGGATATGTCTGGTCAGGATGAAATTGAATTACAAGGAAGCTTCAGCTAGTTTTAGACGAAGAAAAACAGGAACCAGTAAAATCCAAGCAGCTTCAAAGTGAAATCATTAGTCTCAGAGAAGAAATCCGGCAACTGAGAAAAAAAGTGGGCTAGGGGGAAGTTGGGATAGCCCAAGCCATGGAGTTACTAGTTATAGTAGCATGGTCTTAAGTGTTTTGAATAGACTATCAAAATAATATGCTACCAAATATTATGCTAACCGGTATGTAGTCTACTTGAATATAATCCATTATAATAGTGAATGATCGTTGCGTTATAGGCAATTCCAGATATGAAGATTACTGGCTCCCGGCACTACTTACTGCCTAATTTCTCCAGGTAAAGAGGAAATGAAACGGCGGTAGACTTCTTGTGCGGTGAGTTTATAATCATTTTCTAGAGTCATATAGCTATGACTATGAGTAGATGATAGTAATATTTATGCTAGTCTACACAAACTAGAACCAATTTTCTAAATTGCCTACACTCACTTAAATTTAGCCGCTTCATTCCTTAAAGTTTGTTTGTATTAGTATTGAATAACAAGCGGTTATGGAGTCCTTTATGCAGAATTCATCATATGTGGTATAGTCAGATCACATCCATTTCAGCGTTCTATATCTTTCTTCCTTTTAGATTTCTTACGCTTTAGATAATCTGCTAAATGCATGAGATAGATTGTAAATCCGAACAATATGTACACTTCGCATGTCTCACTAATAACCTAGCATGTTTTCCAGATTTACGATGAGCTAAGCCTCATGTATGTCATTATACATTTGTTACCATATTCTCTATTATTTCGGCGAAATTTGAAGCATTAAGTCCAGTCGGTATCCGGCCTTCAGGAACTCGGAACGTTGAGCTAATTATACCCAATAAATAGAATGAAAATCCCTTTGGAGGTTCGGTACCATCCTTCGTTCTCCATGTAGATTTGAATTTTGTCATGACAGGACTGCCACTCGCTCCTTCTTCTAAATACGAATCGACCAAGAAGTAGGCCTCATTACGGTATGGCACTGAGTAAGCACTCGCGATCAATCCATTTCTTACTATGGGAAGATTGTGTATATCATCATAGACCCCGAGTGGATAGCCCATCACGAATAAGTCTTCCCCCACATGAAGTTGGATCTTTGGTGGCAAAAGATTTACTTTATTAAAATACGTAATGAATGATGTTCGTGGAAATTGTACACTTTCAACAGGAATGGCAATCACATCAGCTGGACTAGATGGCTCAATCCAATTCTTCTTAGACTTGGTGTAAAGATGAATATCGTAGTATTCGTTTTGTCTTAAATCAGATCTATCTGTGTGTATTCTTATACGTAAGACAACTGCATCAGCCAACTTGTTGAATGTACTGGGGTCAATCGCAAAGTGAAACATATTTGCGCCCCTTCTAATGAGTTGTCTCTTACGCACAGCCATGCGATATAGCGCAACATGAACTCGGTTATACCCAAGCCAGTCGCTTTCTTGACCCATACCTGTCTACTGTCTGCTAATGTATTAAAGAGTAGCCTCTCGTAATCGTATAGATTATGGACTATGCCCGCCTTCTTGGGTAGTCCTATTGCATGGTTGAATGTTCCAGTTATAGAAAGGTAATCCTTTTAGTAGCTCAAACTGTTGTATGTTTGTACTATAACCTAGCTGAGTTTCGTACTTGTCAAGTATTTTGGATAGGTTCTGCAGTGTCATCTATCATTACTTTGTCATTTTGAGGCATAAAACCTCCCTCTCTGTTCCTACCTGAATCCTTACGTCTATCGACAAACTGCACTGCCCTATCTACAACAGTGGCAGAAGACAGTAAATCTAATTTCATGGCATAACAATCCTTAGCCAAAGATAGGGCTTGCATCCTCCCCCTCTTCTCTCCGTCGAGTGACATCTGCCATGCTTCTGTTAAGATGCTATTCAATCCATCAAGACAGTTCTCATACTCTGCAGGTAGATATTCATCAATGTATCTTGAAATATTCGCTCTAGCCTTATTTCGAAGAAACTGCAGATCTTCATTAACTGAGGCCAGTCCTATCTTTAGAATGATTGCTATCTGTCTCTGGCTATGGCCTTTGACAGATAACTCTTTGACCTTGTCACGCCTCCACTGTAATCTCTGTTCGACTCTAGTGCTCAAATGTTCGTTGGGATATATAGTGCGTTTCAGCCTAACAAGTTTTTAGGTCTATCTACCTCTGTCTGTAGAAGCTCTAGTTATTGTTGCCACTGTTGTCTCCATCTCCTGAACCTCCATCTCCTAAGTCATTATCACCAGACGACGTCCCCCCATCTGAACCTATAAGAGCCTATCCGAAAACTCCTCCTCTTCTATAAGTGATCCAAGCACAAGCAAAATGTAACATTACAATATGGTTCTCTACCTTTTTGTCCCATCTAATTAACAACCGTCTAAACCTGTTCATCCA
>JBAUMZ010000156.1:0-14610 GCA_049578985.1 Nitrososphaeraceae archaeon
TTGCTTGCTGCTCTCCGACTGCTCTGGCTTCTGCCTGTTGAGCTTCAATCTCTATTCTACGCAGCTCATTCTGTGCCTGCAATGCCCTCTGCTGGGCTGCTACTTTTGCCTCTACTGCCTTAACAAACTCCGGAGAAAACTGGAACTCTGTAATGGAGATAGCGTCCACAATGATATTATAAGCTGCAAGTCTTGCTCTAATTTGCTCTTCAATTTGATCCTTTACAATTTCTCTTTTTGTAATTAACTCCTCTGCATTGAATCTAGCTGTCACCTGTTTCACTGATTCTTGAATTGCTGGGACAATCACCCTATTGGCATAATCCAGTCCGATTTCCTTGTATACAATCTGGGCATTATCAGGATTAATATGATAATTTAGGGCTACCTGCGTTCTAACATCCTGAAGGTCTTTAGAAGCGGACGCTGCATCTTCTGTAATTTTCTGCGTCCGAACTTCCATTTGGACTACGTTATCTCGAACAGGAACGACGAAATGGATTCCTTCTTCAAGAGATCTGGTAGTGTCTACCGCACCAAAGTTTAAGAGTACACCCCGATAACCCGCATCTACGATTTTAACGCTACCTGTTATGGCTATCCCTATGATGATTATCCCTATGATGGCTGGGACTACAATTTTTATTAGCGGGCTAGAAATTCTGCCACGGTCAGGACCTGAACCCCTTGAATAAGGTGAACCATGAGGATCCTCCAGAGGTTCTCCTTCAGGTGTAGTCCTGCGAGGAGCACCGCTAGCAGCATATGGATCGTCTTTATCTTTACGCTTGAATGGGTTTACTTTCATTGTTTCTTAAGTCCTTGCACAGCATAGATATCCAATTTATCGTATAGGGGTAACATAACCAGCGAGATCAAATGCATGATTAATTTCAGCAATTTGCATATATATATGTTAGAACGCAAATACTGACGGTAAACGCTGTTTGAGAAATTAGTATTCATTGTGTCTTTGAAGTACTTTGCAAGTTCTAATGGGAAACTGCCTCGGTTTTAGTATACGAATCATGAAATTAACTTTGTATCCATTGAACCTGACTCAACAGCCGAAAGTTTTTGAAGATGATATGTTAATGAATCCACTCTTTTCCGCATGAATATTATTAGACAAACCACATTTATCTAGCCTGCACCGAGTTTCTTAGACCCACTCATTCATCCATCCACCCATCGATCCTACCTCTTCTACTATCTTTATTCTTCAGTTGGTCCCACTATTAGTAGTACCGGTACCAATACGACTTCTGATTGAATAGTACTAAACTAGATTCTCAGAAGCATTTGTTAGAATCTACATACCTCCCCTTGATTCATTTCTGATATGATAAAAAAGCTACACAATAGTCTAACTCGCCACGAAAATATCATCTCGATCCAGAGAGGGGGGGGATGTTTGAACCTTTTTTCTTCTACTCCCACCCATATTAAAATGAGAAAGGGCATCTGAAAAAGTTCTATTTCTTTGTTTTCTTCTTAAGCTGCTTTTTAAACACCTCGATCAACTCGCGGACAGATGTCGCGTCTTCTGGACCCTTGTCGTTTCTTATTTTTCCTGTGAACTTAGGAAATCGTAGTGCCAGGCCATAACCGTCTCTAATCGAATTGAGGCCTGCTGTGTGGGCTGGACTTAGTGTAATCTCCGAAGCGATCACTTCGATGACAATCTTTGGTTCAAACCACACATCCATCTTTTCCATGCGGGTGTCAACTCTAGGTGACTTGTTACCGATACGAAGATTTTCAAGACTATTGTAAAAGCTTTCGAGATGCTGGTCGGTAAATCCTGTCCCCACCTTGCTCACGCTCCTGAAAATATCCTGGTATTCGTCATACGCTGCCAGCAAAAGGGCCCCGTACTTCCCAACCCTTCTCCCTCTTCCGTACAAAGCGCCTACGATTACCAAATCGAGGGTATCTGCTAGCTCGTTCCGATACTCGCGCTTTACTTTAATCCAGAGGTATTCTCTACTCCCTGCTCGATAAACACTCTCTAGATGCTTGAGCATGATACCTTCGCATCCCGCCTCTATTGCCGAGTCCATAAATCTTTGGATCTCATTTTCATCACTTGACATAATTTGTGTAATTAATTGGATTCGGTTCGTAGTGGGATCATTCAAACTATTTTGGGTTATATCTGTCACTAGCTTGTCGGCCTGCCGAACGTCATCGAGGTGTGACAGTGTTTTCTCTTGTTGGATTTTGATCTTGATCTTGCTTTTTTCTTTTGTTTCCATCCCACCGGGTCCGAATTTTTCTTTAACTCTATGACTCTTCTTGCTTGCTTTTTTTCCCTTACCGTCAGAACTGCCTCTGCCACTATCTATATCATTTTTATCGGTTGGATCCACATTCCCAATAAGTTTACTTAAGAGCCGTCTTCTTTCCTTGTACGCACACCTGGTTACTGATATGGTATCATTATATAATATATCAAATAAATTGACGATTACAGGGTAACTTTGCATCGCTTCTTCAACCCCGTACTTCCTCCTCCGATGCATAAGTTCTTGAAAAGGTAAATACTCTGACGTACTCGGATCGACAGCGACAATCTCGCCTTCCAGTATCACAGCTTTAAGATTGTCCATTTTGCTAATGGCCTGGACCACATCTGGATAGTGGCTTGTGATATTTTCAAGGCGCCTTGAAAAGAGCTCTACTCGCACTCGGCTAAAATTGTCATTTCTATCTTTGTCCCCGCGACTCTCAATGTCTTTATGTATCTGAACTCTCTCCCCATCCAATTTGTATTCGGCACCTGCTATTCCATCCATTCTATTGAGCCCTTCCTCTATTGATGAGGCTCTTTCGGCAAGCATCGGTCTAATCGGCTTGAAGAGGGTTATCTGTATTAAACGAACCGACTCGATTCCATTACAGGCCAATTCTCTTGCAACCAAGCCGAGATCCCCGGATACATTATAAGCATTCTCTAATAGGGAACGGTTTGTTTTATCGTTGGTATAGGCAATTGACAATGAGTCTAAAACGGTAAAATCCGCTATTCCCAGTCTTAGCGATCCCATAAGAAATTTCATTATGTACCTTGCTTCTCTTGGAGTAGTTTCATTGAGCAAACTGCTGACAAGTCTTAGCTTCATTTCCAAGGAACCCGAACCAGTAGTCTTGGCCACCTTTAACAAAGTAGTAAATACTCTCTCGACGGTCATTTCTTGAGAAAATAGCAGGTTCTGATTTTTTGTTTTCATTGCTTCTCCAGCTGAGTCACCAAGATCTCCTTTTTTCTGATAAATCTGTAAGATCTCTGGAATACTTTTACCAGATGACTGGGCAAGTGCTCGAATTGCCATCTTTTCTGCCAATCCTAATTCAATGCCTTCAAAAGGAGGCCCGAGTTTTCCTTGAATTAAATAGACAACCTTGTCTATAATCTCACAATTAGTTTCCTTCAATAGCGTGACAAGATGATTTGTAAGAAGTAATCTACTTTTAGTTTCTTCCATCTTTTCAAAAGCGTCAACTAGTTTGGACAGAAGCAATGTCTCTTGTACAATTTCTGTAAGAATGGAATCTGACTTAAATCTATTAGCATTTGCCTCTGAATTAGTTACAATTTTAAGTGATTCCATGATTATGGGTAGGTCATCTATCAGAAATGTTTTATAGATAGCGAATTGATGAATTAAGGTCTAGACTACGGAAAAACTATGCCCTCGATATTTACATTATTTTTTTCGCCTTTGGCATTATTATCGAGATTTTTACAGGGTATCTTTTCAGGAAGGATTCCATTGCCGCAAGAATATTCTGAATGTTCATCGTTATTCTGCTCGTATCCCGTACCCTGAAGACCAGTAGGAGAAAATTCGCCATTTAGAGTGAAAACACCGAGCACTGTTATTATCAAGCCCAATAATCCCATCTTGAACCCATTTTCCATGTTCCTAAACCCTTGTGATCCATTTTCTTGGCTTATCTATATTATGAGAAATAATGACTGCTTTTTAATCAGATATATTTAAGGCCACTTAACTTCTTATTTAAAAATAGGTAATAGGTATTACCTAAAAATATGTATCGAAAATAATAAGCAGAACAAAATGCAGCACTCATGGATCTTTCTTTAGCGTGGTATTATGTCACTATGTCAGAATGCCTGTTTCGTATTCAAGTAACGTTTGTGATAATGGAAGAGTATCTAATTTAGATTCAGAAATGTGTGTGATTCAGTCGGAGAAGTTGTGCGATTTCACGCAGAAATTTTATGTGCTTCTGCCATATCTCCGATGTTAAGTAGTTCTCCGAACCCGAATCCTTCCGATTTCAGTTGGTTAAAAGTGCTAAGTTGATTAAGAGTGCTAACAAGATTAATTGTATCTATTTCGCCTACTATCGGCTTTCAGGACCCGTTGTTAAGATGTTTGTTCCCTCTCAACAGTATCGGTAACAGTCACGGGAAGATCTTTGGCAGTTCAGGAAATCCTGGAATTTTTGGGAATTGAAACAATGGCGGGTTTGGATCAGATTTTTCGGATTCTTGCTCTTGATCTTGAGATGCTGATATCAATCGTGGCGACCCTGATGGTCTTTCTTCTAAAGTGACAGTTACGTCTGCATTCTTGCCTTCTCTATTGATCCCTAGTATGACCTTATCTCCGACTTTTTTATTTTCTTCAAGGTGAGAAATAACATCATCCATCGACTTCACTGGTTGGCCGTCAATCTTAGTAACTATGTCTCCGCTCCTTACAGCCTGAGTACCGCTACCGAAATTCTCTCTGACTGTCTCACCTCTGATTCCTGCTTTATCTGCCGGACTATTATCTACTACTGATACCACTGCCGCTCCCTTGTAGTTTCTTGCTAACCCTAAGCTTTCGGCAATATCCGGAGATAGATCTTTGGCTGTGAATCCTAGCCAGGGATGCACATAGTTTCCTTTTTCTATAAGGATCGGAATTTCCTTAAGCAACATATTTGATGGGACCGCAAATCCAACTCCGGAATAAACTCCTGTACTTGAAAATATAGCTGTATTCATTCCAACTACTTCACCATTCATATTTAACAATGGTCCTCCTGAGTTACCTGGATTGATCGCAGCATCTGTCTGAATTGTGTTAGCAATCGAGTATCCCGTTATGTCATTAGGTAACAACCGGCCAATCTGGCTAATCACACCAGTGGTTAGTGTACCACTTAAACCAAATGGATTACCAATCGCGATTATTTGCTCTCCAACTTGTACTTGTGATGAATTTGCAATCCTTAAAGGAGCAACCCCCTTATTGAAGAATTCAGGATCCGTAATTTGCAAAATACCTATGTCCGAATAAGGATCCTTTCCAACAACTTTCGCAGTATATGTGTCACCATCAACGAATCTAACATCAACCTCCTCCACATCAGAAACGACATGGTGATTTGTTATAATGCGTCCTTCCTTGTCATAGATAAAGCCAGAGCCAAGAGCAACATTATTCTGGGGAATTTCTCGCCCATTAAATATTACCACTTCATTGGGCCCAGGTCTTGTACTTGTTATCTGCACGACGGAGTTTTCAGTTTTGTTGAAAATTTCCGGTAGCGATAATTCTAAGGAAGTTGATGAAAGATCACCGGTAGCAGCTCCTTCAGTATGGTTTGGGAGCTGCTGCTGAGCCTGAACCACTGGCGGATTTAACGAAGGCGATGTTAATGATGATGGTAACGGCGCAGTTTGAGGTTGTGATGATGATTGCGATGGCATTATTGTCGAATAAGGTTGCAAATTATTGCTTGATAAAAATGGGATTGAAGGGAAAATGTTCATTGTGCCTACAAAATAGGCACCTACAATGAAAAATAAAACAAGAACCCACAGAAGTCTAGGCATTACTAATGATATTGACACACGATTATTTATATATTGACATTTCAGTCATTCTCTGATAATATTAATGTCAGAATGCAGATTTGATGAGTCATCTTCCACCAATCAAGTTGATGAAACTTGCTTGCCGTTATTGTCCGACATGGTAGGTAAGGACGAGTTCAAATCGCTTGTAGCAACCACTGGAATAATAGGTTCGAAAAGAATCAATCCACGCATATTTGAAATCACATAATGATAATACAATGATAGGTCATCGTATGATGAGGATTCTAACGCAACCTTAGTAAAGTTCCCCTCATAGATAGCCTGTTTACTTGAATATGCCTTGTTCTGCTCAGAATCGTAAAGTTGTTCAACAGGAATGGTCTTTCCCTTCTGTATTTCAGTGGCAAGCGGCGAGATATTTGCGAACGTGAATGACGTACTTCCGTCATTCACGCCAGTATATGCCCCACTGTTACCTGTAGTCTGCGAAGCTAGTGCAAAGATGGTTCCAAGGATAAAAAACGAAAAAACCAGCATTGAGGCACTAAGCTTGATCGCTCGTTTCGGTATTCTCAGGAGAAGTTCTCTACTACCTTGTATTTCCATATCTGATTTGTAGGAACATTCACTTCGTGGCTTTACATGCTTTCCTTGAATGGGAGGTCTTAATAGGATCTCATTTTCCTTTCTTTTATTCGCATAGTATTGTTCAGAAGCATCTTCGAGTAGGTTAAATACATCTCTTCTCATTTGTCGGTTGATAGCTACGTACAGTACTGAGGAGCATTCAGTCATGTTCAAATAGGAAAGGACCTGTAGTCTCGATACCGCATCAAAGATGAGCGATTTAGATTTGTCCGGAAATCCCTCTATTAAGGTTGACAGTTTAATAGGACCATGATGCTTGTACAGAATTCGTAGCACTGCGAGCTCTTCGGGATTCATTCGTCTGGTATTTTTGGAGTTTATAGAAATATATACCTATGGACACAGTTGTCATTGACTCTGTAATTCTTGGCATGTTCAATATTCAAAGCGGATGACGAAACAGACAAATATGACAGCATGTTATCATAAAGTTGTACTCATGGAGCAAACCGCGGCAGCCGAGACCAACTACGAATATGGAGTTTTGTCGAGAATATTTAGTTCAAGGGCCGTAGCTCAGATTCTGGATTTCTTTCTAGATCATAAAGAATTCGACTATTCTGCAAATGAGATAGCAAAAAAGACAGGTTTGTCATTCAGAACTATTTTTCGAGAAATTCCCGACCTTGAGGATAGACAGCTTATTTTCAATACCAGAAGAATAGGCAAGGTTAACATGTACAGACTAAACCTAGACCTCGAAGCAGTCGCTTCCCTTGAGAAATTTTCATTGGAAATGTCTCAAATTGCAAACAGGGCTGTAAAGCCTCGATTGACTGAACGGGAAGATGAACTATTTGATGAAATGGGTAGTTTTTCTGAGGTGCAACATACTAAACATTGAGACGCAAAATGAATTGGTATCTTGTCAGATTCACCAGTATTTCATAAATCGTAATATTGCCCTTCCTCATGGCTCTTTGATTAGGATTTTGGATTATTACAAAAAAATATGATTTAGAATGACCTCATTTTAATAGGCGTATATAAAGCCTGTCACCTATCTCATACTGGTTACTCGTTAATGTAATATGATTTGTCAATAACTGGCGTTGAAAGATTCGCCCCACAGACAGGTACGCTTGAAAACGATTCCTCATACTCACTTTCTTGTTTCGTTTGCCTGAGGAGAGAGGGTTGCAAATACAACTATATTTGAACACGATTTATGTGATAATTATACTATCCCAAGGGCTAATATTAGCGATTCTAGGTGTAGGCGTCGTCTGAGCGTACCTGGAAAATAGTAATGGGTAGTAGTGGTTGAAAATAGTAATATGTAAGCCTGCGATGCGATCAAGGTACTAATTTTAATTTTGATTCTCCTCAACAAAAAATGATAGGCTTAGGATTCAGATCAGGTCGGAATTGACTTGAAAGTCAAATATCCACTCTCAGAAAAGTTATATGGCTATAATAAAAAGGAAGTATCTGACGGTATCAGATGACTGATGTTATACAGCCAATTTCACTTAGGATTTTTACCATGGTTGGGATCGTTTTGGCTATATCTTTTGCTTGTTCCTCATGTCTCTTTCAAAGAGATGATTCATTCCTCGCTTACGGCCATTTTTTTGGACAGAACATAAGCCGTGATGGATACCAAGTTGTATTTCAGCCATTTCCCTTTGCTCCAATGGCTGGAGACAACACAACCCTAAATTTTAGTATTCTTGACGAAGAAAATATGAATATACATAATATCTTTTCAGCTTTAATAATTAAGGAGAAAGAATCTAATGAGACTATAGCCCAAATTCCATACAAGCAGTACTTGTACAGTGACATTACAATTCCTTACAAATTTAGTAACGATTCTGAATACTTGGTCACTCTGGAAACAAGAATTATCGGAGATTCCAAATATCAAGTTCAGCCGTTGACTGCAACATTTGACCTAATCGTCGGGGACCAGACAGCTGAATATTTCAAAATGATAATGCTTTACTTTGTCAGCCCTGTATGCGCGGCGGTTATCGTTGCTATCTTGATTTACGAGCTACATTGGAAAAAGAAAAAGGCCAAAACAGGGAGACCAACGACGAAATGACCTTATGAAGTTATGTGATACACACAAGGCCGATATAGGTGGATATAATATACAGAAGTATTCAATATTATATGTGTTGTATTCTACACCTCTATAACCTAGATGAAATTATTGATACTATACTGGTTTCTTATCAACGACGTTTAGTCTCTAATTTAAGCAAGTAATCTCCTACCTTGTAGACCACCTCAATACCAAGACATACAATCGTCTTTACTCCTTTAACAGTGACGGTCTCTGATTCTATCATAGCTGAAAATTTATAGAAACCAACTTCTTTCGCTCAATTCACTTCTTATACTTGTTTCCAAAAAACCCAGTGGTAATCATGTGTCTAGCGGCTGCGGATTAGATAATAATCATAGCCTGAATATTCGTTGAATTAATTCGTTCTTTATAAGATGAAGGTTCAGGCGGCTGTATAAAAGACTGTTCTGATACAATCTCATCTTAGTCCGGTCATAAAGAAGCACAATACTATAAATTCCATTTTTGTCCCATATATATTCACATGATTGAGTTTAAATTATTTGTTCCACAACTGCAGGGTCGTCCATCCTGGTCCTCACCTACTATTTTTCTTGCTTCGTTTTTAATATTATCTGTTGGGATTACATTCCTTCTTTTATTTTTTTCATCGGACAATGTATTTGGCCACGCTTTCGTTCTTGACAGCAATCCAGCTCCTTCAGAGAGCCTAGAAAATCCGCTGACGAGAGTCGAAGTTTTTCTTAGCGAGCCTGTTGATGACAGCTATAGTGAAGTGAAAGTCATTGGACCTGACGGAAAACAGGTAGACAATCAAGATACCCAGCATTTCGACGGGGACCAAAGTACTCTTGGTATAACTTTGCCTAAAAGTCTAGAAGATGGTGTGTATACTGTGTCCACTAAGATGCTATCTCAAATAGATGGACATGTCACCGATGATGCATTTGTATTCGGCATTGGAGAAAAAACGTCTATACCTTCGTCTACTTCAGGTCAAGGCGAACAAGGGGCATTTAAAGCAGGATCGGCTTTAGATCAATTATCTACGCCTGACGCGATAGCCAGGTTTCCCGCCCTGGTGGGACAGGTGGTTGTAGTGGGGGCGGCGTTCTGTGCTATATGGTTATGGAGACCTTTTGCGAAGATAGCTTTATTCAAAGGTACTTTTAGCACGGCTGGGCAGGAATATGGAAAGCATGGGAAGCAAAAAAGAACGTTAGTACGTTCAGTGCCTGATGCAGTATCTGAATTTAGGAAAAACATAGACCATCGAATGGTGTGGATAATGCTGGTCGGGGCTGCGATTGTAGTGGTAGCCGACTTTGGAATGATTTACGCCTTGGCATACTCCCTCGATATAGGGATGGCAGATGCAATGACTACTAAATTTGGCGGTATCTGGTTCATAAGAACTTCCGTTTCCGTCTTGTTATTTGCTTTGATTTTGTTTGTCTATTTGAAGGTAAACCATATAACAAGAATTTTTAAGAATAGAAAGCCGTCACCAGAACCAGGAACTACTAACCCATTGGCAGGTGCAAGCACAGGACTTCTTTCTAAGCGAAATCTAATTGCTATCCTGATAGTGGGGGTACTCACTTTACTGACCACTTCTTTGATGGGCCATGGAGCGGCCATCACTTCAGGTACACAAATACCTATAACCATAGATTTTGTGCATAATCTGGCCGCTTCAATCTGGATAGGAGGTGTCATTTACTTGGCTCTGGCAGTCGTTCCTAGATTAAAGCATAGCGAAACTTTGAATGATCAAATTAAATGCAGTTTTTTAAGCATTATGATTCCTCGCTTTACGACGCTGCCTGTAGTAGCTTTGGGTGTTATTGTGATTACGGGTCCTTTCCTGCTCTATCTGTTAGAAGATGATCTGAACTTGACCCTTGCTTCTTTATACGGAAAGGCGCTTCTTGCTAAATTAATTTTTGCGGCAGTCATGCTAGCGATTGGCGGCTATAATCAGAGAATAGTTCATCGGAACGCTCTTAGCCTATTAACGAGATTTCAATCCCAAGAAGAACAACAAGTAGTGGTTTCAAGATCGAAAGATGCAAGAATTTCCCAATCATCATCTGCATCTCCCTCATCCTCATATTCTTTTCCATCCGACAAAGGAGATTTCGGACTAGGTGATAAGCTTTCTTTCATACTAGAAAATGTACGCCAGAAAATTAGGTTGAGCAGAAATAGCACGACTGAAGGGCAACGTGAGGAGAATGATGACTTTGCCAATTTAGGCAAGGACCAAAATCAATCGACTGAACGCAATACCGACAGTCGGCCAAAAAGAAACCCTTCGATAACTTGGTCGAGAACGATTTCCACTTTCAGTAGGAGCATCAGAACCGAAGCGATCTTTGGAATACTGCTGCTGGCCGCTGTAGCGGTACTCACAAATACTGGGTTGCCTGCAAGCGAATTTCAAGGCCAGATTCAGCAGGCAGGTAAAGATGCCTCGCAAACAGATATTCAGAACCTCCTCATTACCACTTCAGGAATCGGTGATCAGGGTAGTAGCGGCGGAAGTGGATATTCAGACACTCAATACCTTGAGAATGCCACTGCGAGAATCAAGCTTGATATTGAACCCTTTGCTGTAGGGAACAACAATTTTGAAGTTGAATTTCAAGATATGTCTGGTAATCCAATTGATATGCGAACGGTAGGGATGAAGTTAACCCAAACTGAAGAGAATATAGGTCCTATCGAGATTCAGACAAACAAAGTCTCTGAAGGTACGTTTACCGCCAATGCTTCATTTGGTCTTGCAGGAGAGTGGAATTTGATAGTCGAAGGCGTTAGGAATGAGGCCAACGCGCTAAATCTTGTCGCTACCTTCAATCTCTTTGTTAAACCAGATCTGGATCAAATTGATTACAGTGTGACCCAGATGGCTTTGCCTGGCAATAGGAGCCAGCCACTTTATCCTGTTTACGATTCTTCTCGTAACTCGATTTGGGTGGGAGACACTTTACTGTCTTCTGGCAGGATCTTTGAATATGATATTGCCGGTAAGAAGTACCTGGAACATAAGATCCCCGGTGCGAATATAGTGACAACAATGGCTTTGGACCAATCAAATGACAGAATGTGGTTTATTGATCCTATATCTAAGGCATTAGGAGTCTACGATCCTCAGGCAAATAGTAGCAAATTATACAAATTTCCTAATGATAGTGTGGTTCCGTCTTCAATTGTGTTTCGGAGCGCCGAATTTCCTACTTTGAATAATAATAATGATAGTCTCTACACTCTGAATGCTGCTGCTACTGGAGATGCATCTAGATTGAATGGAACTGCTAATGGTAACGTAGTAGGCGACAGCTCCGCAACTGTCTGGATTACATCTCCATCTACTGGTGAAGTATTGATATTTGACACAGGACTAGAGAAGTTTACAAATATGATACCTTTGCCAACCCCTAATTCAAATCCTCTTGGAATTGCTATTGACTCATCTAATGGACAACTCTGGATAGCCGAAGGCGTAGGAAAAATCGCCCATATAGATCCTGCGAACAACCTTACATTCAACGAATTTGCGCCAGAGACTACTGCTAGTGGCAATGGTGCCTTAGATGGTGGGGCAGAAAATGACACTCTGATCAGCCCTACCGCTCTGCTCATGGATCCAAGTACAGGAAATATCTACATTTCGGAGCATGATGGGCATGTAATTTCCGTATTCAACACTGTATTTAAGACCTTCAGTGACTTTCCACCTATCGCAGAGGACGCCCTGCCTTTTGGGATGGCTTTGGACAAAGATCGGAATCTCTGGGTGGCTGAACATGTAACGAATAGGCTAACGGTGATCGATCCGTCAACCGGTAAGAATAAAGAAGTGACGCTTCCATCGTCGGCTCCATTTGTCCAGTATCTGACAACCGACAATGAAGGCATGATCTGGTTTGCTGCCCAACGTGGAAATTCGATCGGGTATATCACGTCAAGTCTAAACCTTTTGCAGGTAGCACCAACCTCTACTTCGGCCCCCTCTACACCATCATCCGTGGGAGGTCAAAGCCCGATAACCATTCCGGGAGGCCAGACATTATTTACACCTATGTTCAATATTGGCTACGAATATTTGATAGGTCCGATCATCGCGATCGGCGTTCTTGCTAGCGCTGCCTTTTATATTAACAGCATTGTGAGCCTAAAGACAAGCATAAGACAAGTCAATTCAATAACAACTTCAGCCAGTGGCGGGAGTGACCTGTCAGACAGATCCAAAAATCGTCCATCTTGATACAAAATAACAACTTGTACACTTGACCATTACCATATTCATATCCTTTACTTTGATGTGTTGACCAACTGTTTCCATTGTATTTGCTTAATCTGAAGAGCTGGAATCGCGAAAGTTTGTTGCTTAATCTGAAGAGCTGGAATCGCGAAAGTTTGTTGACCTTCCTTATTACCTGTCAATTTGGCCATTGCGTCATGTCTCAAAACAAGTACTGTAAAGAAGTGAAAAGAGGATTAAATTTATAGTAAAGACACCATCAACCAGATTATGGAGGTTAAATCATTCAAGATCGATCTTCCGGCTGGAACACAGATTATTTTAGCGCAAAGTCATTTTATAAAGACGGTAGAAGATGTCCACGAATGTCTTGTAAATTGCGTTCCTAGTATCAAATTTGGTATAGGCTTCTGTGAGGCAAGCGGGCCTTGTCTTGTGAGGCACTCAGGTAATGATGCAGATCTGGAATTGCTAGCTACAAAGTTCGCTAATGAAGTTGGTTGTGGGCATTTTTTGGTCGTAGTCATCAATAATGCTTATCCAATTAATGTCTTACCCAGGTTAAAAGATGTACCCGAGATTGTAGGCATTTACTGCGCAACCGCTAATCCTCTTGAAGTGCTCTATATGGAGACTGAACAGGGAAGGGCAATCTTGGGCATAGTAGATGGCTTCAAACCCAAAGGGATAGAGAATGACGACGAAGCTCAAGAAAGAAAAGTGTTCTTGCGCAGTATTGGCTATAAGCTCTAAGGTAGTCTGGGTAATGGCAATCCGATTGATTCCGAAGTAATGACCTGGGAAAAAAATTGTCGGTAAAGAAATCGATCAAACTTTCATATGATGAGTTTCACGTCATCTAATTGGCACCAGTCATAGGAACACAACTATCCCTTCATTCCACACAACCAAATATCAACTGCGCATATACTGAAGGTCATTGAAAAATCCAAGCTACCAGTCTCGTTAGAAGACGACATGCTGTATTACACAAAATTTAGGACTCGGATTGTCTCGTGTGCAGAACAAAATCCATATTATGATGCTAGTTCACGAAGAAATTGCATCTAATAGCGTTTACATCTGCCATGAAGTTTTTCTATAACATTCTTATATAGCCTCCGATTTACTTTGTACGATATGTCTGAAACAAGTTTGCGAGGTTTTCTACTATCAACAGTTCTAGTAGCGGTCATAACGGTTGCAGCAGCAATAACTGTTGTAGGATTCCCAAGCGTACATGCACAGGACCAAACCGGCGGTCAACAATTTACTGCCAATTTAACAGGCGACAACGAAATTCCTCCTGTTACAACAAATGCAACTGGAACGGCTGAGTTTGATATAAATGATAATGGAGATGAAATGTCATTCAATATACAAGTAAAGGATATTGAAGGAGCAACTCAGGCACACATCCATCAAGCAGCCCCGGGTCAGAATGGTGCACCTGTTGTATGGCTATTTAACTCTACAGAACCCACTGACGTAAATGATGACACTCTTGCAGACGGTACATTTACTGCCGAAGATTTCGTGGGACAATTACAAGGTCAAAATATGTCTGATCTAGTTAACGCTATTGAAGGTGGGCAGGCGTACATAAATGTGCACACTGTAGCCAATCCGCCAGGTGAGATAAGGGGTTCTATAGATGCAGCCACCTCAGCTGCAGGTGTTGACACCGATAACAGCGATAACAGCGATAACAGCGATAACAGCGATAACAGCGATAACAGCGATAACAGCGATAACAGCGATAACAGCGATAACAGCGATAACAGCGATAACAGCGATAACAGCGATAAC
>JBAUMZ010000157.1:0-22271 GCA_049578985.1 Nitrososphaeraceae archaeon
ATGGGTACTAAGTTCAGAAACAGATTGAGAAGGTACAATAACATATCTGATATAATATCCGGTCTTCTGAACTTCAGAGTGATGCAGTCTAACAGGATTTCAATCTAATAATACAGTCAAAATAGATGGCATTGTCAGATTATGGCTGCTAATTACGCAAGAGATCTAATATATAAGCAAATTATTTTTTAGAAGGTTGAAACATTATCATAGAAATGCCAAAAAGAGAAATCAAGAAATTGCTAATGCTTGGAACATGAGAAATAATCTGTGCTTCCTTGGAAAATCCTCGCTAACCTTTGTACGAGAGACATAATTATGCTAACCTTCGTACAAGGTAACCTTTTAGGTACACACCTCGAATTGTCAAAGTATTCAACAATACTTTAGCAAAAAGTTTTCAGCTTATAGAATACTAACATGAACAAAGTTTATGTCATGAATATCCCCTTAACAACATGGAATCAAAAACAAACAAGAAAAGAAAAATATTACCGATCGCTGGTTTTGATGATCCTAAGGCAGTCATCAACACTTTGAAAGAGGCTTCATTATTCCCATGCGGCTATGTCTTTTTCTGCTAATACCTTTGTAGGTTTTATGTACTTCGCCTTCAGTACTATTTCTTTTTCCATATACCGACTAGCTATTTTGGTAGCCCATGCTTGTAAGCTATAATGTCACCCATGTTAGGACGTA
Organism: Nitrososphaeraceae archaeon; assembly: GCA_049578985.1. Taxonomy (GTDB): domain Archaea; phylum Thermoproteota; class Nitrososphaeria; order Nitrososphaerales; family Nitrososphaeraceae; genus TH5896. The sequence goes on from JBAUMZ010000157.1 coordinate 700, forward strand.
CAACAACTATTTAGTATGTTGTTTTGATTCAAGGTGGAAACATTCTCTTCTTCAATATCTTCAAATTCATCGTCAATGTCTACTTCGTCCTCCTCGCCTTCTTCGAAACCGTTGTTCTCCGGCACTTTTTCTATTCTTTGATTACATATTATTCACGTCTTAGACATATAACCGTTAGAGAATCAAATAAATCGTTAATATGACCGACTATCTATTGAAAATGCATATGTTAGGAGAACTACTCTTCGAAGGTAAAGGGAAAATCACAGGCCAACGGGTCTTATCAGTCGAGAACGGAATTCCAAAATTTGAGATCTCAATTGCATGCACTGGAATATTCACAGAAAGTCTAGAAGTAACAGAAACCTGGACTTATTGGGCAATACAAAGACCTGATGGCACTTCTTATAATCATGGTAAATGAGTAATAATGACCAATGATGGGTGTGAAATGGCAACTGCAACAGGTCGTGCAGAGGGGAAAATGGTTGAGTCAGGAAAGATGAGGTACATGGGTGCGTTATTTTATGAAACACATTCGGAGAATAAATTTGCATTCCTTAATCATCTCGTTGGAGTGAATGAGTATGAAGCAGATGCAATAGGTAATTATGAACATAGGTTATGGGAGTGGAAATAAGAGAACTAGTATTGTGATCTATTCATTTTCAAGGTTCTTGCACATTATTAGGTCATAATTGATTCGAAAAGGATTTTGCGCGCAGAAATGATAAACATCATATCTTTCATGAATATATTTGCGCCCAGAAATCAGGTCCTATGGTTAAGACATCGTATTACTCTAACTCCATTATACAACAACAGATATCTCTTGTACAATAATGACACCCACTTTTAGAACCTTTAATGCAGTCAATCTTGGGAATACAATTGCATTCTGCACATTTAATCATCATGGCGTCAAAAGGTCAGATAATCGCATGCAATTTAACCATATCTCATGTCAGATTTTGAACCCACCATGTTTGACTACTTCATTAGTTTCTTCCCCAGATTGCGCGCGACTTTGTCAGTTACTATAATTTAATGATTCAAGTAATTCTACTAATTCATTTGGGGCATTAATCATGGCATCATGTCCTCTCATCAGTTCACGATAATCCCAACCTACGTCCGACTTTTGAGACTTGAATTGTGAACGCCCGAATTCACTAAAAGATATAAAACTCTTATGAAGACTTTGGGCGTTCATGTTAGTGATTCTAATTGGTTGATCATGGGTATGCCATGGCATAGGCGATAACCTAGTGTTCATCCATTTAATATCATCAGGATTTATCACACCAAATTCTTGTGGTGTATATGATGCAACTAACCATTCTTTGCCTTCTTCCCTTAACGTTCTTTTCTTGTAAATAGTTTCTAAACCAGGTACCAAGTCAAATGCACTCTTATTGTCTTGTGGTATATAGGCGTCAAGATAAACAAGGCGTCTAACTCTCTGAGGAACTACTACTACTACAAGAATACTGGCAGAAAAGGATATAGCTGATTAAGATTTAGAAATAGAAAGGAGATATTATATCGTGACATTGATTACCAGCATCGAACTCAAATCGTAACGAAGGCAAGGACCTTTACCGTCAATTAGGTACTGGCAATGACAAGTATGACATTTTATTTTGAAGAGGTAATTATTTTAATTACTTAACGTAACCAATACCTGGACTTGGAAATTTGTCTAAATTGGTATGCAAGAGGACGAGGAGGACGAGGAGGTGATAGTATTGAAGACGGACAATATCACAAGATCGGATCTATTTAATCAGGGAAGAATATGTGATTATTGTGGAGCTAATCAGGATAGCAAAGATGTAGATTCGCTTAGATTCTTACATGCAGATTGCTGGAAACTGTACAGACTAGAAGGTAAAAAATACAAGATTCCAGCCAATTATATAGGGAAAAAATAAGGAGGATAAAAATTATATCTTCATGGTATAAAAGTAATCAGAAAATTATTGTAAGAATAGAAAATTCGAGTTTTGGAAGTTTTTAGAATTTCTTTAAGTCATTTGAATAGGAACCTTGATAAGATAAGAAATAGTATGGATTATGATATTGATACCTTGGGATTAGAGGATTTTAAAAGAAAGCAAAAATTATATAGTTTGCTCAAGTCCCAATACGAGGCAGAACTGAGCGAAATCTCACATTATATGAAACTTTTAGGTAGTATGCAAAACAATCTCATAAGAACATATTTTCAGACGTTACTTACTGATGGACTTAAACATGTACAATACATTTCAGCGATGATGTCAAATATTGAAGGTGGAAGTAGTAGTAGTCCTCTAACGAGCAAGGGAATAGCAAAATCTATTTCTGAAGAGAAAGAATCTCGAGATCTTCTATGTAGTTGTATTGAAATGGCAGATGATCCTGAATCAAAATCCATTTTAAGAAGCATAGTAGTGGATGAAGATCACCATATCAAAATCCTTGAGCACATTTCTGAATTAATTCAATCATTATCCACTAAAGAGTCAGATTAGCGAAGTTGTGAATGTTAGTGGGAATATGATTGGTCATAATACTCTGGTTGTCCATCACCACTACCTACGACATTTCCAGCATCATCAATCTCCAAAAACTGTGCTAATGTCAGTTTACCAGTCCACCTTGTGAATCTACAAATGATGCAAATGGTGTATCGCTAAACGATTGTGGATACTAATCTCAACATCAATAGGATTGGAAATGAATCGGACTACCCAATCGATTTCTTTATTCAACTTTATCGTCCACAAAATTGATGTAATTATGAGTACCATCACTAAAAGGTTTGTTGTTAGAAGCCCCACATCTGCAGAGTAGCCCAACAAGACCGCAGAACGATACACTCTCCCTCTGCCAGTCGTATTTCACTGATTATATCATAAGTAGACATTGATTGGTTCATGCACAAACTCAACAAATTAGCTAAGATTATCGAAGAATTGGGTCTCTAAGGGAAGAGGTCGAAATAGCAACGAACGTGAAACTCAACTCATGGTACATAATAGATCGCAAAGATGAAATACAGTCCCTATATTGGACCATGAGAATTATCCATTGGGTTTTAGATCGAGCTCATAATAAACAACAGCAACAACTTGAGGTAAGCAAGATGCGTTTGGAGTTAGAAGACACTAAAAAATTCGAGAACATGCTGAATGATAAAATCCAAGAGTTAGAAATAGAGATAGAGGATTCTGATACCGCTAGAGAGAAAGAGATTCTTCTAAATGAAATTGACACTCTGAAATGCGTCTTGGGTCATCTGTTCAAACTGAAACTTGGCGACGATGAAACACGAGCTATTGAGATCCAAGTGGTGGCGAATAAGATTAACGTGAAAATCCAAAACTAGTCTCTAAATAACTTAATTTTGGAATTCTAATCTATTTCATGTTTATTATTATCAACTATTTTCAAAGTATCAGATAACCATTTCTTAATGGATTCATCTTCGTCTTGAAAAAGTTGCATAACAATATCAAATTTAAATCTATTCTACGGCTCTTTTACTGGTTGCATAACAATATCAAATTTAAATCTTCTACGGTTCTTTTACTGGTCAAATATATAGCTTGACCAATAGCATCCTGCCTCGAGAATAAGCTGGTCATTTCCTACTTCTAATATTATTTTGAATCCGTTCTCAGCAGAAAAGAGCATAACAATTTCACTCCAAGTCCCATTCACTAAATTTCGGGCTAACTGGTGAATTTCGGTTGCATCTTCAATAATTCCAGTCACGTTGGACAGTCTTGCAACTGCATTCTTCGCTTAACTATTACTTAAATACTAAAAGCTAACTAACAATCTTCTTTTGTATTACTTGATTCTAGGCTGTGTATCCAATCATCAACGCGACTAGACACATTTTAGTACGAAGTTACAACTATCACAAAAATACACTAATGCATCAAATTTTGAATTTAACTCCATAATATCACTACATCGTGGGCATTCAACCTCATTATCTAGTTCAGTTATCACTGGATCTTCATTTTGCTCTGGTAGAGCTTCTATAACTTCGAGACTCTGCTTCTCTGGTGGACTCACACTTTGCGGAACAAGTTTAGTGCGGCTGTGCTTTGACATATCAAATATTTATCAAAAATGATTATTATATGAGCTAGAACTCGTAGGTAGGGGAGAGTGGTGTACACATACGCGCACATTCTCTGTTATCTTTAGTCTCATACATGTAGTCATTTCTTCAGGTTTAATGGCATGATTTTCAGACATGTGTAAAATTGTATTATCGGTTACTGCCTCTTCATTGATTCCATAAATGGCACAATTACAATCAAGTCCGACATCTCCACAGCGAACAGAAAATAGTTGTAAACAGTCTTCGTATGTTTGGGACATTTGAATAATGCAGTAATATTTGTTATATTTACGGTGTGATATATTGTACTAGGAACTACGTTCTAAGAAATTCTAAGTGTGATTGACACTAATAAATTAAGTCTAGCAATCTAATTTGTGGGTCTGGCCCTAAATCGGTACTCCCCCCACTCCCGGTCTTTAAGTTACTGCCGATTTTATTAACAAAGAGTCAAAAATAGTTAACATACCAAACTGTGATGCCCATGCCTAGCCGTCTTAAAGAAGTCACTCTGGGAGAGATTCCGAATATCACTAGCGATTTAATTGCAAAGTTGAAGAAATTGAAAATCGATTCAGTTTATCAATTGGCTGTTCAGAATCCAATTGAACTTGCATCAAAGTATGAAGATTCATTGCTCAATGTCGAGTCAGTTTCTGCTCTTATTGTAAATGCCAGAAAAATCCTGACGGATCATAAAATTCTATCAAAAGAATTTTCAACTGCAGATGATTTGTTAGAAAAGCGAAACAAGATTTCACGTTATACCACTGGTTCATCAAATTTCGACGCTCTTCTAAATGGCGGGTTTGAAACTCAGGCTGTAACAGAAATTGCAGGTGAGTTCGGCTCAGGTAAGTCACAGATATGTCAAACACTTTGTGCAGCCGCTATAACATTATTGGAACATGATAGATTAGATGAACACATGACAGAGACCACCCGGAAGTATCATATTCATAGATACTGAGAATACATTCCGGGCCAATCGTGTCCACCAGATCGCCGAACAAAAGAATCTAGATCCAGAGGATATTCTTAAAAGAATCTATCATTATAATGTGTACTCGAGCGATCAGTTAGAAATTCTTATTGATGATCTCCCAAAGTATATTGAACAATACAATACCAAACTCGTAATCGTGGATAGTATAATATCTTTACACCGGGCAGAGTTCTCTGGACGAGGAACATTAGCAGAAAGACAACAGCGGATAGGAAAAATGCCCCGGCATTATGGCTAATATGAACGAGATCGAGTTTCGCCAGTGAGAGTATCAAAAAAGATGTTGCACATCAGTAAGGGCTACAGTTCCACAAAGCGCTTGAAAAGCAGTACCAATGGCTGTACAGCTAATAAATTAAATGAGTTTTATAGTCATTTAGTGGGCTTAGAGGGCTTGTAATTTTTGCATATTAATAACAAAAATATAAAAATTAAATATTAGTTTGGCAATAGATAAATCAACGTAAGTGTCTTCTGATATTTAATAATATACATTCTGTAATCATATTAACTAGCATGCGAAAGTTATTATAATTTCCACTGATTATTTAAACTAATTCAAATGAATTAAGAAGATTAGCATAAAAGTTCTTTTCTAGATGGTTAACCTCTTGAAAATCTATTTAGTAAAAGCTTATATCGCTAGTTGCCCCTCCGAGTATTAAGTAATACTGACTTGGATAATAAAACAGGGGATATTCAGGTTACGTTAGGCAAAAAGAAGAACGGAAATATGGGATATGATGATAAGACAGTTGAAAATTTAATGAAGTATTTTGAGGCTGAAAGTTATGAACAGCTAGAAGATTTTTTGAAAAACAGTCATATTCCATCATTCAATTAGCCTAAAACCCGCAATTTTTTACATCATGAATTCCTATATATAAGGTGGCTAAAGATTCAAAAGATAAAGATCTTGATTTTATTAAACGATCTGAATCGCTAAAGGGCATGAAACGTTATTTTGGGATCGAAAGCCAGGAAGATGATTACGAATTCCAGAAATATATTAAAAGACATACAACAAATTTACAACATGAAGATCAATCTACCAAAGATTAAGTTACTAGCACTAATTTTCAATATTCTTCCACAAGTGGGATTGATTGCATCAAACAATATCTTATGTTGTCTATAAAATAACATACTGAATTGCAATGGACTGAAAGATGCGTCTGTAACCGTTGGACAAGTAATTCGACACCGGCAAAGTTTATCAAGATAAGTGATTCATGAACAGAGCTTCGGTGCAGTAGATGCAAAGGTCTTATCGGTTGGTGGGATGAATCGCCACGTACAAGATTCGACTATTATGTTGAAGAGACAGCACAGATAGAATATCTGGACTGCACGAACCTGTCAGTTCCAAACAAATATTGTTTTAAGATACTCAAAAATAATAATTAGCAACAGCGTGAAACAGGAGATAAACAGTGTGAGAGCTAAAATGAGGGGATTAACTAAAAGAACTATAATATCCCACTCAAATTCTAAACCTGATCTTAATCAGTTATCAGACAATGATTTCTCTGCTCAGTGCAAAGTACTAATAGAAATCTCCAAAAATTTTACATAATACAATCAAAGCAATCTAAATATAGTAACCCATGGCCAAAAATGCCAGTTTATTTAGCCTAGGCAATTTCGATTTACACGGTCCAACTACCTGTATCATACTCGTATTAATAAGCACTATATTGTTACCTGTCTACGCACAGTCAGAGGGTCTAGAGGTCATAGTTAGTAACGAAAGAGATAGAGGGGAGGTATGCGTTTTCTCTGAGAGTGAGACTCTACCTTGCAAATATATAGATTTTGGCGATGATGAAGAATTCCAATTTGCCCCTAATTCTGTCCAAGTGGATGAAGAATTCCAGGTTTGTCTTGATGATGAATTGTGTATAACAAGAAACAACAGCCCAGAGAACAAACCAGAGATCGTAATTCTTTCCGAGGTAGTGGAGGAAGAGGCTCAATCTAGTGGCGCCGATTTAGAAGCTCAATCTAGTGGCGCAAATCAGCCGCAAGAAGGAATAACAGATTCAGGGAATGCCTCTGGATTAGTAATATCCATTTTGTTGATTGCTGCTGCGGCGGCTATAGGGATGGGGATAAAGAGACGCTCCCGTAAGAAGAAACAAGAAGAAAGACACGGCTTTCCTGATATTGTAAAAGAAAGAGTATTGAAGAAGCAGAATCATCGATGTGCTCATTGTAGACATCTGTTAAATGTTGTTGATTGGGATCATAAGAATGGAAAGCGCTATGATAATAGTGAATCGAACTGCCAAGCTCTTTGTCCAAACTGTCATGCTGTAAAAACACGTAACAGACGATAATACATACAGATGACGATCATTGAATTCCGGGATGCATTCTAACATAACAGTTAGATATCAACCTCCCGTCTCGGAGCTTTTCTATATAGTACCTAATGAATTCGCCGTAGAAATGTCTCATGAGCTCACCTGTGAGATTGTCTCGCCCCACTTCTGGGGCCCCCAGTTCAGGTTGGGATCGTACAGAGCATAGCCATGACGCTAGGCTTGATGAGGAAGCGATAGAGGTCATATGCAATGCTCGAAAGTGGGGAAATTAATGTCAATGGGAGACCATATTGTAGGACGTATCCCCGACAGAAAGCAGTGCTCGAATATGCTTATAATGAATTTAGACTAAGATACTGGACCAAACTCATTTGGTAACTGAAGAGATGCATTCTCTGTCATAACATTGTATGTTAATGTGTTTGTGTCCTTATCATACATGGGAATTTGATTATTGTTTTCGTCCGATACAAAGACTCATTGAGTTATAGTCAACAGAGCTATATACGTTACTATTTCTTCAGTATATTATCATTCACATGGAGAATTATACTATATCTAATACTCTTTTTATGTAATCTAGAATACCTAATATACTTCGTAGGGCAATAGAAGAATGAAAAGAAGAAAACGATATGACTAGCCCAATCCTTCTCACAGGACAAACCTACAGAAATTTTATTGAAACAGTTCATTCACCTTTCAGTCGTATATCATACAAAAATTCTCTAGAGCTATACATGCAATTTAGAAAGATAAAAGACTGTAACAGACTAATAGAAGAAGATCCTAAAATAATCCAATCCCAACTAATAGACTATGTAATATCGGAGAGAGAAATGCAAACCTAATGCAGCTACAATAAAGTCAAGAATTGCTGCCGTTAAAAAATTTTATGATACCAATAATATCAAACTCAAATGGAAGAAAATTAATTCATATATAGGTAAAGGAAGGAAGAGCAAAAAAGATAGACCCTATATCCATTCAGAAATAATAAAAATGTTAGAGAAAGCTGATCAGCGGGCTAAGGTTGCAATACTTTTGATGTGCTCTTCCGGTATCAGAGTTGGAGCTATACCTTCTCTTAAACTTGGAAATTTAGAAGAAATTGAGAAGTATAATATTTACAAGTTAACTGTATACGAAAATGAAGACGAAGAATACATAACTTATTGCACACCTGAATGTATAAAAGCCATTGATTCCGACTTAGGCAAAGACGACCAGTGAAACAAACTCACGGCTTTAGGAAATATTGGCAGACAGTTGCCGTTAACGCTGGAATGGCACGAAACTATTTAAGCACACCGAATTTTTGATGGGTCATAGTTCTGGAGGCTTAGCATTAGAATCATACGTTAGACCATCTGAAAGCGATTTGTTGGAAGGTAATGACAAAATGATAGGTTATGCTAGTATAATTGATGCTCTTACGATAAATGAAGAAAACAAGCTAAGAAGAAAGGTTGAAATACTAACTGAAAAACAAGGCGAAGTTGAGAAGATGAAAGCTAAACATGAACAGGACAATATCTCATATCGTGAAGAGATGCAAAATAAATTCCAACAGATACTTGCCAAAATAGATATTGCAACATTGAAGTGAGGGTAGGATTTCTTATAATGTATTGAACCATGCTACAAAAGTGTACTACTTCTGACAACGAAAGTGTACCATTAGATCATCTTGGACACACTGTCCATGGTTTTGTAAATGCATACCGGTACGATCCTCTGTATATTTGCATAGTAGTGTAATTACAGACATTCTTGCTTCGATTGAGTTACTAGTAGCTTAGTTAATCTGAGCTAAATACATGCCTGATCTAGAATTCTTTAACTATGGATCTCATTATCAAAAAGAATGTACCAGTTAGAACCACGGGTACTAGCCTTCGGTACCAGCCTTATTCCTAGGTGCCTATGGCACCAATCTTAGTACTGTACAGTACAGTACGGTACCAAGCTGTACTATGGGGTAAAACCTGGCTGTTGTCGCGGACACCATGGTTAGCTAACTTTATCCTTGTCAGTAATTGTTCTTGCTCCTGACCACAACTTGCCCCAAGGGTGTTCATATATCCACCTTAGACCTTTGCACGTAACGCGCGCTTGTCTAAGGCTCGTGGAGGAAGGGATTTTCTCCAGCATCGCTCGAAGATCTGGGACTGGTGCTCTGCGAGTTTCTTTGAGAATAGTTGAATCAGAACGAGAGGGGTGTTTGGTTCGTAAGGTTCGGTGACATCCAAGAGCACATACTTCTTATCTATCACCTTGTAGTGATTTAATGAACCTGGATATGCTCTCATCTGCAACCTGCCTTCTGTTCTCTTTACTTCAGGTTGAAATATTTCAAGACCATGGGGGGGGATTGGCTCAGATATCAAAACTCTCAGAGACCCCATTTAAAGCTCTATCAGCAAGCCATATAGCCATCTCCTTGATGTAAGATGATGAGATAGATTGTAGAAGACTGAAAATACTCGATTCTTATTTCACGATAATGAATACGGTCTTCCCTCAATAATTTCAGGCCATGTATTTGGCAGTTGACATCGGAACCAAGAGTTTAGAGGAACAAATGGTATACTCTCTTTTGCTGATGGTAAGGACTATGAAGTAACTTTTCAAATATTTCTGCTGAATTCCAGATACCTGATTAGTTCCGTCTGGTTTACGTCTTTGAATCAATCTTTAAAGTCGAAGGTAGGACACGATATGAACATAAAAGATGATACTGATTTCAAATTTATGCTATAATATCGTCTTCCCATGCTCCCAGCAACTGAAAGAAACAACAGATAGTTATATATCAGTTAGAAAACGCCACAAGTATGGAGCAGCTATCAAAAATTATGGTCAAATTTGCGGAAATTTATAATTAATAGAATAGAATAAAAATAGGACATGAAATGTACAATATTTGACAAGCTGAAGCAAATGCTATGAAGTAACATAACATCCATCATATACTCTTTTGATAGTCTTATTGATCACACCTAATATTATCTTGTTTTTCCGAAGATTTGTGGAATAGGTATAAAATGTCTAGCACAAGAGATTGTAACTGTAATCAGCACATGGATAGTTCAAAGCCAGTAGAATATTTTAAGATAAATGGTTCAAGAATTGAATTACGATGCGGTAATTGCAATGGTCTTGTGAATTGGTGGGTAGAACATCCTCGCACACAAAACATTGTACCGGTTAAACGAGGATGGTCTAAAGAAGAGTGTGAGTCTATGCGCTAGTCTTTCTGGAAATTAATTGTAGATTCTCGAAATCAAATACTGGATAACTTAGATACCTAAAAACAATATATACTACTGCAAAGAACTTCTTGAAATAGTTGGTGAACTACGCCATTTGAATTTGAATGGTATTGTAGAAACCTTCCATAATCCAGTTGAACTCTGGCAATTAGTTTCTAAGCTACTGAACTGCACAGAATATCCTGTATAATAACTCATAATGGCTATTCTTTGATTAAAACGTATCAGGAATCTACTTTAGATTATCTTTTTTAGCCCTAATTAACACATAATCTAACATTCCGTTCATGGATAGATCCTTCATTTTTAAAGCCGACCTGTACACCATATACTCAACAAACTCAAAGAACATTCTCTGTTTGTACGATGTAAATGATTGTATGAGCCTATGTCTGATATTCCCTCTGTTTCTGACATAATACTCTGCCAAGGGTTCATATACTTGGTGTCCAATTTGTTGAAATTCTTCTATCTGATACCCATGGTCTGCAATAGATCTTGATATTGTATCTGTGTCATAATGTTGTGAGGCCCAACTAAAGTACAGAATTCCAAGTTTTTTCATTAGCTTCAATTTTTTTATAACGCTAATTTTCTGATTCTCCCCTTTTTGTATTGGTTTTAAATCTATAACTGGAATTGCAAGTGCAATTAATCCACCAGGCTTTAAAATGGATCTAGATACTTCCAGAAAATTGGCTATGCTTTGAAAATGTTGTGCTGATTCAAATGCAACGATCATATCAAGCTTATCTTTCCCAAATGGCAGCTTGGATGAACTGGCATTGATCAAAGATATGCGATCAGAAGAAGCCGGAGAGGAATTGGAAGGAGGAAAAATTACCATTTTTCTAGCTGTACTCAACTCCATGTAATTAATATCAACACACAAAATCCTTAGATTAGGATACTCTGATCTCCATTGAACAGCAGGAGATGAGAATCCACTTCCAATATCGGCAATCAACTCAACAGTATCAAATTTAGCGAATTTGCCAAATATCGTACTGAGTTCATATTGTGCATTGACTGGATCATTATCATTATTTATCCAATAACCAAAGTTAAGCATATAATCATTAGAATCATTCACTGCTGTCCGAACATGGGGAGTCAAAGAGTTGTACAGCTTGATGATATCTCTTTCAGTTTGTTTAAAAATCCACAAATTCAATTTCACTGAATAGAAAATCATCAAATAATAAGCTCATAATTACAGATAGTGACTGGTTTAATGGTACTCTCATATATATTATCTCTTACCTTAGATGATATCCCACAGTATACCGATAGTTGATCCATTTCAGGCCATCTAAACAACAATTGCACTTCCAAGAAAATGACTTGGATGCTATGGAAATTTTCCTAACTTGAATCGATGGTTACATCTTTCGAGGCATCATTGTCTGTAAATGATGCGTCATCAACGTCAGTAATTTCTTGGAAGACTCTCGCAGTTTAGATATATCCATATTTCATTTAAATGATAACAACCCGAAGATCACCACGAGTAAAAAGAATCATGTTAAGTTGTAATTGATAACGCAAATTAGCTAAATATACAAAAAATAGTGAAATACTAATAACCAATAAATTCAATATTATTCACGGTTGGCTAGATTAACAAACAAGTCAAAAGGAAAGATAGTTACACATCGCTATGCGAGCAGGGTGCTCAAAACTAACCCATTAAAAGATCCATATGTAAGAGATGTCTTGGTTTATCTTCCTTCCGAATATACACAAAGTAATTCTAAAGGTTACATTGCCGCTTTTGGTCTTGTGGGATTTGGAGGTCAGGGAAAAATGCTGCTAAATGCGGATCCATTTACAGAAAACATAGAAGATCGAATGAATCGCCTGATTTTAGAAAGAAAATGTGGTCCAATGATCTTGGTTTTGCTTGATTGTTTTACAAGATTTGGGGGAAATCAGTATATCAATTCTTCGGCAACAGGTAGATACGAAGACTATATCATAGATGAGATTGTGCCATTTATAGATAAAAACTACAACACTTCTGCCCATGCTGTATGGGGAAAGTCTTCTGGAGGTTATGGCTCTATCGTCTTGGGCATGCGACATCCTGACATATTTCAAGGCATTATAGATCACTCAGGAGATGCAGGTTTTGAATACTGTTATCCTCTAGATTTTCCTAAAGCTCTTGATGCGTTTAGGGAATCTGGAGGCCCTAAAAAGTGGCTAAATAATTTCTGGAAGAAATCTAACCGTCATCAAAAAAATGATGGGCCACCTTTGAATATATTTGGAATGGCAGCACATTATTCACCAAATCCTAAATCAAAAGAGATGGGTGTAGATTTACCCTTCGATCTCAATACAGGCGAGACGTTACCTGAGGTATGGAATCGATGGCTTGCTTGTGATCCAGTTAGGATGGTAGAAAATTATTCCGAGAACCTGAAAAAGCTCAAACTTATTTTCATTGATTGTGGCATAAGAGATGAATTCAATCTTCAGTGGGGCGCGAGAATGCTTCACTCAAAACTCGAAAAGATGAACATCAGACATGTTTACGATGAGTTTGATGATGGTCACATGAGTATAAGCTATAGGTATGACACATCTCTTCCTAAGATTTTTTCAGCATTATCATAAGATGAATATTGTAGGAGTGATTTGTTGAGGCTTCGAAAGAAGAGCGCGTAAAAATTTTTGTCACGTTATCATTTTTATTATTTTTATGAACTTTTTATTCAAAGAAGGCATATTGCAAACTGTCCTAGTTAGCCAGTTGAAAAGCCATAAATTTGAGTTATTAATTTTAGTAATCGAATATTATGTAGGGTAGTTTTATTTATGAGTTAACTAGGAACTAGAAGTGGATAAATCTACAAGGGATATATAAGAAGGTGTATTAGGCTACATCATAATGCATGACTGCATCTGAAGATCAAAGGACAGTCACGTCATTAATGGAGCATTTAATTTATTGCCTTTGTCTATTGCCTTACTTTTTAACCCATATAATAATAATACGTATATCGCTAGTACTCTTACAAGTGCTGATGGTCGGTATCTGTGATATGTTAGCCTTTTACTAGGCTCCAAATTAGAGATTATAATGTCGAACTATGTATAACTGTCCATATTATACCATAATAAGGTATTATAACAAACTTCTAACTATTTCATTAAGGATATTTTGACACTTTCACGCTCGTGACTTTGTTACTCTTGAACTAGTAACGAGATATAGTACTACTGCTGTGCTGAAGGACCAATATAGATGTCAAACTACAAAGCAACGGCTTTTATTCCAATGACCTTTACGTCATTGAGTGTTGTATTTCCTGATAATTCTATGACTTTAGTACATGGGGAACTCCAATCAGACTCGAGTTTGCCACTTCCTGTTAGCTTTGAATGGATATCATCGAATTTCATGGCAATAGTGTCTAATGATATGTTAGGGGCCTTATCTTTTCCAGTATATCTCAGGGTGACAGTAATCTGTTTATCTCCAGTTATACTTGCGCCTATAACATCAACTCCGTTTACGAAGCCAGCCACGCCAAAGGCACTGTTTAACATAGGTATTTTATCAACACGAAGCCAATTTTCAGTGGTACCTATATACGCTTTAATGAATTCATTGTATGCCTCCATCCAAGCTCTACTATAGTTTTGCCAAAGTGTAATTACATTCTCATTATTCAATTTTAACTCCTGTACGAGATTGTGTGTGTCGGTAAAATAAATCTTTGCTGCTGAGCAACTCATTCGATACTACTGGACAGCCATGCCAAACAAATCTTATAAATCTTCTCGGTAGCAGGAATAGTTTGTTACCATTTATACATATGTTGCATCATATCATTGAACAGGCGACTATCCTTTGATTTTAGTACAAATCAGCATCGAGCATCTTCTAAATTTGGTATTAATATTTTTTGTAGTTGCTTCCTTGTGTCATATTTCTTTTTACAATGGTCATACTTCATAATTAATTTACACTTACAATTTATCACACCATCATTCGAAAAGTCAGGTTTATTCTTGCTTGGATAATCTTATTAGACTTGGGTAAGCTGTGCAACCAATTCGTTTGTGTAACATCTTTCATAACAAGCAAACTGCCATGTTCGAGTACTAGTGATACCGTTTGTTTAGTTTGCTTATGCTTGAGTGAAAATTTTCGTTCTGCCCCAAAGCTTAGCGATGCAATAGAAGTATTCTTTCCGATTGATTTTTCATCATCACTATGCCATCCTAAACCTTCAGTTCCATTGTGATATAAGTTTAGCAAACAAGAATTGAATCCTGCTCCTGTAATTTGTTCTACTAATCGCTTAAGTTCTAAGAGTTCTCTAGTCCAGGTTAATGCTTGCTTTGTCGCATTTGAATAAGTATACGAGTAACTAGAGTCACCATACCATGCTACTTTTCTTTTCGTAATGATATATTTACCAAGAATGATGGCTTCATCATTTTTCCATAGAATATTTTTCATTAATAAATCAAAATATATATTTGCTTCTTTGTATGGTATAATTATCCCATAATAGTGTGCTGTTCCATCTTTGTACAGAAGATTGGCTGTCTCGCCCACATTAAACATATCTACTTTTTTATTCATCACAATCATTATTGAAAGGTCAATTCTATCTAAGCAATGTCCCTGAAATATTGCTTCCTATTCTGATAGAAAAGAGTGTACACAATTTCTTTTTTCATTTTATAATCTATGTTTGATTAACAGATCCGCATTTCAGTTTTGAAGAATTCAAAGATTACTCTTATGTTAAAATAAAATTTCATTTTCCTGATCATGAAGAAATTGCGGTACCAAACTGTTGTATCCTCCTGTATTCATTTCATCAGATATGGACTGCCAGTTAGTCTCTAAAATTTTTTCTTTTACTTCAAGACACTGTTGGTATTCAACAGATTCTAATCTCTCAAGACCTAGTATAATTGCTGTTCTGCGGGTAAACTCTAACATTCTTAAAATTCTGAACGATTTCTTTGGTAAATGATATGCCCTCATTTTCAAGTAACTGTCTTTTCTTGGCAGTTCCATAGGCGTAACCTCCTACTCGGCTGTTGGACATAACTACTCTGTGACACGGTACTTTAATGGGGTTTGGATTTTCACTAAGTATTCTACCTATTGTCCTTGAGGCGGAAGGATTTCCAAGCGCTCTAGCTATGTCCCCATAAGTGGAAACCTTTCCTGGAGGTATTTTTAGAAGAAGGTCATAAACATCGCTATTTCTTATCGGCTTATTAGTTCTGATCTTGGTCGCTTTATCTGGTATTGTATTTATTGAAGATGACAGATGCAAGTTTTTCTCTTTCGTCCATTTGGTTGAAGAGGGTTTTTTCATATCATGATTCAAGTGCTTCACATCATCTTTATACATATCATATATAAGTATATATTCATATTGCTATCTTGATAGCAATGTCTATAAATACTTATCAAGGAGATAGTCTACACATTGACGCATAATCTCATCATCAGAAGTTTCGACGATCAAGTTCATGAGAAATTAGGAGAGATAGCAAATCAAAGAGGAGTCGATAAATTCAATAGTAAAAGATGCTATGGATGTATGATTAATGAAGCAGCAATCAGAAGTACCTAGAAAGCATCATCTAGTGATCTATTCAGATGATGAATCCATGATGCGGTTACTAAAATCTATGGATCAACTTGTGAAAGAAGGTAACTTGTTTAGATATTTGTTCGGACTACCATGTAATTCATCTATCTAACTTTTGTCTAAATTTAAGTGGTATGATGATACAGTAAAGGCCTATCCTTATTCTTTTGTAACACAATCCAAGGATGAACAGCACAGATATCAGTACAACAATAACAACAAACACAAGCTCAAGCTGAAATCCAAATTCAAAGTCAAAAAAACATTATGAAATATTGTTTACAAAATGTTGTAAGTAGTGCAAATAACAAGCATGTGTGCTGTATGGATTTTATAATTAATGATGTAGGAAAAGATTCACTGAAATAAGCACTTATTGTAGAAAAAGCTTACGATGACAACAGGCTGATGTATTATACATATAAAACAGATAATTTATTGAATTTAGAAATAAAAGATCTGATAAGAATTATTCGAAATGCATGATCAAATCTTCATATTAAAAGAAGACGAAGTATACAAACTCCACACAGCAAAAAAAATGTTCACAAGTTATTTTTGAGCTAGGCCTAACGATCTAAGTACTTTAACAATCATTTATTTAAGTAGGTCCCTAATTTGTTGCTTTATATTTCCTCCAGCCTCAAGTTGTACTGACTTGGGAAATCCTTCCAAATTATATCTTGTAATTACTGTCAATTCACAATCTATCTTGTCTGTATCTACCATTATAAGACAAACCTTTAACTCATCCCCATCATGTAACAAGCTAGAATTTATATTGATAGGAAACGTCAACGCAACTGGATTACTTTCGCTAGCAAAATCCTGTTGAGCTTTTGAGAATAAGTCAATAGTTGTATTACTTGTTAGTGATTCACCTTCTGGACCAGTGATTGATATTGTGGAATTTCTAGTTTCGCTGTTAATCCCTAGCACGTCGATGCTAAGTGTAAAATTACCTATCATGGTTTCTGGTAGAATTTGCTGCTGCTGTTCTTGTGCAATTGCTAAACTCCCTGTACTAATAATCAATCCCAAAAATGTAAAAAGTATCGTAAAACATAGTATAGCATCATTGTTAATTTGTTCATATCTTGATATGCCAATATTAGTGCTTAACATACGTGTACTTACCTTATCCATTGATACCTTATATTATTATTCTAAATAGACTACGTATGTATTTTAAATTCTAATTTTGCCAGAATTTGACACGTATATCTCAAACTTGACAGGCCTTTTATCCAAGGTCAAAATATCGCTCTGGATATTAATTGCACCAATTCAAATAAAGGTTCCTCGCTGCTCTCTTGGCCCCCAGATGGCTACATTGTTCTTCTTTCTTTTACTAAAAACAACATTTTAACGCTGATAGATAATTTCATTCCATATTAGAAGAACTCTACTCGGAGTTTCTATTTGTGCATTAATACTTTCTCCAATTGCAATAGGTCTATCCATATTCTTGATAAGGTATCCATCTTCTTTTCTATATTAGAAATCCAAAATGAATTCGGAATTATCTTAGGTTTTTACTTGCAGCTAGGATTAGCATATCTTCCATGTGGTTTATTACTGGAACAAGACAGTACAAATAAATTGGCTCAGGGGGCAGACGTTATAAAGAATTCATGTCAGAGAAAGAATAGATGACATCCAGTTTGTTAAGGTGAAATATGTTCCAAGGATGTGTTCCTCGAGGTCTTAGAGCTTTGCCATATTATCGTCAAACATAAGTTGGCATC
The DNA here is from genome assembly GCA_049578985.1 of Nitrososphaeraceae archaeon. GTDB lineage: Archaea > Thermoproteota > Nitrososphaeria > Nitrososphaerales > Nitrososphaeraceae > TH5896. The sequence goes on from JBAUMZ010000157.1 coordinate 18,812, forward strand.
AATTTCGATTTTATTAACTTTATTAAATCAACAAGTGGTACATTTCTAATGACTATAGTGTTGATAATTTCAAAATCTGAAGTCTTGTTCTCATCTTCATCCAGAGCTATTCCTCCAACAAATATTGGCAAAGAAGAGAATCTGGCTCTGATTTTTTTAATCAAGCTCTTTGTAGTTTGGAGATGATCCATTAGGGTTACAGAGATTAAAATGGCATCAGGTAGAATGTAATTTAAGGCGCTAATCACAGATTCTGTGGGCAATGATGGAGATGCATTATAAACTTGATACCCCTTCGACAGTAAAACTGATTCAATAATATTACAGGCTAGATTATGCTGTTCTCCATTTGGAGTGCATATAAATATTTTACCTTTATTATGATGGTTGGTAGCGCGCTTTGGGTGCTTTTCATCTATTATCTTTATTAAGGTACTGGCAGTATTGACACATACATGCTCCGTCGCAACATCAATTTTTTCTTCGGCCCACAGCTGTCCGATGCTGTACATTACTGGCTTTAATAGATTCTCATAGAATTGAATCGTCCCAAAAAGATTGACATAGTTATCATAGATTTTCAACAGACCTTTTAAGTCGCTGTAAGAGAGCATTTTGAAGACTTCTTGTCTAAGTTTCCTAGTTATAGTATCATTCTTCTTTTTGTCGACACTGCTGTAACGGGCTATAAATGAAATTATGGAAGGATCGTCACGATATTCAATAGGGATCATTTCTTCCGTCACTTTAGACGCTTTTCCCAGATATTTTATTGTCTTCTGTTTTGATGTCCTTGTTGATTGATCCCATACACTTCTTACTATATATGCATAATCTATACCTTTTACTTTTTTTCGTCGAATGTAAACCAACTAATGAAGATATGAATAATATTGCTATTTAAATAATGGGTAATTATAAAATATAGTGCTAATCCAAAATGGATTAAAATATAATTAGGCTTCAATCCAACATGATCCTAACAGGTCAGATTATTTTTTGATAAATATCTGCTTTATTTTCATTATAACCCATGTATTCGTATCTTATGAAAGACATTGTGAGAAGACGCAACAACCAATCCCGCTACAACTGCTCCAATAAAATTTCGAATAGTCATTATCATGCTTGGTGAACTTGCTAGAAGAGAATCTCCTGATATCGTATATATATTGTCAGTTAACCAGAATGTAAGCGTAATCCATCCGATAACGCCTGCTATTATTGCGCCCAGCCTTGCTCCATTATGAACAAAAAACAAGGAAAAAATGATACCAAGGTACCATAGAGCACTTAAGAATAGCCAATTTATATTCAATATTTCAGGCCGAATATCAAGCAAATAATAGGTAGATCCGACTAATGCCATTAGAATCAACGAAATTATTAAGATCTTATTGCTTGTAGAATGAGTAACATTTTCTTTCCTATTTGTAACACTATTTCTTTGCTTCTTATCTTCGCTTCTTGCTGCACCTATTGCTTCTTCAAACGTTTTCAATTTAATTGGAACGATATGTTTTATCGAGTCATCTCTCGCTATAGCTTCGTGTTTGAGACTCTCTATTAACGGTCTTGCTAGAGAAGCCTTGACAGGAGTAATCAGATCAATCCAGTATGAAGATAGTCTTGGTGTAAGGAAAGGAATAATAATGATCTTAATAGACTTGTTAAGCATTTTACTGTAACATCTCATCATATCAAAATATGACATAATGTCTGGTCCACCCAGATCAAAAGACTTGCCTTCGGTTTCTTTTGAATCAAGTGACTTGATTAGGTAAGTGATTACATCATCAATTGCTATAGGTTGTGATTTAGTCAAAACCCATTTAGGACATATCATTGTGGGAAGTCTCTCAACGAGATATTGCAGCATTTGGAAAGAGCCTCCACCATGACCTAGTATAATTGCTGCTCGAAATATTGTGACCTTTGCAGCTGACTTTGTTAGTATTTTACCAACTTCTAACCTGCTCCGCATGTGTTCAGACAACTTGTTTTGTTGTTCATCATTTTCGTGTACTAATCCTCCAAGATATATTATTCTCTTTACACCACATTTTGTTGCTGCAGCAGCAAAATTTGAAGCAGCTATTCGATCGCGATCTGCGAATTTTTTCCAGTCTTTGGCTGATCCTTCCATGGAATGAATCAGGTAAAACGCGATATCAACACCAGTCATTACATTGACGAGATCTGAATATTGAGAAGCGTCTGCACGAACAAATTTGAGATCCTGTCTCACTCCGTCCTTAAAATAGCCTTCCAAAGACTTCGGATTACGTGTCATACATCTAATTTCGTATTTATGAGTTTCTTGTGATGACAAGAGTCTATCTACTAAATGGCTTCCAATGAATCCACTAGCTCCTGTTACTAGAATTGTTAAGTGTTTTTTACTTGGCTCGGTAATATGAGCATCAGAAGCAGAACCCGATTGACTTTGCTTTAAAGACATGATGCAACGTTTCACTACCATAATTGCAATAGATATCACATAATATAAAGGTGTCCAATAAAATAAACTAGTGCTAACCCAGGTTGTGTATTAGTAAAAGGAAAAATGAATTATCGTCATAAAGTTTGTATTGTGACAGAATGAAGTTAGTCACTAGCGGTTATGGTTAAGCATCATTTATATACTTTAAATAACAGTCATAAAATCATGGCGATGAAAACGACATCAGTTTGGAAAGTTGATCAGAAAATGTACATTCTGTATTGTACCATTGCAGGATTTATATCAGTATGGGCGATTTCAGGTTTACTCATGCTAGTTGACTACATTTCAGGAACCCCTGGTGGAACATTTTTTACGGTAATTGGGATATCTTTAGGGATAAATGAACCAGTAACGGCTCAATACGTTGGATTCGGTCTTCATCTTCTTACGGGTACCGTTGCTGGAAACATATATGGACAAGCCTCAATTTTCTGGAGGAGAATTACTCCAAATAGCTATCGGCATGGTATAAAGACAGGGTTGGTAGTAGGGATCGCATTATGGGCTATCTTATTTGTGCCGCTTGCTACCTTCGGGATACAGCCCAAGTTAGACTCGTTTGTTACATCAGCACCAAATCAGTATATTTTTGAAATTGCTAGTCATTTTCAAGGATTGTATCCAGTTATTATCATAGGTTCACTTATTTTCCATTTACTCTATGGTGCATTACTTGGATTCCTTGCTGGTAGAATGACGGAAGTTAGAGCATTTGTTAACCACAAATAGGTAATTGATAATCCCACCTAAAAAATGAGACTAAAGATGGTATTCAAGAAAATGTTAATGATGGAGATATGCTGATCGGCATGAGCAACTTAACGCGCAGCAACAAATTCCGAAATTCTCGAGTCTTAATAATAGGCCTAGGTCAACTTGGTCTTCCGGTAGCAAAATATGTCAAAGAAAGAGGATTTGATACATATGGATATGATATCGAGCAGAAGGCCATTG
>JBAUMZ010000158.1:0-16778 GCA_049578985.1 Nitrososphaeraceae archaeon
CAGTCCATTCCTTTTCACGTATTAGATTGTACCTTCTATCGATTTCTATATGGATACACTTCCTCACAGAAGTGTAACCCATCTATGTAAGCTATAATGTCACCTATGTTAGGACGTACAACAATTAGTTAAACGATTTATTGAGTCCACATTGATTTGATTCGTAGCAACCATGAACTTGCGTGACCATTGGCGCGATCTTGTTTAGATAATATTCAATGATATCAAAGAATGAACAGTAAAGTTTATCCCTGCGTATACATATATTTTTTTCATGTCAGACTCAAAAAACAAGTCAATTGCTAGGCAGTTTATCGAGGAGATATTTAACCAAGGAAAAATAGATCAGGCAAAGAATTTTGTTACTCCTGATTTGCTTTACCATGGAGCAGAAGAGATTAGAGGTATCGAGGAATTCAAAGAGTGGATTTCAGAAGATCGTAAGGCAATGCCTGATATGCAGGTTACGATATTAGATGACATAGAGGAACAGAACAAAGTTGCTCTAAGGTGGAATCTGAAAGCCACTCAAGAAGGCGAAATTCTTGGGTTGCCGGCTACTCATGAGAAATTTGAAACAAGTGGTGTCGAAATCCTTCATTTTGAAGGAGGTAAGATAAAGGAAGCATGGACTGTATACGACGGCCTTAAGCCCGCATTGCAGATTGGCGCCGTTGAGATAGTAGAGCCGACGGCCTTGAAATGATATATCTTTCATGTCTAAATACATGACCTAATATGGTAGGACTGCGCGTCACGCAGTCTCCCACTTTCCGCGGTCGGGCTTAATGGCTATGGGCTATGAAAAAGGAAAGACACACACAATCGAAACTCGCTCTGGTTGGTTGAGTATCGATTCCAGCAAAAGGAAAGAAGTTATCAATATTGGTAACTTGATGCATTCAGTTTAAAAGCCAGGCAAGCCTATAGAAAAGGCTTTAAAAATATGGTACAATATGATTCTAGAGTAATATGATTCTAAAAGGAAAGAAGTTATCAATATTGGTAACTTGATGCATTCAGTTTAAAAGCCATAAACTATAATAACACAGCAACAAATATCTGGGACCAAGAAGACTGAGAAGATAGACCAATACAGTGCCCCCAGAATATCTTTATATGGACTGAGACAATACATACCATAAATTTGAATGCATTCGATATAAGTAGGAAAAGTATAACTGCTTGGTGTGAGGATTGTAACTTGGTTTTCGATAACCGATGGGCAGCAAATTCTCATAAAGAAAATGACCATCATAGGGTGAGAATTTCAGAGTTTTGGATTACTGGGAGAAGATGAACATCATAGGGTGAATTCTCATAAAGAAAATGAACATCATAGGGAATTAGCAATTTGGAAGTTTATCTATCTTTTTCGGTTTATGATTGCCTAGACCATATGCATTAAAAAACACTATATCACCTAGGTCACAAGCCTAAACCTTCTAATTTTGCTTGCGTAGAATGTTGAACCTGAGTTGGGCTGAATATTGCCAGGTGTAGCACCCATTCCAATCAGATTCTACCTAATTCTTTTATGCATGGGTTTGGTTATTAAGCTGTAGATGCAGCCATCAGACATACTTTCCAGAATGTACCAAACAGATACAGTACACGATAAAGTATATCCTAAATTGGAAGAAGAATCAAAGCAGGATTTTGATGATGTTCTTCAGACTAACATATTTAACGTTATGTTAAATAGAAGATCACAGAGGAAATTCGAGGATAGACCGGTTGAAGACTGGAAAATGGACATGATTTTTGCTGCTGCCGACACTGCTCCAACAGCCGGTGGATTTCAAGGCTTCGAGATATTCCATGTAAAAGACCCGTTAGTTAAGACGAAGTTAGTTGAAGCTGCAAACAAACAGCCATACGTCAATGCCCCGTCAGTGTTAGTATTTTGTATGAATCCTTCCAGAGTCAAATTAAATTTTCCTCAGACAATTATTCAAAAGTTCTCGCTCCAAGATGCCACATTGGCTGCAGCTTATGCTCAGCTCGCCGCACATGCTCTGGGATTGAGATCTATATGGATCGGAATGATTGACGAAGAAAAAGTGAAGCAGGCTTTGTCTACCGAATATATTCCTTCATCTATCCTTTGTTTAGGATACCCGCTGAAGTTGCTCCATCCAAAACCAAAGAGAAATCTTAAGGAGCTTATACATGAAGTATAACCTTCAGAATCAAAGGCAGATTTAAAAGTACTGCTTTCCACTCTCAATGTTGACATACCTCTGTTTGTTTTCTGGTGTGATAAGCTCGTGAAACTCCCATCGAGGATTTGGATGCAATAATTTGAAAACGTTCTCCCCCAGAGACACTGGTAACCATAGCCCGGTATATCAATTGGGGAGATCTGATAGCACCAGATAAGGTGCGAGAGAGTATTTAGCCGATGTCAATCTCAGCTTTGAACCTGCCTTTGAATTCGATTTGCGCTAGGAAATCTAAAAGTTGACGGTAGCAATTTTCTCCAGTAAATGTCCTCTCAGTCAACACCCCGCTGAATATCTCGATATCAATAGTGATTGATTTGTCCTTTAGTTTCAGTAAAATGTTGTTTAGTTCCAATCACTTATCACATAGCTAATACCTATTCCGTAGACCTTGGGATTCGCTTCGCAACTACATTGCCGAAAGTGTTGTACTGAGTGACGCTTTCTCTTCTCTGACCTTGACCTTACAAAGGTCTGACCTGACAAATGGAGGGTATTCGAGCGCACCCTGATACAGTCGACTAACGTTGTTTTCTCATCTCCCTTGAGAAACCTATTTACTATTCGTCAGTATCCGATCTCTTATTTCAGAACGTATGTCTTCTAGTGCAAAATGGACATTGAAGCAATCTGAGAGCCTCTCTTCAATTTCTTCTCTAGTGACATCCTTCTGACGTCTATCCCCATTTTGGTCGAAATATATTAATCTGATCATGTCGTCGAGTTCTGATTTATCAAGAAATGTCTGAGAGGTATCCAACGAAGCAGAATAGAGCCAACCTGAATATTCATCTATCCTGCGTACGTCTTCAAATAACCTAGGATATTCCTTCAACAAGTCTGGGTAATCATTGGAAATGATCTTCTCTAAAATCTCTGTAAGAGATATCCTGGGAAGATAGACATTCAATAGAATTGACACAAACTGTTGCCTCTTCCCATCTACGCCAGGTGTACAAAAATGATGCGAGATTATATCTCGCACAAGCGATTCTAATGATGACACCTTCGTAAGGTACATGCCTCTAATCATAGAATCTCGCTGATACAATTTTTCAAGTAGAGCCTTGTTGCCCTGATCACGTTTCATAGACATCGTATCTTTTGACATATGTATTCTATTAAACTTCTACTCCAAATATTTATCATTTAAATGGCGTCGGATCTCGTTGTGCAAAGAATAGATATAATCCCAACAAAATGTGGTCCTCCCTAAAAAAAGGGACAATGCCGTAGAGCGGATATAATACATACTGTTGCGGAGTTACTTTATCCTCGTTCTACCTCAAACCGATTTTTACTTCTGCCTGAAGCTCGTCATTCTCTTATGATAACTCTTCCTAACGGATCTTTTTCACAAACCTTTCGCTTACTACAGCACAGACCTTTCACGCTGTTCCAGATGAATTGCGATTTATTACGTTTATTCCGGTAATTCTTGCATCATCCGGAATGGTAGGCTGATCGGCTTGTCCGAAGGACGATGTGGTGGGAAGACCTGCTATCTTGTCGACCGTGTCCATACCCTGAATTACCCTTCCAAACGCAGTATATTGTCCATCCAAAAACTGAGAGTCATTAGTTACGATAAAAAATTGTGATCCTGCACTATTGGGGTCGGAAGACCGAGCCATAGAAACAACACCCCGAATATGTGGAACATCATTGAACTCCTCATCTATGGAATACCCTGGTCCACCCGTACCCCAGTTGTTTCGCTGTGATGTATTGCCCTTAGTGTTGGGATCCCCGCCTTGGATCATAAAATTGCTAATAATTCTGTGAAACACCGTACCGTTGTAAAAACCATCCTGGGCAAGTCTCTTAAAATTATCTACGTGGTTTGGTGCCACCTCCGGTAGAAATTCGATCGTTATGGGGCCCTGTGCTGTTTGAATTATAGCAGTTTCCTGGGTGGAATTCGAGTTAGTGGGATTGGTCGAATTCGAGGCAAAAGGTTGAGAACCTGCTGTTGTGCTGTTGCTGTCAATACTAGTGCTCTTATCTTGGTTTCCATTACGCATAGAATCAGACTGATAGTCTTGATTAACCTTATAAACCAATACACCAAAAACGAGGCCTGGATTACTAGACACGAAGCTGGGCGACGCGTAAACGAGGCTAAATGGCTGATCCGGCTGCTCGCTTAAGGGGTACTTCAGATGCTGAGTGTACAGGGCTATTGTACCTGGCTGATATGCCGGCTGGATCCCTGCTAGCTGGCCACCCTGGATCGTAGCATATGCCTGAGGTTCAAATGGAATTAATTTCCCAAGCAAAGTGTCGTTCCAAAACTTAGGGGTAGGGGTAAAGCCATCCTGCTCCAAATAATCCATTTCATTGAACCCTCCAATTCGAATAAACCACTGCTTCTTACTTTCGTCCCCTCCGCTGCCAAGGGTATAGAAGGAGGTCCCATTTGCACCTGGAAATCGCTGCCCTACCAGATACAGTACCACATAGTCTGAATTCAGTTCCTTGGCAATATCGTAGCCTTCCTTCTCTGGTTCAATAAACATTTTGGCAAGCTCAGCTATACGTGTCTGATTTATGGTGGCGTTATCGGCTAGGCTAGTTCTATTGGCCAGCGTAGTTATCCAATACCCATAGTCCCACCAGGCCGCAACAACTGAATCCTTAGGAGTGTTATTTGAGATCCAATTTAATGCATCTATCCAGTCAGCTACTTGCATCCTGTACCCTGTCCCCCCGTTAGCAATGGATGGCGGAACGTCTGCTGAGGTCACCCAATTGATGTTGGGTGGATAAAATAGAGGAACGGTCAAGAGGAAAATCAATACAACGGCAAACGATGTCACTATTGGTCTATTATGTGAAGGCTTTGATTGAAGACGCTCGATTCTTTTCTTTTCCCTCCCTTTAGCCGCTTTATATTGAGCATCTGAATAAGTACTGGGAGAAGAATATCTTTCCATAAAGATTCTGCTTAGATCGAAGAGTCCCATCGATGCCAAAACTATAATGCTGATCGACGAAAAGACAAGCAACCTTGCAAATGTCGCACTTACATAAAGTCCAGTGACCCCCAGTATCAGAGCAAAGATTGTCATATCAGTTCTCTTCCGAAACGCCATCCATATGCCAAATCCAGCAAACATCATCAATACTGAGTAGTCGATGAAGTAATCCACTATGGTAGGTGTAAAGTGTTCGGCTACTGAAGCCGTTAATGGATTTTGCGCTGAAAGAAATGGGTTTATCGCATTCAAATATCTAAACGAAGGGGAATAGTACGCCTCAGTCAAAATTATGCCAAAACTAATTGCGACGAATATCCCTAGCACAATTCCTGAATTCCGTATCGCATGATCGGCTGAAGTAAATTTCCTCACAAAGAAGGTCGCCGCCAAAAATAAGGTTCCACCCATTAATGCGATTCCAGGGGGTCCGAATACAAAGGATATTCCAGGCCGAGGGAATATTCCCGCAGTGGCCAATGTCATGACGCTTATGCATATTGCCACTGTCAAAGGTATACCCAAATCTTTTCGGAAAAACGGGATAGCTATAAAGAAAATGGAGAGGGGTATCGCGAAATATTGTATTCCGCCCCATGAAGCATTAGCCAAACCTAGCAAGAATCCAGCTAATACAGCTTTGAGCACTAGAAATTTAATTTGCCTACCTTTTATTGCGGAAACAAAAAGATACATTGCGACAATGCCAAGGAACAATCCCAAAGGCTCTGACTTGAACCACCCTAGATTCCCTCGCTGAATTATGGCAGGAGTAAAAGCAAAGAACAACGCAGCGAATAGGCCTGCTGAAGTACCCTTTAATCTTCGAACGAGGGCAAAAATAGCTATGGTAGTAAAGGAACCCATTATAACAGGGAAAATTATGACAAAATCCAGAAGTGACGAACCAGCACCAAATATCTCATATAGAAATGCGGCCACAATGTGCAGACCAGTTTGGGATGTAGCAGGGACGTTCCTTCCCTCTGGATACCAAGAGATCGTGTCGTGCCAGTTTAGGTATGCTTGCAGACCATTATCCACAATGTATTTGGTCGCTCGGTAATCAAAATAGGGATCAAATTCATTCAAAAAGTAACCATATTTAATAGGATATGACCTGATTATAAAGGCGGTCGAAAATGATATTGCAAGTACTCCTATTACTAGCAAGTGTTTAAGTTGAAAGTTGAAATGAGCTGTACTTAGCAGCGTTTTACTTCCATCGAGCATGCTAAGACAGGTTGATCTAACCTCTTTTTTACGTTACTGATACTATCTCATTATGTTGCAGCCTAGAGAGAAGTGCGAAGTAGAGCATAAGATTTCAATATAGGGTCGCCGAGAGGAGTGTCAAAATTAACTCCTGTCTCGGCAAGAACACAACAACCTACGATTCGAGACCTAATCCTAATGACATTTGAGAATTAAAGAAAAAATAGGGACCCGTTCCGAGGCTTTTGTATACGATATGTAACTAACGAACGAAGCTTTCTATACGCAATCATTTCATAAGATGAGGGTGGCAGCTGTGAAGATTCAGAGTTAGACTGAAGATTTTCATGTCGTTGATGTGGAGAAGGTATTTGTCTGAGCTGCCACTCGTCAATAAAAGGTTGGTCTAGTCCCGGGGTAGTTCCACCAAAGAATTCAGATACTTGTTTGCGAGTTCTTTGTGGTAATGCTAACTAGCTCTTTTTGGTAATGCTAACTATATCTCCATCGACTAATCGATGATCCAAGCCTACCTTCTGCGCACCAAATTTTACGCTGTTACCCCAAACTTGCGCGTACTTAAAATCAGTAGTCAAGGATCGACGTATCTTCGTGCAGACGTCGCTGACGGTACATTCACTTCTTACTACGAGAGGTTCATCAAGATCTGCATCTTGACCTTTTGGCTTCAGAAAGATACGAATGAAATCCAGTTTCTGAAAGATTGCATCCCTTACAGATTCTATATTCTGGTTACCGTCTGCTGAAATAGGTATAAAGTTATTTCCTATCCTGCTACGTATTTGCATTAGTAGAGTATTATCGACCAAGTCGATCTTGTTCATAACAACAATTGAAGGGACATAGACTCTGTTTCCGGCCAGCATGTCTATGAGTTGATCATCTGTCAACTCAGGCTCTCTTACAGTTAGCCTGCAGTTATGAACTCCATAAACTCTAAGTATATCTTTCGCAAGACTTTCTGATAGACGAGATTTTACCTGTAAATTTACCGAAATTCCACCCGTATCTGTCTTCTCTATTAAAATGTCAGGCGGTTTCTGATCTACCTTTATTCCTATTTCAGATAATTCTCTCTTCAGAAGGTCTATATGTTGAGGTTGAAAGACATCCAGAATCAGTAAGACTAGATCGGCGGATCTTGCGACCGATAAAACTCGCTTACCTAATCCGCGACCTGAAGCCGCTCCCTCTATAATTCCTGGCATGTCAAGAATTTGAATTCTGGCACCCATGTATTCCATCATACCAGGCACCACTGTAAGGGTTGTGAACTTGTATGAACCAACTTTTGAATTGGCGTTCGTGAGCCTGTTAAGCAGTGTCGATTTCCCAACACTTGGCAGACCAATCAACACGACTGTTCCGTCACCGGCTTTCCTCACATTGTAGCCACCGGATCTACTCTTGGAGGATACGGTCTTGCCGTGTATATCCCCCTCCATCTCCTTCTTCAGCCTGGCGATCTTTGCCTTAAGTAGGCCTATATGATGCTCAGTAGCTTTGTTTATCTGAGTTTTGTGAATTTCGTCCTGTATTGCCTTGATCTTTTCTGGGATGCCCATCTTTTTAGCGATTAATTTTCGTTACTTCTTCACAATCAGTCGCAAATGATTCAAATCGTGACGATTTCACCCTGGCAAGGGCAAATGGATAGCTGCAAAACAAGATCAAATTCGATAAAGAGTTTGAACAGACGATCAATTCAGATATCTATAACTGAAAAATGGTAATATAAGTTTGGTAGCAATTTGTTATCTTCTTGAAAAATGACTAAGCATTGCAGTGCAAAGACCATTAGGTGGAGTTTTGTCTAAGCTCTATGCTTATCCAATTGGTTGGAATACTGTCCATTATGACACAAGGGTTTCATACAAGACCTCTCTCGCGTTCGTCATTGGCCTAGCCGCTTCCATGTTAGTTACCGCATTCGTTAATTGGTATTGGGTTCTTTCTTCCGACCCGAAGCCTCTCAGCACTTTCAGTAAAGGTGGATCCTTGCACGGTAACCTTCATGGAAATACTACCTCTAACTTCAAGTACGGTGAGTTGATTTCACAGTAATAGCCCCGATCCATCTGGCTTACAAGGGCTATCTATCTATCTAGCTTGTATTATGTCCAGTTGATTTCAGGGGGTCTCAGCTCGAATCCGCCAAAAGGTTCTACTACTGTATGATTCATCTCCATATTTCCAGAAACTTCAGAGTAGTGCACATTGCCAATGTCACACTAAAACACGCCATTAACTTCCATGGCATTGCCGGTAAACGCGGACCAGGAAGCCGTATTTGATGGTCATCAACAATTTGAGAAATATAATCTCGAACTTTTGAGTTCCAAATTTTATACTCAATGCTATGTTTTTTCAATATAGACTCCAACTCATATATTACAGGGCACCTGACGGAAGTAAGGTGTTGAATATACCTTCTTGATACTTCAACTTCACCTTTGATGGCGATTAGTCCTTGTTGATGTACATCGATTAATCTTACATGCATCTCCCAGGGTTTGGATAGTGACTTTGCAAAGCCACTACCAATTTGAGAAGTCATCTTATTTTCAAATTTAACTTTCTTGAAACCCTCTGAAGTGAGCGTCCGTACTATGTCGTCTTTTTTCATTCTAACTGCAATGTACAACTGATCGAGCTCTATTTCCTCGTGCCTGATCAGAGCTTGAAGTCCTTTTACTACATTCATTCGGCGGGGATAGCTTGTAAGAAATTCAGACATTTACCTTGATACCTTCGTAATTCATGATGGAATATTAAAACTGTGTTATTCTAATCAACTCTAATCGAATGTTTGTTTCGAACCGAATGATCTCCGATAGATATCTTCTAGAGGATCTATAGCTAAATCTTGCCAATTCATCGTTTTATTATCTTCCTTCACTTTAAATCCTCTCACGACTACAACTGGCGTTGATTCAAGACTTTCGCCCATCAAAGCGACTCCTATCGAAGCTAAACCGTCTCCCACTGCTCTCATTGTCACTCTCAAAACGTTTCCGAAAAGATCCTTTTTACCACGTTCATCTATCACCGGCTTAAATCCTGATACTGCAATTGCAATTCCTGAAGTGCCTAATCTTCCAGGCATTAGACGGCTGTCAGAAATAACTACGAATATCTTGAGTTTATTCCTATTCAAAAAATTCAGTCTAAGCCGATTGGCCGAATCAAAGGGCAGAGGCGGATACAATACTGCAGAACCCTTGGGAATATTTGATCTATCGATCCCAGCGTTAGGACACAACATCCCGTTCTTCTTGCATAATAAGAATCCAGGAATGCCTCCATAAATCTGATCTGCCTCTCTTAAAACTAATTCCGTAAGTTTCTCATCCATTTGGAATCTCTTCGCAATAACTTTGGCCTTATGCGAAGCTCTTAATCGGTCAATCTGAACGACCGCGCCTTCACTAATGGATACAAATTTACTTGATACTATTACGATATCATTTTGCATGAACCGAAAATTTGTATTTGATATTGCTTCATGAAGATCAAACGGAAAAACCGTCGGTGGAAGTCTCAATGCAAAGACCTCAAATCTGCAGGCCACGTTATTAGCTTTCAAGCGTCGACTACTAATGTTGGTCAATACTCAGAAGGTTTTAATGACGATTCCAATAAGAATCCATCTCAGGTGACTTCGGAGTGGGAATGACCTTAACTGAAAAGATCTTGGCGAGGGCAGCCGGAAAAGATTCCGTTGCTCCTGAAGATGTTGTGTTTGCAAAAGTTGATAAATTAATGATGCATGACGTTTCAGGCCCAGGTGTAATCAAAGTCCTAGAAGAGTGGAAAAAGAAAGGGACGATTTTGGAACGCATTTGGGACCCAAGTAAGGTATGGGTTACAGAGGATCATTTTGTGCCAGCATCTGACAAGATATCAGCAAATAATATCATCTCCCTTTCTAAATGGACGAAGAGGTTCGGTGTAAGGAAACATTACAAATATGGGATGGGTCAGTACGGAATCTGTCATACGCTCTCGCATGAGGAAGCGCTAGTCCTTCCTGGTGAAGTCTATGTAGGCGGTGATTCGCATACTAATACTACTGGAGCTTTGGGGGCCTTTGCAGCAGGCCTTGGTCACAGTGATATCGCATATGTACTCCACCATGGGAAAATCTGGTTCAAAGTTCCAGAAACGATTCTTTTCGTATTGAAAGGTCAATTGCCAGATCATGTAATGGCAAAAGATATCATCTTGCGCATAATCGGCGATATAGGAACAGAAGGTGGAAATTACAAATGCATGCAGTTTTCTGGTGAAGTGATAGACCGGATGAATATGGAAGAAAGAATTACCCTTACAAATATGACCACGGAGGCTGGCGCTAAAAACGGAATAATAGAACCTGATTCAGTCACAGAGAGCTACATCAGGGAGAGAACTGACTCTCCGTTTCAATGTGTACTAGGTGATGGAAATGCTGATTACTTGGACATTCACGAATATGAAGTCAATCAATTGGAACCTATTATTGCTAAACCATTCTCACCTGCGAATACTTGTACTGCGAGAGATGTTCAGGGAACAGAGATCGACAAGGCTTATATCGGCTCTTGTACAGGGGCTAAACTTGCGGATCTTCGAGCTGCCTCACGACTTTTCAAAGGAAAAAAAGTAAAAGTTCGAACTGAAGTATTACCTGCCGCACAATCAATCTATATTTCTGCACTACGTGAAGGGCTTGTTGAGATTTTTGTTGATGCTGGCTGTGTTGTTGGTCCGCCCACTTGTGGTGCTTGCTGCGGAGCGCATATGGGAGTGTTGGGTCCAAAGGAAATTTGTATCAGTACCACGAATCGGAATTTTCCTGGGAGAATGGGTGATGTAGAATCACAAACGTTTCTGGCGTCTCCTCTGGTGGTCGCCGCATCGGCAATAAATGGGAAGATAACTGATCCAAGGGACATTACGACATGAATCACCTAGAGGGGATTGTCCATAAATACTATCGTGATAACATTGATACGGATGTGATCGTACCTGGTCAATATCTTAAGATCCATGATCATCGAGAACTTGCAAAACACGCAATGGAAGGCCTTGATCCTGATTTTTTTAAGAAAGTTAGCGACGGTGACTTTTTGCTTTGCGGAAGGAACTTTGGATGTGGTTCAAGCAGAGAACACGCTCCAATCGCATTGGCAAATTGTGGTATAAAGGCTATAATAGCACCCTCCTTTGCTAGGATCTTTTACAGAAATGCAGTCGATGGGGGATATTTACTTCCAATTGAGGTAGATGAGGAGACATGTCGACAAGTTGAGAATGGAAACAGAATTATCGTTGACACTCTGAACAGCAAACTGGTCAACATCACACAGGGCAGAAAAGCGTATGACATTAAGCCATTCCCCAAAATAATTGCTAGAATTATTGAGGCAGGTGGCTTGATTAATCTTGACCCTCAAAAATTGCTTGATACGTAGGTATGTGTTCTAGAGTTTCTACTCGAATGGATAGATTCATAATTCTGCGTTGACGCGCAGAACTATTCAACATTTCATCTATGTACATCTAGTTCCTGAACATCTAATTCCTGTCCTTTCAAGTGGCTTGAACTTCTATCCATCCTTCCGGCAGCAGCATGTTTCCATCGCTAGGATCACCAACATTTGTGGCATATCTCCAAAGTCGAGTGCCTTTATCTGCTCGCGTGGAGAACATTATCTCATTCAGTGCCTCCATTTCATTGCTTAAACCCAAATTGCAGACCTTATTCTCATTGGTCGAAACGCAATAACTACATTTGCTGTCTATTGTAGAAATAGTAGGATCGATACTAACAAGCGGATAGGCCTTACATGCAGCTGGTCTTTCATCATAAATAGTACAGCGTGTTCCGCCATGGGGGGACCGCTCCGATCCATCTATCTCGAGAAACGGACAAACACTTCCGTCTCTTTCCCTTCCCATTAGCTGATAGACGAGGATGCTTTCAGGGCCAGCTCCTTTGTCACCCATACCCACTCCTATTCTCGGGAGAATCTTGAGCTCTACTTTTCTTGCCTCCGCAAGCTGCTCAATCTTTTTCCTCTCCTTGGGGAGCAAGAGAACCCCTATTTTACCAAACTCCTTAGATGGAAAGTATTCTCTATTAATGCAACAATCGGAACAACCTTCTACACATTGGAATTTTTTGAGCAAGCCCTAATCTAGTAAGATACTGTTACTAAACAGTCCTTTAAATTGTAGCTTTTTAGCAGGAATGAATCTGCCTTAACGATATTCATAATTGCACTTCCTATGCTAGAAATCTAAAATGAGTATTGTCACTTATCGGAGAAATAATCCTATGAAAGAATGTACGTCAATCCCTTTCCACAGCCTCAATATGACATTGATGACCTCTGTGCTGTTTGTCGATGTTCGAAGCTTCTTCAGCTGAGATAGGGAACCTCCCAGTTTCCAGAGAATCTTTTCCCGGTTTTTCGAGTATCACTTCTTTACACTCATCGCAAATCAACTGCTGAAATATCATTCCAGGTATCTATGAAGGAACTCAATATAAGAATAGCTTTCTTAACCCGAAAAGAATAGATACGGAACAAATGAGGAAATTCATATACTTACGGCGTTTATCTATGGACAATGTCTGTGCATACTGCGGAAGAAGTTTTGAAGGAGAAAGCTGGCCACATGTTGAGGGTGACTCTAATCGAGGTGTCTCCAGAATTGAGCAATTCTGCTCCGAAGAACATAGGTCAGCATTCTTGAGGTCCAATCTATGATTTCAGCTTACCGAACAGGCTGTCAAAGATGCCTTTCTTGTTCTCTTTTTTTTCAACTTTCTTAAAACACCCGGAGCACAAGGCGCGTAAATTTCCAGGCCTGTTGTCCTTCCTTGAGCCATTGATATGTTCAAAAAAAGCCTGCGTACTCCCATGCAATCTAATATTGCAACGCTGGCATCGATGGTGAGCCTTTTCCAGTACTATCTGTTTAATACTCATTGTTAAATGCGCGTACTTGGTTCTGTCTACACTGTCACCCGACGTGTTTCCGAAAAAAGACAATCCTTTAGTTATAATAGTCAATGCCCAAATTAAACCTTCTAGATTATTTTTTCTGCCTTGACAAGTACAACGATCTGGATTTCTTCGACATAAGGTCAGCAGTCATAAGCGGTTCCGGAATTCTGCCTTCCTCTCTAAAGAGTCCTATGACAAGATTTATGGAAGTTTCCAAACTTATCTTATGCCCAACGCTGAGGTAAACGTAATTGTGGCCGTCTCCGGTTATTTTCTTCCCGCAAATATTCTGGTCAATGGACACATAGCCATCACCATCTTCTACTCCGCACAATAGCCGTTTAGCTATTCCAATCGTGGGCTTATCCACCAAAAGACCAATAAATGATGCAAGTCCCATTCGCCGAGGATGAAGTACTCCGTGGCCGTTCACTATTAATACATCAAAGGATGATTCGAGTTTCTTAAGAGTAGTAAAGATTGGGCTTGCTTCTCTTAGCATGAAATATCCTGAAATATATGGAAATTCAATGTCAGATCTAGACTCCTGTGTTTCAACAACTTCAAAAGAATTTCGGTTCATGTTAACAGCAGCACAAAATGCGCTATTCATATGATAGGACACGTCTACGCCACATACATGGCTGATTAAATAATTAGGAGTAATATCCGCGGTTATGACCAATCTTGACAAGATTCTTTGTAATTCAGCTAGCATGGGAAGAGTAGACATGAAAACTCTAGCAAGATCTATTTGCATGAGGACAATTTTTAGATTTTAGATATTATAACCCACGTCTAGAGTGGATTAGACATAACGAAGGGTGTTACATCTCCGACGATGCAATACTTCACATTAGAGCATATGATATTTGTAAGTACGTTGTGACATGAACTCAAATCGCCTTCACAATAGATAAGCTGATCCCCCTGTATGCCTATTGAATTGCCTGTTTTCCTATCATCAGAGCTTGCAGCGGATCTGTATTTATCCTCTTCATGCGTCCATTTTTCACTGTGGTCATTTTTACCTTGGCTTTCATTAGCGGTAGTTGAAGAGCAGAGAACGTAAACTATCAAAGATACTGCCAATAAAGTTCGGGAGGCTGTACATCCGCAGATAATTTGCATTTTCATAGTATTGATCACAGACCATGAATATTTGCAATTTCTAATAAAAACAACTAAAATTGAATATAAGGATTGTGGTGTATTTTTGTACTGTTGACGGCGTAAACATGGTGATATAACAGGTTGAAAACATGGCTATGCTAACATTAGTAGCGATGAGAATGGAATGACCTAATAACTGGTCTCGGGAGTATTGATAATCATGTCGCCGGAAATATATGATTGGGAGGCGATTCTCCATAAGCTTGTGACATCCACTGAGGGCGATTTGGTTGGGAATGTAGACGCTGTTGATGATGCAGATGTGTTAGTATCAACTGAAGGTGCCCGAACTCAATATAAAATACCAAAGCATCTGATTGAAGGATTCGACGGTCATTCGGTCTCGCTCTGAATCCAGAGACAGGAACTAGACAAGTTCAAGAGCGATCATGGAGAAGGATTCGGGAAGGTAAAATAGAAGAACCTAAATTTTCGCTGAAATGTCTATTCGCTCCGACCACGAAAGTGGCGGTATTAGATACCCGGTCCCGTAGCAAATGGTTAGTTAAAGAATACAATGCGACTATTTTTTTCAGTGATCCTTTTTTCAATATCAGCAATTACAAATACTTCATTATTTACTATTGTACTGGAAAAAACTTGTCTGATACCATCGTCAGTTGGGAAACAATTGTACAAGAAAATGTGCCTGAAGCGTTCCTAAAGAATACCCCTGATGAACTTGAAACATATAGAGTAAAGGAAAAAGCCATCACCTTTTTTTAAATTGTCGTTACAACGTCCAAATAATCTGATTCATCTTATCCTCAGTGTGCGATGGAGTGAGTACGTCATTTTGGCATGAGACATTTTGAGAGACTCGACATCAAACAAGGTCTTAGACAGAGCTTTGAAAGAATTTCGTTCATAAATCATATGGACCGGGTGGGATTCGAACCCACGACCACCTACGTCTCCTCTACCTATTTGAAGGCATGCAAGGCAGGTATTCTACCAGACTAAACTACCGGCCCATTAATCCATTACGCTCATAGAGGTATGATAATTTAATCCTTTAGAAGGCCCATGTGACGCATTTCTTGAATCAAAGTGTATTCTCCAGAACATGTCTTTTGCCGAAAGGTTAGCCATACCGATGCTATCTGAGGAGTAAAAGAATCCATGCTTTCATGGAATCAAAGCAATGGAATGCCTACAATTCTCAATATTATCATTGCAATGGATATTGCAACCTTAGATCATAAGCTTCTAGTACGAGTATATTAACTGGTCTGACTATACTCAACACGATATTTCACGCATTTATTATAATTTGCGCTCTGATTGTGCTAAAGCATTAAATCGAAAGCCTTTTAGACTCTCTCTTCTTAAACTGGTTGTAGCAATAGCTATGTCTACACTTCTAACTGACCGTGTTTGGGTAATGCTTTCAGAGGTAGCTAAGAGAGGGGTATATCCATTGCATGGGTCTAGACTTGGTTTGTATAGAATTCCAATCGATCTTACCAATAATGCAGAGATCTCACAGGTGGCCAGTGAAATGAAAAAATCAGGATTCTCTGTTGATACTTTTGCTGACAGGATATACATTACCTACAAATGGATTGAGGAAGAGTTCGATCAAATAGAAAAAAAGGACTTGAAAGCAAATCTTTCCATTACAGTAGAGATTGTCACAGGAGAAGTTGTGGATATCATTTATCAGATTAAACCTCTGGAGTATTTCGGCGATGATTACTGGATCAAGAGCTACAGGACCAAAGCTGACCAGAATGCAAAAATGATTATAGATACTATTTTGCTTAACACCAAAATAGGAGATAAACTAATTGCTCACTATCAAAAAGCTAATAAGTTATCTTTCGAGGAAGCAGTAAAGAAATTACAAGATCTTTCACCCATGGCAAAAAGTCCTAAGAATAGGCTAGCCAGTCCGCCCAGCGCAGAGACCTCACAACAAATGGTTGAAGCCAAGGCGCAATCTGTCTCAGGCTCTGAGCAGAAGCAACTTGAGGCAGCACCTTCTCCACAAATGAGCGTAGCGGGCGGTGGAAATACAACCATTTCGCTGACAGGGACCGGAACAAGTTATTCTAAAGTTGAAGGTCCAATTGACCCTGATTTTAAATCAAAGCGTAGTGTCGTTGGTACATTTCAAGGTATAAAGGTCTGGGGTGATGTGGATGGTCCTGGACGATTGGGTATAT
>JBAUMZ010000159.1:0-1963 GCA_049578985.1 Nitrososphaeraceae archaeon
TCTATACATGGTTTCTAATTCTCCCTTACTGAGGCTCAAGATTTACTTACACAGCAAAGCAGATCAATGAACAAAGCTAAAGCTCTTCCTGTGCAAAGAATGTGATAATTACATCAATAATATGTAACGACACTTATCTTAACTGGTCTAAGTTTAAACCTCTTGTCCTTACTGCTCATACTTTTGTAAGCTAGATTTGGTTACATTGTTTTTTAGTACTCGACAGCATTTGATTGCTATTTAAGTCAGATATTTCTCCTGTAGCTCTTCTGCCATTCTTAATTACTGTCTAAGATACCTGGATATTTCGTAATGTGGTGCTACTTTGAATCCCTACTTTGATATTAGTGTATCCTGTACTTTGGTATCATGAATCTCTTGGCAGTCGTCACACTTCCAAATGGTCTCAGTATGTTTCATATAAGTTAACCTATCTTTACAGATAGCACAATAGTATTGTCTAATTTCTGGATCTTGGTCATCCAATGTAGAAAGTTGCTGCTGTATTGTCAAATCTCTTTAAGTATTGTTCGTCTTGAAATCGAAAACCTCCCTTACTTCATTGCTTTTCATTGTTCAGTCCACACTTTTAGAACCCTACATATTCTTGATAATCTTTGTAGTCCTCCAATATTTCCAGTGATTCAATTCGTCCTTCTTTCTGCCAAAAGCGACAACCTTCTCTACATGATTCTTCAATGCAATGAATGTCACTTTTATGATTCCATCCATATTCGGGGTTCCTCTCGTCTTGATGATGTTGCTCTAGCGTCCGACTAAATATACAATCTATAAAATACCACCCCATTCTTCAAGTTTGCAGTCTCTAACAAACTCTTCATAAGTCTCATCAAAGAAATGTTTGTCAGGATGTTCTGCAAACCATTTGTCTTTCCTTTGATTCTGCAATGTATCCAGCCAGCCTTCCTAGATGACCGTTCTTCTACATTAAATTGTAAATAATAGATGCAGTACCTTTTACCTTTTCTTGATCCTTCTCCTTCTGAGCCTAGTACGTGCAATTGCTTTGTTTTTCCTGCTCATCCGAGATTTAGGTTTGACGGTGGTGGTAGCAGAGGTACTGGGATTCGATTTTCTGAACCTTATTTTTCTTGCAGAAGCTGTTCTTAATTTTTGAATATCCTTTTGAACCAGTAATACCTGCTTTTGTAGCTGAACAAGTTGGGATTTAATTTGATTGATTGATTGTGATTCAGACTGTCTTTGTTTCTGTAAAGATAGAATAAAGGTTGTTATACTACCAATTTGATTTCCATTCTTCTCTACTTGTTTTGATATATGTGATAAGTATGTAATTGCTCGCCTTCTCTGCCTCTTTTTACCAATACGAGCCTTTTCTCGTGATCCTTCCGTCTTAATTTCTCGTGATTCTTCCAATCCCTTTTTTTGTTCTTGTAAGTTTTCTTCCGGTAAATTTTGTTCCTGGGGTATTATCGCAGGCGTCTCTTCTACGAAAATCTGATCTTCTGCTATTGTAGGTGAATTTGAATCCTCTTCCCTTTCTTCAGCCATATGTTCTTACACTATCTTGTTAGCCATAAATATAACTTTGATCATATTTTGAACCATTCGCAGGGCCAACTGAAGGGTAATATTTGGAGATGTGGATATACTAATTGAATCCCAATTGGCTGTTTGGATCGCATGCTATATTGCTAATATGCTCTTAGAGCTCGCCGTAAGCTGCCTGTCAGAATTATCAATTTCTCTAAGTGCTAGTAACCGACTAAATATATAATCAATAAAACAAGATACCATTAGAATAAAATAGATTTGCAGACAATACCTTCAATTATGATAGATGCAAAAGTTACTTAATTGTTGTACGTCCTAACATAGGTGACATTATAGCTTACATAGATGGGTTACACTTCTGTGAGGAAGTGTATCCATATAGAAATCGATAGAAGGTACAATCTAATACGTGAAAAGGAATGGACTG
>JBAUMZ010000160.1:0-4147 GCA_049578985.1 Nitrososphaeraceae archaeon
TGAAATATATAGTCCGTCATATTCGACATGGAAAAAGAATATGATTCACAGAAGTGAAAGTATTTTGCAAAATGGTTAGCTTAATAGTAACGCATGGGCATCGCTGTCACACATTGCCTTTGTGCCCCTCTGCGAGGACTGACCACGACTTTAATTCTACAATAGAGAACTTGGAAACCATGGGTGTAGCTGCAACTTGTGATAGACTTCACACCCCTCTGCAAGGACGTAAGAGACCATGTGATAGGCCAAATGCAATGGGCATCGCTGCAACTTATACTAGACTTTGTGCCCCTCTGCGGGAGATAAATGATATATAAGACAAGCTTAGGGGTTTATTGAAGTTTGGATTTACAAACTGCAATGTATAGAAACCGCTCGCTAGAAAAATCTAGTTCTAGTGATAGCTGCATAGCGTACTTTTAGAACGAAGATTCTTCCTAACGAGAGATATCATTTTCCTTGAGGAGTGTCCGTCGGCTGACGAGAAGTTATGCTGCGGTGAGTGGGTAGGAATCCTTAACGGCGATAAAGTTGTGTTATTCTGTAAAGTGCACCATAATAGACTAGATACTACAATCGGTAGTACATCCCACTAGAGGTAAGCAAACTAAGCTGCATATACAAGCTATCTTGCTGAAAGCTGTAGTTGAGGATAAGAATAGCGATGAAAGGCAGGGCGAAACAAAGTTTCAAAAGTTAGTAGATGCATTTGATACACTCGGCGATTTACTTGGGACTGAGTCTGATGCCAAAAATAAATCAAATGGCATTAGACATTTCTACCTAACAACGACGCATTATACAATACGATAGACCAATTGAAAAAGGAGAACGCCCAACAACCTAAAAATACGGGATTTCACGAAGGAAAAGTAATACAGAATTGTACCGTATCAAGAGACATTCAAGCGCTAAAGTCGGGGTCCCAACAGTTTGTGTACGATCTGGCAAAGTCTGATCTCGCCTACTACTACAAGCAGTCCATAGATGGTATCGAAGAGGCAAAGAAAGAATCATGGAAGATATATAATGACGGGACAGTTCCTGTCAGGGAGAAGCTTCTCGCATTGAAGATCATCATACAATCGAACGAAACAAAGTTTAAGCTACTGTCGGAAGGACCGTCTGTGTTAGCGATCAAATGGAGGATAGATTGAGCAAAGTTGAATCGGGGAATCATGAACAAAAACAAATCACTTGCTGATCTATCTATAAGACTGGACAGCCTGTCAAATCATTCAGAAGGTAACAATGGCAATGGCGGCAGTAGCAGCAACAACAACAGCTACTGGAAAGGGAAAAAGGTGATACCGTTAAGCGAATGGAAGAAGATAGCAAACACCAACTATGCCTTCGGTCATGGAGTCGAACATCAGAGAACAAGCGAGGCAATGCAATACTTCCCCGACGACTACTCTCAATACCTGTTTCCGTTGGACGTTCAGGATAACATGAGGGAAGAGGCCGAGAGATGGTTAAATGAGTACCTTGAGCTGGTGGAGCACAAAAGAAATGCCAGTTACGGAAAGAGCATGTGTTCCGGATGTCTGCTGAATCCCGAATATGACAAGGAGCCTATACTTCTTGGGTCCAACAGAATTGTAGCCAAGGGGTTGGTGATTGCAGATGTGGAAGAAAGGAAAAGGGAAGATGGTAAGACTGAAGACGTCACAACACAAATGACAGAAGAGGCAGACGCAAACACATCAACGACAGCGGCAACAGAACCAAACAAGAAGATGAGAGCAAGGTTAGTTCCGTATCCTTGTACAGTCCCCAACAGGTTTGAATGTCCATATGAGAAGGACAAGGTCAAGATAGGTGAAAACGCAAACTTCGATGTTGACAGTCTATTCTACCTGCAGGAGAATGTAGTGATCCCGACAGAGCTGGCTTTTAGCCGCATGATTTCAATCTCTGAAAATAACGAACTCGTTTATGAAGCTGATTTTGTTAATGGCAAAGTGAATAAGCCGCGCTATTATCCTTATGGTGATCCCTACTATTCTTCAACAGAGTATGAGCTGGAGGAAGGGCTGAGCAAGGTTAAGAGGTTGGTCAAGGTCAGGATCACAAATGCTAAAGAAATGTACAACGCATTAACGGATGAAAGGCAGCTTGCTCTAGTGTTGGATGAAGGGCTCGACCCGGAATATCTGCAGTATAAGGATCAAATGATTGAATACTTTACTAGCATAAGAGATAGAATCAACATAGAAGACCTACGTGTACTTCATGAAGTAGGTTCTGCTAATAGAATAAAGAATGAATGCGATATATGCAAATCCTTTGCTAACATTCATTGTGTAAACTGTCAAGAGGCTGACAAGAGTGCTTGGCTATGTGTGGATCATTGGCGAGATCACAGTTCGAAACATCATTCAATCTCTTAATGATAAGATAGGTTAGATCTTATCCTGGGGAAGGATCACATACATCACCAATGTGATCCCTATCTTTGTCTGCCTGATCTGGATTGTACGTGTTAGGACAGCTATCTGTCTCACCTACCTGATCCCCTATTCCATCTCCATCGGGATGGATCCCCTCTTCCCATAGCTATGGAAGATATAGATTAGTATGGAGTTATAGTATCATCTACTCTGTTTTGTGGGAAGGTTTATAGCTAAGAGTGTTTATAATAATGTAAAACCCACTTTTAGAAGTGATAACATTGCTGGAACCCTTGGGCCCACCGAACACATAAAAGCATCTTCCCATTGATAAAGATGGGCTGAAGACAACAAAGAAATGAAATGAAGCCTTCAAAGATATCAAAAATATTAGTTGCAATTGATGGTTCTCATTCATCAATGGAAGCTACAAAGCAAGCGGTGGAACTGGCAAAAAGATACAATGCTGAGCTCTTTGCTTTAACCATAATTAATACACAACCATGGTTTCACTCTTCTACTCTCTATGGTTGGGCGTCTTCAGAAACTATGGAAGAAGTCCATGAGAGCGATAAACATCGAGCACAAGCATGGCTAGATCGAATCAAGGAAAATGCTGTAAAATTACAAACGAAAATACTATTGATTCCATATACGCAATCCTCGACAGCTGGTGCGATATTAAAGTATGCAGAAGAGAATCACATCGGATTAATTGTGATAGGTACGAGAGGGTATTCTGGAATAAAAAAGGTGTTACTTGGAAGTGTAGCACTGGCAGTACTTACTTATTCACTTTGTCCTGTGTTAGTTATAAAATGAAAGGTCTTTCACCCCGAATGGGATTCTGCGAGTTGATGACCCGTTAAATCAATCTACTTTGTGCACTGTCTTAGATCAACATACTATTAATGGGACAGCATCCAACAGCTTCAAATTGATAGGCATTAAGCTCTCGGTCGCATTCTTGGATAGAATATCGTACAGACATTTATGTGATCTACTGGGGTTCAAGCCATGTTGATTTGATACCATCATTGAACAGATCCCTTCGTAAATCTTTGAAACCACTTTAAAGTCTTGCCAAGCTGCTTGGCTATAGTTCTTGGAGAATCCCACAGAGAATAGCTGCTTGTCTAAGTTATTTCTAATGGGTATATCTACTATTTGTTACTAATTAGGACTGTTTTAACTACAGGCTGATTTTATTTGCTGTTTTGAGTTGTTTTGTACTGCGGAGCCTGACAGTAGTAGTTAGGCAGACATCTTTATTTTGTATCATCTCTATCTATCTATAGGGAATGTCTTCATCCGATGGAAGTTTATCTATAAGTCCTCTCCAACTTTCAATCTCTTTGGTGAGAACATCCTCTTCTGGAAATAGACTCATCGGAACTCCCAGATTTCTATCTAGCAGTAGATCCACTACTGGTTTCAAGTTCATGTATTTTGACTAGATGTTCTGCCCCCTGTCTAGCTTGCTGAAAATTGTTGTTAACCCCTCCAGTTATATCACTGACAGATTTCAGATTAAAGAGATGACCCAATACACATTTTAGAGTGTCAATTTCATTTAGAAGAACTTCTTTTTCTCTAGTCGTAATTGAATCTCGTATCTCTATCTCTAACTCTTGAATTTTATCTTGTAGCATATTTTCAAATCTTTTAGTATCTTCTAACTCTAGTTGCTTTTCGGTTACTCCAAGCTGCTGTTGGCTGTCGATAGCTCGATCTAAAACCCATCTGATAAT
>JBAUMZ010000161.1:0-4122 GCA_049578985.1 Nitrososphaeraceae archaeon
TGTGTCGCCTTCTTTCCTTTGCAGCCTGCAATAGATATCGCATGGGTTTCTTCCTTAGGTTGTATGCGCTGTCATTCCGTACCGCATAAATTTCAAGGCCATAACCTGTCTGGAAACCCAACATTGAAATGATGTAATCTAACTTCCATCCTTCAGTTCCGCCAACATGAACTTCTTGTTGATTGACGATGTCATAAACTATTAAATCATTAGAAAGAGATTCAATCTCATTCATTTCCCTTTGTATATATTCTGAGGCCGTATGTGATTTAACTTGAAGATCTTGTGGATCGAGGTATTTAGTGGTATTAGTTACTTCTACGAAGAAAAGGGCAAACTGGAACTATATGTGAACTAGAGGTTGTAACTTGTGGTCAAATTCCTAGCGCCAGAAATTTTCACCTGATCGCTTGTTACTATGGATAGAGATACTGATAAAGTAATGCCTACCTCGATAAAATCAAAAAGTCCATTCGAGCTTGCAATGGAGATTAGCGATGTATATTTTGATATTGAGTCGGCAGCTAGACTCATTGCAAATACCAAGAAGATTCTGACAGAGAATGAAATTCTATCAATATATGAAAACATGGCTCTAAGTCAAAGGCTATATTTCTTAACAATATCGAATAGTCTGAGGATAAGAATAAACATCAACTCCTAAACCCAGAAAAAATAGCTACAACCGCTAAATATGCCGGAATCGAGCCAAAGATAGTTTTCAAGAACCTATACGTTCAAACAGCATACAATTTGGAGCACCAGGTTACAATCGCACAAGAGATAGCCGAAAAAATAGAATCAAACCCAGACATCAAACTTCTGGCTATCAGGGATCTCACAAAATTTATTGTTACGAATAACAAAGCCAATCACGACTTATCAAATAGAAATGATGACAGCAGTACATTGAAAAAAGTGTTAAGTTCTCTGTATCAGACTTGTGTGAAAAATAAGGTGACATTGGTAGCAACTGGATATTCTAGTATTTCGAGTAGTGGGTTTATACCCAAACCAATAGGCGGGACTTACCTTAAACATATTGTAAACGTTATCGTGAATTTAAAGCCAAATCTGAGTAACGGTTATTATTATACAGATTCTAGTAATTCTGGCGGCGATTCATCTACCTCATACAAAGCCACAATGACCAAACACCCGTATCAATTAACTCCAAAATCCACAATTATTTATGCAAAGAAAAGTGGTAAGAGAAAAAATCCAATGCTGTTCATTTTTGATTGATTGATTTTATATGGGTAGAATAACACCTTCATTTCGGCAGCTTTACGAGGAAATCATAGCTGAGCTGAAATCAGAGCTCCAGGCGGCTATGGTAGACTTAGACCATAAGAGCGCATTCGACTTAATACTGAAAGACGCATGGAATCGTGAGCAAGCTGCAATGGGTAATTCAACACTGCCTACAGTTTGTGATAAACTAAATCTTGTAGCGTCTATACATAACAGAAAACTAACTGCAGCAATGTCAAAAGAGCTGAAAGAGAAAAGATGTAATGATAAAACAGCTTTCAGATAGAATCGTAGAATTAGAAAATACCATCAAGAGCATTATGGATAAACTAAGAGATACTAACCTCTCAAAATAGTATATAGTCGGATGATAAATGGCCAATCAAACAGTAGTCGGATGGATTTTGGATGTCTCACAATATGATGATAGCAATGAAATTATTATACTCATAAAATTACATGACGATAAAGTCACCGGATTCAAACAAAGGCTGCAAGAGCGCATTATCTACTCCCAAGATCTTATTCGGCCGGTCAAGACCTCTTTTAACAGTTGTCAAGATATGACCAGGTCATAAAACGAATATTTTGGGATGAAAAGTTTATTGATCTTCAAGACAAGACCAAAACAAGTTTGATAGGAATAAGTCTATCAGAAGACCGACAATGCGATGCCTACCCACTACTTCTAATGAGTCTTTTCTATTTAGCCCTTCATTCATGAATGCTTTATCGTCAGTTGGTTCATAGTCATCACTACATCACTATTAATTATCATTTAACAACTCCATAGTTGAATTTTGATCTATTCCTTTTCATAATTTCAACTAGTGACAACATAACTGGAACTTCTACCAAAACGCCTACTACGACTGCTAATGTAACTCCAGAGCTTACTCCGAATAGAATTATAGATACAGCTACTGCGAGTTCGAAAAAGTTACTAGCGCCTATAAACGCTGTGGGTGCGGCTTCAGCATAGGGAATTTTCAACCTCTTTGTTCCAAAATAACCAAGAGCAAAGATCAAATAGGTTTGAACTAATAATGGAATTGCAATTAATGCTATGTGATATGGGAAGTTAATGATCTTATCTCCTTGAAAAACAAAAATAAGAACGAGAGTAACCAAGAGTCCGACCGGAGTAATTTTTTCAGTCTTAGGGATCACTTTCTTTTCAAGCCATTCTTCTCCTCTTTTTCTTGCTGCAATTATGCGGGTTAAGGCCGCAAGACCAAGGGGTAGTGCTACATATAGGAGAACAGAAAAGAATAGTGTATCAATTGGAACTGGGAATCCAGTGGCTAGTCCTAACAAAAACATTCCGGTCGGGACGAAAAGGATCAAAATTAGAAGATCATTGATTGATACTTGAATTAGTGCGCAGCTAAGGTTAGCTCTTGCAAGGAAAGTCCATACAAGGGTCATTGCTGTGCAAGGAGCAAGTCCAAGTATTATCATTCCCATAATATACTCATTCTGAAGTTCTTTTGGAATCAAACTCGAGAAAACGATAGTCATGAAAAACCAGGCGACAATGGCCATGGTGAAAGGTTTGATTGCCCAATTAATGATCAAAGTATAAGTGATAGGCTTCACATTCTTTCTTATTTGGATAAGCTCCGAGTATCTTAGTTTGAGCATCATAGGATACATCATTGCCAACAATACCACAGCAATTGGAAGAGAGACATTTGCAAATTCAAGGCTTGCTAAGGAGGTAGATAACGAAGGAAAGAAATAACCGATTAATGTACCAGATATAATACAAACTGCTACCCATAGTGACAGATACTTACTGAATAAATCTAGATCCTTTTCATAGATCTTTGTGTCTTTCTGGCGCACTAAAGTATTAGATCATAACAGATAGTTATAGTATTTGCCTTCATAAAAAATAGAGGCAAAGGCTCTTTTGTTCCTCCCATATACGGGATCAAGAATGGTCATTCCTACGCATTTTTTAGAAAGGTATCTGTCGTAGAGGATTAAATGGTATTGCACACTTTGAGGAGATAGAGTCAAAAATATGAAGAGTTTGAGGGATTCATTCCGGATATCGCATAAAATATAGAATTAGAGAACAAGGATATCCAAGAATTCAAATCAGCGATCAAACAACTAATTCAAAAATATAGCAAAAGATTTGGAGTCTGACTTGTACCAAATTATGGACTCCCAGCACTTAATCTGGCAGGAAGAGGTAGGATGTATCTGGTAATACCAGCTACCAACTACAAATGATGGATAAAAATTGTGGCGTACGTACCTCTAAAGATTCATCTTGAATTAAAATACTTCTTATTACTATTAGGACATTTAGTGGGAATTGCTTGTGATCATTGCTTGTTGGATGATACCAGCGGAAAAAGCGTATGGTATTAGCTGTCCCAGGTGGAAATAATCTAAAAAGGTGCGCCTTCATATCTATAGCCTACTGTAGGAGCAAGTTCGCCATTAGCATCTGTTGTATAAAAATGATCATTGCTTGTTGGATGATACCAGCGGAAAATAACATGTTGCTGCAGAACTCGGAGAGCTCTTTCAGAATCTATACAGCCATGACCAAAATCATTGTCTTTTCCCGCTGGACCAAGATCATCCGCTGTTGTCTCTATAATCTGTCTTATTCTTAACGGAGAAAGACTGGGATTAATTGAAAGCATCAATCCAACCAGACCTGTCACATGTGGAGTAGCCATTGATGTACCGCTCTTGAGCTAAAACAGAAGAGCAAAGATAGTGAATATATTATCAGAGGCAAACTGAATGAACAAGACGAGCAGATAAATGCTCTAAGTGAACAGTTTTCTTCAATAAAGGAGCAGATGCAGACTCTGCTTACCATACTGATCAATACAGAAGAGG
>JBAUMZ010000162.1:0-2615 GCA_049578985.1 Nitrososphaeraceae archaeon
AATAATCTATTAACATTTATAGCTATGCTGTAGCGTAGTTGTAAGCAAACTACAAATCAGAAATTGATTACTCACCCTAAGCGTACAGAGTAGACGTAAAAGACATCAATAATGCAAAACGTCATAAGGTGATCCCCATTTTGTAATGAAAGTACCAGTGCTGTCAAATACTTGAATGCGGCGATTGAGATAGTCTGCCACAAACACATTACTTGTAGATGGATCCTTGTATAATCAAATAAATAAATAGGCATCTCGTCTTACTGAGAAATTATGCTAGGAGATTTGATATATGAAGGAAAAGGAGAGATTACTAATACGAGAGTGTTAGATACAGAGGGCCCGAAGATTGAGGCCTCAAACTCAGGAACAGGAAAGTTCAATGGTGAAGTCGAAGTAAGAGAAATGTGGACCGAAATTGGTGTTAGGAGACCAAGTAACGTGATCTATGGTCAAGCACAAGGAGTATTTATGACCAAAGACAATAATGAAACGGCTACAGCCATTGCCTACGGAGTTAGTCCAATTACGAGTTCTGAGGAGAAGAGATATGTGAGCGCCCTATATTTTATGACGTCATCAGTTGGAAGGCTAGCATTTCTGAATAATCTTATTGGCGTTAATGAGTATCTTGTTGACGCTTCTCAGAAATACTACCATAAAGTGTGGCAATGGAAGTAACAAGTCGAGATTTTCACAAGCTTGCCAGCAACTGGACAGATATTGATGATCTTTTCTGAGTCTCGATCAGTCATTCGATCCTATTTATTAGTAGAGGGAGGAGGGTCTAGTAGTAGGGCCGTAGGTAAAGGGGCTCATCACACGTATGGAAGAAATACCACCCAATTAAGGTCAGAGTCGGCATAAGAGAAGACTATTTCTGTCTTGACGGAGAGGAAAGCCATTCAAAGAGTACAGAACAGATACGCCTCAGAAAAATGAAGCAGACCTAGGGTGGATCCTATGTCAGGAGATGGCGAGTGACGGCATCTCAGTCAGGCGCAACTAGATACAAGATAAGTATCTATGCGTCAAGTCAGTTGTAATAGGAATCATCCATCTTGTCTTGATTGGGATTACAAAAACTGGGGTACATCAAGAAATCTCTACATATTAATATAAAGGCTCTTAATTTCGATGAAAAACAGAAAAATATTGAATTCGTTGTATTTCGAGATGTTTTATGCTAGTTGGAGATTATGATAAAAGCATAGTCTATGGGGAAAAGGCACTAGATACATACAAAGCTTTGAATAACGGAAAAAGAGCTCATAGTGTATATCTAAATCTTGCTGGTTGTTATCTAGAGATAGACCAGATAGAAAAATGCAAACAATACATAGACCGTGCATCAGAGATTTTAAAAATGCTTACAGATAAAGAAGCAAGCGCCCAGCAAAAGAGTATAGAAGCTAAGTATTATTTCTATAATGGCAAGTACTCTGCAGCTATAGATAAATTAGAAGAATCAAAAGAGATGGACGAACAGCTAGGACTCAAAGATATGGTCGCCGACGACCTACGAAATATTGCAATATGCTATAAACGGTTAAAGAAGTATGAATTGGCGGAAAGCCATCTTAAACAGGCATTAGCCATTTTTCAAGAGTTGGATCATATTAATGGCATGCTCAAAGTGTATAGTAAACTGGCGACCATACCTACAAAAGAGGGCACACAATACTACGAAGCTAAGACACTGGAATGTGAAAAGAACCTATCTAAAAGGGGACTAAGTTATATGTTACATGAATCTTATTTGGAGTAGACAGCGTGCCATCGGTTTGCCTCGCTGCAGATTACTAAATTAAACCATTTTATTCTCCCGTTTGCCAACGCGCAATAATAGTAATAAGTATACCAAAGAGTCATCTGTACCTGAAGATACATTGGCATATATGACAGAAAAAGCTAATTCTGACGACAGATTTACTTTCAATGAATAAGTTGACATTCAAGGAACTAAGGAAGATCGTGACACCACTCAGTAACACTCAACAACAACAACAACGACAACAAATCACACTCAAACTATTCTGGGAATGGGACACTAGACAACACAAAGTGGCATACATCTTAACAAAGGGGGACTGCTGTTTCAATCATATTATCGGACTGCCAAATAAAAATGGAGAAGACAAACCATTCTTTGACTACGAAAAGATATTGTTTGACCAGCTTCAACGGCAAAAACACATCTGGATAAAGAAAGCTACCGTCGAGAGATATATCTTCCAAGGCCCCGAATAAGCCGTGACCTGCGTTGTTTACTAAAACATCTTTTTGTTTGTAAGGCCATATTTCATACATATTTCATACATATACGCGTACTCGGTTGATCTAGCATGCCGTTGCACGTCGGTGAAATGATTCATGTACTTACGACATCTCTAGATAATTTGGCACTCAACTTTCCTCGGTTTACGTCGCGTGATATGGTAGGAAAACTAGAGATTCCAGTTATTTTACATTTAGGTTCTATGTAGCCTTAGTAGCAAAGCTCTGTGTTCCAGTGGTGGGATTATCAACCACACTTCCACCAAAACTAACAATATGATTTCCAGGAGAAAGGTTTCATTAGAACCCACCAGCCACCTGATACAGCTTTCGTCGGG
>JBAUMZ010000163.1:0-26776 GCA_049578985.1 Nitrososphaeraceae archaeon
GAGGAATTATCTTACTAGGAATATGTCAGGGAACTTATCTTAATTGGTCTAGATTTTCATTAGTTAGTGTTTATACTTGTATCTGATCAAGACATTCATTGGAATAATACCCAACCAGAAATATTGCGCGAGATCCAAGTCAATGAATGAGATAAGTATGGAAATACTGAAAATTATAGGTATAGATAGAAGAACAAGGAAGATGCCTTTTATGAATAATGGATGCATGTTTTTGTCTACTAATCTGTGATCTTTTGTGGCGTACCACCATATCAACACAAGTAATGAACTTGCCATAATTACTACTATGCAATAAATGATATATGGTATCTGATACGACCCGTAGTTTACCACAATGGAGGTTGTCAATGATAGAAGGGTTATTAGTAATAAAAATAACAGATTAAGATAAACCATTGAGATGTGTGAACCTTCAATATGGTTGAATACCCTGTGATATGAAATCCAGAACACTGCAATAACTGCAAAACTAATTATATAATCCTCAACCTGCGGATATAGATCATATAACCTGTCTAATAGTTGTGATTGACTAAGATCTAGGGGTAACTCAGGTATTTCGATTGAAAGTGCCATAAGAGTTATGGCAAAGGCAAATACCGCATCACTAAATGATATTACATGTTCTACCTTTATATTAGGAGTAAATACGCGCGCGCTCATGATTTTTTAGACCATTTCATTTCGAATATCAACTATTACCAATACTATTATCCTTTATTGGTAAAAGTGTAGAAAGTGTTGTCTACTCTTTTCAGATTATCGGAATAATAATTCGATTATTTCTAGAGATTGATTTGTAAAACTGTTTTAAGACCCTTGCAAACAAACACTTTCATACTTAGGCAGCTTGTGCGAAAGTACCCGAAATGTCTCCTAAGACCTAGTTTAGTGAGGCACTACCTTTAGGTAGTCATCTAAAAGGTCGTTTTCTGTAGGTCTGTAGTAAGAATCATTTATGCCTGTGCTATGTCTCCATTTAAGATACTCCCAGGCACCCAATTGAATTCCCGAAGAGGCCATGAAATAGATAATTGGTAGTGTTCGGTTGGAAGCAAAGCCCGGAAAAGAGAATGACATCGAGAAATTCCTACGTGGAGGCCTATCCGTTGTCGAAGAAGAACCAACGACGATCGCTTAGCGATCCGTATGGATGGTCTAAATTCTATAAGCGGTATCCATGAAATAATATCATCATATGACATTGGATTTTCTGGTACCCTTAAACATTACAAGCTAGCAAAGATCATTTGACCTTTGCTACAATTGCATAGTTATTAATTACAACTACTATACCAATTTGTTATGAAAAACTCGAAGATAGTATCGAGAAATGAATGGTTAGACGCTCGTAAGGCATTACTAGCCAAGGAAAAGGAATTTACTAGGCTTAAAGACCACCTAACACAAGAAAGGCAAAATCTTCCTTGGGTAAAAATTGAGAAGGACTATCAGTTTGACAATTTAAATGGGAATGTTTCACTCTCTGATCTATTTAATGGCAAGAGTCAATTAATTGTGTATCATTTCATGTTTGAACCTAATAGCGACGAAGGTTGTCAAAGTTGTTCTTATATGGCAGATGGTTTTAATGGACTTAACGTACATCTCAATCAAAGAGATATAAATCTAGTAGCAATCTCAAGAGGACCAATAAACAAACTAGAATCTTATAAAACACGTATGGGTTGGGGTTTTGCCTGGGTCTAATCATTGAATAACGACTTCAACGACGATTTTGGAGTAACTATTTCTCCTAATTCTGGTAAAGGCAATCAGACCTATAATTCCAGGATGTATATCAATGAAGAACCATCCATGTATGGAGAGGCGCCAGGGATCAGTGTATTTTTTAAGAATGAAAATGGCGAGATTTATCATACTTATTCCACTTATGCCCGTGGTTTAGAGATGTTGTTGGGAGCATATCGCTTTATGGATCTAACACCCAAAGGGCGAGATGAAAATGAATTTCCGTATCCGATGGCATGGATTCGCAGGCATGACCAGTATGACAAAGTTCTAAAAAGGAGTCCTGAAATGGACACCAAGAAAGCCTGAATTCGAATTTATCGAACTCTCTTGACTTCCTCAATGACTTGGTCGAGATATTTTCTTAGTTCTTTCTCATCAATCTCGGCTTTTGTCGCTTTTTCCCCCTAGAATATCTTGACTTGCAATGAGCTCCTTTCCGGTTTTCTGCAGTTCTCTCTAATGCTAGCGCGCTAGCATTCCTGGCTTTGGGTTTTAGTGTAATTGCCAGAATAAGTGTACAATGGAAAGTCCTCTCCATATACAGACACAAACATTTAATTTTATCATTGTCTTCTTAGATGAGTATTGAGCCCAAAAAACTGAAAGTCGTTGTCTTTATTTCTGCTGCGGCCGTGGTAGGGATTGGAACCGCACTATCGCTGTTCCTTATGCAGCCTGATAGTACGTCGAACTCAAACCTAGGCATCCAATCCACAACAACAACAACAACAAGACCCATTAGAATAGCCTTTTCACCTTGGGTTGGAAATGCTGCACTTGTTCTAGCCGCAGATGAATTCAGGAAAAATAATGTGCCAGTGGAGTTTGTGGTAACCGAAAATGTGACAAAGGCAGGGGAGCTATACGCTAATGGTCTGGTCGATGGCCTTTCCAGCGTATATACGAATACCATTTTCCAGAATTCTGAGGGCGTAAATTCAAAACTAGTTTGGGTATTTGACTATTCTGGCACCGCTGACGCTATCGTTGGTGCAAAGAATATTACCATTGCTGACCTCAAAGGAAAAAAAATTAGCGTAGAAGGGTTAAACACCTTTTCTCACATCTTTGTACTTCAGGCCTTGGCCAAAGCGGGACTGTATGAAAAGGATGTTCAGTTTGAGAACATACCTGGACAGGATGTATTGAAAGCCTTAAATAACAAGCAAATTGAGGCAGGTCACACATGGGGACCGACCAAGCTAGCAGCTATCCAGAGTGGATACAATACACTCACTACAGCTAAAGACGTTGTAGGAATCATAACAGATGTCCTGATCTTTAATTCAAAAATTGTTGATAGTAGGCCAGATGATATCCAAGCAATAATAGAATCAATAAGTCAAGGTAAGGAATATTTGGACAATAACAAAGAGAATTCTTCCCAGATACTTTCAGACTTCTATAACATGAGTCGAGACGAGGTGAGAGATGGATTCGAGGGAATACAGATTCTGGGTCTAGAAGAGAATGTCGAAGCGATGAACAAATCATTAGCTAGTAGTAATATGAAGTCATTATATCGATCAGGAACCACTATAGCAAAATATTTGTTAGATAGAGGACAGATCAGGCAAATACCATATTTTGACGAAATAATTGATCCCAGATTTGTTGATGCCATATATGAGAATGATGGTAATAGTAGTAATAATGATAGTGTTGGTAGCAGAATCATGACCAGTATTAACAATAGTCATAGTTAACCCATGCAAATTAGATCAAAACTATTCATAATAATGATATCCCTTGTTACGACATCTATTGTCGTACCCTCCGTTGTTGCATTGAATACATTTACAAGCAGTTTGGAAACAGAGATTACTGACGAGCTTAAACAGGAAGCACTTAGCTCCATGGATAAATTATCTAGACTGATGTTCGAGCGTATCGCAGATCTTAAATTCCTTACTGACCGGGGTAACGTTGTAATTAGCAGTACGGAGAGTAACAATTTTACTACAGCAGAAAAAGTTGAGTATCTAAGAAAAATCGAGACAGCCAATAAAGCCTATGCGTCAATTTCCTTATACGATCAAAACGGGATGAAGATTGGCGATACAAGGAGCCTCGGTCTGGGCAGTAACAGTTCTCAAGAACCATTTTACAAAAATGTAATTGATGGCGCTGACATCTATTATGATGAAGTCCCCACATTTTCCAATGACTTACAACAGTATGTGATCCATTTCTCGGCACCACTCTACGATGTCAAGAACAATCAAACGAGCGGGGTTCTAGTACTTACGTTCCCGCTTAATAAGATAAATAACATTATGCGCGAAGCTGGAGGATCGATATCAGGTGATGTAGATATAGAATTGTTATCTGAGGATGGGCGCATTATATACTCAAATAATGATCAGAAATCAGTTTTAACGAAGAATGTAAATGACTTGATAATATTTGACAAATTAAGGAACTCAACTGATAGGGTAGAAACTATAATAGCAAATCCAAGCGAGAGTAATGGTGCTAGTGATAGTAATAGTGAGAACAGAAAAATGATATTCATCGGTGCCAAAGAACCAGGATTTTTAGATTATAAAGGAAATAATTGGTCATCGATTCTTGCTGTAACTACGGACGACGCGTTTAGGGCCGTTACTACCCTAAGAAACCAGTTCATCATGATAGCGGTGATAATTTTAGTCATCTCTATCACTTTAGTATTTATTTTTGCTAGGAGTGTATCAAGACCAATAATAAAGTTAAGAGATATTACCAATGAGGTCAGCAAAGGCAACTTTGATACTAAAATAAAAGCCCAAAAAGGAGGTAGTGATGAACTTGCTGAGTTATCATCTAGCTTTGAGAATATGAGACAAACAATAGTAAGCAAAACAAGGGAGCTTTTGAAAGCAAACGAAGAACTAAAACAGAAAGATCGCTTAAAGGATGAGTTCATCAATATAGCAGCACATGAATTACGCACACCAATCCAGCCCATTCTAAGCTTATCTGATGTGCTTCGAGATAAACTGAGGAGTAGGAGTACGGTGCTAGACCCTGAAGTAGAAAGTATACTAGATATCATAACCAAAAATGCAAAAAGACTGAGTAGACTTGCACAGGGGATACTGGACGTTGCAAGGATAGAAAGTAAAGAGTTTGACCTCAACTTACAGAGATTTGACATACTCTCTGCATTATCAGATTTTGCTATTGATTCCAAGAGACAAGTTGCAGAGGACAGACAGGACTTGAACCTAGTTTTTGAAGCTGAAACTGATGGTAAAGGGAAAACTAATAGTTACAATAACAATAGAAATAGAATTTATGTGAATGCAGATAGAGATAAGATATTCCAGGTTGTTTCTAATTTGTTAAGTAATGCTATTAAATTTACCAGGGATGGGACCATATCTGTTCGAGTAGGTATTAATCCTCAAAGCAAAAAGGAAGTCATCATAAGTATAAAAGATACAGGGGTGGGGATTGACCCCATAGTACTACCAGAGTTGTTCACAAAGTATAGTTCTAGATCTATTGGAGGCATCGGCCTTGGTTTATATATCGCTAAAAACATTGTTGAGGCTCACGGCGGCAGAATATGGGTGGAGAATAATGATGACGGGAAAGGAGTCACATTCTTTTTTACTCTACTGCTATCTTGACCTTGCTTACTCATAGCGATTCTAATCGTGACCAACCAACAAATCATCTGGCAGGGCCACTAATTAGCCCGTGTTAGCGACCTATGATACATAGTACTATTGGAATGCAAAGTAAGTAGGTTAGACTAAATGATCATTCCATTTGTTTGTTTCTGTTAATCTATTATCAGTCTCTGTTGCTGCTGTTTGACGTCAAAATTTTTGGACAACAGGCAAAAAAAGAAAATTGGTTGGGGATCTACTGTGATCTCTCTTTTTTACCTTTATTGCTACGCGGAATAGAAATGCGATAGCTAAGAAAGTTACTAATTTAGTTAGTATTCGTTCGCCAAACTGTGGAAATTCAACCACAACATCATCATGATAAATCTCGTGCACTCTCTCTAAATCAAACGCATGGGTAACGATCCAATGTGGCACGTATTTCTTGGTTATTCAACATAATCTTTGAGTGTATCCACAGTAGTACACATAAATATTTATGTGATTTTCTTTCTACAGAATGATTAGCTCAAAAATATTTGGAGTAACTCTGTTAGCGGCAGCAGCAGCGTCCATCATGTTCAATGCAACGGGGTTTCAGGATGTCAGTGTATTGATTCCAAACTCCCCTCTGTACCCTCTAACCACAGAATGAGAAAAGCCATGGATTTCTATTTCACCTCTTCTAGGTCTGTCTTTTAGAATTTTGACTAGTCCTTCGTTATTCGTAATAGGATACAATGCTCCTGTTTCACAAAAATCTGGTGGTACACACGCACATCGTCAAATCCCTTCTGTGAAGGGATTAAAGACAGACTTACTTCGAATTTTCTATTCCAAGCTTCGCACATAATAGCATTCTAAGAGGCTATGGAAATCGGTATGCTTCGGGAATCCGTCTTCAACGATAGCCTATTTGGCTCGTTAGCAACGTTATTTCCATTTGTGAATAGATCTTTTCTAATGGTACTGAATACTTAATTTCTAATTCCAATGAATTGTTCTGCTAACCATATTATTTAATTCCTTGACTCTATTTCGAATAGTTACTTCTGTTACCCCTGCAGCGTTTGCTATATCAAACTGCGTTAACCTTTCACCCACCTTGAGGGATGAAATATAAAGCACTGTTGCTGCGAAACTCATTGGATTTTTTCCAGCAGATATTTTACTTTTAATTATTTCTGTCATCATATTCATTGCTAGTCGTGTTGTTTTCTCCGACAGTTCAGCCTTATTTGCAATTTTGACAATACATTTCATGGGGTCTGCTATAGGCACCTTAAGGTCAAGCTCGGTTATCAGTAGTCTGCAACATAGTGCTATGTGCTTACGTTTGGTGTTACTAATTGCAGCTATTTCCTTGAGAGTTCTGGGTACTCCAATATCTCTGCATGCGAGATATATTGCTGCAGTGACCATTCCTGAAGTTGTTCTACCACGCACCAATCCTCTATCTTCTGCTTTCCTATAGATATATGCTGTTTTCTCAATTATCGTATATGAGAGCCCAAGCTTATCTTTTAATGCATAAAGTTGAGAGAAAGCCTGAAATAGATTTCTATTATGCGAATTATCGTGAATTATTCTATAATCCCATGTTCCTAATCTCTTGTACACCGAATACATTGTAGTATCTAATTTCTGTCCACTTGCGTCTCTGCCTGTTTTTGAAATTAGTGTAGCAAGGCCTCGATCGTGTATAGCTAGAGAAGTTGGAGCTCCTGTTCTTGCTCTTTTATTTTGTTCTTCGGCTGTAAATGCACGCCATTCAGGATTACTAATATTCTCAGACTTTTCAGTAATAACTATACCACAATTACTACAAACAACCTCGCCTGATTCAGAATCAGTAATGATATTTGTGTAATCGTTCTGACAGATAAAACAACTGACTGAGTTTAGTTGTCTGTTATCGTTTTTTTGTTGTTCATGTTCAACTTTTATTGTCGTATTAGTAGTATGTAGAACCATATCAGGCTATTTAAACCACCTGAGTAGAATGGATGTTAGTAGGTAGAGTACATAGACAGTGTCTATGTAGCGAGAGAGGAAATCGCCCTCAACCTCCTCAGGGCGGTGGGATAGAGCCAATAGGTCTTCCCAACGGCAATAAGAATGACAATGATAATACCAATGACAGCAATGGGGATGATGATGGAGGCTCAAGAGAAGATGACGATCGTCTACCACTTTTCCTGTTAGGCAATGCAATTAAAAGTTGCAGAAAGTCAATTAACAAAACGGTAACGGGACATAAATTACACACAAATAATATGCTACATTCGACATTGTTGGGAAACGGAGAAAGGTGGTTCTAGTATTGTATAAGCATCACGGACCAGAGTTGCAATAATACAATTCCAATTCCAAAAGTACTGTATTAGAAAGGGTCTTCAGCCTCTCCTTATCCAGAAAGATTTTCATTCATTTTTATTGTGTAGCAGTGGGCTAAATTTTTTAAGAGAAAATGATCTCCAGGATTGATGGAATCGGTCAGAGTATGCTGCCTGTGAAAATCTTCTGAATCCTTAGAGAGGATTATCCCAATGCAAAGCACTTACAATAACCCTGTCAAATGGTAAACATAACACTTGTAATCATATATAACAGTTGTAATAGATAAGGATGATTACTTTGTTTTGATCATTACTATATGGAAGTATTCAAGAAGTTTGGAGTCTACAAAAATCGACGAATCACTTATTATTTGATTTCAAGAAGCGTGCTAATATGAAGATACCCTTGCAAACCTCTATAGTTGGAACAGTGTTCGTATTGATTCTATTAGCTACTTGCGTTGATCTGCAAGAATCTAAAGCGGCAGCTCTGATAACTGTTCCAACTGATTATCCCACCATACAGTCTGCAATAGATGCGGCCAGCCCCAGAGATACTATAAAAGTACTTCCTGGAATATACACTGAACAACTCACGATTGGTAAGAGTATAACACTAGTAGGTTCAGGTGCCGAGTCTACAACAATCAAAGCACCTGTAGAGTCAGAATCAGGAGTACTTGGAATACCCAACATAATCAAAATTAGTTTCGGGTCCGAAGTAACAATGAAAGGATTCACAATCAGCGGGTTTGACGGTACAAGCTGCGGAGCATTTTCATTAGACAGTTTAAATGGAGCCGATCTCGGGGTTCATTTAGATTCTAGTGCCATTACAGACTGTAACTTCGTTGCGGCGGGTGTAGTATTCATGCCAACATCGGTCCTAACCACACAGTCCGAGGCATTGGCTTCTATCCCTATATCTATGCCACTATCTTTGCCAAATGCCAGCAATTGATCTAATACGACTGCCATCCTCATCAAACCCTAAGTAGCAGATAGAAAAAGCTATAGCTAGCATATGCAGGTACTAAACTAATACGAAAAAGAAGAGCGGCTTGA
This sequence comes from Nitrososphaeraceae archaeon, assembly GCA_049578985.1. Lineage (GTDB taxonomy): Archaea > Thermoproteota > Nitrososphaeria > Nitrososphaerales > Nitrososphaeraceae > TH5896. The sequence continues at coordinate 8,780 of JBAUMZ010000163.1, forward strand.
GTAGTTGGTTCAAAAACTTGATTAATATAACAATCTCTGCACAGGGCACTATCATCATCATTGAATAAATCAGTTTTCATAGGAGAAATCTTGTTAAAACATTTACTACAGTTGACTAGTCAGCGTCAATTCTGCCGGCCTTAAAGATGATTCGTTGAAATGCACTAATAACGGATTTATCATCAGCTAGATCTGACACTACGACATGTATTGGTAATCCCTCTTTGGCGGCTAAGGATTCGATGCCAGAACGCTTTGAGAGACACTTACGTACGTACGTGTGTGTAAGAAACCACCTTGTAAGCCGATAAGTACCGGTCTAGCATTACTGGATTAGAAAAGATTAAGTCATACTCTGGTATACACAGAACCTTAATTTTGAACTGCTACAGTGCTGGATTGTTTTAACGATTAAACCTTCGTAGCGATCGCATAAATTGCATTTGTCTCAATCGCTTATATGTTATTCTATTTCACGAATTGTATGTTGGCTTGTCTTATCTTCTGAAATGTGGGAGGGTCCAACTGATCTATGGCCCATCTAAGACCAGAACCCAGCGCAACTGTCCACCAATCGTCAGGCGTCTTTAGAGATTGTGTTGCATGTTCTTCCAAGACTTCTATCTTTGCCGTTATTGGTGTTACTCCATTTCGTATCAATCTACGTACTGAGTCGATATCCGTTATTCTATCCCATGGATTAGATGCAGAATATAAATCTGGACGCTCTAACCTCAAAATGTTATTCCAATAAGAATAGGCTGGTTCAAACATTCTTGGGCCCCAAGTGGTAATTGCGAGTTTTCCCCCTTTTGATTTTACAAACTTCCATAGCTTTTTTATTTGCGATTCCATATCATTTACAAAGAAAATTGCAAATACGCATACTACTGCGTCAAACTGTGCATCATCGTTCTCAGGGAAATAGTCTTCAAGTTTCTCCATGTCACCTACTCTGAATTCGGTATTATTGAGACTCCTTTCTGATGCTTTTTTCAGAAAGGAGTATAATGGCCTGAGGCAGAGTTGTATGTGGCCGCTGCCTTGAATTTTCCATCCTGCACGTTTCCCAAGCTTATAAAACCAGTTCATCGGGTAAATAAGTGATATAAAAGCATTCGTTAGGCGTACCGGGCGGGGCGTGCCATTCGTAAGGCTCTGTTCTCATATTCCTATCCAAAGTAAGGCTCTGTTCAAATATTTGAGTACTCTTAGTGGATGTTTAAATATATTTAGAGAAAAAACAGCTGAACACACGGCGTTTCATGCGTCCTCGCTGGAGTATGCTGCCAAGTTTGAGGTTTCTTGGTCTTGGTTATACTATTGAATTAGATGGTATATTGGCTAAATCAGCCAAATCATCTATGGTAACTAATTGGATGAATCAGTCACCACCCTCAACTAACCGAAGTAGAATTCCGAAAGAAATACTGTGTAATCTAGTAGTTCTCCAAGCCTCTCCTCGAAGTCAGGCTTCTAGGCTTCGACTAAGGTAATATTTCTACATGAAGTGTTCAACTTTGCTAGATGATCTTGAACTCTATTGGGATAGTTAGCTGTTATGGGGAATAACTAAACCTGCAGTAGAAACCATTCCTAACAGAATTATCCCATCGTAGTCCATAATCATTGTAACTGTATTTAGTTGAACGTGCAACTTCTAAATCATATCCTGGAACAACACTGAAAGATGGATTAACTACACATGACTCTTTATTAGGATCTGCTCCCGTTAGTCCTTCTATCTCAAGTTCTACTGAATCTTTTATGTTTAGCGATCTGCGTTTTCCATCGACTTCGAATTCGATTGGAACAGACTTTGCACCTAACATTTCACCAATGAAACCATGAGCTACAGCAAAAAATCCACCCGCTTGACCAGAATAGATCTTTTTAATGGAGTCTGTCTGTTCTGACGAAGCTTTGTCGTCAATATATAGTGCTGCCTTCCATTTTGGTCCTGTAAACATATTCCCAGGCGAATTAAACATTGCCGCAGCATTGAGGTTATCTAGACTTATATTCTCATAGTTACCTTTTCGAATGTGCCATGCACATGTAATCCAACAGTCACCTTCAGTTGGATCTAGCTTAAAGATACAAGGACAAATCGATTTGCAATTACATCCTTCAAAATAGTCTCCTTCAAGCTTCCACGATGCCTTCTGTCTGCTGGCCGTGTTTGCCACGTATAATATAGGCGATCGCTTCGATAAAAGATTATCTATCTTGTTATTGATATGAAAGATGCAGCACACGTGTTAGCAATATTTTCAGCCTCGCAGATATTTTGCTTTAATTTAATTTAACAACCTAATTTCTGACAGACTACACGAAAGTATCAGTATGTCTTATGCAATAATAAATTTTGATCTACTCTATAAAATCCAATTCTAGGTAAAGAGGTAGCATATAGAATATATGAGAATACAGGACACCATGTTTGCTGATTACTAGTCGATATTGACATCATCTGGTGAAGACGTAGAAACATACATCATGCTATCTGGCGAAGACGAAGACATATCCATAGGCATCATCATTCCGCCATCACCGTTACTGCTACTGCTACTACTCATCGAATCAGATGGCAGAGATATAGCCCCAATTGAGGACACTATTCCTAATGCTATAAACCCTATACCTGCGATCCTTGCGATCCAAAGACCACCACTAGACCACACTTTTTCAGCAAATATGATTGCAGCAAATAATGCCATCCAGATGACATTCATCCAACCTAGTGCTACCATGAGTAGAAAATAAGGCCAACAGCAACCAAGACAATAAAGACCATGATACATCCCCATCTTCAATGCTCCTGCTTTACCCTTTTGCCATCGTCTCATAAAGAAGCTAAGCGGAGATTCACAATATCCAAGACACCTAGTTTTTAATGAGCTAAACTGGTATCCTCCTGATACGATCAGTACAATTCCGTAAATAGTATTAGTTAACACAAATTGGTCTTGAACATCATTTTCTCCTAGATGGGAAAGTAATGTATCTAACAAAAGTGACCATCCGACCAGTAGGATTATTCCTGTTAAGGCCCAGATAGCAAGGTATGCTGATACAAAGAGAATGATGTCATATGATTTGGATCTTAACTTGGATCTCAAACTATTAAGAGCACCACGTTCATGCTCAGCTTCTTCAATATCATTATCATTAGGATCATTATTACTCTTATGGTGTATTATTTGACTGTTCCCATCACCAGCATTATTTTTGGTATTACTAGTATCAATAAGTCGATTGTAAACAAGAATCATTGGTACTATAGCAGGGAACATCATAGCAGCCATTCCGGCTGTCCATATGACCACAAACAATGATAATGCCGATGGACTATAAAATGTCATCATAGATGACATCATTACATCGTATTGCCATATTGACACTAACCATGTCAGTACGGAAATTGATACTATTATAGAAATGACAACTAGGGTTGAAGTTCTCATATTGTGCCTAATTCCACTTTTTCAAGAGCACTCGCATATAACTTAACTATCCTGGTTAGCTAGTTACTATGGACCACTCCACTTCACTTTTGTTTTACCATCGCCAGCCCAAATATTACCTTTGAAGCTACCCGGAGCTAATACATTCAAACCGTCAAGACATGTTTCGCCATGATTGCCCTTTTTAATATTGTAGGCAAAGATACCATCACAATCACCATAGGTGGGAGTCTGTGCAAACTCACATGGACACGGAATGTTACACATACAAACGTCAAACCAATCTCCTTTAACTCTCCAGTTTGGAATCTCTTGAGTTGCAGTAATGGTCGCCGTTGCTTCCATACCTCCCAATACCTGAGGTATTATTTTAGCATTCCATGCATTGTAATGATATTTAGCTTGCGAAATTTGCTGTGATTGTCGCACTTTTGAGCGGCTGGATGTGAGTATCAGTACGGACCACCATTTCGGAATTATCAGCATGCCTGGCCCACGTACTGGCATTTCTTCATTAGTTTCTATGTATAGTACTACTAGAAACTTGTAGAAATAACTGAAAATTAGAGTAGGTTGGCATTATGATATCGACTTACCACTAGTTTATATATTACAGTACATATTTTCAATGATATGAATAAGATAAGCAATACAATCCCATGGGGATTGGCCATAAGTACGCTGGGTGTAACCATAGCAGGTGCATTTTATGGTACCACGGCGTTAGGACTGGCAAGCATAACCGGGGGCGCATTAGCGTTAGTGGCTGCACTTTTAGCAAGACAGCAAATGGAAAAGAAGAAGCTGAATCCAGAGTTAGCAATGGAGCTATAATAGAATTTAATGGAAATTAAATTAGATGATTGGCCTCCTTTTTTTCGGCTTATCTGGCACCATCATCATTTAAACCTGAAGTTAGTTAAGTGAGTGGTATCTAGTTTATTTTTTCTCCAGCACTCCAGTAGTTCAAACCGAGGATTCCGGATATAGTAACTACCTTCTATAACTTAAGGGTCTCTGTCCAGGTAACTACCAATAGAAAAAAGAATGACATCCTATATCTTTTATGGCCGACCTCGTGGCATTAGCAAACTCTAATCAAATTGGCCGAAGAAAAGGGTGCAAATGAAGAGGAACTGCGAGGCATTTTGAAGAAGAAAACTAAAGGTATTTTTTTCTCCACGGGCAAACAAGGAACATATGATGATTTAGTGAGGGGTATAGTAGACGTTGACTTTGTCGCTCGTTTGGAACGAAAGAATGACGCCAATACTATTTCAAATAAGACATTTGACTTTTCAAAAACTACAGTTCAACAGCTAATTCAAAATGGATATAAAGAGAATAAGGAACAGTTAAAAGGAGTACTTATTATGGATTGAGAAATGGCACTTGCGCAGCAATTCTCAGTGAATTTTTGTCCTCTTAGACAAACTCTGCAAAAAGTATTTAAAGTGATTCTGACCATAGCCAAAAAGAGGTACATACATGAGCTCAACTCATACAGCGTATACAGCCTCAACGTCGTCTCGAGATCCAACACCAGTTCGACTTCGGGTTGAACATGATTCTACATTATGAAGTGTTATGGATGCAGTCATGATGATGAAACAAGTATAATTCCTCTAATAGCCGTCACGTTAACTACAAGCTAGCGAAACTGTAAACATGCGCATGTGTCGTAGAACTCGGTCGATTGGGATCTCCGGGAATTATCTATTTGAATACTTTAAGCCTGCTTCCAATCTACGAATTTGATTGATTATGTCCAAATGATCTGCTTGTACCTCTGTTGTGAGATAAAGAAGATAGTCTTCTCCAAAGGGCATAGTGATGCGCTTAACTCTTTCATATTCTGCGAGCACATACCTTCCTTTTCCTATCTTTTGGGAAAGTTCGCTCCTTGCTTTCCACCCTGTCATTGCCAATTCAAGTGATTTTTTACTCTCCTCAGGAGTGAGCAAATTTTCTACACCTTCTCGATGACGGGAGTAGATCGTGTTACCTTCTGAATTGCAGATAGTAACTAACCTGATATTTGGATCGATGCTAACGATATCCTTATAGTGTTGCTTTATGCCGAAGAGCCTTATCCTCAGTAGAGAGCTTATTATAAATCCGAAGACCGCCCCCCAAATCAAGTGAAAGCCTATTGCTGCCAGTGTAATGTTCGTGATAGTCTGATTTACGTCATCTGAGACAAGCGCTTTCTGAGAATCTATGGCCAGTATAGTAGTGATAGAGTTAATGGCTGGTTGAACCAGATAGGTCGTTATTGGAAGAAAGAACACCAGCCATACTACAATGCCTGCTCCCATGCCGACCAAAACACTTTTGTACGGATTAAGCATACGCACTTTTTTCCATCTAATTCCGACGACTCCAAATACTGCGCCAATCATTGTACCTACTAGTAGGTGGAGGCCAAAGGCAGAATATGTAGCCGTCGTGAGATCATTTACGCCTAGACTAATGCCTATTATCGAGTAAAAGGTGCCTATATTCAAACCTAATAGGATTTCAGTTACGGCGATCACTGAAGAAATCGACCACGTTGCTATAAAGCCGGCAAAAGCGCCATACTTTAACCCCTTAAAAGCCACCATTAGATCGTTCGCTCTCTTATCGCTTTTCAAGTTCCTGTCCTTCGTAACAGAAAGCATTTAGAAATCTACTCGCACAAGATGTTATAAGTAATAGTATTGACCATTACTCATTTTTCAAGTCCTTAGCTTAGAATAAAATTATATTCGTCCTTCAAGCCTAGTTCGTAGGCAGTGTAATTCCCTACGATTGATTCCTTTCTCCTCTAAACTAATATCTTTGGGCTCAGAGGGTTCCAGCACTCTAGCAGTTCAAAATAAGGATTCTAAATAGAGTAACAGCAAACTATAACTTAGGTTTTCTATTCAAAGTAACACCAATGTATCGGCATTTATTTTATATGTACCTTATTTTATATGTAGCTTGACATTAATGATAATTGCTTGGGTAGCATGTACACTGGAAGGATGGATGGCGACGACTACTACGATCGTAGGCATCTCGTTTGGACAAAAGCCATTTAAGGGAATTTGCGTAGATATGTTGTTCATGGCAAATCACTCTAACCTAGCTTATGAGCTAATTACAGATATTCTTGCTCAAGAAAATATACTTCTTTCTGTGAATAGTGGAAGTGGCATTTGTGAAGCAAGAGTGGAGAAAGGTTTGCCCTTTAGAATCCGCGAAAAATGGGCGACTATAGGAGAGGAAAATAGACCGTGGCACATACATCTTAATATGGATGAGGTAAGAGAAGCTAGATTTGTAAGGGAAGCTAGAACTGATGGGAAATACAGCTATAGCATAAGATTTTTTGATTCAAAAGGTAATCTATCTATGCGTGCTAACTTCATTAAGATGCATGATGTCAACGGTAATTTGATAAAGGATAAGATTGATAGATTTGAAGAAATCTATAAAAAATATGGAAGTAATGATTCAATCATGCTTAACCTATTATAGCACGGACATTATTTATACAAGATTCTTTTACAGTTCCCTAACAATGTTTCACTGCCAGTAAGAGAGCTGACTATGTCCCTGCAGTCCTACTATCGAATTTTCTAGAGGTACTCTTTATGCTCTTAACGACAAGAGATTATTTCAATTCCAAAAGCATCAAACTATTATCCGTAGACTTTGACTCCGAGCAGTAATGGAACTTTCTCTCTGTTGCCATGTATAGTAATATTGTGTCTTGTAGGACTGTATTTCCTGGACAGGTTGCACTGAGTTGAGATTGAAACAAAAACACGCGACGGCTACCTTAAAAGGTGTGGTTTTCAGAAGTCTTGGGTTATTAATGCATAGGTTAGGTAAATAGATGAGGATTCTCCCTTTTTATTGATATCAGACATGTTAATCGTTTAAGCCTCTCTCCCTCGCATGTCTCCTTTCTTCCTTATGCAAGTTCTTTATCTATGACCGCTTTGAACTTGAAACATGATCCAGACGTGGTAGACGCCGAGTAGCGCTATAGGCTTCAACAATACATTACATTGAAGACGCCAAGAAAGATAACCGACAAAATTTGGTGGAATCGCCATTATTTGTTATTAGTTAAAAATATGCGCATTATGTCAAATACCATTGATGGTTTCTCAGAAAACGGTGTGTGACCTGTATTTTCTACGATTTGAAGTTGGCTACGTTTGAGTACCTTAATAAACTGTTTAGAATGTGCAACTGGTATTAACTTATCAGCGGCACCACATATGATCAGAGCCGGTATATTTTCAATCCTTTGTAATTCCGATGATTCAATATACTTTTTTGTACTATTTTCGAAAGCTGATTTAAATGCATATTTCGCCCCTGCCTAAAGGCGTCAACAAGCGTAGGATTGAGTAGCGCTGGATTTCCAAGCATCTGGAAAATACATTTTTAACATTTTCAAACGATGGATTTAATGCAGCATTAAGGTATTGTTCAAGTAGGGCTGTTGGCTCCTTAAGCATTCCAGAAGAGTCTATGAGAACAAGTTTTTCTATCAGATCTTGATCTTCTATGGCTACTTTTGCGGCTATATATCCTCCAAGTGAATGACCTACTATTATTGTTTTGTAACTATCATCATCGTTATCATCATCATTTCTCTAAATTTGCTTACAACCAATGAAGTCTCTAATGAATCTGCTAAAATACTCTATAGTGTAGTCTAGTGTTACGGGTTTATCACTACCACCAAAACCTATGAGGTCAACGGCTGCTATTGGATGGAAATATCCGGATAAAGCATCAGGGATATCCAACCATCTATCCGATGATGCTCCGAGACCATGGATAAATAAAATATTTTTCTTTTTCGAACTATTGCGTTTTTCAGATTTCAGATACCTTATCTCGAAATCATTTAGCATTACTTTATTCTCCTTCACTTCTTCCACCTGTTCACTCCTGGTCTTCTTCTTCTCCTCCATTCTTTTGGAATATGATCAAATCCCTCTTTGTGTCAAGCATTAGCCACTAAACTTAAAGCTAGGCGCCGACTGCTCTGTCACCCTTTTTTCCTCTAGTCTCCCTAATTCCTCTAGTCTCCGTAATTACCATGTCTAAATAATGTCTAACTTCGTTATCATCTAACATTGTAGATTTTACTTCTGTTTCTTTTTCCATAGCATCTGCGTGTTGATGGATTAGTTTTACAAGCTTTCGCATAATCTCTGCGTTCTCTTGTGCATTACCTAAGGTATCTAGCAGAGCATACTCCTTTACATATTTTCTGGCTAATTGACGCAACTCTGCATCTTGGGCCACTGACAGCGCGACAGAGTATATTCCTATGCTAAAGAGAAAAGAAGCAAGCACAAGAAAGGCACGTTGGATTGCTCCAAATGGTGGATAAGAATTGTTGGTTATCCAGTTGTTGGTCGTTGGAGAAATCAAAATGGTTGCAAATGCTGCTATAATCAAATAGTTAATGATATGAGAAGAGCTAATTTGCCGTTCAATAGTTTTTGCTACTAAAAGAAATGCATATGCTATCACAAGATCGGCTGCAACCCATCCTGCGGTACCTATTATCCTAAAGATAAGGAACTGGGACTCCATATATACCATTATACTTCCCTCTCCCTTTAATATTTGAGGACCAAATACCCCAGTTATAAAAAGTACAGGTGGTAAAATTATAATTGTCCAAAATGTTGCTCTTCCTATCTGATCCTTAAAATAACGAAGGAAAAATGCAACAGCAACTACTTCCGCGATAGCAATAGCAGTAACTTGAGGGAAAAGAAACCCATAGAGATGAATGATATATTCTATACTAGTTAAGTGTCTGCTTCCCATAGAATTGCTAGCGGGGAAATTTGGATCTATGGAGGGTCCGAATTTCCCCTCTGGGTCGAGTAATTCCTTTATATCAAGTTCAATGGCAACTATCGTGCAGATGCAGAGTAGAATCGATGATACAGCAAATGCTAAAATCATGATATTGTGTCGTTTGTTGGCACTCGACTTGAACCACGACAAAAATTTGTAAGCGCGAAAACCAAAGAACAAGATGGATACTGTACTTATTAAGAGAATTAGAATCAGCAGGTAAATACTATATTGCGAAAATAACACCATTTCAACAATGAGAGCTCCAAAGACGACTAAAAGTGCATAAAGAAAAATAGGTGTTGCCTTGTATAACCTATTAAAAAACGAAGGAGCCTCAAGCTCTTTGCGCAATGCAACCATATAATCTCTAAGGGCATACAGACTTGCAAAAAATACAGTGATACTCATTGCTATAAATAATACTAGACCAAAAGAAGAAGTAAGAGACTTTCCCAAGACGTCTTGAAAGGTGCCAAAGATTACATCGGTAAGTATTATGGCCCAAGCAATAAACGTCATCAAATAAGTTTTTTTGTTAATGATACTTGTAGTGACCATCAACGGCTTAAAAAGCAATAAATGTTATTATGTGCAAGCTCCTATATAAGTAGTTCAGGCCAGTCCCAACCCCCAAAACGTCTTGAAAGGTGCCAAAGATTACATCGGTAAGTATTATGGCCCAAGCAATAAACGTCATCAAATAAGTTTTTTTGTTAATGATACTTGTAGTAGAGATATTTGAACCAACGTAACGTAGTATATTTCGAAGATCCATTTGGGCGGACCAAATATGACTCATATGGTGATGAAATAACGAGAAACATTTCAACTATGATTGATATTATCAAGAGTGCTGAGGATAGCTATGTTGTAATAACATTAAGAGATGATGTTATTAAGGACTTTGAACTTAGAGTTATAACCAAAATCGATCTTTCATATTTTCAAAAAAGGCTCCTTTAAAACGACGTTCATTTGATAAGGACAAAAGGTAGGAAATGCTTCTTAATTGGGCCGACACGCTTGGTTGTTCAGACTCTGCAGAAACCTTATAATCGCTAGAGTCACCCAATTAGGATCTGCTCTACTTTTCTGATTTTTTCGAATGCGGTACAACGAGCTTCCAGTGTGTCTCCATCTATACTCGCATGATCAAAGAATTTGGTCAAGCGTCTTTCATACTTTTTCCTGGTCAAGGGTGACTTGATGGCATACACAAACATTGAATACACACTCGCGAGCTCTTCTCCTATACCAACTATTTTTTACATCTCTCTATACCTAAAATCCTATTTAAGAACCAATATGGTTCTAGGCCCAGAGGGATTTGTATGAAAATTCATTCGAGCCCATTAATTGAAGATTAGCTAACTGGTGGCTGTTATTGCGCTTGGTAGGTAATGCATTCATAGTACCTTAGTATATAGGTTAGGCAAAGTATCCATTGGATGTAAAGTTGAATTCCTCTTCTGCAGCTGCCATTAATCTTCCATTACACGGGGGACATGCACCTCCATATTTAATTAGAAGAATGATCAAACTGTCCGATTCGATATCAAAAGTAATTATAGATGAATATGGGCAAGATGAGTTTCTCAGGAGATTATCCGATCCGCTATGGTTTCAAGCCTTTGGTTGTGTTCTTGGGTTTGATTGGCATTCCTCTGGAGTTACAACGGTAGTTACAGGAGTTTTAAAGCAATCACTTAAGGGAGAAACCCATGCAATATCCATTGCAGGCGGCAAAGGAAAGAAGGCGACACAAACAAAAAATGATATTCCAACACTTGCTGAAAGATATTATAATTTATCTTCTTCACAGATTGAACATTTGTTGTATGCAAGCAGAATGGCAGCAAAGGTAGATAATGCTGCATTACAAGATTTTTACTCTTTATATCATCATGTAATTCTTTTTGACGAACACGGCAAATGGACTATTATACAACAAGGAATGAATCTCAATAGTAAAATGGCAAGAAGATACCATTGGAATTCAGACAATCTCAAAAGCTTCGTGTCTGAACCACATGCAGGAATTATCAGCGAATGTAAAAGCCCAAATACTCTCAATATGACATCAATCAATTCTATAGATAATCAAAAAATATCTGTAGAGTTGGCTAATGGCGATACTAGCAATCTAAAATCATCCGTTTATAAAGTCGGAAGATTGATGCGTACTATTCGAGAAAAAAAGAATACATTGGATGCTTGGATTATGCAAGAAAATAACAACAGTAATACTAACGATCTTCAATATGGAGAACATTATGAAATGCCTCGCAGGTTAGACTGGGAAGCATTCAGAAAAATCTACGATATTCAGCCACAAAATTATGAGCAACTAATTTCTATCCCAGGGATTGGACCGGCAGCGGTAAGAGCTCTATCTCTCATTGGTGAAATAATTTTTGGAACAAAAGCATCTTGGCAAGATCCTGTGAAATATAATTTCGCTCATGGTGGAAAAGATGGAGTACCGTATCCAGTAGCTCGTAAGACCTATGATAATTCTATAAGCTATCTCTCTTCAGCAATTGAAGGAGCTGAAATAGAAAGGGAGGAAAGGATTCGAGCATTACAGAAATTGGCACAATTTTCGGCTAGACTGTTTAATCAGGATAAATCATGAAATCATAATTCATCGTGATACTAAAGTATAGGACTATTGCGCATACGCTTATGGATGCTCAAAGATAATTGATTTATAAAAATTCAAATTACACGTCTGAAAGTTTGGCAGATGTTCTTCATACTTATCATGAATGGATTAAGTCTGGCAGTACTGGTATTCCTGGGTCAGTTCGTGTTGGGGGGAGGTATTGATGGTATTGGTGGTATTGGAACAAATACCCAGAGCACAACGACCATTCAGAAGCTAAATGGCTTGTCACTGGCCCCACATGGTATAGGGGTCAGTTAAATTATAACATCGCTAGCGATACGGCCCTACGTCGACTTAGAGACTTCATGATCATGTTATTTTGACACTATTTAGGGAGAACAGATTAGAGGATATCTTCCATTGTATTAATCTTAAATCTTCCATTGAGCAAGCAAACATCCATTAATCAGGCCAGAGAATGTATACTACAAAAACACTATGAATGTTATACAATATGTCATTACTAACTTTAGATAAGATTTATCAGATTTATCCCTCGCACCAAATATATCCTTTATTTTAATTCTATATTTAGAATATGAAATCGTACGTGACTTTCGCAATAGTTGCAGCAGTAGCAGTGATGCTCGTTGCATCGGCAGCATTAGCAACAGAAGACGCCTTTGCAGGAGGAAAGAAGCACAAAAAGTATAACCAAGCACTTTCACAAGCAAATGCTTGTGGAAACGGCAAACTGCCACTGAACGTATTCTGTTCAAATAGTGCATCACAGATTCAAGGCGACGAGAACGGAGTAGGCACCGCATCTAACCAAGCAGGCAGTTAAAACTCAAATAGACTGATAGCTGGAAGACACAATCCTTTCTTTTTTCTATAAGCTATTCTGTCGGTGAAAAACTGGCGGTGAGCTATGCTGACGATAACGTCGAGTTTAGACAAACTCTGCAAAAACTGCGAAGTATTTAAAGTGATTCTGACCGTAGCCAAAAAGAGCTACATACATGAGATTAAAGAGCATCATCATCAACAAAACCGGTTAGTGTTTATCACACCGAAAGAAAAGGAATGCCTTAATTGGACGGGAACCAAATTTGACACCTCCACATTGATAATGACGATGGTAGACTAACTACATTCTGAAGGCATCAAACAAATCGTCATTACTGGTTCCTTTGATTCTTGTAATGAACCCTGTGATCCGTCATCTTCCATATGCTGATCAGAGACATTTCTCTTCTCGTCTCGAGCATTCGCATCTTGTTCGTCCGACATTGATGAAGTCACTACTGTAGCCAGAATCAACGTTGCTACAGAGGCTATTCCAATCACACCTGAGCGTCTTTTTGCCCACCCTAGCTTCATACAATCAATACATACTGACGAATAGAAAAAGTGTAATCAGCTCGGTTTTTGATTTATATAACATTCTCTTTATCTATATACGAGGTTTCTAATTTCTTAAGCTTACTCTTCCCATCAAATAACTGTTAGTTCACTGCAGGTCTTAACTTGGATAGGCGAACTAATGGCTCCACGGGCCCAGAGGGACGGATATTGTTTACAACGCGAGTCGTAGAAGTGGTTATATGACACACTCTAACTCTATTTCACCATTCGCAAACTAAGCAGCTTCTGAGATTAATGATATAATATCTCGGCCCGGACTGATCAATAGCTCTTTACGATCAGGAGACATCTTTTTTGCCTCTATTTTTTTAACAAATCTATTGTATGCTTCTACAACCTCTTCCTTCCTTTTTATATGCAGCACTTGCTCAGTGGTCAATATTTCTTTTGCCTCCTTGGAAGACTAGTGCCCTCTGAAAGTTAGATCTATCTTCTGACAATCTTACCCCTCTGCATATCAAACTGTAATGACGCTGTAATAAGTATAAGAATTCTTGGTCTCAGCCCCGTAGAGTGAGCCGAACAATGAATGACCTCTAGGCGAGGGGGAGTAGCTTTGCTTTCTATTGAGACCTCGTGCTCTCAGACATATGTGATGCAGGTCATTCTTTTCTCCTGATATGCGCTTACTTTTCTTTGATCACAGTGTATGATTGATGGTGTATGAGTCACACACCCACTCTCTGGGTAGACTATTAGTATACCAAGAATGCTATTAAAATAGGAGATAGAACGTATATTACAATAACTGTCAAGGACAAGAATTCTGGTAATCCCATCTCCGATGCATTTGTAAAAATAGCTGTCGATACTGCACCACCTTCTTTAAGGAAATAACAATCAATGCTAATAGAAAATATGTTCCCATGCTACAGAATGTGTAAATAATCTTCCGTCAGTCTTCAGGTTTATTAATAAACCATGGATTGAGCCTGAGGCAGCCTCTGCAAAAGAAACAATTGATACGGTAAGAAAATGTCCATCAGGAGCGCTCAGCTACTCCATTGATGGTATGGAGTAAAGAGATCAAGTAAATAGATATATCTGGCGGTATAGAACTAATTGGAGACAATACACAGAAGGAGCATCAGAAGAATATTATACCCTTTGCAGATGTGGAGCCTCCAATAACAAACCTTTTTGTGATGGAATGCATCTTCGAGTTAATTTTAGGGATAAAATGAACTAAGAGAGAGCACATTATTTGATGAAAATAACGAATTAAATAGATTGGATCCTATACGGAGATTTTTGATTGCAATCATTGGAGAAATCATTGGAACAACAATGGGTTTCCCCTTACACTTTGCGATTGTGAAATGAGAGAGAATCAAAACAAGTCTGTCAGGTCTTGGTCTCAGATTTTTGTTTTTCGAACGTATATAAGTCATGATAACGATGACATACGTAGTCACAATAACTCGGATTGGCGTAATAAATGGAAACCTTAGGAAAGGATACTATTAACTGGAATACCATAGTTAAGAGTGAAGCTATAGACATACAAGGTAAGTATATTGGATATATACTAGGGATTTATGAACCATACGTCGTAATAGAGCGAGGAAGTATAAGGAAGAGCAAAATCTACATTCCAAAAAATTTGATACTCAAACACAATGCTAACTCGTTACAATTTAGCATAACTGAGAAGGAAGCAGGACATTTTTACGGAGAGCCAGTAACTTTTGGAGAAGAAAATCTGTCTTCATTAGAAGCTATGGCGAATAGAAAGTTGTGTTATAAGGTTGGTTATCCAAGAAGACGTTCCACTATAAACCCAGGGAAAAATTCCCTTGTTCCTGACAGTTCAAATAACGATCTGCCAAAAAATCAGATTGCATACCTTCACCAGAATCACATGTATACAATCGGTCATAAAATCTATGATAAACTATTCCTGCTGCGATCTAGTGTTGCTGGAAGGAATAGATTAGCAGCGTTACTAGCATCTATTTCTGGAGTCCTATTTTTATTCTCCGGATATAGAGCGAACATTGCAATTTACAATTTTGTCATCGAAGAAGCTGTAAATTATACTAACGAAGAAGTATTGACTTTCCTATTAACATCGATAAGACTTTTGGCATTTATTAGTCAGTTTGGTGGCTTTGCTGTTTTAATTGGAGCAGGGTTATTCGTCGCTAATAGAATAAACTTTGCAAAATTCTTCATAATGGTAGGCACCGGTCAGGGTATCATCATTGTATTTACTAAAGTAATCCTAGCACTGTGGGACGGGAATCTTATATTTGTCGTCAACTATGCTATATGGCTCACAACTTCGGCAGTTGGATTGGGGGTGTTATTTGTAATAATTTCACAATTCGTAGCGAAAGGGAGAAATGATAGTATTATCATAAAGGCATTTCGATTCATAACAGATAGGAGTTTTTGGCACGCCAAGGCAAATGGCTGATCGATACTTTGAGGACAAGGTAGACTGGCGATGAGGATGATGATAGTGATTATCGCGCAACATCAACAACTGACACTGATTACTTTAAAGCATTCCATCATGGGAGTCATGTTATTATGGGTTTATCACTTATACATCCATATTCCTTTATGGGTCCTCCATGGGAGTCATGCTGTTCATTTGGCACCATTTCACGCACAACTTTACTTCAAATAGTTCGAGTTCCTTTCTCTTATTTTCCCCTCGTTGAGATTTATCTTTCATCAATATGGTATCCATATAGTATGGTGTATGGTATCCGAAAACAGTAAATGAATCTGCTGAGAGCAGAGACAATTATGACAAAATATCTCTTACATCATAAAAAGACCAGACTCTGTTAATAAATAAAAGTATAAGAGTCTTGTGCAAGAATCAAAATCATGGATGAATACTAAAATTTGCGATTATCCAACACTTATTGATTGAGCAAACTCCATATTAAAGATGATAGCTCATCATTCTGACTGAAACTAATAGTTGTAATATTGATATCCGCAATGTCGGTACTACACAGTATAACGATGCCCCTCTCAGTAGTAGGATTAAAGGCCATATAGGCATTATAACCACCAATAGTAGCCCCATTATGCCAAATGACTTCGTGACCAAAGTTTGTAGTTATAAACCAACCTAAACCAATATACCCGGCGATGTTGCTATCGGATGCTTGTTGTAAATTATTAGGTAAAACTTGGCCGGTACTATGTCTTATTAAATGTGATTGTTGCATAGCGTCATCCAATTTTGTCTTAATCAATCCAATATTAGCTGATAAGAATTTTAGCATATCACTAACAGTTGAATGAAGGGCACCCCCTGGCGCAATAGGACTGGACATGTTCAGTGCAGGCAGTTCCTGACCGTTAAAGTGGCCCACTGCTAATCGAGATTTTTGTGACTCTGAAAGACCAAAGCTCGTGTCATTCATTCCTAATACATCTAGAATATAATGATCTAAAAGTTCATCAAAAGATGACATATTTGATTTTAAGGTTAAAATGTGACCAAGTAAACCGATACCAAAGGTTGAATATTCAACTTTTGAGCTGGGTTCTCTTGAAAGTGTGGTATTAGAAAGTGCCTGATAGAATTGGTCAAATGTATAATTTTTGGTACAGTTCATCAAATTTTTTCGGTATTGGATTGAATCCTGAACACCAGTTTTTGCAGGATCGAAAGAAGGACAATAATTATCAGGAAACTCGCGTAACCCTGAAGTATGAGTAGCTAAATCTTCGATAGTGATTTTATGACCATTGTATTGAGGTACAATAACATAAGATGGAAGGTACTTCTCAATAGGATCGTCTAACTTAATAAGGCCTTTGTTCACCATATCTGCCAAAAGAGTTGTAGTAAATACTTTGGTGGTAGAACCAATGGAAAAAACTGTATTTTCGTCTACTGTAGCGTTACTCGTATTGGACATCTTACCATGACCATAGAACTGAGTACCGTTTGGGTCAATGAACCCTATAGCAATTGCAGCGTTAGTTCCATTTTTATCTAAACGATCACTTATGAGCGCTTTTATCTCATCGGTTATTTCAAATGTTGAGGTTAAATTATTTTTTTCATTTGGTGTTGCTGAGGGAGTGGAGGAAGAAAGGTTGGAGATAGGATAAGTAGAAGAATTATCAGCAGTGGTAGAATTAGAGCCTAATACTGAACTTATTGTTGGGCTTATTACTATGGTTATCAAGAATACAATGATTACATATAATGATGGATATGCAAACATGGATGTGTCTACTTAAAATTGCGTATATAAATGGTTGCTTAGCCTATTTTAATGTTAGATTTAGATATCATCAAAGCAACTGGGTTTTC
Source organism: Nitrososphaeraceae archaeon (assembly GCA_049578985.1). Lineage (GTDB taxonomy): Archaea > Thermoproteota > Nitrososphaeria > Nitrososphaerales > Nitrososphaeraceae > TH5896. The sequence goes on from JBAUMZ010000163.1 coordinate 26,445, forward strand.
AGAATGTCATGACAACGACAGATGCAAAAAGCCTTTTATGTAATATTCATTTACCTATCTTAAATGCAATATGTTGCCAAGAGACCAGACAGATAAATTAAGAATTCTTTGGGCGTGGAAAGGTCGAGTCTGGTGGTGTCGCTCCCGTTGGCAAAATGTTTAGCTTGTGCTTTTGGTGCACACTATATCTGTCTTAATGAACTCGAAGTCTAGCATAGTCTCATTAGCTGCACTATTCAGCTGTAGTAACGTTCGTACTATCATTTCCTGCAGTAGGAATACTTATGAAAGGTGTCTCTCCCTCTCCGCCAACCACTAGAGGCAACTGTCCA
>JBAUMZ010000164.1:0-5272 GCA_049578985.1 Nitrososphaeraceae archaeon
CAGGTACAGTTAGAATAGATCCATTATTTCAACCGGAGAACACTGCACGGGCTGCAGGTGCGAGTGTCACATTTGAACCTGGTGCACGTACTGCATGGCATATCCATCCTCTTGGACAGATTCTGATTGTAACATTTGGCTGTGGTTTGGTGCAGCGATGGGACGGCCCAATAGAAGAAATCCGACCAGGTGATGTAGTTTGGATACCACCTGGTGAGAAACACTGGCATGGTGCCACCCCAGCTACTGCAATGACTCATACTGCGATTCAGGAACAGCTTGATGGCAAGACGGTCGATTGGATGGAAAAGGTTAGCGACGAGCAATACAATTCAAGAAAAAAATAAAAAGAAAAGCTTCGAGTGATAATTATGAAAGCTGCAATATTCGAGGGTATCCGCTCCATTGGACTTGGCGAACGACCAGATCCTGTAATTAGAGCACCCAATGATGCTATAGTACAGGTCGTTCGTACATGTGTCTGTGGCTCTGACCTCTAGAGCAAAAAGACTTCCATACTGTTGGAAGTCACATTGAACCATTGCAAGAATTGTTGGTCGCCTATTACTAATATGTCTCTATGGTATAGTAATAGAACCTGAATAGAAGTTTGTCACTATACACAATCTCTCTTCTCCAGTCTCTATAGGTCCTGAGCCAGTTGGAGGCGGATCGCTACTACATCCTTTGTCACCAGTAAATAAAACGAAATCAGTGCCATCTGGACCGGGCGGCGGGGGGGAAGGGTCTTCAAATACAGCGTAGTCGCCTGGTGGTAATAGAACTTCTGTCCCTGTCGAAGAGCCTTCAACCGGAATTTCACCCCCATTGTCATCAGTAACGAATAACATGAATTCGGTGGCTGCTGGTAGAGGGGGACACTCTTCTCCCGGTACACATACAACTTTTTTGATAACTATCAATGTGGCTCTTTCCTCTGGTGGTGGTTCCACCGTTCTAGTCGGAAACGATTGCTGTCCAATTATATTAACAGTATTTTCGTCACCCTGTATTGATGAGTCTATATTATGACATCCAATATTTTTAGGTTCTTGGCCATTTCCACAATCATTGGCCTGTGATGATGCTTGGTTTTTCTCATAAGCAAATGCATTTTCTGATATTGGCATTATCATTGATGTTAAAGTAGATAAAACTAGAATTATTGGTATTGCTAACGCTATCGCTGTTGCGTTGAAGGCATTGCCACAAGAATGACTTTTGGTCATATGAATGCCATCTCTTTGGCATCCTGATTTATCTTAGTTGATAGACAAAAGCATACCTGTTAAATCAGATTAGACCTATCGTACATTCATTCAGTAACAAAATGTATACTATTTTTTGGGACTAAACCAAGTCCATGTCGGAGTAATAATGGGCGTAGCCATTGTGCAGGTAATATTGGAGGCTTTGTAGAGAACCGTGGTCAAAACCGTATCGGTAAACCTATTCTGGCAGTAATTGTCAATCATAAATTCAATTCATTTCTTTTCAAGGTCAATCACTGCTAGTCTTATACGAGTAATTCTTTTCAATGCTGCAGCCGATTCCGATTTATTGTCTCCATCTATTTCGAATTCAGTTGTGCTTCTTCTGCCTTATTCAGCAAGTTTAGGAAAAACTTCAAATCTGCTTTTGACAATCGTTCTGAAGAAAGTTTAGTCATTTCTTATCTGCCTACCACCTGTCGAATTGCCTGCATTTTCGATTCTGTCCTGGTTCTTGTTGTAGCAGTCGATAACTTTGTATGGATTGGTTTCCGTCGCATAGCCACATTCATTACTATAGATGTCAAGACCTTCAAGAGTCTGGATACTGTTTAGTATTTCGTCTGTTTGATCGTTTGCCTTTGACTCAGCGTCCATAAGTCTCTCAAACACTTCTGAAGTCATGTTTTCCACTTCGACCTCATAGGTTGAGTTCACTGCTATGGTAGACGCATACATGTATGCATTTTCTGGGTATGTCAGTATCCCCATACCTAGAGACAGACCTAGCGCGATAACAAGTGGACCCGTATGGTGTTTCCAGTTGGACATTTCTTAGACTTCCTAGAGGGCTTCTATGGTTTAAGTTATACTATCTATTGGTTTGACCTTATCAAATTGCTCAAAACAACCAAAGTACGAATATCTGGTTCAGTCAGGGCTCGGCACTCTAGCGGTTCAAAAAAAAAGATTCCGTTTATAGTAACAGTATACTATAACTTAAGATTTTCTATTCCTCGATCGGCTCTGTTCATTTAACTATCTTTTGCTTTGTCTTGATCTCTGTGTTATGCATATCAACGAATAAGCCGCAACCAATTCATTACGTGATCCAGTTTGCAGCTAATTCTTAAATAGAAAATACCTGGGTCAGTTAGTACATATTTGTTCGATGAATGCTTTCCAATCTCAGCCAACTCAATAAGCCTAAATCTACGAAGCTGCTTTAATGCTATTTTAGCCGATCTGTAATCACTTAGACTGAGCTTGTGAGTTTAATCTGATGGGCTGATGATATAGGATGATCAACAAAATGCAATAGACAGTTGAGTTGCGTTCCTTTGACAGATATATCTCTGAGAGGAAGATATTTCCAATCGATCCCAGTTTTGTTATCGTAAATAGCCAATCCATCGATCCACATTCGCTTGAAAACACCAGCCTTTATCCATTCCTGGAATCTGTCATGTACTGTACTTGAAGCACCAAGACTTCTAGGTAGAGCGTTCCACTGACAGCCTGTACGTAGGATGTAATAAATAGCACTCATAGCCTTCCTGTCATCCATTCTTGGACGACCAGTCTTCTTATTCTTCTTCTTCCTATGTGTCGTGTACAGCAATGGAATGATCCTATTCCATACAACGTCAGGTATGCAGTATGTGGAATCAACTCCAGTAACTTCTGATATCAATACAGCTCAAAAGAACGTGTAGTACAGCACCTAACTATACTCTCATAGTTAGCTTTATCGATCAAACACAGTTCGCTTATAACTCAATTAAACTCTACTTTTCGGATGGGTTCTTATACCAAACTATGCTAATAGAACTACTATATACGGCCCTGATTTCAGTGATCCTATTACAGAAACATATCATATAGAAGGCAATTTTATTAGAGGAGGTGCAGACTACAGAATAATGACTGAAATAACTGCAATAGGTACTGAGATACCTGAGAGTAGGATAGTTGATAACTTTAATCTGACGATGGTTTCATAGTAAAAAGCAAAGTGGATCTTGATATTTGCATAATGTCCGCTTGGGAGCATGTCCAGTCCTGGAAGTAAGTTAGGTAGCTAATCGATTCCATTCAAGCTACAATAACCGTTCCTATCATCTGAGACGGAATTTCTCCTGTCTGTCCAAATGTCGCTCCTATGATTCCCGAATCAAATACCTCTCCTAATTGTGGATCGTTAGGACCGCTTCCAGAAGTTGCAGTATGAATCTGACTGTCATCATTGGTCCATACCACTTCTTGACCCACTGTAACATTAACAGGATTAGGCTGATTTGCATTCTGCATCTCCTGTGCTGCAACTGATAGGATACTATTACTTACTATGAATATTAAGGCTGTTACTGTTATTATTGCAAATATTGATATCAATTCTGATGCGAGCTTGACTTTTGTTATGAACATGAGATCTAGTACTGTGATATCTTATAAAAACCTTAAAAACGTAATCTTCATTTATCTTGCAGTAGTATCAATTTACGATCTATTCCTTGTATTATGGTATTTTAGTTTGTGATCGCAGTTATTCAGAGATTATTGCCAAGTTCTGCTACTTGCTGCGGTGTAAGATCGGCTCTATAATAGCAATCCTGCTCATATAAGTCTGGATACGACTGCCATTCTGTTTTAAGCTGGTCTTCATTTAACATTGTATAAGGAAATGCTCTGCTCTGCACCAATCCATCTTCTACTACAGTCGCATTACCGCCAGACCTTAAACATTCGCCCAGTATCTCCAGCTTGTTAGAATCAGTAGAAGCTGCCATATATGAAGATAGATAGTACCAACTACCAATTATTGCGGTTACAACTGCGGCTGCAATGACCGTGCCAAATTTGATGACTTTGCTACTGACCATCATCTTTATCCACCACTCCAAGACGTTATTTATATTTCATCCTGTTTGGTGGTGGGTACCCCTCAAGATTCTCTAATTGAAGAATGGATACTTCGATCTAGTTATACGAACACTTGAGCCAGGAACTTACTAATATTGCGATCGCACAAATGACGAGAGGGAAAGTAGAAGGGGAAAAACCAAATGAAGCATATATGAAACCCCTAATGAAGCATATATGAAAGATAATTCGGGCTCATTTCATACCTCTAATTCCGTTAAGCGATTGTCAGGCAACCAAAGATGTGTATGTGCGTTGCAGTAGAAGAATCGATCCCATTCGTCACGAAGGCTTAATCTTTCAGGTCAGAACTATTTTTAATAAGGCTACTTTAAGAGACATGACATCAAGAGCTTTGGTCACAGATAGTATATACACCATCATACTGGACCATGACTTTCAATTGCCGGTTGCTCATACTTGTAGACTATAGTTATTCTTTGTCCCTCTTGATAGGGGCAATTTTGAATTTGTCTTGGGACGTTATCAGAGGCTTCCACTATGCATACATCATTCTGCTTAATACTCACAACAACTTCTTCTGAAATACCAGGAGATAATACATCGAATATTTGAAATCCTGATATAAAAAAGACAATAACTATACCTGCAGCAACAAACAGTATCGCTAATAATGCTGGTGACATGGTAATAAACTTATAACATCATATACTTGATAAGACACGAATATGAAAAGTCATCACCTACATTACGTTCAAAGAGTTCTACAAGATTGTTAATCACCATTTCATTCTAATCTATTGTCTTATCTTAATATATAGTAACCGTTCAAAATGCCCAAACCTAATTTCTGCCGTTAAATGGAGGCATACGACTTCCATAGCAGCGCATTAATCATTTTCTATATCAGTTTTGTTTTTTTCTTTTCGATCTCAACGGGACTAACCGAAAATTTAAACATGGAATATGGACTCAGTGCTTGACTATCCTCCTCTATTGTGATTGCACTAGTCTCGTGATAGACCACGAGAATATACAAGAGCGGATACCGAACAAGAAATTCAAGGAACAGTTGAAGTGATAATGAAGGATACAAGGGCATCGAAACTTGACGCATTAGACAGCGGATACGATAATTCACATTGACATTCATATTCTGTTCCAGGAATTTGCAGAAA
>JBAUMZ010000165.1:0-9350 GCA_049578985.1 Nitrososphaeraceae archaeon
AATAATAATAATCCAAATCAAGGTTTCTCACAGAAGGATCAAAATTACCTTAGAAAGTACGACAATGCAGAAGCGGACCCAGATATACAAATGTTCACAGAAGACTTAGAAGACGAGCAACCAGAACAAAGAATACACTATTGAAAAATATTTCTAGCTCTGGAGTTAAGACATTTCCAGAATTCGAATATTATCCTACATATGATGATGCAGATCCAAACCTGATGTTTGCAGAAGGAATAGACTTGAGTGAACAAGACAACATACCTGGCATAGAGATAATAAGAGATGACGGATTTAGAATAAGACATATCAGAGTTAGAGGCTCATTAGTCGAAGCTATGGCAACTATTAATGAGATGGATGGTCTGCAATAGTACTATTGCAGTGGCAATTACTGATAGAAGTCCAAAAGAAGAGATAGTACATAACTTAGATACGATAATAGAGACTCAAAGACATAAAGCTGGACGTTATTAAATTACCATAAACACAAAGAACATATCGACACCATAAAGCTATAAATTGTAACAAACTACTCTAGCTATTTTTCCACTTCATTATAACGAAAGAGGACATCTAATACTTATGTAACAGTCTTATTTCACCCAATCCAGATAAACTAAATAGGAATACCCAAAACAGTAATGCAATCCCAAAAAATTGGAATTATGACAACAATAGCTGCACTCTTACTGGTAATATCTACAGTCTCAATGATAACACCGTACAGTGTGTTTGCTAAGAGCAATGCTCAAACCTCTGCTGCAAATAACGACTGCCCCGCAGATGTATTTTCATTTTTTGTTGGAGTACAGCAGCAGGCTAGTGCAAATTGTCTAAATGATATCAACTCGGTGCAAGATAGCGATGGTGCAGCTATAAGCTCAACACCATTCAATTCAGCTCCTAGTCAGGCATTAGATTTAGAATTGGAATTTGGAGATAATGACGGCGGTACGATACCACCGCCAACTGATACTGATGGAGATGGCGTTCCAGACGAGTCAGACAACTGTCCTACGGTACCTAATACCGACCAGACTGATACCGATGGAGATGGAGTAGGAGATGCATGCCAAACACAACCAACGCCGACCTGTGAAGAGTGCCTCACCCCGCTACTTGATTTTCCAGGCTTAGCAATAGCTGTAGCCGAAATCAATTTAGCACCTGCGGGCACATTTAGCACTGACGCGGAAGCAATAGCGGCCATATGTGATGCCCTCGAAAGCGGGTATCCGCTGCACCCTCCGACTGGTGGTGGGCCTGCCCTGGACGCAGACCTGGCCATTGCCTTAGATGAGGCAGAACTTCGTGGGGAAATAGATTTGGGCACAGCCGCGACTCTCAGGGATTCCATAATTGAATGCTTGGAACTGCTCTTTGGGGCATAGTCCAGAACTGCCATCAGCGTGATACAGAAAAACAGCGGAGATATACCCTCCCTTTTTTATTTTTCCATTAACATTTACCAACAATAGATAGTTCTCTAGTATAATCATAAACTTACTATTCCTTGCTATAGCAAGACACGTCTTAATCTTCAGGTAATAGGGGAACCTATTCAATTCGTATTCAGATTGATGCACAACAAGCTGTTATTATGATGGATCAGCTCAAGACCCAACTTGGTTCATTAACAGGAAAAACCCAGACATTTGCCATTAATCGATTCACTACCATATGTAAAGGAATGGCTAGACCAACACCCACAGAGAAATAACAAAAATGCATATCTTATCTGCACAATGTACAGGGCTAATGTAGGCGGTAAGTTGACAAGAACCAGTCTGTTAAATATATACACTATACAATACAAGGAAACATACTTTCCCAGGTTATTGAAAGACCCAGCAGTTCCCAAAGAAGACAAACACAAGATTGAAGTTTTACTCAGAAAACCCTGAAACCTTTACATTAGAAGACATAGTAATCTAACACAAAAGAAGTCCCAAAGAAGAAATGGAAACGTCTGTTCTGCTGTCAATACTACTGAATTCGCATCTCCTTGAATTTGTGAGTCAGTATTCTGACATCCTATATTTACGGAAAAGGCTTCATTCGTCATGAAGGACCATGCTAAAATGGTCTAGCATGCGTCATTATCTCCATCATCTGTAAAGTTCACGTTACCAAACACGGTCCAACTACCTTTTGTAGTGAGTGATCCCAATATCCACCTCCCGAGAGACTGCAGTTACATAATTAGATAGCTCCGCAAATTTGGTTGAAATTGATCCTGTACCACATGCTACATCAAGGACATTATCACTTTTATCAACATCGACAACTACTAGGATTTTTTCAAATGTTTCATCAATATGTTGAGCTGATTTCTTGGCAAAAGGGATTGCCTGCTTCGTGAATTGTTCTATGATTAACTTGCTGTGATTGTGATCTGACCGATCCAAATTTAATCTATTTTCTTGCATCAAAAAGATATAATACTTTTTCCAGTTGCGATTGAGTTCCTGACTAAATTCATAAGAAAAAAACATGGAGTAAGTTATCTTAGACCAATATCCAATTTTTCTAAGATACTTTCGCAGAGCACCATAGATCTTCTTATGTTTGCAACTACAAAATCAAGAATCAAATTGAGATTTACATGTGAATGAGAGTCTTCATAATCCATATTTTTATGAACATTTTTTATAGCCCATGGATATGTTTCCGAATCAAACTTGGCTTTCGTTGACATCAGGGGAGAGCCCCCTGTACTGTCGTAGAGAATCCCGAGGACATACACGAAATAGGTGATGTTGATAGGTTTGGTACCTAAATTCTTCAGAGCGTTGGTTACAGTTCCCTGCAATTGTAGATTAGTATAACTAATTTTGCTATCTTCCTTTTTTTTCTTGGCAAAACCATCACCACTCGTGAATCCTAGAGATATAGTCAAGTGAAGTCAAGATAGCAAACCTTTTAGCTTTTTTCCACATATAGATAAGTCAACAGGTGAAATAAGAGATACCTATCCATCCAAAGACGTTAGACATTTACGAGAAAGCAAACTTCCCTTACCACTTAACGGTAGACGATAAGGCTCACAAAATATGGTTAGAGAAGATATCTGACCCAGATACAAAGAGAGTAAGTATGACTCAAATGGCTTGATAGCCAAGCAAGGATTGTCATGTTCAATAAAATTAATCCATTCGGAATAGAATTCCTGTTTAAGGATCTCACCCCATCCTTAATGTGGCACTATGTGTAGCTTTACGGACTCCAATTAAACAAAACAAAAGGAGGGGGGAGGATTCAATTCCTTTCTTTTACCCTGCACGGTACTTACAGAAGACGGGAAACTATTGGACAGTTGATAATTATTCCTACTGAACCATATGGCGCTCCTCCAGGACCAGTTATCCATCCGTCCTGGACAAGCCCCAGTATCTGGAATTCTTCAGTTACTCGTGATCTGTACCCATTATCAATTGCTTCCTGCGTCCATTCTCCTAGATTCGCATCCCATAATGGACTATAGTCTGTAGCAATGGTTGGAATTCCTCCTAATACGTTTAGTGGAGATCCTTCACCCATTACCGCACTGTTCAGTCCTTGTCTTTGTGGATTATCTACGCCGGTCGGACCGTTGGCTGTAATGAATATTCGTTCAACCGCACTGAAAGCACTGTCATCATTGCCCCCAGTTATAGCGCCTAACTTGGGTGCAAGAGTTGCACCTTCAAGGGCGGCTGCCAGTGGTGAACTAGCCTCTAAACTCAAATACAGTACTGGACGAGCAAAGCTAAATCCTGGTGTTAAGGAGAGAGTAACAGTGCCTTCTTGTGGACAGATGCTTACCACCTTGTCGTGCACAACTGAGTAATCTGGGCTTCCATGACAGAAAGCTGCAAGTTCAGATTCATTTACATTAAAGGCGACCATGGGAGCATTATAGATTTGACCCCCTGCGTTCTTTACTAGTACTAATGGTGTGTAGTCACTATCACCTATTGCTCCTGGATTCGCTTGACCTGGTGGGAATGCACTTGCATTACCTGGTGTGACTTGACGTTCTGGACTAAAGTCTACTGTTCCATTTTCAAATATCAATGTATTATTAGGACCTAGATTTGCAGCACGAGCCCCTAAAGCTGAGTAAGTAAGCTTCGGTGACCAATTTAGTCCTAGGGCTTCGGCATTTCCTTTATCTGTTGTATCTGTAAGTACATACCATACATTTTCCCCTGTGACTAATTGCCCTTTGTACAGAGGTAGTGTTACAGTACTTGCGTTAAGATCAACTGGACCTGATCTAAGTAATTGAAGTGGGCCTATGAACGATGGATTGACTCCTGAGGGAGGGTTAAGATTCAACGTGAGAGAGATACCGAATCAGCAATAATGGAGTCGTAAGATGAGTCTATTTCCGGATGAGAATGTTCTTACTACAGAGATAGAGAGTTGGAGAGGCTTTATAGATGAATTCCCATCAGATGAGCATAAATCCATATTCATACTCCATTTGTATTTCCTTTTACACACATACGTCTAGAAATTAATTGGTACAATATGGATATTCAGACTTTACAAAACCATCTTTATCACAAATATTTCCGAGTTGTCCTGATACAAGAAAAATGCATAGTGAGACATACTACCAGTGGATAGAAGTAATGGAAGAATAGAATCAATAAGAAGAAAGTTTGAAGATAAAGATTAAAACCGTGATATGGCTTTTCGTGAGTTCAGCACTGGTGCATGTAATGCTTCTGTTTACAAGATGACTTCTCCCAATTAGTTTCGCATACTGTGAGGTGTGACGATCCTTTTCTGTATAGATAATGAGTCAATGATACGAATGCTAAATGCTATAGATATTCCTCCCCTCGTTTGATACTTTCAATAAAATCTATGGCTTTCTTGTCGAGAATATTGTAATGAGAATCAGATAATGATCCTTTCTTATACAGATAAAGTAATTCTTTCCTTATGTTTTGGAGCTGCAAGATGCATTGTTCTTTGTCTATCTTGTGCAGTGTATCATATGTAGTCTCAATCCTTGTTAGATATCTCCGGACGTAGCGCCGTTGGCCATACTTATAGTACCATCCCAAAAATATGGACGAGGCTCCTGCCACACCCCCTAACATAAAGACATATGCCTCAGGAGATAACGCCGGTTTGAAGTTCGCAGTTAATGTACCGAATTCTGAGACTTCTACAGTTAAAGGATTGCTGTTTAGATCATTTACAAGTCCAGACCAGGAATCAAATACAAAACCACGTTCGGGGATTGCAGTGCATTGAATAACCTCACCTCTATTATATAACGTAGAATTTTCAGAGATCCTTATTACACCGTTGCATTCTATATCTCCTGAATCTGGAGGACTAGCATCGAACATAATATTAATTGCCAGAGAGTCAGTTTCTCCATCTATTACGGATATGGTATTTGAAGCAGTATTTGTTAGATACGCCAAATTATCTGTGGGATCAAGGGTAATGAAGCTAGCGACTAGGGGAAAATCAACGTTTACAGGAAGATCAACCAGCAAACCAGCTTCGTTATACGAACTCTTAATACTAGGGTTTACTCTGATATTTTTGAGCACGCTAGAGTTACCAACATTGGATACATCCACTACAGAGACAGTATCTGAACCTATATTTGAAACATAGAGTCGATCTGATACTGGATTTAGCGCAACTCCAACTGGCTTTGTTCCGTCCAGAGGTATATTCTCTATCAACCGGTTAGTGGAACCATTAACTATTGAAAGATCATTAGAATCATGATTTGCTACGTACACAGTGTCGCTTCGAGCATCTACTGCAATACCTACAGGTTTCATTCCAACCTTCACGTCAGAAATATAACCATTCGTGGCTCCATCTATTACATGAACTGAGTCTGAGCTGATATCTGTTACATAGATTCTGTTAGTTAAGGGGTTGACAGCTATACCATAGGGTATTCCTCCCAGTCTGATAGTCTCATATACAGTGTTTGTTATACCATCTATCACAGATATGCTTCCAGAATCTAGGTTAGCAACATAGATCCAGCTTGCTGCCGGATTGACAGCAATGCCTATAGGGGTTTGTTCCACGCTAACATTGTACAAAATACTGTCTGTAGACCCATCAATAACAGATACAGAATTAGATCCTCTGTTGGTCACATAAATTCTATTATTCAAAGCGTTTGAATCAATTGCATACGGAAAATCTCCTACGCCGATCGTCTTTTCTAAGTCCAGACTTTGGATATCAACCACTGATACTGTATTAGATAGCTCATTTGCTACGTAGATCTTTTTAGTGCTAGGATTTACAGTTATTCCAGTGGGATATGTGTCTACATTAATTCCAGATTCTAACGATCTTGTAACCGATGACAACGAGGATGGGGATAGTTCTGTGTTAGAGATATTACTAATATTTGGTATTGAATCATTAGAGATATCTGTATTCTCATGCGCAGATAAGTGATTGTTTTGATCGAGGCATACTGGTATAGACAGGAATGCAAGGATTAGTATTGAATGTAATAATGATAAAGACGACATAAGAGATGGTAGTATACAAGGATATGAATAGTTTATAAAAATTTATTGCAACAACTAATAATAATATGGCAGGTCTCAAATTAATCAAAATCTATTGACTATTATTTGAAACAGTGAGCTGAGATTCCTGTATTTGTTCTTGTTGGGAATTCTGATCGGCGGGATCTGAACTTCCTACTGCACCTGCGACTCCTTCTTGTCCGGGTACGGGTTCAGTGATAGAGACTCCTTCATTTATTGGAAGACCCCTACTCAGGTTACTGAAAATGCTACTATAATAAGATAAGTAAAAATCATTGCTATTCTCGCTCTGTTGATCACTTACATAAGCTGCTTCCGTGAAGGCATTAATGTTGTTATCTCTCAGTTCGTGATAATGACCTAGAATAAATACAAAAGCTAAAAATACGACTAGTAATCCAGACATAGACCCTAAATATGAATGCAATATTTGCTTCTTATACTGACTGAGTATTGCATTACTGAACACAGTAGAAATCGGTATGTGATGACTGACTAATAAGTTGTTCGTGCTTTTGCACTATATGCTGATTATGTCTTACTAATTTCATATTCATGCGATCAAACCATTCAACTAGCTCTTTCGTTGATGATAAGCATTGGACGCTCCTTTGAGATAGGTCATAATTCTCTAATGGAGATGTCACCTCATATCTGCTTGATTTGCAAAACGGATTCATAGAATCAACTAAGACTTCTGACTCGACTTCTTATAGAATTACCGACCCTCAATTATCTTACGATAAGATTATCATTGTATAGATTGTTTTCGTGACCTTCCGTTATGTGATGTTGGAGATTAGTAATAGTCTTCTGTAATTCTGCTTCTTTGTCCTCCTTTTCACTAATAGATAGGAGAAGCTCGTCCTCTCTATTTTTTAAGGCGAAAATTCGGTCACAGAATCCCTGATGGATTCTAGCTGCATTGTCTATTTCGAACTTCCAGGCATTTAATTCATTTCTTAATGAATTCCTTTCCCAATTGAGTCTATCATAATCCAACCTAACCCTGGGAAGATATCTATTTGCAATCTCAAGTAGCTCTACTACTTCCTCATCACCCATTCGTGAATTATGAATTAGGTGGGCAAGATTCACATATGGCCAAGGGTTATCCTTGATCTGGAAATAAACCTTAGTAAATTCAGTACATCCTAGAAGCATATAATATTCTTGGTGGTATTGTATTGCTTTTTCAGCTTCAAGGTTTAATGCAATTGTTACTTGCAAGGGAGTCTTGCCTCCTGAAAAGAGTTCGAACGCTCTAGACGATATCGAAGTAGTTTCGTCGAAACCTGCTCTATTTGCAATTGCTTTGATTGTGTTTGGAGACACCCCCCGCCTTCTTTGCAATGTCTCTGTAAGTCTCTCCCTTTTCAAGCATTGCTAAAACAAGCGCCTCCTTCTGTTTTTTATTCATTCTTACTATATCATTTGTACCGCAATGATTTAGCTCTTGCTCTCTGACGCTTCTTGTACTGATATCAACGCATCATGATTATGGTCTAGAACTTGTTGTGCGTAGAGTACTGGAATCGTAACCTCTTGGAAGTATACTAATTCACGTAAGTTTTGTGCAACTGCTCCCATCAATACAATCTTATCTACTTTACCTGGATTGTCGATTGCAACTCTTGGGGCAATCACTGTACCTTCACTACCCCCAATTACAGTTACATGGTTAGCGTCAACTTCTGGTTGCTGTATAAGAACATCTAGTGCCTTCTCTGCATCTTGCTTTAGGTCGTTAAATGTTACATTTCCCCACACATTGTCATCTAGTATTGTTGAATTTGCGCCTACGCCTCGCTTATTATATTGTAATACTGCAAAACCTCGTTCTGATAGATATTCAGCGATTTGAAAGAGTGGTCTAGTAGGTGGGTATACAAGTGCGCCTGTTTCATTATCAATACGTACTGGGCCAACAGTTGAGTTCATATCAGCTAGTCCAGAGCCATGAACAAGAAGAACACCTTGGAAGGGGCCGTCGCCTGTAACCGGAAGATTTAGTCTGGCATTGGTCTTTAACCCGTTACCCAAATCTATAACTAGATCTCTGTGTTTCGTTGTCTGCAGGTCTGATTGAGCTAGTGTATGGTTCTGTAGGTTGAAGACACTAGTCGATAAACAGGATAATACAAGCATGCATATTAAAAATAATCCTAAAGACAGCATCAATCTATTTGTTCTGCCCAATTCTTGTTGCAATAGCGTGGAACTTGTATTTGAAGTTACAGCTAAGAGTGTTTATAATAACAGAGTTGCTATCTCTATAAGTTTCTCCCTTTTCTAATAGTGCCAGGACAAGCGCCTCTTTCCGTTTTTTGTCCATTATGCATTGATCATTTGTATCTTCAAGCTTTTAGCTTTTCTGTTATTCTGTGTTATCGACATGCTATTTATTGGAATTTCCTGTATCAGTCTGATATCGAAATGAGCTCAAATCACAGTACATATAATTAAATGCACATCTACAAACCTACAAACCATGATTTCATGTCTGCAGTAATCAATCTATTTCTCCTCCAATCCTTTAACAGCTGTATGCTGTATCATATTATTTTTAATGAGGCCAACTAAAGTAATACTCCCGCTCATTTTCCATCCATAACTCTCTATTGTACTAATTGAAGGCGGAAAGTACGCTGAATCTGTTGCAAAAAAAAATTCTTGTAAAATTTTGTGTATATTCTCCGAAGAAATCCTTGCCTATTAGCTGTGAACTGCTATGGACTAGCTGGATTGCGTTTCTATCAAGTGCCGATAGGCATTGTGTTTTGATATCGTAGACATTTCCAACCC
>JBAUMZ010000166.1:0-33179 GCA_049578985.1 Nitrososphaeraceae archaeon
TGTCTCAAACTCAGTCCTAAACTCTGTTCTACCACGGCACTCAGAGTTAATGAGGGCACACACTATCTCACACTTTGCTTTTGAAAATAGCTTCATTCTGCTAACCACAACCTTTCTTACTCAGAAATTTGGAATAACAGTGGTAACGATTAATACTAGTATCCACCATAACCCCTTAAAGCCTCATTTATATAAACTGGGTAGCTCCCTTTCTTGAATCAAATATGAGATGAGTTTAAAATTGATCGCTGTATTTTTGTCCAAATAGTATATTGTCTGAAGTTACTCTTGTACGATTCCGAGCACAGTCTTACATTGTTTACATGAGACCAAATAACAGGTCGCATTGGGAAGCTTTAATTCTTCTGTATCATAACCACCGGATATAACATTATATCTAAATGACTAAACATTACCCACTATTTGCAGTGTCAATTGGGTACTGTTAGTCTACTTATTGTTCTTACATCTTAAGCATATCTTCATGCTATGTATGGAATAAGACAAAGAAAAAATAAGGAGTCGATGTATGTAGAATCATCTGAACACATTCACTAGAAAAATCACTTCGTATATACCTATCATTTTTGTATTTCTCACTCTGTCAGTGTAGTGATATTCAATTAAGAAACCTATGTAAAGGTGCCCTCTTTTGAATATTTCTTTCATCAAACCCTCGTCTTCTGTCGCCCACGAGAAAGTGACCTTCTTGTTTGGAATAAAGGCTTCTACAAAGTTAACATTGGCGGGTCTGTGTCTTAGATCGTTCATGTAAATCGTATCAATGTCAATAATGGCGTGCCTAAAGATTGTCGCTAATTTGCCGCGGTTCCTTAATTTAATAGTCGCTATAACCTTGTGTTTTTCAGCATCAATATTTACCCCGACTGGCCTAGAGTCCGACCATGGTACAAGATATATCCAAGGTCGAAGATCGTAATCTTCTTGGTACTGGAGGAGCTCTGTCTGTGTTCTGAGATTTCTAATCTGCCCTCGTAGTAGGAATGTTTGGATTGCTACTGCTACAAAGGCAAAGAATGTCCCTAATGCCCCAATACTCTGGATTATCTTGTAGTTCGGGTCTTCCGGTGGAATAATTGTTGTTAAATTATTAAAGAAAAAATCAAGTACGTCCGCTGCGAAATGTTCAATCACTTTAGCATATCCTAATTCAAGGTGCGCTCTGATTTAGGAAGAATGAGGAGTCTCTTTAATATCACACTTTTGAGCAGAATAATGTAGCAGAAATAGAAGCAGCAAAACTCTCCGAGAGATGCTGGTGAGATGAGACAAGTCTTAAACCAGAACTCCTGTACCAATTATAGATCATGGCAGTCGCATTCATTTAGTCCGTCTCAGGCGAGCGTTCATGGTCGTCCGAACCTTCCTGACATTATGTTTCTTGCTAATACTATTAGAGAGGATTGGCGCGCCATGGCATGGCATGCATTCTGATGAATATTATCAACCAAATAACCACTAGAGTATTTACTTGTCAAGTCTTCGAAAATGTGTTTAAGGATTCTAATCATAGTATACTATGGTTGATCGTAGGCCTCTTATCGATGGAATCGAATTTTTACTCCGTGAAAACCTTGACTATGCTATAAATCTTCTTCAAATTCAAAAACTTAAGGAAAATGATGCAAGAGTCACATTATTTAAACACATTAACGTTGTATTGGATTCTGCCGCGACATCCTTAATTCTTGCACACGAATATTTAGGTAATATGAGTTGGTGGGAAAAAATACATGATGACTATAGCCGTTCAAGTAGGCCTTATGACTATAAAAGGCAATTTGATTACCTTGATCAGACTGTTATGAATGGCTTCTTCTTGTTTATATTCAATTCATTTGAACACTCAGTACGATTACTATGCAAACAATATAATTCTCAATTATATGAAAAACAGAAAAGAAGTATTAATAGTATATGTATAGGAATAATAAAAGATTTGGGTTTAACTAAAAGAAACAATTTTATCGATCTCATAACTTGGCTTCGTAACTCTTATCACAATAATGGTATATTTGTCCCTGCAGGTGGATTGAGAAGTAAGAGTATAGTGTGGAATAATACCACATATTCTTTTAAGGAGAATCAGCCGATTAAAGAGTCAAAAGGTGACATGTGGTTATCGTTTGTTCCAATTTCACGTGAGATTATAAATTTCTTCAAAGAAATCATAGATCACAACAGCATTAAGAATTTTGGATATTATGTAGACCCTGCGGAACCAATTAGATAGATAGACTATCTAATGTATTCCTCCAGTAGCCTTGCGGTTAGCGGTAGTCTTCAAATCGGTAACCAGTTTGCCGTCCTTTCATAGATTATCACTATACTCTTGCTATTTCCCATTCACTCAACGCAATCCCCTATTCTATGGTTGCGATGCAAGCGTCAAGAACCTCATCACTTGCATATGAGCTTGCTTTGTTGTATGCCAAAATAAATTCATCCATAACCTTTTAGTCGTCATAAATGGGAGTTGCAGTTATATCAGTAAGAGCATTTACCAAATCATCATACTTCTCCTGCTTTTTCTGTCGGATATTTGCGTTGATTTCTTGTCCCTTTGAAAGCACATATGCGAGGCCTACTCCCCCGAGTCCTATGGCAGCACTTATTATTGCAGCCACAATCTCTGAAGATCCATCGGAAACCAACATCAACACCCAATGTTTTCAATGCCTCTATAGGGCATGCCACAATACGGCTTTCGCATTTATGTTATACATGTTCGGAAGAATGAGAACCCAGGATAAGTCATGTTTGTTTTCTATAAATTTTTTCTAATGCCAGAACAACAATGGCAAGCGAATAACGTCATTCCTCAGGTAATGCCTTGAAACCTTCTGATTCCAGGTTATAGGGCTCGGTGAACTAAATCGGCTCCTGGATTATTCAATTAAGTTTTACATGCGATTGCGGAAACCGTTACTACATAATGAAAAAGGTTCGTCAGACAAACCATTTTGTTGGCCTAATATCGGTATAATAAACTTCTACGAATGAACAAAAGGCCTTAAATCGTCCTCTATTTCTGCGACCCCTGTCGGTGATTTCGTAATGTTGATTAGATGCAGCGTCATGCGAAATCCGCTAATCAAAAGTCTGGTGATATTCCTTTGAGTTAGCCAATCTTACTTTCTATCTTTTTAATTAAAGGATCAACCTTTGGCGCTTGTTCTTGCATATAGATTTCAATGATTCTTGTCCATGCTATTTCAAAATCCTGCTTAAACTTCGGAAAATTATCCTTAAGTAGATTACCCAAATAATTGGCTTCTTCCTTAGACCAAGAATGAGCCAAGTCGTTTCTGACAAGAAAAAGTGAATCTAGAATAGACCAGAGATCCTGATCAATCCCCCCACATTCCCTCAATTCAAGTATCTTATTTCTGGTGGGCATTTTTTCTAACTTCTCTTCCAACTTTAAATCTCTTTCAAAAATACCTATACGTCTAGATATTACTAATTCAGTGATTATAATCTCGAGTTTTATGAACGCTTCCAGAATATTACCCCTATTCCAGGTCAGGTCTCTCGCGATGGCTAACTGCTTGAACTGTCTATATTCAAACAGACGCTCCTTGTAAACACGAAGAATTACAGTTTCGCTAATGAGTATAAATCTTAGTCTATATCCAGGATTACTCCGCAGTAGGTTCCATACATGCCTTATTTTTCCATCGATGGAGTCCACGATGATAACTATCGGTTTGAGATATTAGAAAATAAATAGCCAAAACAATACAGAAGAATCTTATATAAACAATGTTTGCGTTATATCTCTTTTACCAGTGAGATACAATGAAGTGGATTTGCGTCTATTGTAACAAGGTGATGGACAGAAGCAACTTCACAGACTTTATCGAAGACAGTGATAGTGGCAAATACCATGCGTGGCAACATCTACTAACAACAACAGACTAGTCACTATTTCTTTCCTTTGTCCCTGGCCTTCTTCTTACTGGATTCAAGTTCATCTATAATCTATAATCCTGTTAATCGTATCGGACAAATTCTCTCCTATTTTTGCATAACTAACTGTTGTACTTCCCTCCATAAGTTCCGTTAAATGTTATAATATCCTCATAGTAATAACAGAGCCACGGGGCTCCATGTGAAATACTTACGCAGACAGATGTGAAGAGCAGTATTATAGTAGCTCCAGAGGGGGCTGCAACGGTTTTACGGCATAATTTACTCTAATCTTCGTACGTTGTATGTTCTTTAACTTTCAAACAAGGGATAGGTAAGGGCAAGGCTAGATGGATATTGGCCTTACGAGAGAATGTCACAGATATAGAAGCTATATTTCCTAGCGTACGCTACAATCAAAAACCGCTTTGAACAAACTTTCTAATCTATTCTAATTCTGCTTTGATTCGTTCTACGAGTGCATCCGTAGTAATAGGTTTCTTAATGAAGCAGCCTATACTCTTAAGTGGATGCACTTCTCTTGCAGCATCCATATTAATTTCTCCAGCAGTCATAAAACATACCCTGACATTGATATCTTTTTGTAGCAATTTCTCGCATAATTCAAACCCATTCATGACAGGCATGTTAATGTCGATGAGTAACAGATCATACAAATCACGCCTAAATTCTGTTAAGGCAGTTACTGGATTGTCATAACAGTCCACCTGCATGGTTTTATCGCCAAGTTCTAATCCCATTCTCAGAGTAAGTCCAATATCAGAATTATCATCTATTATCGTAATTCTTCTTTTTAGACGGGATTCTGATGAAATTGGCGATACCCTTTCGATATAATTTGATTCTCCTAACTGTTCACTAATCTTGGTCCTATGTGGTCCTTTCCTACCGTCGTCCAGGCCTTGTTCAGTCATAACGTCTTTCTTTGGATACACTAGATACAGGTAGTCTTAATAAAAACTTTATGATGTTTTATAATGGAATATAAGGAAATTCCATGGCCTTATTCTAATTTGGTAAAATTTTCTCGATTTGGTACCACTATTGCAATGTACTTCAATATGAATATATGTTACTGTTCGAGTCTAGCCGAAGACAATATGATAACCTATTTCATACGAAGGTCATATGTAACATCCGCTAGTAGGTGCTCCCGCGTTAAAAAGGGCACCTGAATTCAATCAAGGACTAGAATTCAGTCTTCTGCAGTAGAGAATATCCGTCACCGATGTGAGTACTGAATAGCCTGTATGAAACTTTTATACTTCGTACGATTTTCTCTATGTCATTGAAGATGACCGGGCCAAAGACTGACGACCCAAAGGAAGTGAAAGCATTATACGTATTTAGAGTTCTTTAAGGCTTTTAACGATATCATTCTTTAAACAACCGAGTATAAGGAGAAATTCGGTATAGATTTGGGAGAAGCCATTCAGAATGGTCTTTCAGGGCCTAATGCGATACAGAACCTTGTAAATTCACTTTCCACTCAAAGTTTGGGCAACCTTATTCAGGCCTGCATGGGCTACCTGCATACTCCACTACAGAACCAACCGTAGGACGGTACTTTAGAACCAACCGCTTCAATCTTAGTATGTTTAAGTACCTGACTGGATATAGAGGTTAGAGAACATATGCTAATTGGTTTAGCATGAATATCGCCGGTTGCTGGAAGTGTTATACCTGAAGCGATCGCACATAATTGTCACCTATCCTTTTTAAGTCAAGTCTCTGATTTTAGATCAACTAATCATTAATTGAATGTCAAACGTTAATAAAGAATAAAAAAAGAGTGGATTTTCTTCAGTCTCTAGACAATTCCAAAAAATAGTTCCAAACAGGCTTCTATCTGTTCCGCAATATCTAGATTAGGTGTAATTCCAGAGATGGCTTCGGTAAGGTCTTCTATGCTTATGTCTCCAGTTTCGAGGGCAAGGCATATAGCCGCTATTGCATCCGCGTCAGTATCGAATGGTGCTGGTCCCAGGGCTAAACTAAGTGCTACTGAAGTTGCCAGGCCTGCTTCATCTAGAAGTGGAGCGAGACATTCTTCGCATGATTCAGGACAATTTTCATCTATTTCACCATCCAGGTCATTGTCTATGCCATCTCCACAAATCTCTTCTGATGGTGGTATCTCATCACATGCATCTCCTATTCCATCGCCATCAGAATCTGCTTGGTTTGGGTTGGATACATCAGGACAATTATCTGAATTGTCAGGAATGCCATCACCATCGGTATCAGTTGGTGGTGGTGGTGGTGGTGGTGGTGGTGTTGTACCGTCACCATCTCCAAACTCCAGTTCTAGATCTAATGCCTGACTAGGAGCTGCATTGAATGGTGTTGAACTTATAGCTGCACCGTCACTATCTTGCACAGAGTTGATATCATTCAGACAATTTGCGCTTGCCTGTTGCTGTACTCCAATAATGACCGAAAGCAACTCTGCAGGACAGTCGTTATTTGCGCCAGAGCTTTGAGCATTACTGTCATCATATCTCGTAGCAGACACACTGTATGGTGTTATCGTTGAAACTGCAGATATTACCAGTAACAGTGCTGCTATTGTTGTCATAATTCCAAGTTTTTGGGATTGCATTACTATTTGGATTATTTCTATTTGGTATATCTGAGTTGAGTGAAAAAAGACTGCCACATTAATAGCAGATATCTTCTTTCATTATTATGGAGTAGAAAAATAGCTGGAATTTCAGTCCAAGCCATTAGCTAAATAATGCCGTATGAATTCCAAGTCTTTTATCATTACATCTATCATATGCAGGACTTCAGTGTTATTAATATTAGAATATGCATTGAAGATACAGACAAGAATTTCCATAAGGAATTGAAGGCTTTAATTAAAGATACCAGTCAGTTAAGAAGCCATCTAGTTTACGTGATAAGTATAAAGATTGCATCACCCTCTGTAAGCGCTCACTCGAATTAGCTCTTATCATGCATTTTCTACCTTGTTACCACTTTGATCCATGTTGATTACTGTCAGAGCGTACATGAACCTAGACATAGGATCTTTTCAACTCATATTCTGGTAACGTATTTAAATATTGAAGATTTAAGCAATAGATTGAATATGAAATAGGTCTACACTAGTACCTGATTTTACTACAATGGCCTTTATTTGATCCAGTTCTAACTGCTTTAGTTTGATATCGTGTATGCTGATCTCTCTAAGATCAACATTTCATAAGGGTTTTCTGAAATGTGGAGATCTGGATAATGCTTTTCGTAATCCCTTTTCACATATAGAATAGTTCTCATATCAGTCCCTATCTTTCTTCCTTCGAACAGGCGTCCCAATATCTAGAGCCTAGACTCTTAGAAGCAAATAGATAGATTTGTGGACCTGTCAATTCTAATGGCCTGCCATCTATGTTAGTCTCAACTTCGTCAATAACATCATCGTGATGTAGCATTCGAAAGATAAAAGTCAATTTCCTCACATCTTCCAATTCTTTAATGACATTCTTATACTTGGAAAGCTGTCCGTTAATTGGCTTATTCATTTCATGAATAACTCTCTTAACTCTGAATTCTGGCTTAGCCTTTACACTGTCGATTCTAAAACTTCTATCATTGAACCCTTCAAATTTCTTATCTTCTGGAGGACTTTCAGTACCAAAGATTTTGAATCCGAAAACCTCATAGAGTCTATTGGCCCTGTTGCTAGTGTTACCATCTAGTGTGTTGTAGTCTTGCCAGTCAAGTCATAGCCAATCTTGTACATCTTTCGCTTAATCGGGTCATCGTCGATATCATCCATCTCATCTTCTGCTATGGGGATTTGACATCTCTCTGCTGAGCCATACAGGTCTAGAATGTTAGCACCACTCAGGTCAGCAGCTAATACTACACGATAACCAAGCAATGTAGAAGTTATGAGTATGACGCCTTTGCCTGAACCTGGAGGACCAACAATCAAATCGTAGTGAGTTGTATCAAATAGATCCTGGAAATGGCTATAGACGGAATCAATCGCTAGAAATGGTATCGTATATTCATCATTTGCGACGACAAATTTCTTCCACAGTGACTCATGTTTATGATATATTGAGTCAATTGTTTCCTGTCTAGCTCGCTCAATGTAGGTCTTTATCTCATTCAAGTCCTTGAATTTGATTGCCATAATGTATGACGCAATGCCACTAACGCCATCCTCATGAGAATGGAGTTCTATACTTTGTTCCTTGCTTAGATCAATAGAATGTGAAATAACTGGCTCTTCGTCGTTGCCGATCTGCTAGAATACACTCTTGTTCCAGAGGATTATTTGTTCGGCAAGAGGTATTTCGTTACTGTATTTGTAAACCCAATGACTCTTCTTCTTGTTCATCTTTTGTTGCTTCTGGCCCTCGCCGTTAGCCTGCGGCGTCGCAGTTGTTTTCTTGAAACTATCACCTTCGTCATCTTCATCCTTGCAGCTCTCACCAACCATGTCATCTATCATCTCGCTGATCTCAATGTCTGCCAGTCGTTGCTCCTCTTCTATGTCCTTAGGGGATTCATTCATTCCTCGATCTTTATCCTCAAGAGATCAGCGATTGTGTTGTAGTAGTACGGATAAAATGTCTTGAACAGACGCTTTCCAGTCTGTAGCAACACACTCTTACGTGATTTCTTATCCCATCGGTGGAGTTTCTTTAGTATGTATGGATCCAAATCAGAAAGATTGATGGTCAGCTCTGGTGTTGGCTTGAATATGGCCACATTGGGGGCTAGATCTATAACCTCCTCAGAATATTTAGGAATTTGAAGGGTTTCTCCTCTGTGTTCAATTATGATGGAAGCACTAGCTAGGTTCTGGAATATCATGTCAATAAGCTTCTCCCTAGTCCATAGTACTTCTGATACTTCTACTCGTGCAGCGATCTTGCTGTTTGAAAACATCGAAGCTTCATCTTCATTCAGAAGACTTAACAAGCGATCATGTCTACGAGTAGCTGACTCGACTTCATCTGTGGTAATGATTCTGACATCTGTTGATTTTATACTACTGCTTTTGACGTTCATTTTGAATTAGTAACTTGTTAATTTGAAATTGAGTTGGTTGATAAATGAGGTAGTAAGCATGTTGGTTTACTCTATGCAATTACCGCTGGCTTGGTAACATAGCTTCAGATTCCGCGATTCCCTTGATCCATTCTAACGCAGATTCCATTTCCCTTATCTTCTTATGATCAGAATCAACTTCTGTGACAATTTTATCTAGTAAATTAAGCAGAATTTCATCCATTGGATCGAGCATCCACAATACTTCGAGTATATTATCGAC
Organism: Nitrososphaeraceae archaeon; assembly: GCA_049578985.1. Lineage (GTDB taxonomy): Archaea > Thermoproteota > Nitrososphaeria > Nitrososphaerales > Nitrososphaeraceae > TH5896. The sequence continues at coordinate 9,248 of JBAUMZ010000166.1, forward strand.
TTTTACTAGTTCCTCTCCACTAGTTTTATAAATGCCGTTTTGCCATATTTCGAGACTTTCTGTGTTAATTAGATCCATAGAGTGACCAATGTTAATATTATGTATCTCATATGTTCTCAACACCTGACTCACAGAGTTGACTTCTCCAGTTTAAACATGGCAAATAACTTTGTTACTACTTTGTTTGCTAATGACTTTGTTCGAACAGGGAACAAGAATCTACTCAAATCACTAATAAGCGATCAGTACTACGATAGGAATTAGTAAGATACAGAGCGAGCGTGATTAGTGAGATCAGAAAAAGTAGGGTATTCAGGCACGTGTTCAAATATTCCAGACCTGGTAGTAGTCTGTGCTTTATAATGTCAGGGTGGCGTAGGGTTATCAGTGGAAGGACGAACTGGTTGATATGCATTTATTCGCTGCAAGGAAATAGCATGATTATCATCCAATGCACCGACGCCCAGACTAAGATTTCTTATAGTGATGTCAAGACTTTGTCTTTCTGTCGTATTTAACGAATATTCCCTTGACAGAATGTCTTTAACCTGTGTATCGGGATCCACGGTCTCATTTGTCCTTATAGGTACCGTGATACTGAGTGGTTTGGAAATTATTTCTGGGGGCAATTTTCCATTCATATCCTGTCTATTTATGGTGTACTCTACAAGTTGCAATACGATCTCCCTACTAGGTACCTTTAGGGCATTCACGGTATAGACAGCATCAACACTCAGTACGTTAGTACTCGGTTCACTTGTTGCTTCTCCTGAAGGTTGAGATAAGACTACCCCCGTGGAGGAGGAGGATATTGCAGCTTGGATAGATGGGTCTAGATCAATGCTTATGGTGGAGACTCCTTCAGTGAATCTATCAACACCTTCAGTAGTATTGGAATGTAGCGCAAAAGAAGGAACAAAATTCTTGCAGCTTAGGCTAAGTGAATCCCCGGGCGCTAAAGTTTGCAGTCTGTAACTTGTGTCGGCAGTAAAAGGGCTGGAAGATCCACTAGAAACTTTGTTCAATTGAATTGTTGAAGAGGGAACTGCATTCCAAAGAAAAGAGATTGAATACGGCTGTCTGTTGAAAATATTTATGTCTGAATTATAGTGTCCTGGCCTAAGAGGACCGTCTTCGCCAACAATTGTACCACAGAAATACCGGGCGTTATATTCTATACTTCCAGGACCGGTGTCCAGATTAGCCGAAGTCGAAGACGTCAATGTTTTGTTGTCTAATGTTGCAAACGCGTTGTTATGCCATCTTGTCTGATCGGAATATAAATCAATAAAAATAAATGTGCAAACAATAATTATATTTGGCAGCAAGATGATACTCACCGATGTTAACTTCGATGCAGATTCCATTGTTATTTTTGGTCTCCCATTCACAAACCCTGGCCGAATTCGACTCAATTTATTACCCTGCAGTAGTAGCACAATAAGTAACTAAAAATCTTTCGAGCTGGTATTTTATTGCACGAATTGCTATCACACGAGTGCTGTATTCGTGGTCCTCGACTACCCTTAATTGTTATGTTGTAGTTGCTATTGACAAACCATGGCCTAACGTACTTTTTTTTGTGTTGGTACTCAAGCGTCCTTCTGTTTCTATGGACAGTTCTGTCCACCCTCGCCGCATACACCCGGGTTTTCGATCACTTCACTGGGATGCGGTGGTTCATCTGACAGAGCGCGAGATACCCAGATTCTCCAGCACCTTCTAGTTCCTTACTTGATCATAACGTGGATATGATCAATCATACGGCTAGGAGGAATGCCGCCCCACCTTCATATTAGCATCTTATCCAAAGACCAATCTATGTACTACGACGTCTTGACAGCTTTCTTGGTATGCAGTGTTTTTGTTATTTGTTTGTTGTTTATTCCGAGCAGCCTTAGCGCTTCTAAAGGTATTGTTGTTGAGTCGGGCGAAGCTGTCAGTCCCAAAGACCTTGACACTAATAAATCCGTTTACAACAATAGTGACAATAATAACACGTTTGTCGTTCCTTATCTAAATCCTTTAGGAGAAGAGGAATATAGCGAGCTTAAAGAGAGAGCTAGTCTTGCAGGTGAGGAATGTGACCACATTAGAGCTACCGTCGCTTGAGAGCAAGTAACTATCTTACTGCAAAGTACAGACTAAATAATATCATTCGCTTCTCCCCTAATACCATGGTACTATTAATAGTGCGATCTAAAGAAATGCTAATCTTTCGTTCACCATCCGAATCTGATGATCCGAAAGTATCGATTAAATGAAATATTGGCGGATCATCCTTTGAGTCTACTCTTCAAGAAACTTCAGACAAGAGTATTAACCACATACAATACTGAAAAAATGTCAGTAGCAGTCTCGTTTCTACCACAATGAACGACAAAAATCTGCGCTTCCGATATACTTTAGTATACTCACTTCATACATCGATACAATCAAAGATAATTCAAAGGGTTCCAAGCTCTGCCAGTTAAATTATCTACTGCAATTACATATGAGCTGAGTTATAGCTAACGTACAAATCCTAAGCGAACCAAGCATATTTTTATACGAACGAAAGCAGTTTCTTTCCTCGTCCACTTCGTACTTGAAGACACCGACCAAATTATTGAAGGATAATAACTTCCCTCCAGAAGCTGCACGAATTGATAATGATCCAAGGAAGCTTATCTTTTCAGGGCCTGTAAACTCCCTATTCCGCAACCTGTCCAAGTTGCCATCAGCCAGATCCCGGAGCAATATGAGGTCCAGTTGCACTGTGCACGATGAATGCTGTCTATCTCTAAAACTATAATACTCGAAAACTTATTTCGAGGCACCGGCTCGTCATATCTGTCTAAATGATCTACCTTTGACTCTACTGTTGATACTGTCGTTTTGGCATTATCGCAAAACGCTGCCGGTCAAGCCACATATTAATTGCTTCTTCCAGCGCTTTGCTGATGTTCCCTTTCTTCATCCCTTTGTAATAGGCAACCGCTTCCCTAAATTTAGCTTCTATTTCATCGCTGATTACGACATTCATTTTCCCCATCAGAGAACACAACATCCGGTATTACAAGCCCCCTTATCTGCTTGCCTATGCAGCGTCCCCAATACATCTCTCTATTTGGAAAGATGTCTCTATATCTCTCTATTTGGAAAGATGTCTCTGGTTTTGAAATTTCGGAGATGAACTATGCGTGCGTAAGTATGAGATATACATCGAATTTTTCCCATGTCTGCTTTATACAATGCACAGTATAGCACTATGTGGCAGTGGTTATATGAACGAATTATATTATTAAGGTATGGATACGTTTCAGGGTAAGACGTGGATGTGCGCAACCTGTGGCACGGGATTTACCAGAAGAACAAGTGCTCGGAGGCATAATGATCGACTGCATGGCAGACAGGCATTCATCATCCGACCCACCGAGTACGTAATTGGGCGACTAAGCGGACGATTGCCTTCTCCTCAAGACCCCTTGAGTTACAGACGTTCTGGAATGTACCGTTTGCATAACGAGCCACAAATGGTCGCTCACGACACGCATGCCAAGAACGACTCCTATGATTCTGCACAAAGCACCTATAGTCCTGGTCCAGGAACAGGGCCTAAATCCACCGAGAGGTGGGCCTCCACTTCAACCGACAAACTGATTCTAAACACCAAACTGAATGAACTGGCAATTCTCCTCAATAGAAATTGCACGCCAAAAGATGCGAGATTATTTCTATTGGGTGTTACTATGAACGTGAATGCCGGGAAAGTTGATATCTTGGATGCATATCTGAGTCTATTCCGTACATTAGACAGACGTAGACGAACTTAGAAAAAGTACGACGCCATGGCAACTCGTTTGCATAGAACGCCCATCAAGAGATAGAGAAATAAGAATCTAATAAAGTAGGGAATTGTAAATTGGGATTCAATAGATCAGGTTTCAAACTTGGGTGGGGTTTTATCATTCTTTGGACTGTGACAAGCAAAAATTATCAAAGGATGGAGCTACTTTTCCACAATGAATTGCTAATCGAAGAAATGAATCTAACTTTTAATATTGTGCTATCCAATAGTTTTGTTAACACCTTCGTCAAGATTTCGGTCCTAATTAAGGATTCAATTCATAGCCATTAAATTTCTACATCGAAGATTAATGAAGTAACGATCAGAGTTCTAGTTCACGATCAATTTATTACCAAGTCTTCTAAAATATAGTCAGGCTTAATCGCTGCTTTCTCATACACCAAATAGTCGTCATCTTCGTTCTCCTATCCTTTTTTGGTACTTTGATTAATTCTAGTTAGAGCTTTCTTCCTTCTTTCGCTAGTACCGGTTTCACGAGTATTTAATGATATGATTTCGATCAGTTTGGCTTTTTGATCGTGATCGCTAGTCTTTGCCAGCTTTGGTCTCAAAAGCCTACCGAGTCTTTGAATATATTCTCTTCCACTCCCTGTACCGCTAACTATGATGCCCAGTTTTGCGTCAGGAACATCCACTCCTTCATCCAATACTTTCGATGTAACTATGGCCAAGTAACGTCCTTCTTTGAAACCTAGTAGGACATCCTTTCTTTCCAATTTGTCTGTTCTATGAGTTATCGCAGGAATCAAAAATTCATTGGCAATTGAATAAACCAAGCTGTTGTGTTGAGTAAAAATTATAGTCTTAACACCGCCATTCTCAGCTAGAATAGTCCGCAATTCCTCTAACTTTGATTTACTGTTCAAGGCTGTATCCATTGCCTTATTTCTAGCTAGCAAGGCTTCGCGGGCTATCCTATTCTTTGTCGACATCATAATTAACCTTCTAAATGAGCCATGATAGTTCATCCGAATTCCCAGTTTCTTAAGGCATAGTTGGTACGTTCCGATGTTCTTCTCATATTCGTTCTGCTCATGAGGGGTCAATTCGACGTGCATCCTCTTGATTTCATAAGAAGCAAGATGTTTACTCTTAGCAAGCTCGGTTGGGCGGATCTCGAAGACCACCCCACCACCAACTAATTTTGGAAAGTCCATATGTAATTTATCTTCCCTTTCAATCGTTGCTGTAAGACCTAACCTGTATGGGGCTGCGAATTGTTCAGCTATAGATCTGTAGCCTGGAGCGGCCAGATGATGCACTTCATCGAATATTACAAAAGAGAATCTGTTGCCAAGACTTGGTGCTCTGATGTATGCGGAGTCATACGTAGCAACAGTAATTGCCTCTATTTCTTCGGATCCGCCACCTAGATTTCCGACGGCGGTATTTGTTACGTGGCTTGATAATACTTCAGTCCATTGATACATTAGATCTAATGTAGGTACTACTACCAGCACTGCAGAGTTGACAGTTTCAATAGATTTGATTCCTAATATCGTCTTTCCCGCACCAGTTGGAAGTACAATACAGCCTCTCATACCCACTGTTATCCATCTATTCAACGCCTTTTGCTGATAATCCCTCAACGAAACATCTTTCATTGTGAAATGAGGAGAAGGTATGAGTTCGAATACCTGGTCGGTGTATTCTATGTTGCTTTCGCGCAGATAGTGAATGATATCGTAGTAGTTTAATGCTTGTGCTCTGAGAAAATTGGTTCGAGGGTCTAGTGTAGCGAATGGGATATGCATTAGTCCCTTTATTACAATTGTCCCTCTATCATATGATAACCAAACCATATGTTTACTCTATATGAATCGAGTTCGACTAATAATGATTAAGACGTTTCTATGATGAGACTGGCCAAATAGATAGGTTCAAACTTTTTGTCACTAGCGATATTTCACTCTCAGCCAGGACCGAGTCAGACTAGACTGTCTATCATCTGAGTAGCATGTGAACTATTAAACATCCTTTTTTTATAGGGATCCCATAGTTTGAAAATAGAAAATAATTTCACCCAGTAATGCGAAAAAGTTTATACCAATCATATTTCAGCTAAAATAAATGCCTTGATTTCTAGATACCAGCTGCTACTATACTGAGGAGCATCTCGTGAAACAGCACCCGACAGTGTTGGTGTGGCTGTCATAAATACGTGATACAACTATGGGCAGATATTACGCATTCTTGAGGCACATACTAGAGGTGCTGTTCAAAAATGGAATACAAGTGGCTGAAATTTATAGGGCACATGCATTCGAAAAACATTTCTGGGATTTCATCAGAGAAAAGACAGCTGAAATTGGCGAAGGAAAGGCAACAATGTCTAGTCCAGTAACAGTCACCCCCTGAGTGTGAATACAGAAATAAAGATAGCGAGCAGATAATGCGGCTGGGCATTCCATATTTGTAAATCTTTAATACTTTTTTGTATACAGACCTAACACCTGGGCCAGTCTAACTTGAGATCAAGATTCTGAATTGTAATTGTGTGCGAACTAAAGGATAGCTAATGTTGTAAACTGCAATTACGAAACCACAATATGTCGGACGGATTAATTGAATTATTCTTCCTCAAGAAAACCAAGTGTCACTACTACTTGCTTACTCGGCTTAGCAAAGGACAACTAGCCTATATTAATAGTGGAACCATCCATGGGTCCGAGAGATCTCATCTTTAGGAGGGCTACAGATACTGGAAACCCTGTTGCTTTTCTGGTGGACAAGGAATGGGGCGGATAATTCATAAGTTTAAATGCATTGACTTTAGAAATTAGGAAATATGATTCAAACAAAAATTGTTTCCTATTTTCCTTGTCGAGCTTCAGCAAACCTCAAATTGGGCGCTTCGGTGCGAAATCATCTTAAGTAACAGACGGCTCCTTTTTATTGGCAAATATCAACCCGATCAAAACCAGCTGTGTAAGCAAGCCATTTATTGTTTCAGCCGTGATCATTCTCTTTGCAGGTTCATTCTTGGGCGCAGCATGGATGATGACGATATTTAATTTCGGCTTACCTTCTTGGTTTGGTCAATTATTCCAACAACACAGAATTTTTCAGATCGACGGATTTCTGACCTTACTCATAATGGGTGTGGGGTACATGATAGTTCCAAGATTTAGAAACGTCTCACTCCCGTCTGTAAAATATGCGTACCTTTCTTTTCTCTTTGTGATTGTCTCTTTAATCTTTCAGGTGGTAACTCCGCCACAACCTTCGATACTAACAGATGACAAGTTTTTTTTGGTGATCACAATCCTGAGACTTTCTGGAATAGCGATCTTTGCAACCATCATTTTCTTGATGCTGAAGATCAGACCAAAACGATTAAGACTATCTGACTATTTCATTGCGCTATCTACCATGACATTGCTGACTATGAATATGATCGAGCTTGCACAGATGTTTGATATCATTGACTCGGAGGAAGAGCTCACAAAGCCAAAATCATAATTAAGTCACATCGAATTATGGTTACTGTTCCCTATAATCATGATATTTGGAATTGAATATAAGACCCTTCCATCATTTCTTGGATTCATTAGACCACGAGGTACCATAGGTCTTTTTTCATTTATCCTAATTTCAAGCTGTGTCATCATAGGTTTACTTAGTATATTGTTTGATTCAGAATTAGTGATGCTTCAATCGAGCTTCAATATTTTATTTTTTACGTCGGTTATTGCCTTTACATTATCAATTTACGCATTTGGCGGATTCGATAATTCGGACATCATCCGTCTTGTCCAAGGAGAAAAAAAAGTAAGATATAATCTTACAGTTCTGCACATAAAAATTTCATTTTTGCTGCTCCTGTCGGGCATCTTTGCGGCAATACTTTTTGCTATCACCTATGGACCGGATCGTGAAGTATATCGATTTGCCTTATATGACCTTGCAATACATACAATTGCAATAGGGTTTATCGGCATTACTATTTCGTTATATCTTCCCCTTATGCTTCCGCCAATCATCGGGAAAACGCTCAAATTTACTAACCTTAATAAAATACCACTATTCCTAATCGTCTTATCATTAGGCATACGTGCATTAGGGGACTTATTTCTTGCTCAAGGAAATTCGCAATTTTCATCGCTGCTTATGTTCAAAATATTGAATTTTTCGGTAGGATTTTCGGGCTGGCTTGTGGTAATTGCGCTGTTCGTGTTCGTCATTACGTTGCAGAGATCGATGAAATAATCACGTTCCTATTCAATGCAATTCTACCCACATTTCATTTATGATACATGCAGCTCCCGGCTACAGACAGAAGGCCCAGACTCGAGTAAGTCCAGAAGATGGCACAAAGCTCTGCTATGGATCCTGAAAACTGCAGGTTCATTTCACGCTTGTGTCTTGAATATTCGAATGTTGAGGGTTAGAAATACCCTCTTTCAGTATATAGAGGCAAGAGGTGAGGCAAACTAACCGCCATAACGGACAAAAGGATGAGTAATTAACATTCAATTAACATTGAATTAGTTTGTCAGAACTCAGAATCTCCGAATACCATGCGTCATAGGATGTATTAGCCTTTGATGTTCAGAAGAGTATAATGAACATATGTCTTAAATTGACATTCAGACACTGACTTTATGACATAATTGTCAACATATAAATATCAGAATGCGTCACTACCTTCACATGCACAATCATCTCTGGAGTATCGTAATAGCCATTTTGGCGACCTCTCTGGTTTTTGGGATAGCCTCACCACAAGCAATAGCCCAAAGGTCAAATGAAAACTCGAATGACACTGACAGCACTAATTCATCATTATCGTCATCATTATCACCTTCAGAGGCTTTGACACTGCCAGAAATTTTTAACAAGACCGAAAGCTCTGTAGTACAAATAACTAGTAAGAGTCCTATTAGTAGTAGCCTTGTAATAAGGAATGGAGAACAGGTCCCACAGGATGATGTCGCTTTAGGTTCAGGGTTTGTATATGATCAGGAAGGGCACATCATCACCAACCATCATGTGATTTCTGATCCTAATAGTATCGAAGTTACATTTGTGGATGGAGATTCCTATTCAGCTAAGGTAATTGGAGAGGATCCTTATTCAGATATTGCTGTGTTACAAATAACTGATGATGGCTTTCAAAAGCAAGTTCCGCCTCTAAAAGCTGCAAATTCATCAGCATTGCAGGTAGGAGAACAAGTTATTGCGATTGGTAATCCATTCGGTCTTAGTGGAACTTTGACTTCTGGGGTCATAAGTCAGATGGGACGAGTTTTGCCAAATGACATCACCGGATATTCAATATCCAACATAATTCAGACTGATGCGGCAATAAACCCGGGTAATTCGGGTGGACCGTTGCTCAATTCTAAGGGAGAAATAGTAGGTATGAACACAGCTATCTTCTCAAATACGGGAGTTTATTCAGGAGTGGGATTTGCAATTCCGTCAAATATGGTTCAAAAAGTAGTAGCGTCGTTATTGAAAAACGGTTCTTACAATCATCCCTATATGGGTATCTCCGGAATCACTCTATCTCCTGAAATCTCAAATGCATCAAATTTGAATGATACAAAGGGTATTCTCGTCGTAGACATCACAGCTGATAGTCCTGCTGATAAAGCCGGAATACGCGGAGGAGATGTACTTACATCTGTGGATGGACACGACATTAGATTAGGAGGAGATGTAATTGTAGCAGTCGACAACCAAAGTGTTAGAGCCATGGAAGACTTCCTTACTTATTTAGAAGAACAAAAGGCGGTAGGTGACAATATTGAATTATCAGTTATTAGGGACGGAAAGACCGAACAGATCGATTTGACGCTTGCTGCTAGACCTAGCCAGAGAGCTGAGGACAAGTCCCAACTAAATCAAGGACCTGAACAGCAACAGCGGAGACCTGCTTTGGGAATAAATGGCATTAATATGACACCAGAATTGGCTGAAAGAATGAATCAAACACAATCACAAAAGGGCTTCCTCATAGAAGATATAATCGCAGGCGGACCAGCCGATTTGGCCGGGATTAGAGGGGGATACAAAGTTGCCAACGTTAATGGTAGCGATATTAATCTTGGGGGAGATATTGTTGTAGGGATAGATGAAAGGAATGTCAACACAATCCATGATATCCAGTCTTACTTGGACACTAAAAAAGTTGGGGACAACGTACAAATTAAGATAATCAGAGACAGCCAAGAAATTACCGTCCCATTGAAATTGGGAACGCTCGAAGGCGATCAGGCACTTCGCGAACAGGCACCTCTTGGACAGTTGCCACAATTACCGTTTTCACAGGAGGGACCGTTCGGCGGTGATCTGTTAGATGACATGTACAATCAATGTGTCGAAGGTGCAGGGAAGGAAGTATGTGATCAACTATTCGGTAAATAAAGTATGAACTAGCTGACAACCTTGTTGAGGTAAAAAGCAGTTTGAACATAAGATACAGAATGAAACAAGCGTTGAATAAGAGCCATTCATCCGAATGAGGTTCACTTTTATTTTTTGAAATTCTCACTAAGTCCATCATACCTTAGTGTCAATATTCTTATTTGCTTCCTGACAGCAGGAGTGTAACCCATGTTCATGAGCTAGCTCCTAGTATGCACGCTCCAATATTAGATGTAAAATCAACATATCTGTTTCCATCTACGTCGTCTATTGTGCAACCGCAACCGTTCGCAATAACAAGAGGATAGCTATAGGCGATAGGTTAAATCTTTCACACTCCTAGCGCATCAAGTCTACTTCAATTCCATATATTTCAAAAAAATGGATTTTTTTGAATTTTATAATTTTCAAATGTCACAATATCAGTTCCATTCTAATTTGTGATAAATAAAGGGTATTGTCTCCTAGTGGTAGTACAATGCATCACATGTTTACAACATTGATATACTATCTTTAGCCATTAAAATTTACTTGAGTACTCCAAACATCGGAATTGCAATATGGATAATTAATAATACCTGCATTGGTTCTATTGCAGTTATCTGCGAATTCTGTTTATATTCATTTTTTCACTCTGTTACATATCGGTTTCGCTGAATCGTTCATTTCTTCTGAAGATGTTATCGACCAAGGTTTCGTTGATTATCTCATTTAATAGATAGCAGGATTTGTGAGATCAATGGCGTCTTCGTAGCAAATAGTTGGAAATCAAAACAAAACCCAGAACAGAGAAGGTAACAATAATCAAAAGCCGCTATCCATCAAGAATTCCTGAGTAACTTCTTTAGACGGAGTTTGTGACAACTGGGAATCTCTGGTCTTAGCATTGATTAGCTGCACATTTGCAATATCTTTTCCAAATGATGATCCTACTTTAATCTCAGTTTTGCCCGAAAGATATGCATTATCATTTCTATGTTCCAACATCACATCATTTAGCGGAATTACCAGCATATTTATCTGTATAATTTTGTCGGTATCATTATGCATATGCATACCAATCAACGCTTCCTCAAACATTGCTGTTTCTGATTCTGCAGTATATACCTCAGTTTCCTTGTACCTACAAATTGCCCCATGTTCAGGGGTTCCGTATAATATGTACTGTTGTTTACACAATGAAATACAATCAATTAACAGTATACCCTTCTTATGTGATTCCTTAAATATTCCTATCTCTATGGGCATTTTCGCGTAAAAATCTAATTTCTGATGTGGATCTACCACAAAGGGAGACTTGAATTTCAAATATAAATGCCTGCTCAAGTCTGGAGTAGAGTAAAGTGGAACTGCCGGAAAGATACATACATTTACCGAAGGAGAGCTGGATGTAAGTAATTTATCCACCACAACTTCGTTATTTAAATATCGTTTATATCTAAATAAATGATTTCCAGACTTGATACTCTCTCCCTCAGGTGTCAATGAGATCTTATGATCGCGGAAGTTAAAAAGAGTGAAATCTTTATTATTACTACTATCACTATTACTATTATCAGCAAGGGTATCTAGAAATGGAAAAGAATGACAACCGTATACCCCTTTCCTATTGCTGGTCTCCAACATATTAGATGCTCATGTATACTCGCATTAGAACTTGTATTATTACCTTTGATATATTCATGTGCCAGCAACCCTGTTCCCATCGGCGATTTGTAGGATACGGCGCGGAAGCGGAATCTTGATATTGTTATCATTTAAGTGCTTTTTTATTTGATTGATAAGTTGCATCTGTACTTGAAACATTACACTAGATGGAACCCAACACCATATATTGATATTTATAGCGTACTCTCCAACGCTTGCTGCATAAACATTTGGGGTAGGCTCAACCAACACCAGAGGAGTATCAGCTAGTAAATTGGTTATAACTTTAATTGCCTTATCTAAATCTTCATCATACCCCACCCCAATGGTTATCTGAATTCTTCTAGCTATAGTAGCAGAGTAGTTATGTATCTCAGACGAAAATACATCCGTATTTGGAAGCGTCACATATGTGCCGTCAAATATTCTGATTCGAGAAGTTAAAACACCTATAGTTACAACCACACCAGATACATCAGGGAGTTTCCCTGTGATCAAGACAGGGTCACCTACTTTGAGGGGCTTATCCATGTACAGGAAGATACCCGAGATCAAATTAGAGAATAAAGATTGTGTTGCAAAACCGATTACTATGCCTGCGAAACCCCCTGCGAGAAATAATCCAGTCAGATCTATTCCGGATTGAGCAAGCGCAGAAATCACGGTGATTGCAATGATTCCATAATAGACTAACAGAGTTAGCTTCTTACTATAATCTGTTGGTAAGTTACCTTTTGCGTATTTGGAGGTTAATGATTTTGCAACATATGCGACTATGAAACCTACAATCAGTGTAATTATGGTTTGCAGCAATGTAAGCGTTGCAATTTGTTGTCCAAAAATGGTAATCGATTGAGGAATTGTAAGCAAGGCAAACATGATTTTATATAATTATGAAGAGGCATTAAATATTTCGGACAGTTCTTTAGTATTAAATTGAATAATGGAATCAGGAAGAAGAGCTTGAAACAATTGAAAAATTGAACATGTCAGTATCCTGAACAAGACGGTGAAGGATGCCATTTTCTGTAGCCAGGATTTTGTAATCATAAGGGAATGATCTAGAATCATTGGCGTCAGGTAACCGAATTGGAGAACCTGAAATGGGATCGAAACGCCTTGCTTTGTCAAGTTGTCGACATCCTTGTAGGGGTATTTGGCTGATCCTACTGTGTTGTTTCCACTTGCTGCTGCAGACACTATTTTACCCTCCAGCAGACTCTATTTTAGATAGATGAAATATATGAAATAATTTATGAAAAATGATCCTTGCAATTCAGCAAAAATATGATAAGAGCTGGATCAACAAAAGCAAATAAAGTATCACGAGTTACACAGCGGTGTAAATTTCAAGGCTCTATATTCCAATCACACTCACCTAATCCTGGCTTTCCCTCGACCGTTCTAACCTCTGCCTTACACTCTCCCGAGGAGGTTAGCTGCTTGCAATCCTCAGTCCCATCACAAGCATAAGGTAATACAGGTTCACCAACTAGACTAGCGATTGATTGTGAAGGAGTTGAAGACGATGACGTTAGACTGGAATTTAAGCTGCTCTTCGTACCGTTGTCCGAAAGAAGCCCACTACTAGATTCAGTTTGAATTATGCCATTTCCATTCCCTTCTTCTCGTTTGGACAAGGAGCTAGCAGCTGAGGGACTTTGAGTCGAAATTGTGTTACCTCCGTCGCTAAGTACGCATATATTACCTTGCTCCACCCAGACCTGACCCACTTCACTACAATCAGAAACACATCTTCCAGTCTGAGTATTCCGATACATAGACGGTGTTGCCGATCCGCAATTGTCCCATTCACATTGGTTAGTGGATCCTACGTTGTGTTGACTCGGAGGACATCGCTCAGAAGTCACGCCCACGCCAAGTCCCCGTTGATCTTCTGGCCCCTCGTCCTGACTTCCTCCAATTTGCTGAGCAAAGGTATCATTTAGAAATAAGTGATTAACGGATAGTACGAGAGAAAATGAATATGTCAACAATGAAGCCGATATACCGATAACTGAGATGACGACGAAGATGCGTGAATCATATCAATAGCGAGAACATTATTAATAAAAACCTTCTGCGGAATTCGATAACAGTTAGCCGGAGGTAAAGTATGGTCCTATAATTCCCAGTATTCCTCAGATTTTATCTCTTCCTTCCCAGACCAGATCCTCTATCAGTGTTCATCTTCGCTATCACTGTTGTTGTTGTCATCCTCATTATTTGTATCTGATTGTTGATCATTATCTTCATCATCCGTCGCATCTCCAACAGGAGGCGGAGTCGTGTCCGGAGAGGAAAGCGGAACAGATGGAATAGTACCCGCTGATGCAGACATATCCAAGTCAGCAGTAGGTAGTATCTTAAAGATCTTGCCTTGTCCCAAGGATACCACGTACATATATCCGTCAAATGGACTCACTTCAATATCTGATATGCCTGCAAAGCCGGTAGCAAAAAGTATGCCTTCTGAGGCAGCTTCCCCGTCTGTATCGGCTACTCTATCATTTAGTGATTCAGGAAGTAAAAGGTCTGTCCTCTCCTGATTAAGTTTGAAATGATAAATGTACCCATTATGTATGTCTCCTAAAAATAGTTCATTCTGATAACCAGCACCATATTTAGTTGAATCTAGGAATTTGACTGCGGTCGGACCGATTGTATGGAGGAAAGTCAGTTTTGGAGGATGGTATTGACCTCTACCTTCGAAATCGAAAAGCCCTTCAGGTTGATCAGAGGCAACAGAACCCTCGTCTTCTCTAGGATCTCCTCCTCCGCGTTCCCAGATTCCCTGTATTTCATTCCAACCGCCATTGAAGCCAGGTTCTACAAGGTTTATCTCATCACCGTATCCAGGCCCATTCTCAGAATCCCAAAGATTTCCAGTAACCGGATCAAAATCAATTCCGAAACTATTGCGTATGCCATAAGCATAGTACAAGTTGAGAGGATAATCATCTCCCAGGATATAGGTTCCAGTACTTGGGTTTACAACTGGTTCACCTTCTTGAGTTACTCGCAATATTCCTCCGGACCCATCAGCGGGAAGTTCCTCCTTGTTCTGTGATTGTGTGGTTCCTCCAGTTACCTTGTCTGTGTCTCCAATTGGAATATACAGGTTATTATCAGGGCCAATTGTGATTGCGCCCCCGTTGTGTCGAGGACCAGGAACTGCAGGTAGATCCAGTAGCAGTTTAGGGTTAACCAGTTTAGCAGATGAAGAAGAACTTGCCGACTGCAGTTCATATCTATATAGTCGATTTCCTACTGGATCACCTCCGTCCTCTCCCTGTGCTTCAGTATAGTACAGAAAGACGTATGTCTTACCTGTCTCATTGTCTAGTGAAATGGCAATTCCGCACATGCATCTTTCGACCTCTGTTGCGACGTTGACATCCAACAAAGGTTCAGATTGTACTACCCCATCGATAACCCTCATCACAGTCCCCTTATCTTTTTCCAAGACCAGAATGTCATTTTGAGACAGGAAGGCCATGGTAGTAGGTAGGGCTAGGCCCTCGGCCACCACTTCAGAAGTAAAGCCGGGCTGATTAAAGACGGGATTGCCTATGTCGTCAGAATATCTTAGAGGAAATTCAGGCTCAGACTGAGCAAAAACAAACGCAGGTTGCAACGATAACGAGTATGATGTGGGGAGGATGTTAGAACCTTGTAATGCGATTGCAAGACAAAATGCAATTACCGTTGGTATAATCAAATTTATGCTACTAGCTCTTGCACTTATACTCTTCTTGATCAAACTAACAAATTTCTTCGTACTGTTAAGATCTTATAATGATTGCGGCAATATTTTCTGATTGAATACACGCTAAGTGTCAACTCGAAAATTAAAGGGTAGGGAGAATATAGAAATACGATGCGACAGCGGCTGACATGAGGCGCCTTACATCGATTAAGAGTAGAGATCAACAAAGGTACCCAGCACTTTCCTTCAACAATAAATCTACTACCTTTTCATTGCTACCCGGCCCTGTTCATCTGCCTTATCGTAAGATCCATGTTATGCATATCTGATTTTTGCGCACATCGATAAGTGTACCTCCCTTGAGATTTACCTTCTTCACGGTGTGAATTTCGATTTGTGATCCAGTAGGCAATGGTATTGCAATCTTATATTAAAAATATTTGATTTGATTTTGCTTATGGCACATCGGATGCAATCAATAAATTGGGAGAGAACAAAAGTACACGAGAGACAAGGTGATTAGGTCATCATCTGCAATAAAGACTTGGCTACCGCTAAGCCTTGCAGCTGGTGCAATAACCTTTTTGATTATATCTGTTCTTACTTCAATTCCTCTTGAGAGGGCTATTGTAGGTTCTGCATTAACAGCAATATTGGTCTTTAGTGGGATGTTATTCCGTTCATTTGGTAAGGAGAAGGATCGGTACGATCGCTAGCAGAAATTATTTTGGGAAGTTTAGAAATCACCGCTGACTATGTTTTATCATTTTTATGTACATCATGTGTTATCGTGGCTGTTTCATTGGATCAGAACTGAATTAGATCTTTTGTCAACCATTTACCTTACTATAGTAGGGTTTCAGCGGAATAAAGTGAAATATGAAATTGACGTGTCGGACAAGAATAAGACATAAATGAGGTCACAATACTAGCACCCACAACAAGAAATAGTCCGAAGTTTACAAAGCCAGACGGACTTTTAAAAACTTTCGGCATGCGGAACGCGTTTGAATACGACATATTAAATGCGAAGAAATATACAATTCTACTCAACATTTCTAAAAATTCAATGTTGATGACTAGGCTAACTGGAAACTTAAGTCTGTATAAACCTTGCACCACTCGTCTGGTATGTCAATCCTCAGCTATAGAGGTGAGGAATAAATATTTCATGACCTCAACATTCAATTTTACCTGTTACCCGTAGGTAAGCTTGAGGCAAATGGATGGATAAAATTAGATTCACAAGACTTGTTGCAGGTATTGTGGTCGCGGTGCTCTTTTTTGCTGCATTTATGTTCTCCTACGCTCTGCCTGCTTCCGGTCCTAGAGTACCGTGGCAATTTTACAGCATCGCAGGGATCTTCGCTATTACAGCGCTGATTCTTGCGATTCTGGCATTTGATAAAGAACTATACCGGAGAGAGTAGCGGACTCTAGATAAGCGCATGCAATTATCCTCCGCGGTACTTTTGTCTCTTAGAATGATCGAGTATTACCAATGTGGAAGGGGTTTTGGACGCTTCTACATTGCACTGGATCAACAACCGGATCATAGTGCTTCTGTGGACATCATGACGAACCACAACAAATCAAAAACCGAGACTAAACCTTTCTTGCATATCCCCATTTCGTAGAAAGCGTATTTCTATACACCATATTCGATTTTTATCGACAGTTCTGAATAATTGCTCCTGAAGAAATATTTGCAAGTGTTGAAGTTAATCAGCGATCCTTCTAAACAGTAATGGCAATTAAGCTACATTTGATTGAGTTACAATAATGGTTGACGAGAAGCGCTTGAAATCAACCCGCATAATTTGATCTGAATGTCTAATTTTAGCTGCATGCGACCTATAATAGTTATAAATCATTGGTGGTAATTATATAATATGATCCCATCACATGACAAGCATATTAATAATCGATCAAGCCAAAAGGAGGTAATCGTCAGATTTAACGGAGTGCTACCTGATAAGAGCCGCTTGGGTAATCAAGAGACTTCCGAAAGATATGCAGAGATAATGAAATCTGGTAAAGAAACCAATACGTCATGTTCGATAATTATACGTGATAGCAGACAAGATACTCCAGAATCAGGTTTTCATATCCTCTTCGATCTTGGAGAGGGAGTAATTAGTAGTGTTGAAAAAGGACTTTCGGAACTTGGAATTGACAAGTATCGGGTGGAGAAAAATCAAGGTCTCCCGTTGCAATCTAGGCCTACTATAGGTTCTCCAATGCTATTGTCCTCAGGCACCTCTGAAAGTCAAAGTTCAGTACTGCAGGAAAAAGCAGCTCATCTTTTTGATGCTTTACTAATTTCCCATCCTCACGAAGATCATATAAAAGACCTTGCCAGCCTTGTTCGACGACAAACCTCGGTAGGAGATCAGACGGGAATTAACAAGATTAGAGTTTATTGTACCCGACCTTGTGAAGAACACATAATGAACTATTTGTTGTCTCATGCTTCTATGACAAAGAAAGATATTGAGAATTCCATAGACTTTCAATTTGTAACTCCCAACGAAGCTTTTGATGTCGGGCCATGTTCTATAATGGCTATTCAAGCCTACCACGGGGGGGAGTGGGCGACTGATGGCGCCGTTATCTACGTCGTGAACACTCTGAATACAAAGATAATATTGGGATGGGATTTTTTGTCCCTTCCAGGACAGGACGAAAATGTACTTTGGAATCCAGATCTACTAATCCTTGGGACTGAAACTTATAACCAGCACCCCGAAACCGGAATGATCTCGGTTACAGACGCGTATGATCTTGTCAGGAGATGGAACGCAAAAGAATGTTACATAGTGCATTACGGCGGACTTAGCGATTTTGATGAAGGTCGGAATCAGTGGTTTAGAGGACCCGTAAAACCAATGTCTTCAGCGGAACTTCAGAGCACAATTGATTCACATCTGAAGATATCCGGAGCGCAAGGCAAGTTTAAAATGATCGTAGCAGAGGAAGGAACGATATGGACCAGAAGGGAGGATGGGAAGGATGAGGAAATTTCACATCCTACCAGCGAACAAGTGGCTCCACAAATTGGGAGCAGCATTGAACTGGAAGGTCTAGAAAAATATGTTTTGAAAGTAGAAAAAGATGAGAAGTTAGGAAAACTGAAGCTGGTTATTGAGGATAGAATCAACAGGTACGATATGGTATTTGAGAATCCGAGGTTGGAAAAAAATAGAGATAATAATTTCACCCTTTATGCATTAGGCGAGAAGGGAATGTTAGCAAAGGGGCCTGACTTGGTTGCAGAATTGATAAGGGACTCGTCCATACTTAAGATCTACGTATCTAAAGGGAAGAAACCAATCTTCTATGATGACATCTTGTTAGCAAAGAATGAAACAATCAAATTTGAACAATATCTACTTGAAAATTTTGTGTAAAATGACTAGATCTGTTTGCCTATTTTATTTCTGTTATCCGATTCACTTCCCAAACCAATTAGTTTAAAATTGCATTTAATCCAAATATCATCTCTTGCCCTCCCTGTAGACGGAGACAATAAAACAGATTGTGTAAAGTATTGTATTCTAAAAAAGTCTTTTATGCTCTGCCATCATACACCTATTGAAAACAACGTCTAGGCCGTTCTCCTTCGCCTTCTTCTCTGCTTCTTCATTATGGATCCCCTCCTGCATCCATATTACCTTAATTTGATCCTTTTTGAGGATTGCATCATCAACTACAAGAGGTACATCTTCAGATTTTCTGAAAATATCCACAATATCCACTCTGTCTGGAATATCAGATACTGCAGAATATGATTTTCGTCCTAAAACTTCGGGAATGGTTGGGTTCACCGGAATTACATTATAGCCTTGTTGAATGAGATATTTTGGTACAAAATGCCCTGCTTTTTCCTCGTTTCCTGACATACCTACTACTGCAACGTTCTTTAATCTGTAAATTCTTTTCAGTTCGGAGTCACTGTGAGAATCTTGTTTACTCACATAATTAGGATAGTCTTCATATAATTAAATGATTACTATATCTGCCAGATGAATATCCTATTTAGGCTTCATATGAATATTACCTCAGAACTTGGGATGTCCTACTTTCTTAAAATATTTCGTTTAATTACTGTTGCGATCATCAGATTCTCATTTGTTCATTCCGTTGAATCGTCTCTATTTTCCAAATCTCTTTTTACCATTTTAATAGATTGATATGTCATATTCGAGATTTGCGCCACAATACTAACTATACTGCGATATGTAATGAATCGCCATCGTCTAAACCAATGTTATTCTGAAACTAATGTTATTCTGATTCCTGCGAATGCGTTCAACAGATTACATATTTTCCACAACGGGTTCAGGAATATTCTTCATTTTCACCAATTTCCTGTGATTTGCCTGAAGTACACCATTGATCTCACATTTTGAAATATTTTCCGTTCTGTCTTCCATAACTATGCCTGCATAGTAAGGGTGAATGAATGTCCAGTCCGGCATGCGCCATCTCCTGCTTTGCTATTTGCCCTATAATGTCATTATCAACCATAGTTTAACACATCATCAGAAATTATCATTTTAACGTTGGCGGCGTCGATCAGTGAATCTAAATTGGGTGCATGCCGCAGTTGGTATTACTGCTAGATGATCATCTATACTATTTTTGAAACTGTATTCTCGGTTTCTGTTTTGTGATTTGAACGTCAGGGTCAGGGAAGGACTTAGTTCCAATCCTTCAATATTAGAATCCCACTCTTCAACGTCATCTTTAACTGCTTGTCTTGTTGAATCATCTATTTCAACTGTTTCTACCAATGTATATGTCAAGACTCCGTCAGGTATTGCCTTTGACCAAGAGCAGCAGATTTAACAGGTCTAAATCAATGTGCTCGTCGTCACCAATGTAGCGGAAGTGATCTACGTCAAAATAGTCGTCGTAACTAAAGGATAGTTTAACAATATTGACGGACAGTGTGCTCCAAGTATCGTTGTTAAGCATAAGGATAGAACATACGCGTCCCTTCCACGATCCATGTAATTAATTATTAGCTTGTGTTGAGAAATGTTATTTGCATCCTCAAACATTTTAGTCAATTTGAGAGCATTTCATGACATACTTCGGATCCGCCAAAAGAGGTTAGTTCTCATTTCGATACAATCTTAGTTCTCAGATGCAAAAGAGGGGCTAGAACACATTTAGAAAATCATTTGCATTCCAGTGGTAGAAATTCTGAGGAATTCTTAAAATTACTACTTTACCACCAGTACTGGTGCATTTGAGTAGGTAACAATACCTGATGCTACGCTCCCCAGCACTAATTTACTGAGCCCGGACCTCCCTCTTGTCCCAATAACAATGAGGTCAATACCTTCCTTTTCTGCATATTCTAGTATTACATAATCGATTGGCCTTTGACTATTAAGAAGCTCAGTCTGCAGTTCAATTCTATTTTCTCTTGCTCTTTGAGTAAATGATTCGAACCATGTTCTTGCTTCGTCCATTTCAGATAGTCCAGCTTCTACTTCAACCGCTTCCGGTTGAGAAAGAAGGGAATTTGCTGGCATGTAAGTGACTGTAACCACAATCAACTTGGCCAAGCATTTTCTAGAAATACTCATCGCATATTCAGCCGCTCTAAATGAATGAATCGATCCGTCTACGCCAACAAGCACTTTAGAGACACGCCCATTCAATGTTGTCTTTCTGAAAGTGCCGATCAATTTAAAGGTGACTCTTGACATCACGAACGCGGTACTTCAGCTAGTCCCAGTAGCCAGTATCAAGGGATTCTCACCTTATAACACTAAATGTGCTATTCCCTTTGAGTATTTATACACAAGACTTGACGTTATGAAACGCTCAAATGACCCGATACGATCGGAAATGCCCGACCTCTCAAAAGGCAAGCAGGGCATTTGTAGCTCAAACTGACAATTCACAAAGAATATGTTTATACCTGTGCTATTACCATACCGATCCTAGCATTAACCAAAATCTGATACACCGAGGTTGCCAGCAAATTAATTATACCAGATTTACCACTAGTAGATCATGAAAACTCTAGCATGTCGAGAGGCAGGATTTGATTGTGACTACATCGTTACTCGCGAAACGGAAGAGGAAATATTTAAGGAGGGAGGGGAACACGCAATGAAGGTTCATGGGATGAAAGAAGAAGACATCACCCCTGAATTTAAAGAAAAACTCAGAGGACTAATTCGAACCGCTGGATAACTACATGTACGCATTCCCCTTTTTTGTTCATTGATAGTGGGATATGGTCGGAACTGAAGATGGTTGACAAAATCAAGTGTTCTCACATACTTGTAAAAAAACAGAGCGAAGCACTTCAAATCCTTGACAGATTAAGAAAAGGAGAAAGCTTTACCGATTTAGCAAGGCAACTATCGATAGATAGAGGGAGCGGAAAGCGTGGTGGCGACTTAGGATTCTTTGGCAGAGGACAGATGGTAAAACCATTTGAAGAAGCCGCATTTGAATTAAAGAAAGGAGAATTTACCAAAGAACCAGTGAGGACACAATTCGGTTACCACATTATTAAGAGAGCTGGAAATTAAAAATAATATTATCGTTACTGGAACTCGTTAAGTCTAGAATGGTGTACGCAAGCAAGGGGGGATATTGATAGACAATGGGAGATCGGGTATTACTTTCTGCAATACTAAATTGGTAAAGTGAACATGAGTATGTAAGATTAGGGTTTTCTAGATAATGGTAAAAGTGTTTGCAAGAGATATATACCTAGGTAACCCAAGAAGAACTCCTATTGACAGCGACAAGATCTTACGATATCTCCAGCGAGCCGATTCTTAAATTCTTTGCAGACAGAAATTTTGCTTTTCTATCTACTATTAACAAGGATGGGTCACCTCAAGTGACCCCAACTTGGGTAGATATTGATGAAGAGGAGGGGCTTATCCTGATTAATACGGCGGTCGGAAGGTTGAAGCAAACTAATGTGTCAAGAGATCCCCGGGTATCAATATCAATTATTGATGGAAGGGACAATCCATATAGTATGGTTACTATCAAAGGGAAAGTCGTAGAACAATCAAAGAGCGCAGCAAATGAACATATTGATAAGCTTGCAAGGAAGTACCTTAACGCCAACAAATATCCTGGTCATTCTCCCAGATTAACTAGAGTAATCTTAAAAATTAAACCTGATAGGATCTCGTATCTACCACCACGGTATACCCAGTATCTTAAAAATGATTAGAGGGCTGGGGGTTAGAACTTGAGACAATACGCGGTGTAACAAGAGGACATTTTATGTAACAGAACTCTCAAACAGATGAGTCATTGGTTAAGACTCGCTTATGAGGCAAATAATTAGGCAAAATGGTTAAAGTGACTGGTATAGTACAAGGTCTGCATGGCAAAGCAATACAAGAATCCTATTCCGACTGTTGACATTATCATTGAACAGAATTCAAGAATTCTGATGATAAGAAGAAAGAACGAGCCATACAAGGGGTGCTTAGCACTTCCAGGAGGATTCGTAAACGAAGGGGAAAGAATTGAAGATGCTGCTACGAGAGAAGCAAATGAAGAAACGTCCTTGGATGTCGGCCTGAGGGAAATTCTTGGAATTTATTCGGATCCAAAAAGGGATCCGCGGGGACATTTGATGTCCACAGTATTTGTAGGAATGATTCCCGTTGATGACAATATCGAAACGGTGGAGGGTTCAGCTCAGGACGATGCAGCAGAGATAGAATGGATTAATTTAGGATCTCTCGATAACAGTAATATTGCTTTTGATCACAAGAAGATTCTTTATGACTACAAAGCTTGGAAGCTGTCTGGCGGCACATTCTGGTCGTCAAAAAACGAGTCTAACAATAAAGCCATTTGAGTCAGCTACATTAACTTGTACTCCATCTGCTACCAAAAAAAGTATCGATAGTACAATGAATAATTACGACCATAACATGCCGTTATAATTGATACCATAAACAGAGACTATGATAGATTATAATCTGCCTTCATGTATTAAAACTCTCACTACGCAAAATCTGGAATTTTGCGTTTACCTTGACTAGCCATTCGAATAAATTTAATTGAGTATTTTGAAATATTTGAGATTGACAAATAACTCCTGTACTTTATAGAGACAGATGAGGGAGAAGTTGTGTTCGATATTGAGGTGACAGAAAGTCAATTCGCAACACAGTTAATTTCTTGCATTATTTTAGTGGTCAAATAGTATAAGGTTGTTATAGTAGAATATATTATTTTACTAGTAAAGCCTTATCGTCAATAACTTGAATGAATATTTATAATCAAATGCAATGAATCATAGATTTAGTACTGTGCATGCATCCATATATATAATACAGATTCTTTGA
>JBAUMZ010000167.1:0-9732 GCA_049578985.1 Nitrososphaeraceae archaeon
TGTCTCAAACTCAGTCCTAAACTCTGTTCTACCACGGCACTCAGAGTTAATGAGGGCACACACTATCTCACACTTTGCTTTTGAAAATAGCTTCATTCTGCTAACCACAACCTTTCTTACTCAGAAAATCGGAATAACAGTGGTAACGATTGATACTAGTATCCACCATAACCCCTTAAAGCCTCATTTATATAAACTAGGTAGCTCCCTTTCTTGAATCAAATATGAGATGAGTTTAAAATTGATCGCTGTATTTTTGTCCAAATAGCATATTGTCTGAAGTTACTCTTGGACGATTCCGAGCACAGTCTTACATTGCTTACATGAAATCAAATAACATGTAGTGTTGGGAAGCTTTAATTCTTCTGTATCATAACCACCAGATTTGATATCTACTCCGCATTTTGTGCAGTTTGCCATTCTATGTATGAATCAAGAATGCGATATCAATCTTTTGTGTATAACTTAGGATGTTATATAGTATAAAATTGTATTATCAATAGCTAATTCTAGATAGATGCATTAGAACATCGACCCCCGAAGCCAACTCAATACGAACTAATCTGGTGGTACTATTTGTTGTTCAGGTGATTCTTTTTTGTCAACAATACGGTTGCTTCTATAGAATTCCATCTCCATTCCTCGAGTCACATTATAATGTATTCTGAATTATTCATTTGGTGAGATGGGTATTAGCTATGTATTATGAGATTTACATAGCTGACAACTAAGAACCTGTGATGAAGAATCCAAGTCATCAATACTGAAATAGGACGCACACCAATAACATGAATTGCAAATTACAAAATAGATTTTATTAATAGGCTGTAATATCCCATCATTACCTCTCTTCTTTACATTAGCGGCATTACGAGATAGCTTGTTTGATTGTAACAAGTCATACACTAAATTATGTTTAATCATTTCCATTATTTCCCTACTCTAAAACTGTATGATCGCAGCTTTAATTTTTATAGGTTATCGTCAACCTAAATTACCTTGTTACATATCAAATATCTAGTTGAAAAGTTGATAGAGTTTATGAGTGACTTGGCAATATACAACAATCTGCGATGTGACAAGCAAAGTTAGGTCAAAATAAATCTAGGAAATGCTTCTATTCGTCTGACAAGCACTAAAACAGTGTTTGTGTCCTACAAACAATAGCAACATTTTGGTTGGAGGTTTACCAATAGAAAGTATTATCTAGAATCCCAACCTTTGTTCAAATAGTGTCTTTTCCACAATTCAATCTAAACCTCATGCGCCATGAGTTAAGCTATTAGCAGTTCTTCTTAGTAATAATGCAAATACAACTGTTACACCTGAAAGCAAACCTGCTGTAAGAAATATTTGATCGTACGAGCCAGTCAATGGATATGATCCTTCGACTCCTTCAAATGTCCCGTGATTTTCCAGCCAGTCCAGGCCCAATAGCCATTCCAATAAACAACAATAGTGCGCCGAGTCCCACTGAAATGCGGATTGGTGGTATGTCCTTATATTAATTGTCTTAATGGAAGAATCTATAACTAGTTAATCCAAGTTTGAATATGTTTGACTTCATACCAATCTAACCTACAGATCCTTCCATTTCAAGCTTGACTAATCTATTTAATTCTACTGCATACTCCATTGGCAATTCTTTAGTGAAAGGTTCCATGAAACCCCCTACTATAAGGGATAGCGCATCTGACTCTGAGAAACCTCTGCTCATCAGGTAGAATATTTGATCTTCGCCTATTCTTCCAACAGTAGCCTCATGAGATATTGTAGCATCTTCCTCGTTAACTTCTACATATGGATAAGTATCCGTCCTAGATATCTCATCAAGAAGAAGTGCATCGCATCGGACATTTGACTTCACAGAATTAGCACCTTTTGCTACATGCAACAGACCTCTGTATGTAGTTCTACCAGAGTCTTTACTTATTGATTTGCTTGTAATTCTAGATGTTGTATTTGGAGCCATGTGTACTACCTTTGCACCTGCATCTTGATGTTGTCCTTTGCCTGCAAATGCTACCGAGATTATCTCAGCATGTGCGTTACGCCCCAGCATATAAACACCAGGATATTTCATGGTTAATCTACTACCGAGGTTTCCATCAACCCATTCTACTGTTGCATTTTCATAAGCATAAGCTCGCTTTGTTACCAAATTATACACATCTCTGCTCCAGTTTTGAATTGTAGTATATCTTATCTTTGCGCCCTTCTTTGCAATTAGTTCTACTACAGCAGAATGGAGTGATTCTGTGGAATAGATTGGCGCAGTACAGCCTTCGATATAGTGTATCTCAGAACCTTCATCAGCTATAATTAACGTTCTCTCAAATTGTCCGATATTTTCTGCGTTTATTCTAAAATAAGCTTGTAATGGAAGATCAACCTTGACATTAGGAGGAACATATATGAAGGATCCGCCAGACCAAACAGCACTATTTAAAGCAGCAAATTTGTTATCCTCTGGAGGTATTATTTTTCCAAAGAATTTTTTCATTAAATCTGGTTGCTGTTTTACAGCAGTATCAGTATCAATGAATATAACACCTTGCTTTGTTAGGTCGTCACGCAAATTGTGATATACTACTTCTGATTCATATTGAGCACCCACTCCAGCCAGGAACTTTCTTTCTGCCTCCGGAATTCCTAACTTCTCAAAGGTGTTTCTCACAGATTCAGGAACATCGTTCCAGCTCTTTTGCTGTTTTTCTGCTGCTTTTGCATAATAATATATATTCTGAAAATCAATTTTTGAAAGATTTCCGCCCCAATTCGGAACTGGCTTACTCATAAAAGTATCATATGAACGTAATCTAAACTTCCTCATCCATTCTGGTTCGTCTTTCAGCCTGCTTATTTCTTCAACTGTTTCTCTCGCAAGCCCTTTCTTGCTCAAATAGACATACTTATCGATAGAATCTTTAAAATCATACTTACTATAATCCATATTTAAATTAGATTTGAGAGCCATATACATACAGGCGCGTTTAGCTTATTTAAACACGATTAAGTAGCTATCTTTACTATTTTTAGAAATGGCTCTGCCAGAGCACACATACATAAACTTTGCTTTAGTATCGCCTGTTGTGGCATTAACATATCGTCGAATTATGATAAGAAGATAACAAGACTAAATATTTCAGTATTTAAAAGGTTTATAGTATATAACCAAAAACTCTAATCACCAGAAAGGATTTGTCATAAACATACTAAATCATACAATAAAAAGGGCTTCACAAAGTAATAAATACCTTATTTGAGCAGCTTATTATAGACGTTCATAATGATCACTTATTATAATTCTTCTATTTCTGAAGATGATAAGTATTCCCATTTATCATCAGATTTAGCGGATTTAAAATGTACTAACTGTAATACGACAAAAGTACAAAATGATGTAAAACCGCAATTTAATCAAACACGAACAATCGCAGATTATGAATCAGGAGAGATTATTTGCAGTATATGCGGAATGGTAATTTCAGACAAAATTCAGTCCAATGGTCCAGAATGGCATAATTTTGAGCAAAGTGGAATAATAATTGGCAATAGCGCTGAGACTAGCTCTCTTGGAAAACGCCGTGTTTCCACTTCATCTCTTGCTCGTCACGATAAGGGACTATACACAGTCATAGGAGAAAGAGATAGCGATGCATATGGAAGGCAACTTGATCCATTAGTTCGCCATTCTATGCACAAACTAAGAATGTATGATGTGAGGACTCAAACAACTTTTAGGGATAGAAATCGGAGAAGAGCATTTATTGAATTGTATAAACTGAAAGATAAAATAGGTCTTTCTGACGCTATAATTGAAAAAACTGCTTATATATATAGAAAGGCAGAGAAAAGAGGGATAATTAAAGGCAGAACCATCCCCTCTATCTTGGCCGCTTCTCTTTACATGGCATGTAGAGAAATGACAGTCCCAAAGACATTAAAGGAGATAGCAAAAGCAAGTAATATTAGATTAAAAACATTATCCAAGGATTATCGATTATTGTTAACAGAACTCGATCTAAAGGTCCCAAATAACGATCTAATGTATTATGTATTCAAGATTGGAAACGCCCTTCCTACGAGTGAAAAAACTAAACGGAGAGCAATAGAACTTGGAGACATTCTTAATAAAAAAGATAGAAACACGTATACTTCGGGGAAAGATCCAATGGGTCTTGCCGCAACAGTTCTATTTGTGGCGTCTGCTAATAATGGTGAAAATATGACTCAGAGGGAGATAGCCACTGCTGCCGGATTGACCACTGTAACAATAAGGTGCAGACTAAAGGAGATTAGTAAATACCTAGAATCATTTGATAACCAAGAATAATGAGAAATCGTAAGAATCAATAAATACCAAGAATACTGGGATCAAAACCTATTATTTTTTTACCTGGTTTTGGCGAGACTTTAAAGTGTTTTAAAAAATTTACGAGGTTCCAAAAGTTAGAGTTCCATTAGACATTCTGTTCCAGATAGCAGAACCTGGCAGTAGACATAGTGTCTAAATAAGTTGTCGATCATCATTATATTGGTATGATGAGTCAGCAACAACTATTAAAACAGGAACTGACTACCTCTCAAATCCTACGTGTCTATGGAAAACAGTTTGCGCAGACAAAAAAGGGGTATTCTGATGGACTTACCGGAAGATGTGCAATAGGTGTGGTCATGTCTTTTTATGGTTGGAATGGTAAAGATGATTCTGATGCTCCAAATCGATTATCGGATGCGTTATTTGCACTAGGACATGATGGTTTTGACGAAAATTTAATCATTAGACTAAATGATTCTGGTGCTACATTCGATGAAATAGCAGATTATCTGGACAGAATTGACAAGAGGTATTAACTCAGCCAGCTAATTTGATCTCTGAATATACCTTTCGTTACTGAAGCTTTTGTGACGGGCCCTCAATGAATATGCGATAGGAATTAGCAGGTATCCGTCAGTTTGAATGGCTTGCCTCTAAAAATTTCCGTCGTGATCTACTACTGATGTCCTTGGGCTCGGTGATATTAGTCAGCACTATGGTACAGGCTTCAGCTAATCGAACTGTTATTAAAAATATGTCTACACCTAGTGTAATTGCTTCAACAAAACCGGTGCCAAGCTACTACTACAACTACCATCTCAGTTGGTCCCTGTTTTGTTATTCTTCCTGTCCACATCGCAAATGATATCAAATCTGCAAGATAGCATACCTTCAAGTAACATATCGACTTTTGACTAGGGTAACTCATCTTTCCCCGCTAAAGATCTCAATTTAAATGCATTCAAAAGGTATCCGTCCGCTTGATCCGTCGCGATTGCTATTTACTAGCCTCTAATGAAATTCCCAAGATAGAGTGAGAATGTGCACAAAGCGAATGTTATGAATTAAATACCATTTAGCGGCTTTGAGGGTAGTGTCTGTATTTGCGTACTAAGGAATACCGTCGTAATCGATCTAGGAGAGACAAGACGTCAACAGAGGATGGAGAAATGACTGCAGAAGGGAAACCACTGTCATATCAGCAACAGACAGTACTAAATCTCTATAACAGTGGAATACCTCACGAGATAATTGCAATTCAATTAGATGTAAGCAAACAACAAGTCATTAGTATCTTAAAAAAAGTAACAATGGATAATAAAAGAAAAGAAAGATCTGTCAAAAAGATTTCCGAATCTTCTTCTATAGGTATGTTTTATCTTGATGCAGTAGTAGATATTGAGACGTCAATTAGGGATGCTCAGGCGAGGATGTGGAAAGCACTAAAGTGGGAGCCCAAATTTGACATACCATTAGAACAAACAACAGAAATACTTGACAAATTTTCTAACTCCAAGATCATATTAGTCATTTTGCATGTAGATCTAGTCGGATCAACAAAACTATCAATGACTTTGCCTACTGAGAAACTTGCAACTATAGTACAAGCCTTTACGCAAGAAATGTCCTCACTTATATCTACATATGGTGGACATGTCTTTAAATATGTGGGAGATGCGCTCTTGGCATTCTTTGTTATAAGTGATGGTAACCTGTATTTGCCATGTGCTAATGCAATTAATTGTGCTCGAGCTATGATTAGAGTCATGCAAGATGGAATTAATCCTATTTTAAATGACTCCGATTATCCTGAAATGGGAATTCGTATTGGTGTTGATATCGGAGAAAATATGGTCGTAGAGTATGGCTGGAGCACTAATGCCTATACTATTATCCATGATAATACTCGTGGTTACAACTATACGAACAATAAAAGCTATAACGACGAAAGAAAAACGAAAGACATATCAAATGATGGCACAATAATCAGAAAACCTCATCTTGATATTCTAGGATATACAATTAGTATAGCAGCTAAAATGACAGGGTTTGCAGGCCACAACCAAATTATAATTGGACAATCTGTATATGAGATCGTAGATCCTGCAATCAGGAACAGATTCATAAAAATGAGGGTCAAAGACGAAGATTGGAACTACATTAATCCATCCACAGGAACTATATACAGTTTGTATTGCAGTATCGAACGGTCGTCCAAATGAACAATTCGATGCTTTAGAAGACGACGTAGCAATAGATTTACCAATACTATTAGCTACCCTCATTATAGATTGCTAAACATTATCCTACAATCCCGATTTCTTGGCTTCAGTAATCAAATTTTATTCATGCTCCGCATATTTGAAAGCCGTTTCAAATCCAAACAAGCTGAGAAGATTCTAATGATAACAAAATAATTCAATCTTATCACATCAGACGCTATTTTCGTGCATGTTACGTCGAGGAACAATGCCAAATCAATTTCTTGCTCGAAACTATCTCTTTAATTTTGTCTTTGATCTGAGTCAATTCATCAGAAATCTCTTATAGTTTATTAGTCCTTATCACTGTATGGACCTTGTTTCCTATCCATAAGTGTGAATACCCAGCCAGCTAACCGCAACTGAAATGAAGGGAAATAAAGGATATCACAACAATCTCAAACAGGATGTTGAAAAGGCATTGTCTGTACTCTTACAGCAGCCAGAAGTTAATGCAACCACTTATTGAACTGAGAGTTTGTCTTGCCATATGATGCCGAATGATGTTTAATATAGAAAATAAGACTATGTAAGGTTAGTTATCGATATAGTTAGTTGTTGTACGTCCTAACATAAGTTACATTATAGCTTACGGACATGAGCTCGATTTTGATTTTATCATTTTATTCTGAAGAATCATACAATCGTGGGGTAGTACAACCGAATCATACAATCGTCTTTATTAACCAATATTCAAGAGTTAAGAAAGGGTACCGGTAGTTATACGGGAGAAACACTCCAAATGGGAGCGGCTGACGAACATACAAAGCAGTATGTTAGAAATAACATAGATCAAACAGGCTTGAAGTTGACTGAAATGCTCAGGCTTTATAAGAACCAAAAGTTTGGGTTATCGTGATGATGAAGCTCTACTAACTGCAAGGTCTGCCTATTTGGATAGCTATGAGATGATAGAGGTTCCGTTAAGGCCTATAGATCCCGACTTCACATGAGATACAGAAATCAAGTTCGCGGAGCTAAGGAATCTTATCCTGAAGCAGATCCCGTATGAAGAAGTGGAGGCTAAGGCTGTAGAAATAATAAGAGGCCTTGATGAATCTGAAAGACTTGTTTCAGGAGTGGGCATAGTAGCACCCACTATTGCGTTCTCTGCTTCATTTTCAATTATATTCAGAGAAGGTCTCGAATCAGCCCTAATAATAGGTGCAATACTTACGTACCTCCAAGCGTCTAGGAATACACACTTCAAGAAGCATGTCTATTGCGGAATTCTTGTCGCAATTGCAGCCACAGCTGCAACATGGTTTATTGCGCAGTATTTGATCGAAATATCCGGAGCTGACAGAGGACTGATCGAAGCGATTGCAGCGCTTTCAGCAGTAGCAGTACTCTTTTGGGTGAGCTTCTGGGTACTGAACAAGATCGAATCTAAGAAGTGGATTGAATTTGTTAAAGCAAAAGTCTGGAAGGCCACTACAACGGGTAGTGTAATTGTATTTGTTACTCTGGCATTTTTTACGGTGTATAGGGAGGGATTCGAAACTGTTCTATTTTATCAGGCTATGCTATCTTTTGCAAAGTACATGGAATTATATGTTGTGTTAGGCATGGTATTGGGTCTTATTGTTATCGTAGGAGCAGCTATTATAATCAACATGATAGGAAGGAAATTGCCATTACGGGTGCTCTTTGCTTTAACCATGGGCATTGGAGCATATATGTCCATCTCGTTTATGGAAAATGCGATCAGAGAACTACAGGAAATAGGAGTGGCACCTACTACCCCTTTGTTTGGCAAAATCTCAAGATTGGATATTAATCTGGCAACAATAACAGGAATTCATCCCACAGTAGAATCCATTGTGGCTCAGATCTTACTCCTGTCGATATATATGGCAGGATCACTGTATGTACTCGTTCTTAAACCTCGAAGACAGAAAGCGATTGAAAACGCAAAAAAATCCATGGCTGATTTACGTGACGATCGAGGCGGAGAAGGTAGTAATGAAATAAGGTATCGAAAAAAAATGGTTTCGCTGATTTGAACATCAAACGTCAGTTCACAGAGTTTATATCTGAGAATCGATGTCATTTGTCTTCTTATGACACTATACTATTGACATTGATACTACTGATCCACATGTGTTTAAATTAGTAATGAATGTTTTTGATCGTCCTTATGCGTCAATATTCGCACTACGCTAAGGTTCTTGCATATTGGACAGGAATCGAATCGCACTTCTCTATCCAGTAATGATGCACACCAGTAGCATAACTCACATAACAGAAAGGTTATGTCGGTACGTATTGTTATGTGTTGCCTATTAACTACAGATTCCGTACTAGATGCTTCATGGATCGATAATTTTATAGAACTATTATTAGTATCTAAGGATATTATGCGTTCCTGATATAGTGGATCGGAGTCGAAGTTTTTCAAATCTATTCATCATCTTAATTTAAAGCCTAAATGAGTATATAACAATAGACTAACTATGTTCTCCTTTTTCTCTTTGATATCTGTTCGATTAACTATTAATGAGCTTCCCAACTACTAGTAGCCTGTGATTCTCAGTGATTACTCAAGTATTGCCATTGCTTCATAAATTCATGAAATTCTGCAATTAATTGCGAATTTACAGGGTTTGGCACTCTATCATGAATGTGTTTGACTGTAGTAGCGAGTGTGGTAGGCATCAGTGCTTGCTCCTCCTTAACCAGACATCCTTCTTCATGCCGTATTCTGTTGTCTCTTCTAATGTCTTCTGAAGTATATGAACCCACGTAGTAGGTGGGCCCAAGGGTGTGTGAACCATTTTTGACTTGAATTTTGGGCTCTACCATAATATCTTAACGATCCGGATCCTTCTTGTTTTTGATAGATTTACTGTGTGTCATAGTAAACAATCTAAGAACTATGGAATTTTGATGTAAACCTACGGTCGATATTTAAGAATAAATCTTCAAATACAAGCATCATCTAATTGACACAATTGTACCCTGCTACAAGAAGAGTGACGTTAACTCTTGGATTATTTTTATTAGGTACGCTTGGATTATCTTGTTTATCTACTGCTTTTTTTGTACAACAAGATCGTGCACTTGCACAACAAGATTTGCAGACAACAGAATACAGAAATTTGGTTATAGATCTGGGAAATGGAGTAAAGACTAACGCTCAATTAACAC
>JBAUMZ010000168.1:0-3039 GCA_049578985.1 Nitrososphaeraceae archaeon
GGAAGATCCTGAATCAGGGAGTCAGTTTGACACAAGCATTATAGATGCAGGAGCTACTGCACAGATAGATACTGCTAGTCTTGTAGCTGGAGAGTATCCATATTATTGTGCAGTACATCCGTACATGCTAGGCACCATGAATGTCCAGTAACTACTACATATCCTGTGCACTTTCATTTGAGATATGTATCGCTCTAACTGAGGTAGACCACACTTACAAATGCAGATGAACTACTACTAACAACGTCCGAAAGCTTGTTTGTCATAGCGTGGTTATTGTCCATCGATGAGGTAAGGAGAAATGATATGGACGATAGAATTATCAATCGTGCTAGTCGAAATATATTTAGAATACATAATCGATCAAGCCCATACTTTTAACCCCTGAATCATGAGTACCACGTAGTATGTTCTTGGTCTAAAACATTTAGTTAATTCACCATTCGAAAAAAGCATAGTTGAAGGAACGATAGAATATCTAAAATATAGAACTGAATCATTTGGTGATTTTATCCACATATGGATGGATCCTGCTATCTCCGACATGTTAACCAACAACTACCTACTCCTATTTCTATTCCTATTTGCAGTCAAGTAGGAATAGGAATACATCATAACTACCTACTCCTATTCCTATTTGTCACTATCTATAAAACTAATGCCAAAGCCACTGCTAAGTTTAATGATCTAAGGAGGTGGAAGTATCTTTAAGTTAACAGGACCAACCACAAAACCAAAATGCTTTTATTGATAGTCAATTCCAAGATACATTATCAGTAGGTGATATGTGCTGGTACTAGAAGTAAAAAAACCGCGCCCTCTTTGGGAGATTCTATTTTCGACTCATCACACTGATATTGGATTATTGTATATTGTATCTTCAATTGCCTTCCTTATGATGGGTGGTGCTTTGGCTATGGCATTAAGGGCCGAATTATGGGTGCCTGGAGCGCAAATAATCCCAAGTTCAACTGATTTTCATAGAATATTTACCGTACACGGAACAAATATGCTATTTCTGTGGGTTTTGCCTTTCGGGTCAGGAGTTGGAAACTATCTGATACCAATAATGGTAAGATATCATGATATGGCATGGCCAAAATTGAATGCTGTTGCATTTTGGATGATACCTGTTGCTGCGGCCATGATATGGATTGGTTTTTCGGATACTGGCTGGACAGCTTACCCGCCTTATTCTACTATTAGAGCACCAGGACCAGCCGCAGACCTTTGGATTTTCGGTGCCAAGATACTGGGCCTTTCCTCCATACTAGGTGCGATTAATTTTGTTGTTACTATTCTTAGATGTAAACATCCGGATCTTCCCCTCATGAAGATGCCTTTATTTTCTTGGTCTATACTCATTACTTCCCTTATGATACTCGTTGCGACTCCAACTTTTGCTGCAGCCCTGATAATGTTATATACAGATAGGCTTGGGATCTCTGGCTTCTTTAATCCGGAAATGGGCGGGGATCCTATAGCTTACCAACATCTGTTCTGGTTCACATTCCATCCGGAAGTCTATATCTTCTTGATTCCTGCCGTCGGAATGCTGTATGAAACCATTCCCAAATTTTCCAGAAAGCCTATCTTTAGCTACCAGTCAGGGGTTACGGCGTTCGTACTACTTGGTATAATAGGATTTGCTTCGTGGGCGCACCACATGTTCGCGGTGGGGATGAGCTTCACTGAGAAAACTGTTTTTATGGTTGGGACACTTGCTGCGGTTCCAGCGTCAGCTATGCATGTCTTTAATTGGCTTGCTACCATGTGGGGTGGAAGGATAAAGTTTGTCACGCCTATGGTCTTTGCTGTGGGCGCAATAATGCTGTTTTTCGCCTCAGGAGCTGGTGGCGTTGTCAACACTCAGATGCCGCTGGATTTTATTACACATGATAGCTATTGGGTGGTTGGTCACTTCCACCTAATGCTGATGGGTACAGTATCTCTTGGACTAACTGGATTTTTGTACTATCTCTTCCCGCTAATGACCGGACGAATGTATAACGAGAAATGGGGCAAAATTCATTTTGCATTAGCATTTGTCGGGGTGATATTTGTATTCATCACACAACACGTGCTAGGGCTATACGGTATGCCTAGGAGAGTTTATGACTATGTTGATTCGCCAGAATTAGTGATTATGAACCAGATTGCGACAGTTGGCGCATTCACAGTCGGGATATCATATGTGATAATGGTAATCAACATGCTAAAGAGTGCAGGCAAAGGTAAACCAGCGGATATGGAAGATCCATTCAAGATAGGAGAGGAGTATTACGACCACAGAAGACGAGAACCACCAATCCATCATTAGGACCTCTCCTCGGAGATTAGCCAAGGGAGTGGCCATCTTAGTCATAGTTATGGCTGTAGGTGCCGCAATTGCTGTGCCAAACTGGTCCAATATGATACAACATCCACCGCCTGTCTCTACAATTGAGACCGAGCCGTCTCCAGCGGGCGTGAGTGAAGGAGAAGGTCTCCCGGCAGCCGAGGAGACCGTGACTCCAGTCCCTGCAGGAGCGATGCAAATTACGATACTTGAAGGTTCAGCAGTACAGGGAAATCCTGATTACGAACCAGATGCAGCTGAGGTACCTCTGGATGCTGAGATAGTTTGGCAAAATGCTGACTCAGTGCCTCATACGGCAACATCCGGAACTGGTCCGGAGGACACCAATTCTGGTCAAATTTTTGATACGGGTATCATAAATAATGGTGAAAGCTCAGCTCCCGTAGAGCTTGTCGGTGTTGCCGAGGGAGATGAAGTCGCATATTACTGCCAGATTCATCCATACATGACTAGTTCTCTTACGGTTACCGCTGCAGGTTCTGCAGGTTCTGCTGGTTCTGCAGCCACACCAGCTGCAGGCGGGGGCGCGGAAGCTGCAGGTGCAACACTTACCATTCCAGAAGGTGCATCAGTACAAGGAAATCCAGCATATGACCCAGATCCATTAACCATCTCTGCAGGAGACATAGTGGAGGTATCGAATGAAGACACAGTTCCCCATACGGTCACAAGTGGTTCTG
>JBAUMZ010000169.1:0-15484 GCA_049578985.1 Nitrososphaeraceae archaeon
GGTAAGAAAGTAAAGGAACCTGTTCTAATGCCTTCTCAGGAGATGGAACCTCTACCAAAAACATGGCAAAATTACCTAGAATATGCGGGTGAACTAATGTCTTATATTAAGACTTATGATCAACAGATATACGAGGTCCATGTTGAAGGTAACGCATTAAAAATCAGAACAAATAACAATAAATCTGACTAACTAAAAAATGATATCTTACTTTCTCTTTTTTCTTCTTTACTGTGATACGAACGATTAAGGTCTTCGGACTCCTACCATAAGTCTGATTCACATGATATTTGGTTAAGATTGAATAAACAATTTGAATGTTTAGAATGGTATATCGACTAATCTGCAATCTTGTAAGTTACGAAGTTAACCTCGTACTTTGGCCCAAGGGGGTTAGATTCCCGGAGGTAAAGAGGCTCATCACCCATACGGACGGATTACTACCTAAAGAATGTTTCAATTTATAGAAACATTTTTTAATTTGATCTATACATACCACCTCGTTAATGGCTATAGTCGACAAAAGAGAAGACTATTTCTGTCTTGATGGAGAAGATAGCCATTCAAACATATCCTGTAGAACATACGGTCCAAATGATGATGTCCACTCATTGGGATGGGCAAAAAGATGTCCAACCTATGAACTGGATAAAGGCCACGGTTCAGAATACACGGGATTCCACTAATTTGGCTTCTTGTCGGTAGAAAAGTTAGCGTTGGTTTGTAGTCGATAGAAATGTTTGTATTATTTTATGCATTTTATCGGGATACTGT
Source organism: Nitrososphaeraceae archaeon (assembly GCA_049578985.1). Classification (GTDB taxonomy): domain Archaea; phylum Thermoproteota; class Nitrososphaeria; order Nitrososphaerales; family Nitrososphaeraceae; genus TH5896. Next base: position 775 of record JBAUMZ010000169.1, read on the forward strand.
CCCGGTAATTGATGACCTGCGTCTTTTATCTGTATAAGCCAGGCTCCTGGAATTTTTTCAGCAATAATTAATGAATTTTGTGTTGGCACATTCGTATCATCGGTTCCAGTTATGATCAGTGTTGGTACTGATATTTTTGTAAGCTCATCACAAACCCCACTCCAATTAGTTGCCATCCAGTCTTCTCCTGCTTTGAGTTGCTTCAAATTATTATTATGAGTAATACTAGGAAACAGATCTTTTGCTTCTGGAATGGGAATGGTTTCAAAGAAATTAGGATGCAGTTTGAGCCATCCTGATCCCAAGCCCTGAGATAGAAGTGCTTTTACTTCCTGCGAAGTGACGGGTACATCATTTGCAATTTTGTTTACAACATCAATAACCATTTTTGGAAGTTCAGGACTATGAGGAACACTCTCTCTTCCACCACATGATGCAGCAACAAGCATAAGTCTGTTAACCCTGTCTGGATGTGCAACTGCAAGCTCTTGAGCTACGAAAGAACCCAGAGAATATCCAAGAACATCTGCTCTTTGTATTTTAAGAGCGTCTAATAAATCAGCAGTATCATTTGCAAATTGTTGAGTAGAAAATGGTCTGTTACCAGTTGTTGTATTTCCGACTCCACGATTATCAAATACAATTACCGTGTGATTTGAGGAAAGCTCCCTTAAGATAGATGGTTCCCATGCATTCATATCGGCCTGAGCAGGACTAATAAGTAAAATAGGGTTACCTTTGCCAAACATTTTATATGCAATATCAATATCTCCCACACGGACTTTTTCTAAGGGGATACTTTGTATATTCACCGAATTCGTAGTATTAGAATTCATTTGGTCTGGATCTGATTGACCATACACGGCTACTTTAGTAGTATCAAAATAACCGTAGCCACTAATTGATGTGCTTGCGATAACAAGCGTAGATATGACAACAATAAGGACCAGATGATCTTTCCTAACAAGTCTGTGACTTGACACGAACCCCATATGCAATGCGAAGTACTTAAAGTGAATCTGACCCTAGATGAGAAGAGTTGTCTATTCTGAATAAATCATCATGAATTCAGCTCGTTAGCATAACCTAGCTATAAACGTATTGAACCCACTTTAAAGTGGGCTGTCATCCTTCATGGCGAGGGTACCATCTGGCCATCCATTTGGGGCAGTCATTGTACATTGTATTAATGGAGATTGGCATGAATTCAACATTTAGATATGATAGTTCATCTCACGAAAGAGTTTAGTCCTAACAAACTAGACGGGATTCCTCATACGCCATTCTTATGGAAACACATGGGAATTGGGGACTTTTTATTATATATGACCGTGCTCCTAGATACAAAATGGCTTATGATGCATTAATTTCATCTTATTCTTGAGATGCTGGTTAAAGACCAGCAGCCACGTCATTGAGAACCGCATGTGTATCAGTTGAAATCTCATGTAGACTCGATAATGCGTCGCTTGTAAGATATACAATGCAGTCAGCTAGTCGTACATCAGTATCTCGCCCCAGCTGTTCCAATTGTCTGACTGTTTCATGGCTGGGGTTGTCTTGAGTTTCTACCCATAATGAAAACCATTTACCATCCCGTGCTATCAGTTCAGCAGCCCTATCTTCACACACCACCTATTGGCACCTCCATCCACTATCAATAAGTACTATAGGAAATTTATCTGTCCCTTGTCTAAAGGGCTACGAGGATGTTATACTCGTTACTAGGAAAGCAGATCCTACTAGCAGCGATAGAGTGATTAGGCTCTACAATACATATTGCATGACGAGCTAAGCAGTTGCGTTAATTTCAGATAGTGAACCAGACTTAGAATTTTGAATACTCAAGAACTTTGCTGCGTTCTCATCACCTACCTACCATAGTCAAAGAATGTTTACTTTAACTTGACAATCTCGACAAATCTATGGATCGTATCCACAAAATTCTTGGTGATTATGATGATATTACCGATGTTGGAACAATTCTATAAATAGTTCCAGCACCATGTGACAACACATAGAGATATCCATCAGGTCCGGTTTCTAAATCAGTAATAGGTCCAAATCCATTGCCAAAGATTATGGAGGATTGCTCCTGCTCATTATCGACAACTAAATCGGGTACATCATCAAGGACGAGAGCACTCCTATTAGAGTTTACTTTAAAAAAGTAAAGGTTACCATTATTATAATCTCCTACGAATACATTATTGGTATATCTCTGTCCTAAACTCGACGAATCTAAGAATTCTATGTCAGTTACGGCAACAGGGTCCAACCATGTCAGAAGAGGATCGGCATAGTGAGATCCATGAAAGTTAGCTAATTCATTTTCTGTACTACCTGACGCTGATATTGGGCCCATAACAGTTTGCCACCCACTATTAAATCCAGGCTTTACCAGATTAATTTCATCATTTGACAACGGGCCATTTTCAGTATGCCAAACATTTTTTGTAACAGGATCGAATGTGAGTCCAAAACTGTTTCTTATTCCATATGCATAGTACCTACTTAATGGATTATTCGGATCCGTCGATAATGGATTATCTGGAAGAGGTGTTCCATCATTGGGATTCACCCTGAAAATTATGCTGGTGTCGTCCGGCTCAGGACCATTTGGAAAATTCTGAAGTTTTCCATCATGGTTCAAGTCTCCTATAATTCCATAAAGGTAGCCCTCTGGGCCTATCATGAGCTTGCCACCGTCGTGGTTAGGACCAGGTACTGCAGGCAGATCTACTAGTAGTATGGGGTTATCAAGCGTCTGACCATTCCAATTGTGCTTATAAACTCTATTTCTTAACTCTCCGCCTTCTCCTGATTCAGTGTAGTACAGAAAAACGGTAGGATGGCCAGGACCAGAACCTGCATGACCTGTGCTACTGCCGTTTATAACTGCAATTCCTAATAACCCACGTTCGCTATCTGTGTCAACGGGTACCTGAAGTACCGGTTCGAGAGCAAGTTCTCCATTTGAGACTAGTCGAACCTGACCCTCCTTTTCTAATACTAGGATATTGTCACTATCGAGGAATGCCATGCTTGTAGGTGAACTCAACCCTTCCACGAATGATTCTACACCCAGATTTGGATCATTAACTGATTGTGCTAATGTATTGTTTGGTTCGTATTGTAAAAATAGGAAAATCAAGCAACTAATTGCGATAGCAGCCGCCTCAAAGGAGATTATTCGGCCGACATGCCTACATACGTTTGGTAAATTCATAGCTGTTCTTATTACTGTCCGAAGATAAAATAAGTTTCTATGTTAATGTCGATGCGATAACTGAAGTTGATATTGACTTCTCTTAAAAAGAATATCACCATTTCCCGAACTATCATCTTCCACACTACATACACATTACTATCTGATACGGTCATTGCTGGAAGCCTCGAATTTGCAGGATTATCGCTGAGGTTTATAATACTGGGATCGAAATCAGCTCCATCTCTTTTGAGAAATATATTACTAGTATCAGCACCAGAAGCACGAGCTTCCCACAAAGGGACTGATTAGTACTGCCCCAACTAAAATCAAATATTATAGAATTCACTGTGATTTGGATAATAGTTGTCGCAATCGTAGGTATAGTCTTTTGTATTGCATTGGTTATGATAATAAGTTCATATAAAAGACTAAACAGCGCAAAGTTTAAAATAATAACGCTGATAGAAACAAGACTTCCACTCAAAGCCTATAAAGCCGAAGACAATTATCTAAAATCGACCAAGCATTCTCCGCTTTCCATAATTGAATGCGTGGTACCTGCTATAATTATCGTTCTATATATCGCTCTTGCTACAGGGGCACTTCTAATTTCATTGGAGCTGATAAATCTGCCTTTTATTCCGTCCAAAGCCTAAAAAAACACAGGACGGAAACTGCTGCAATGGAAACAAAACTATTCACATGTTCTAACCTCTTTAAATGCATGTTCATCCCAAAAAGAGCGCGTTCTAGACGAGTAACCACTTTGCAGTACTATATAGCCTTAACCCAATCCCTGCCGATTTCAATGCAATGATTATGTCCGGACTAAATTTTAATGGCTAAGAAGCCGTGCCACGTCTTGAACTAATTCTGGTTTTCCACAGATCTCCCATGACCCAACTATCTCTCAGATCTGCTGTGCATCCTAGTCCCGTAATATTTATGTCGGATCATATCGGACTATAATTCATAGAGATAGCAAAAGTGGCAGATCCTATTACCGAAGAGATTGTTGACAAATGTAACAGTAAAGGAAGCAAACCCAAGAAGACAAATTTTCGAATTCAGCAGATAATTAATGACATAGGCAGCTGTCATCAGACCGCGAGATAATGGAACAACTACAGACAAAGCGATCACAATATTATGAATACAAATCAAGGCTATTCCAACAATCAGGAGAGTTATTTGAATAAATGCTCACTTATTTATCACAAAGAGCTATTGTCAGAACGACTGACTCGTCTTTACAAGCAAGCAGAATTGGATCTGACACAAAATAGCCATGCTGAAGGTGGTATCAACAGGGCTTCTATCTATCTAGCAGTTCAGAATATAGCCATAAATATCTTTAAGCTCGAGAGTGAAGGATAACGCATTTTAGCAAATGGACAAGGAAGGCAGCTGCGAGGTCTTCAGGCTTATAACGAGAAAAGAGGCATAGATCTATCAAACATACAGAAGAGGGCAGAAATTGATGATGAATCTGAGATTTATTGAATTATATAATTTCTGATTTGCCGTCGATCTTTTCACAGAATAATTCATTAAATGTACGCCACCATCTTACGAGTGACATTTTATAAGTGACGATGTAAAATTTCACGTACTATCATGACCTTCGAATACACTACTAATCTTAGTAATCTTCAAAAATTCATCATCTTGGTTAGACCTGATTTTTTCGGCTTTCCTTAATCCTTTCCAAAAGGATCAACGCTGGTTCGTCGTTTGGGTTCTGATCAACTAATTCACCACGGAAAGCTTTTGAAAGTATGGATTGGGTAAGCATTTCCACACTGTCCTTGGCCTTCCTGCAGGATTGCTCAACGCGATCCGCTAATTTGAGATGTTCATTTACGAGATGAAGGATTTCTTCCTGTTCGGGTGTACTTTCGGGGGTACTGCTACAGGTAGATTTCCTAAGGCAGTCATGTTTAGGGAAGCTAGGTTAACACTTTGGCTTGCAGATCTAAAAAAATAATCACGTACAAATTCTGATTTAGAGAAAATTGTCACATACTCGGGGAGAATAATATCTGATATTAATCTAGCACGAACTAACATTGTCGTTCCAGTCAGATTTCACGTATACAAAAGTGTTCATGTGTAGTTCTATTTCGTCCTGAAGTACCATTCGTCTAGTGTTAATCCCATTGGTTAGTTCATATCTATCTAGGACCTTGTTGAATTGTCTATGGTCATACCTGATCTCTGCCGGACGCATTCGTGCAGCTGTAGCTTCGCCAATATCTCGCATCAATGCTTTGGTCATTCGTTCCAATAAATCTCCCTTTATCCCTTCATGACATTGTCTTTCGTGCTTTTCTTTTATTCCTACTAGTAGTTGAACTGTAAGGCTGGCTATCAATTTCATAGTGGTGAGAATGGCACAACAACATAAGATTTTGATAACTATTTCTTTCGGCATTAGACATATTTTTATTGTATCTTGAGCCACCTTGATTTAGAGCCTGAATATGAGCTATCTTGCCTAGGAATTGGTTGGTATCCATATTATACATTTTTTCTTTACATTTTGGAAAGCTACACTGATTACAAGATAAAGAACATATCTTCTTCAAAGTCAGATCAGAATAGCTTCGTGACAATGCACTTTTCTTGCTTATTAGCTCTTTAAACCTTCGTCCTGCATATGGATGTATATTGACAGAATCGCTGTCAATAATCTAGTTATTTGAGACACCGTATTCGAAGGATTATATACAACATACACTTTACTATTCTTAGAATTATAAATAATATTAAATGGATTAGTTCCTACACTAATTTCTTCACGATCTGCACATCGTAACATGCCCTTACCGGATAGTTAGGGTATTTGCTATTTTACCACTATCTTAAATCAGAAGGCGATCTTAGACAGCTATAAAAACATACTATGTTATAGATAATGACTCTATTGCTATGCTGCCACATTCGGCGGTAAGTTGCATATTATGGTTCTATCTCGAGAAATACTATTTTACCAAATTTTTAGGATAGAAGGATCAACCTGAACCCCATTTTTGCACGGATGTTTCAAAAATAGGAGAAGAGTGCATAGTATTCATTAGCATAGCATTATTACCTTGATTTTGCGATCTGGGTAAGTAGAGATCTTTTAAATTCAATAGGTAAATCATTCATCATAATCGGATCTTCATACCGTTCTAATTCTCTATATTTTGTAATATACCTAAAGACCGTTGGAGCGAGATCTCTATCCCAAATCAAATCCGAAATGTAATCTTTTGACTCTTCTTCCTTTCTTCTTATGTAAAGGTCCAAAGCATTTCTCCGGAACAGAAAGTGCATACTGGTATCCTCTATTATAGGTTTGAGATTATTGAATGAGTTTGGATCAAGTTCGTTCAATACGTCAGGTCTTTCGTCAATCTCAGGATTCAACTCTGCGGCACAGTCAATAAGGTTTAAAACACGTCTTTGGTTGGGGGTCAACTTGTCCATGTTTAAAGGAGGCCAGTCTTCATCAGATTCATATTGAAAAAAATAATTGGGAGAGTACAGAATCCCTAACTCATGGTACTTGTACTGTTGGTATTTTGTAAAAGTGCGTTAATACTAGGATCAACTCTCCCATGTTCAGTCATTGTGAAGCAATGTGTGGGCATGAATGCTTCAGCCCCTCCTAGCCTGTCCTCCCATTCAGGTAACATAGTCTCAACGCAATGTGCATCAACTGCATCAACATATTTCGAGAAAAGTAACCAAGGATTATCAAAACTACCTACTTCCATCGCAATGTCGCTGAATAAGACTTCGTTGTTCGCTTTAGCGGCAGCATCTTGCAAATCAGATACAAATTCCTTTTGTATTGCTATATCTTCTGCTGTTCCAAGTCTTGTAAGATGCCCACCAACAAAGGTATCGAAGTCATAATTGTTTAGGGCGATATCATGGGCTTCGATGAAACCGGTTGCGTCTTCAGCTAGTGCCAAGTAAGCAAATGGAACCCAACCAGGGAATATGACATCAATCAGCAAAAGTACCCTTTGATTCGGAGCTTCGATAAAGAGGTTTCCTGGCATATGATTGACACCGTAATAATCCAAATTGAGTGTCTGGTTGCCAATTTGCAGTGTGTAATTATTTGGAAAAGTTATTGTTGGTACCGGTGGAATCATAGAATCGTTAACGGCCAGATTCACAGCCCTTTGTAACTCATTAGCAGTTTCCTCATGAGCTATATAAGTTGCATTCTCAGGGAACATTCCAGCAGCACCAATATGATCCAAATGGGCATGACTGTAAATTACATGTGTGATCGGCTTGTCAGTTACCTCTGCTATGGCTTTCAAGTAGTTTTGTCCAATTGATGGTGGAGCATCAACAGCTACTACCCCTTCATCTGTTACCAAAAACATTGTATTGTAAGTACCATCCGTGACCCAATACAAATTATCACGGATTTCTTCAACTAGATAACCCTTTTCAGGTATTGCTGGTCCTTTCGCAGATTCAGGAATTTGCGCTGCTGTTGCATTCTCATCAAGAACTGAATTGTTCTGAGCTACTATTGACTCGTTGGGAATGTATAATGATATTGCACTTGATAGTACGATTCCAGTTAGAACTGCGATGAGTAGCAGTGGTGAATTCAATCTTAAAATCATGTACCAACAATAATACTGGGCAGTCTATAAACATTATCTCCTATAACAGGGTAATGAGCTATTGCACCATTTCTTGTTAGTGAGTTGGTTGTTCAACGTTACATAGAAGTCTAAACGATATGTTTGGGCACAAACGTAATCTTCCCTCTATCTGTAAGTGGCATTCACATTCACCCCTTTGGTATGAGTTTTGTCTTATGTGACAAGTCATTCAAAAATATCTTATACGCTCCAGGTTCTTCACCATTCTTTAGAATGTACTCTCCGAGGTCCGGTCTGACATATAGTATATGATACTCGAGTCCTAATACTCTAGTAAGTCGAAGGCGTTTATAGAAAGTGGGTTGAGTCGTAGCAGTTGTAACTTGAATTGCACATATGCGACCGTTTTTCTCTGCCCTCAGATCAAATGGACTATAAGGAAAATCTAAGCTCAACAAGTGGGGATTACCAAAGCCTTCAGATTCCAAAATGCCGACGGCGACTTCTTCCGCTCTCTACCAACATTTTTTCCAAGTATCCGGTTTCGCAATTCCCCAACATGCATTAATTGAAGCCCTCCTTGCTTTTTCACTGGCATTTTGTCTTGACCAATCCCCGGAATATCTTTTCTTATAGACCTTACTGAGACAATCAGGTGAACAGTATTTTTTGTTAGGGATATTTGCAAGGAAGATCAATCCGCAGCACGAACAGGATCTGTATCCATAATTTTTTTCGATTTGTCCAACGTTAATAGATCTTTCCTTGTGATTCCTTGACAAATTTTTCATCACTGCATTTGATCTCTCTTTTTTAAGCTTCCCTGATGCTTGTATTCAGCACACAAGACCATACCATCATATTCTCTCCACAAGAGAAGCGCAACATACGCAAAAGATCCTTTCAACCTCGGAGGGTAGGTTTGTGTCTTGCCACGCACCATTGATGATGAGAATGTGGACTAATGTATCGTAGTAATAGGTACAAGAATTTCTTGTTGTATAGACTACATGCAGTTGTGAGAACTCAGGAAGGTTATAGTGTCATCGTCATCAGGATCAAGTGTTGCTTTGGTCGAAGTATATATACTCAGTCGGTAGTTGTATTAGCACATCGTTAGTCAGAATATTCTCGTTTTGGCTGCCGTTGCTCTTCCTTAAGTTACCTTGTTGGAGCCCTAATATGGACTGTTCGAGCCTTGTCTTCTGCAGATCCAGCACTACTATTTCATCTTCCTTTCTGTTGATTGTTGACATTGTATTGTAACATTTCTGTTAACTGCTGTTTCGATGACATTTGCGCCTATCAATCTAATTGCTTCTAGTGATGATGATACACCTGCCCATACTGGAGATAGAGGTTTCGGCAAAATAGGAGCTACAGAGTCTGCACCTCAGTCTTCAAAAGCGCCAGTCGAAGTTGGAGAAATTGACGAGGATAACCGCAGCGATCCTGCACATACGGGCGAGATAGTTTTTGAAGATAAAGACAAAAAGGTAACTACTGAATCGGCGCCCCAATCGTCAGAAGGAACTAAGACGGAGATCCTCAGGTGACTATTCCATGGATTTGACCGGAGATATCATACCAAGCGGCGACTGAAGCATCATAGCACACCCACAATAATATGATGTAAAATAACAGTTGAGATCAGACTCAGTGCAGACACGGATAACACCACTTGGAAGCTTGCGGATATCTCCATATGATATAGACACGGATAACACCACGCGTGAATCGACTGCATTATGCTTAGCACTGAAGACGTTCAATGACGATTATATGAATTCATTACGTTCTGACAACGATATGTCGATATAACACCAACTATAGCCTGTGGTTCCCAACAAGCAATTCGATTTCGACATATAGTTCAGTTAACACCGGCTCTTCTTCATGCTTATGTCATGCTCAAACGATTGAAACGCATCGAAGGCATAAGGTAGTAAGTCCCTAACGGTGTATACTCTTCCTGCGATTCCTGTTAGATGTATCTTGATATCAGCACAAAATTCGAATAACACCTGTCTGCATGCACCACATGGAAATGTTGGCACGCTGGAAGAAGTCGAGATAACCAAATCGGTGAAAACACTATGGCCCTCCGAGAGAGCCTTAAAAAGTGCCACTCTCTCTGCACACATCGAGAGGCTATAAGATGCATTTTCGATGTTCGATCCGGTAAAGATGTTTCCGGTTTGGGTGAGAATAGATGCGCCCACTTTGAAATGTGAATATGGACTATACGACATATTCATCGCTTGTTTTGATCTTTCCAATAATTCTTCCTGAACCATATTACAGCATTATCGATTCGGTATAAAATGGTATGTGGCAATTTGGTATGCTTCTATTTTTCCTGCCCCAAGGTATATTCTCCTGCGATTATAATTCTACATTCTGAATAAAAACGGAATATCTGCCGAATAGATTTACGCCGTTGCGCTCAGGTCCTCAAACAGTAATTTCATAAACACCATACATGCGGGTGATCATTATGTCAAAAAGTCCTAAGGGTTCGTTGAATCCAGTAGTATTTGGAATAGTAATTGTACTGGCATCTATCACGGTTGTAACAAAGGGCTGAGTAGAGAGAGAGAAGTAGATAATGTGTAAGGATACACATCTTAATTGGTTTAAGTTTAGTTAACTTCAAGATATACCTGTGTTAATTACCACCAGTTTGTCTGTCCCAGATTCTGCGCCCCATACCTCCCCCGGCCTTCCCAAGATTTGCCTTACGTTGGTTTCAAAACTTGGAAGGTTGAATACCTCAAACGTCTCATCCATTGGGTTAAAACGCACCAAGGCATTTGCTCCAAAATCACTTAACCAAACCATATCTTTCTCATCAACATATACAGCATAAGGCATCGGATTGTCACCTGGGAGTTGCCATTCTTTCCATTCTCCTGTAGTTGGATTATATTCGGCTAACTGTCCTGCATTCCATTCACTAACCCAGATGAGACCATGAGAGTCAGACCAGACTCTTCGTGCTCCTTGGTCGGCTGTAGGAGGCTCCAACACGCTGCTGTTTCCACTTTCTAAATCGATGCGAGCAACATAGCTACCTGCTAATGAGGAATAATATACCGTACCGTTTGGGGTTGTAGAGATGCCATAAGGTCCAGGACCACTAGGCGCTTGGAAGACTTCGATCTTTCCAATCTGCGGATCAAGGCGTCCGTAAATTCCGCTTTGTCCGGTAAACCATAGGGTTCCATTATGATCAAATGTTGCCGTATTTAGGTTACCATAACCAGAATCTACAGGCAGCGGATATACTCTAACCTCTTCAGTAAGAGGATTAACACGTACAATAGCATTTAGACCTCCATCTGTAATCCACAGAGCGCCATCTGGCCCGATAATAACTCCGTGTGGTGCTGAACCCTGGCCCAGCGCAATATGATACGTCTTTCCCGTAGTCGGTTCCAGTTTTCCTAATTCACCGGAACCTTGAGCAGTATACCATACTAAGGTTCCGTTAGGCATAGGAGCAACATCATGTGGCCTTGAGCCCAATGGAACAGAGAACTCATGTATCGAAGCCTGTTCAACATTAGAATCTAAGGATTCTTGTCCTGGAAGCTGTGCAAAAGCAGTATGTTGTTTCTCCTGTGTCATTACACTGGAAATAGTGGTAATTGATATTATTGATATAACAATCATTACAATGACAATACTATATCCTTTTGACACGCTTCTCATACCTTCCTGTAACGTCTTCATAACATAATAATCTTTGATGGGTACCAATGTCTATGAGAGAAAGAGTACTAAAAGACGAGATGGGTTTAGAAGACTATTTGAATAAACTAAATGAAGAATATAAAATCAGCAATGATACTACACATGTACTTTTTCAACTTGGAAGAGAAAAAAAGGAAATACATTACAGAAAATTCCATGGTACTGTAGTAGACGCAGGAAACGGTCAAGTTCTTGCAATCTAGCTCATAGATATCTCTAGAAAACATCAGACAAATGAAAAAGAAAGGATGGAAGCTCTCGGCAAAGGAATGATAGGTCCTGGAGGTCCATGGACGTGACCACAATCTAATTCCTATCCCTTAGAGAGAATATGAATATGATTAACCCAAAAATTTATGGCATATTGTTAATTGTAACAGTTGCGTCAATCATAGGTGTTACTACAGCATTCTCAACATGCTTTGGCCTTTGCAACTGCCCCCTACTGCTGGTATCACAACTGGTGGCGGTTTCTTAGATCTAGAGGAATCAGCAGAAGCAGAGAATACAACCAAGGCTGGAGCAACAAACCAGACTACTACTAATGGAAACACAACTGACGTACAATTCATGTTTATTCAAAGAGCTCAGTCTGGTTCAATATCTCAAATTAATGAAACTGCTTATACACTAGACTTCAATAACGTATCAGATAGCACTATTATGTTTGCTGATCGACCCAATAGAATTGTAACATCTGTTAACACTTCTGACTTTGTTGGTAACTGGACTACAGGACCTGATAGTTTTGCAGCAGATGAACCAAATGACGCATTAATTGTAGAAGACACACAAACAGGTAACCTGGATACTTTTGTAATAGAGTCATTTAATCCATCTATGATATAGCTACGAATAGTCTAACATACACTATTACTGTAGAGAATGCAACCATCAATTTACTTGCCCAACCAAGTAAAGATAACAATAGCTAAAATGGTAGCAGACTGTGGTATATATTAGTCAATCATTTTCATTAGAAATAACTTAGACAAGCAGCTATTCTCTGTGGGATTCTCCAAGAACTATAGCCAAGCAGCTTGGCGTGTTGCTACCCCAAGGCTGAACAGATCAGTAGATAGTGGAGACATTGGAATGATAGGAAGGGGCCGATATTAATCTAGTTAGAAGTTATATATTGTAGTTTACCTTGTTCATTTTTCTTTTTTCCCTCAGATGCGATAGTCCTAGCCTCAGAACTAATAATCCTACATATTATCTGATCTTAGAAATTAGTCTACCGAATCAGCAGTGTAGTTAGCCTGGCTCAAAAAATGATTATCAAACCTCCTGGTACTCATTCCGTAGACATCGGCTTCACCATAGATCCTAATCCCTCGTGGATCCCAGGGATCAACAGTCTTCAGATCATCTATCACAACTGCAACGTTTCTATTCTTTAGAGCATTTTTGTATTTTGTAGATTTGAGAAGATTCATACCACTTACGTAAAGAAACTCACCATCGAAATCAAAACCAACTGGCACAACATCTGGTTGAGATAGCCCGTCAGACGATGATACTGAGACCGTGGCAATTCTTGCGATACGCTGGGTGTTGAGATAATCTATTTCATTTTGAGATAAAATCGTATTAGACATTCTCTATGGATTAAATGAGATGATACAACTTAAAGCTGTCTAGCCCTGAATTGGTTGATAAGTTGTGATATCCAATGCCTGTCCAAAGCACTATTAGATATGCACCATAAGTCCCCTTTGGTCATTGCCTCTCTCTTTGGTCTTTCTGTTAGTTGGGGGGATTTCTATTTGTAAGCCAAACATACATTATCTCCGGAGAATGTCGCCTAATGTCTCTGTTAGTATTTTGATACATGAATTTCTGGGCATTATCGGCTGACCACCCCTCCATCAACTAGCAACGTATGACCCAAGACAAACGATGCTCTGTCTGATAATAACCAGACTACTACATTTGCAATTTCTTCTGAATCTGCTAAATGACCTATTGGATGCATTGCCGTCAAAGTTTCGAGAAATTGGGGGTCGTCTTCAAATACTCTATCAGCCATTTCAGTTTTAACCCCTCCTGGAGCGATAGCATTTATACTGATTCCAGATTTGGCATATTCTAGAGCAGCTGATTTAGTCAACCCGAGCACGGCATGTTTGCTCGCGATATAGATTGCCCCTCGCGGAAATCCCATTATGCCGGCAACAGAAGAATTATTTACTATCGAGCCCCCACCATTTTTTAACATCGCAGGGACTTCATATTTCATTGACAACCACACTCCCCTGACATTTACGTTCATGATCTGATCGAATTCTTCAACTGTCTGTTCTGTTAGTGGTGCCATCGTTTGTTCTACGCCAGCGTTATTAAACGCATAATAAAGCCTATGATATGTATCGACTGTTTGCTCTACTAGCGACTTCACGCTAGCTTCATCTGTCACATCAGTTTTCACAAAGATGCCATCACTCCCAGCTTCTTTGATCAGACGCACGGTTTCTTCTCCCTCTTTGACACGACGTGCTGCTACGACAATTTTAACTCCCTCTTTTGCGAGAGCAATGGCGGTTGCTCTTCCAATACCCGAACTGCCGCCTGTCACAATCGCAACTTTTTGATCTATCATATGCATGTGGTTCAATAATCCCGTATTATTTATTGTTGGAGGAGCTAATACTCCGAATGGCGTCTCTCACTCACAATGCTAGCAGAACTAGTAGTCTTGAAACTGGAATCGTACTTAATGTTGTTTATGACTCTGATGACTATATATTAGATTTAGTGATTTTATAACACACTAGCAGCATGCTAATTTCACCTCTTACAGATCTTCTCCTACAATCTTATTGTATAATATTATATGTGATTAGTTACTGAACTTTAAAGCTCATTAATTGATTAAAATACATGAACAATGGCCACCAATAGTGCGCTACGGCACAAAATAACAGATCATAGCAATCAGTAACAAGAAAATTCTTTGGAGACGAAATAGTATCTCTACAGTGGGTAACAAGAATTATCAGATGGGTTTTAGATCGAGCTATCGACAGCCAACAGCAGCTTGGAGTAACCGAAAAGCAACTAGAGTTAGAAGATACTAAAAGATTTGAAAATATGCTACAAGATAAAATTCAAGAGTTAG
>JBAUMZ010000170.1:0-32815 GCA_049578985.1 Nitrososphaeraceae archaeon
CAAGTTTGCTCCTTAACTCCTTGTAATTGTAGATTTCACCATTATGCTCTACAATAAACCTACCATCACAACTTCTAAATGGTTGCTGTTCACACGTTCCTCCTACTATCGCTAGTCTAACATGTCCCAATGCAGCCTCGCTACTTCGTAGCTCATGCTTGTGCAAATTATCTACTGAATCCGTTTGGACTATTTGCTCCGCCGTGGCGATCGCTGCTCCATCTGGACCTCTACAAGCTATGCTTGAAAGCATCGATCCCACTAAAGGCACCACATTTTCTCCGGTCTTACTTAATATACCAACTATTCCACACATTTTTATTATTATCACCGAACTCTCAATAGAGAATCACAACCACTATTAAGAAAACAAATACGTACCACTACATACACGATGACAAGTTGTTAAACTTTGTTCAAATAACACTGCCATCAAATAGTACGTTACTCGTTATTAGATTCGAGTGCTTATTATTATATATACTCATGATTACTATTTAAGTATTTTGTGTATTCGTATTTGTGTGTTTTTTTCTGAAATTACTAGTGCTTCATATCATGATGTCTCTTCATTTGAAGACAAGGTGATAAGACAATGGGCTGCCAAGCTGTTGCACAAGCAAGTGTAGATGCAAAAAAGATGCGGTTCATAAACAAACTATCAAATCTACTTTACATCCTGGTGAAAGAATCCTTCTCTATCTTGATTATACTCCCTTTATGTAGAGTTACTCCCTTTATGTAGATTAATTATGTAGTTTACAATCAAAAATATTAATGAGTTTCATAACATAGGCCACCAGTTAAGTCCTGGTGAAAGAAAGAATCCTTCTCTATCTTGATTATTATATAATTTTTTCTTTTTCACATATGACACTTGAGCTGTAGAGTTTTGCCTGATTGAGGTGAAAGCATGCTCGAAATGCAAGGTTGTTCCGTTACTTTCACAAGGAATACGGCAACACGATTTATTACAAACGTAACGAGACATTATGCTTTGATCTATTAATTCTTTTTGCGCGACAAACTCCTTTTATTGTTTATTCCACGGACCTATCTGTACGCTTCTGGAATTGGAAAGTGATACATAGCGAAGTAGAACTGGCAAACTAGGGCTATCTCAAATAATTATTGCATTCAACACAAGATTTGTTGTTTCTTTTCATCTGTACTGCCAACTAAATTAATGACTTGGAGTTAAGTGAATATCAAAAATAAGTGATCCGAATTTTGCCCTATTCCCACAAACATACTATCAGATAGACTACTATCTGCTTTAGACTTGCTATGCCCATTCACATATAGTTATTGCAACAATTAAGTGGGCAGTGCATTGTTATTGGGATAAATCAATCTACAGGCTAGGTACGGAAGACCAAAATATTTAAGCCATTTCTATATTTGCATTTAAGATGGATCATGACTAATAATAAGGTGCTCATCGCGAACAGGGGAGAGATTGCTATAAGGATCGCCAAGACATGCAAGAAAATGGACGTAAGACCTTGTGGTATCTATTCCGAGGCAGACAAGGAGTCCCTTCATATAAAATATTGCGATGAAGCTATTAACATAGGTGGTTCAATGCCATTACAAAGCTACCTTGTCGTGGACAAGGTCATCGAGGCGGCCAACCGACTAGGTTGTGATATGATTCATCCAGGTTATGGCTTTCTATCTGAAAGCTCAAAATTTGCTGAGCGATGCAAGAAAGAAGGAATAGTTTTTGTAGGTCCCTCTACAAACGTCATGGCACTTTCTGGAGATAAGGTACAAGCCCGAAATGCGGCTTCAAGAGTAGCTTCAGTTGTGCATGGTGGTGAAGTATCAAATGAAAAGGAAGCTGTTTCTTTGATAGATAAAATTGGTTTTCCTGTAATCCTGAAAGCAGTTGAAGGAGGTGGGGGAAGAGGTCTACGGATCTTGAAATCGACTGAGGAACTCCACGAGAAGCTTGTATCAGCACAATCCGAGTCTATGATGAGTTTTGGCTCAAACCGGGTCTATATTGAGCAATACTTAGAGAATCCCAAACATATAGAAGTGCAAATTATTGCAGATAGCTCAGATGTAATCCAATTAGGAGAAAGGGAATGTTCGATCCAAAGGCGCCATCAAAAGCTAATTGAAGAAACGCCCTCCCCAGGACTGAAGGATGAAATTAGACAAGATATTTTATGCAAGGCTGTTTCAATAATGAAGGAGATCGGTTATGATAATGCAGGAACGGTCGAATTCCTACTCAAGGATAACAAGTACTTTTTCATGGAAATTAATGCGAGAATACAGGTTGAGCATCCTGTAACAGAACTTGTTACTGGAGTGGATATTGTAGAACAGCAACTTCGTGCGGCCTTAGGACAAGGATTGTCTGTGAGGCAAGAGACAATCAATTCAAAAGGGCATGCAATAGAATGTAGAATTAATGCAGAACATCCTTTGAGTTTTGCGCCCGTGTCAGGCAAGGTTAACAAATTTGTGGCCCCATCAGGGAAAGGAATTAGAGTAGATTCCGCATTATATTCAGGGTATTCAATTCCTCAATTTTATGACTCCCTTATTGCTAAGCTGATTTGTCATGGATCTGATAGAAAAGAAGCGATAGAGAGAATGAACTATGCACTTTCCGCGTTTAGAATTTCGGGCATTCCGACATCGATACCATTTCACATCTCGGCACTGAGAGACAACAGGTTCTCTGACGGAACATACAATACTTCTTTTGTTGAAAAAGTCAAATCCTATTCGTCGGAGAGTGGAGAATTGGCAGCGGCTATTTTAGTTGCCGTATCAAAAAGAACCAGACCTAAAAGAGTATACGTGAAACAAGAGATTCAGAAAGGTGATGATCCTTGGAACATCAGCAGATTCGACTGGGCAAATCGTTATGATACGCATTTACCATCGCAAGGATCTAGGTGGAACACCTGATTGAAAGTCAAAATAAACAATAATCTATATGACGTTGAAATTGTAGGGAACTGGAATATAAGAGTAAACGGAGAAGAAATAGATGTAAAACCTCATGATGACTATCATATCACTATAAACGGAACAGAATTTCATTTGGATTTCAAAGAGGAAGGTGATCCCTCTCTGATGATCATAAATGGTATGGCATATTTGGTCTCAAGAAGCTCTCTTACCGAAAAGGTATCTGATGAGATAAGGGCCCCTATAAGTGGCAAGGTTATTGATATTCCTGCAAGAAAGGGATACAAAGTTGAACGAGGGCAGCTAATAATTGTCCTTGAGGCAATGAAAATGGAAAATGAGATCAAATCTCCTGCAACTAGATGGATAAAAGATATTGTTGTATCCAAAGGTCAGTCGGTGAAGGCAGGCGAGATACTTGTAACTTTTGATTCTACCAAGCAATGAGGCTTGTTCTCACTTTACCTGAGATTATAATAGCACTGGCGGAATAAGATAGAATCCACAATAAACCTGCTGCTGACTTTCAAATGGTATGTTTCAATCCTTGGGTCAATCTTATGGTAACCAGCTATAAGAATTCCGGTATTTCATAGTCCAAAATATTGCCTAATTTGGGTGGTCATAACTTGAAAATACTATATCTTCTAATGAACGGGAGTGATGGATGGACCCGAAGCGCCTATGAGTTGGCAGGAATGAACTCACATCTGACAATTAATTCAATCCATGCTGGACGCCAACTGTTTCGTATTTTAGGAGTGCATTCATCGCAGGAAGGAAGAGGCATGGCATATCAGTTGTAACATACTGTTTGATTATTACCACTACGACATATTCTTACCTATTGAAACTCTAGCATTATTATACTCCCTTCCATTATTGTCGACCAATTCTCAGCTGCAACACATATTATTTTCTGGTGCAAGGATGGACCTAAACAGGGATGATACCATGTTTCCTTCTTGGTCTCTCTTCCCGTTTTCTAATTATTGCCTTAAGAGCAGCAATCAACTTTGTTCTTGTTTCGCTGGGCTCAATTACATCATCAATATAACCCTTCGAAGCCGCAATGTATGGATTGGCGAATTTTAGCCTATACTGTTCTGCCAATTCGGTTCTCTCCTTTTTATGATCTTGTGATTGTTTTATCTTTTGTTTAAAGATAATGCTGCATGCTCCTTCAGGACCCATCACTGCGATCTCGGCTTCAGGCCATGCAAAGTTATAGTCAGCTCCCAGATGTTTGCTGTTCATTACATCGTAGGCACCACCATATGCTTTCCGAGTTATCACAGTGAGTTTAGGTACAGTAGCTTCAGAGAATGCATAAAGGAGCTTCGCTCCATGTCGAATAATCCCCCCCCATTCCTGAGCTGTTCCGGGGAGAAAACCAGGAACATCAACTAAGGCGACCAGTGGAATATTGAACGAGTCGCAAAATCTTACGAATCGACAAGCCTTGTCACATGCATCTATATCAAGAACCCCCGCTAGATTTTCTGGATTATTTGCAACAATACCTACAGAGTTACCATCAAGCCTTGCGAATCCCACAATAATGTTGCTGGCCCAGTATCTCTGAACCTCAAGAAAATTGGAATCATCAATAATTTTCTTAATGATTGTATCCATACTATATGGTCTATTTGGATTCGATGGCAAGAACGAATTAAGGGACTTGTCCTGTCGCTTGGGATCATCCTTCGTTACTGCGCGTGGAGGGTTCTCCAGGTTATTAGGAGGGATGAATGAGAGTAGGTTTCTGAGAATTCCAAAACATTCTTCTTCGTTATCTGCAATGAAATGTGCCACACCACTTCTCTTATTGTGAACTACTGCTCCTCCCAAATCTTCAAAAGTTACGTTTTCTTCGGTTACCTCTTTCACTACTTCTGGTCCTGTGATGAACATGTATGCAGATTTAACCATAATAACAAAATCAGTCAGAGCAGGAGAGTAGACAGCACCACCGGCACAAGGGCCCATTATAAGGGATATTTGAGGAATGACTCCAGAGGCTTTTACATTTCTATGAAAGATCTCAGCATAGCCGGCAAGACTATCTACTCCTTCCTGTATACGCGCCCCTCCAGAATCATTTATCCCTATTATTGGCACCCCTTGTTTTAACGCAAGATCCATTATCTTACAGACCTTTGAAGCAAATGCCAGACCTAGAGAGCCGCCTAGAACTGTAAAGTCTTGAGAGAACAAATAAGCCAAGCGATCGTCAACCGTTCCGAAACCTGTTACAACACCATCACCAAGGAACTGTTTATCTTGCATCTCAAAGTTGTGGCATTCATGTGTTACGAAGGGATCAATCTCTGTAAAGGATTTGGAATCACAGATCAACTCAATCCTCTCAAGCGCAGTGAGCCTTCCTTTCTTTTTGCGTTCTCGTTGTTTCATGGCTCCGCCACCCAAGAGATGGTCACTTCTTTTCTTTTCCAGCTCGGGAAAATCCATATCCAAAGCTAGCCTTAAAGGAGTAAAAAAGTGTAATGTATCCAATTGAGCGCAGGATATATGAAATTAATTTTGGTAGGCTATTTCTGATCCTTTCAATGACTACTTATGACATTCATTGAAAATGGTTATGCGCAGCTCCTCGTGTAATTGCCAGAAAGGCAACTATATGAGAAGCGGAGACTATCCATATATAACATTCATAAAACCATAATAAGAATTGTAAAAGGTAATTGAGTAAAAAAATAAGATTAGCAATAAATGGATTTGGCAGAATTGGAAGATGCTTTCTAAGGTCTGCGATCAAAGACAAGGATTTCATGAAAATGATTGATATAGTAGCGATTAACGACATGGCAGATGCCAAGACTCTTGTTCATCTTTTCAAGTATGACTCTGTTTTTGGAAGATTTGATGGGGATGTAACGGTAAAGAATGAAGCTTCTTTGAGTGTAGATGGTGTAGATATTAGAGTGATATCTGAAAAAGAGCCCTCAAGATTACCATGGAGAGACATGAAGGTTGACTTAGTTTTGGAATCTTCAGGGAAATTTAATGATGCTAGAGAAGCTGAGAAACATATAACCGTAGCGGGTGCAAAGCGCGTGATCATTTCTGCTCCAGCAAAGGGTCCTGATACAACTATAGTGCTAGGGGTTAATGAAGATGAATTTGATAGCAAGAAACACAATATCATTTCCATGGCTTCATGTACTACTAATTGCCTAGCCCCTGTGGCGAAAGTCATAAACGATCGATTTGGTATCGAAAAAGGCTATATGACTACTACCCATGCGTTTACAAATGACCAGAGGTTACTCGATTTACCACATAAGGATCTGAGAAGGGCCAGATCTGCTACTATGTCTATTATTCCTACTACCACCGGGGCTGCCAAGGCAATTGGTTCTATAATTCCTGAATTAGAAGGAAAAATAGATGGAATGGCTCTCAGGGTGCCTGTCAGTAGCGGATCGATTACAGATATGGTATTTACCTTAAAAAAGGAGGTAACACGAGAAGAGGTCAATAACGCATTGAAACAAGCATCTGAGGCTAACTTGAAAGGGATTTTGGAGTACACCGAAGAGCCAATAGTATCAGCAGATATTGTGGGCAATCCTCATTCTTCGATCGTAGATGGCTTGAGTACCATGGTTTTGGGAAATAGGAATAATGTAGTAAAAATACTGTCATGGTACGATAATGAGTGGGGATTTGCTTCCAGATTGGTAAGTCTGATAAAGTTCATCGCGAAGCAGAATAAAACAAAGGAATCGTGAGAGAATATAATGAATATTGTTCCACTCCAAAATTGATTGATTGGTCCTGTATGCAATTTGAGAAACATGTGATATGACTAAGATTTTAAATCTTAACGGCGATATTACAGCGTTAGCTGCTGCTGCTGCTGCTACTGCTGCAACAACCAACAGAGGCAGAGAGTCCATTATCTATCTTGTTCCCCACACACATTACGATGCAATATGGGTATTCAATAAAGAGGACTATTTTCATATTAATATAGAATTTATTTTAAACAAGGCCGTAGAGCTAATGAAGGCCAATTCAGAGTATAAATTTACAATCGAACAAACCTATCTTCTCGAACAGGTGGAAGCAAATTATCCTTCACTTTTTGCAGACATAACAAAACTAACCAAGGAAAAGAGAATGGAGATCGCAGGCGGTCAGTATTTGATGTCAGATGTAATGTTACCCCATGGAGAAACGCTCATCAGGCAGATTCTTAAAGGTAAAAGATACATCAAAGATAAATTCGATCAAGATGTAATTGTTGGATGGGGGGCTGATGAATTTGGTTTCAATGCACAGTGGCCTCAAATCTTACTAGGATGTGGATACAAATATTTTGCTTTTAGAAGGGGTGCAGATGAGTCTAAACCATCCGAATTTTGGTGGGAAGGATTGGATGGCTCACGTATCTTGTCTCATTGGATGCCATTGGGTTACAGAGCTGGTCTTGATTTAACACAAATTGAGAAATCCTATAAAGAACTTGAGAATTTGGCTGCTACACATCATATCTTCATGCCATCTGGTAGCGGTGTTACACCTCCACAACCAGAGACAGTTGATACAGTGAGAAAGTGGAACGCCAATAGTGAGATCGACAATCCTGGCCATCATAACAATAATGTGGTTACCTCATCTTTCGTTTCTGGTACAGATACACCTACCATAGTACATAACAAAGCAAAGAAACCAAGAATTTTGATATCTACCCCGTCGGAGTACTTTTCCAACCTTGAAAGGGATCAGAATGAATCGAACTTGATGACAAGGAAGGGCGAGATGTACTCTGGCAGATTCTCAGAAGTATTTCCGGACTGTACTTCATCTAGGATGTGGATTAAGCAGGGAGTAAGAGAATATGAAAACTTGTTGTTGACTCTAGAAAGATGGCATGCTCTGAGTGAGCTTGAGGGGGTAGATCATGATGTTTTTGACCGATTGAAAAACTATTGGAACAGACTTCTTTTTATGTCGATGCACGATGCCCTACCTGGAACCGGAATAGATGAGGTATATAATGAGATAAGGCAATCATTCAAATCAGATTTTGGGCCCATCAGAGGATTGATTGTACATTGCATATTGAACCTGCTATCTCACTTTTGTAAAGGCAGTGACCAAGATTTGGTAGTATTTAATTCCCATGCTTGGAAAGTCAAAGATTGGGTGGAGTGTGTCCTAGAATTTGACGAGGGTAAGATAAGAGGTGTTTCCCATTTAACTTCTACCGATGCCCAAAGTCAGAAAGTACGAAATAAGAATAAAGATAGTATCAACGAAGAAAAGAATAGAATTGACATAGAAATCATCGATTGTTCTCCCTACCCAGATGGATCTATTCAAACAGTAAAGATAGGTTTCATAGCCGAAATACCACCCTTGGGATACAAGTTATATCGAATAGTGCCTGGAGAGAATAGCTCTTCTGAGAGAATTCTATCTCACTCCACTACTTTTAGAAATGGGAGCAATTTTGATATCTCAGTTAATCCTGAAAATGGTCTTTTGAGTGTATCCAAGGATGGCAAGGATTACTTTAAGGGGAATGAGATTCTCTTGGAGGAAGAACTGGGGGATCTTTACTATCATAGAGATAACTTGGGGCTACTTAAGTCAGAGACGGGGGAAGGTGTCAAGTACGGCTCATTTAAGTGTGACAGCTTTGGCGTCCTTGAAGGTAAATTGACGTATCATATCACGCTGAAAAGTAAATACTATGCATTAAGATGGCCTTATAGGTTGACCCATAAGTTAAAGCCAATCATGTATAGACATAATTTCGTTGATATAGAGAAAGAATTCATAGTCTACAAATCTCTTGATAGGATAGATTTTGTGACGCACATATACGATCGACATCCTCATTCAAGGTTAAGAGTAAAGTTTCGAACTCCATGTTCCTCTAATGATTATTGGTGCGGCACCCAGTTTGGTGCTATTAGAAGGAAGACAAATCTCTACTATAATAAGAATGAGAGTGGTTGGATCGAAAGGCCGAGTGGAGTTTTCCCATCCTTGGACTGGATAGATTATTCAGGTAATGAGGAAGAAATAGAATGTGCGAAGATAGGAATCAGCGTAATGCACAGAGGAATACCACCTCATGAGGTGAGAGACAATTCAATTTATCTTACTCTCTTAAGGAGTATCATGGTGTTGTCGGCTGATGGTATCATGGGTCCATGTATTCCTACACCTGACGCCGCAGAAATGATACCATACACATTTAGGTATTCTGTACTCCCCCATGAAGGTAGTTGGAGAGAGATTGGTACATACAAACGTGCTATGGAATTTAATATGCCTTTAATGGCAATACACCTAGGAGAAAGCGAGGTATTACAACACATAATAAAGGAAAATATTGTCGATAGTAAGGTATCTGTCGATAGATTACAAAATTATCAACATTCATTTTTAGAGGTTCAACCAAGAAATGTGATCCTTAGTACATTAAAGCTTGATGAACGTGATGTTGACGATAAGAATGATAACCGCTCGTTAATTGTTAGGATTTACGAAACCGAGGGAGTTGCGACAGAGAATGCATCATTGATATTTTACAGGCAGATCAAATCAGCAGTAATCATAGATCTGCTCGAAAATGAAATTCAAAAAATCCCAATTCTTGTTACTTATTCGGAAAGCCAAGACAATAGTGCTCACGATAGGTATGACGCGTGGATTGAAGGTAATATAGTAAGAATGAGTATTGGAGCTTTTAAGATCGTTTCGTTAAAGGTTAATTTCTAAGTTGCAATTCTTGCTGGCTGACGGCCGGATTTGTACTCCAATGCACATAGTGAACTCTTGAATTCTCAGTCAAAAAATTGACTTCTTGGCACAATACCACTTATTTTTGCCTAGACTCTTCCTTTATCAAACATTGGGGGCATTTCTTGGTTTTCTGGTAGTGATAACCACATATTCCACACTCCACTATCTCAGGGTTCTCAATATTAGCGGCTGTATTCACTCGTACCTCATCATCTTTCATTTAAACCATCTATTAAGTAAATGATTGAGACATTTAAGTAATTCTGACTGACTGCTCAAATATGAAATGGATCAATATCTTGGATTTTTCTAATCATACATGTATGATTTTCAGTTTAATTTCAAGAAATTACTAAAATGGATTATCGCTATAGTCATTTAATTCGACTCTTTACACCCAATATAGTACGCCTTAAGTTCTTCGTGACCCAGTTGAATTGGAGAGGGAATTTCGACACTTTAAAAGTCGATAATAGTAAAGTGGTTTTTGATCTTGGAGAGGGTTCTAGTAGTTTGGAGCCTAAGCTATCAGCAGTATCCAAGTAGTAAACTTGATAATCTATATTGACTCGGCTCCTTGAAAGGATTATGGGGATTGGTAACAGTATTATATATGATTGCAGTGCATTGCGATTGAAATCAACAAGTTTAACAATGGGATTTTAGGGGCAAGAAGGAATAGAGATCAAGAAATATGAATTGATACATTGTATTTTCATATTTCTAATAAGTGAAACAAACCAGAATTACAGTAGCAGATATTCTTATATACGATTGCAAACATTGAGCATAAAAGTTATATAAATCACATGTGTCATCTTATTTAGGTGACTAGATTAGTTGAGTTCGTGGGATATAGAACCATATGATTGGTTTAGAAAGTTCTTTCCCTCTAGAAAAGGAGGATGGGGACCAAGCTTCTTTGACGATGTCTTTAAAGGATTTGAAGAGACCCAGAGAGAGATCGAACGAGAATTTGTGGATATTGAAAAGAATGTGCCAAAAGATCTTGTGAAGGAGTATAAAACACCTGAAGGTGGCACAGTGAGAGAAGTAGGCCCAATGGTCTATGGATATTCAATGACCATAGGTCCGGATGGTAAACCAAGGATAAGAGAATTTGGCAATGTCAAAAGACCATCAGGGGTCGGCTTCGGAGGATTTAGACCTCAAATCGCAGGAGAAATGGAACCCATGACAGATGTGGTATCAACAGACAAGGAAGTTAAGGTGACAGTGGAAATGCCAGGAGTAATTAAAGACAAGATCAGAATCGATGCCTATGATAGTACAGTAGAGGTGAAGAGCGAGGATCCTCAGCGCAAATATCACAAGATAATAGATTTACCTTTGGAAGCTGACGTAGAAACGGCGAAGTCAAAATACAATAATGGTATACTTGAAATAACATTCGAAAAGAAAAAAGAAACCAAACCCAAAGGAAAACCTATAAAGATCGATTAGTAAGTGCGATAAGCTCTAAGATCTTTTATTTTATTCTATTCACGAACTGGTTACTAATTATATTTTATACGAGCCAAGATTTAGAATATACCGAGTCCTTTTCCATATGGAGATTCAAAGTGAAGACTACTTCCTATCATATAGGTGTTCTAATTGGGTCTACTACAATTTAGAAAAATAACAAAAATCACGGAAACAAAACCTGGTGTCCGAATAATAGTAGTACGTACAAGTAACCCATATATCTCAATTAGACCAGGAGATACCGGCACTGTAGAAAAGATAACACAAACATCGGAGGGCCAAATGCAATTTTGGATCAAGTGGGATAATGATAATATGAAGAACTATTGGCTTTGTCTCATAGAAGGCATTGATGACTTTCTTGCAATAGACGATCTCTAGGCTGGGGCTTGCTTCAGTCTAGGCGCTTGATCACAAAGCCTATGAGAACCCTGCTCCTGTTAACAATACCAGTGGCCATATGTTGATGTTAAACACGAAGATTGAAAGAACCGGATGCCCTCAAGCATAGCAACAAAAATTGCCGTATATACCATCGATCTATAATAGCGAGTCTTCAATCCTGACTCTGCTTGGTGCTGCTCTATCAATGACAAGAATATGTATCTATAGCTAACCCAGAATTAACCCAACTCTTTACCACAATAGTTGCATCGAGATGCCATGTAACTTAAGTGGGATGATTGTTATATTGTCCATTATAACGAAGTTACATGGATCCCATAACTTGTTTGAAATAATGTTCCTGTGATATGAGATCAATCATTGTTTACTATATTAAAACATATAACAAGGTTTCATTTATTTAGCATTTTCATCTGAGATGAGCAGAAGGTAGGTCACGACCATCTTAATAAGTGTGCATTGCATTACACTAGTCGAAATTACTCTCACTCGGAGACCAGTAAATAGGGGGTTAGGGAAGGAGAATATCTAAATGCATAAATGTGAGAACTCTACCTATTTCCCCATCCTTTCATCTACCTAACAATATATGTGATAAACTCAGGATAACGATCTC
Organism: Nitrososphaeraceae archaeon; assembly: GCA_049578985.1. Lineage (GTDB taxonomy): Archaea > Thermoproteota > Nitrososphaeria > Nitrososphaerales > Nitrososphaeraceae > TH5896. The sequence goes on from JBAUMZ010000170.1 coordinate 12,230, forward strand.
CTGCGATGGCACCTTCGTGAAAAGTTGCGTCGAGATAAGCCGACCGAGATCTAGTGGTACCCGTATCCTAACTAATAAATGACCTGGAGCACACAACTCAATAAAAATTAGGAAATTGTTATTGCCCGCTTTTCAGCAGTAATACTCTCGGAGTTGGAAGATGTGCCGGCCTTCGTTATTTAGATTTCCTTAGTGAACGAATAGCACGGGGCAGCTAGCCATCTCACTTACCCGGCGAGATACACTGTCAAGTGCTTTAATTCTAGATATACCTCCTAATCCCACGTTACCCATGATAATCAAATCTATATTTTCGTCATTGGCAAATTCTATTATTTTATCAGCAGGATCTCCTAAAAGGACATGAGTTTTAATAGCAATTTCTCCAGATTCCTTAAGATATTCCCGACTCTTAGTCTTGAGCATGTCCATAGCTTTATTGTTAAGATCATGATAGACTTCTTTGATATACTCAGGAGTTGTCTTTGTTAGTTCCTGAAGAGAGTACGAATATAGTCTCACACCATAATCAAAGTTCGGAGGGACATGAATTTCTTGCACTACATAAAGTAGATTAACTTCTCTGGTTGTTGCCTGCAAGAGATCTATTTTTGCAATGTTAAATGCGTGCTTCACTGCGTGATTGGCAGGTCGAGAGCCATCGTAAGGCACTAATAGTCTCTTGTACACCACTCATTATCAGCTTATAAACAATACAAGTGATATAAATAGTATCAAACCAAGATCGGTGTCGAGAACTTATAGTTTGTGGGGATTGATACTTAATGAATATATTAATAATACTTGTGTCCGTATCCTACTGCGCGCAATATCAAAGCAAATTTAAATTGGTATTTTCGTTAGGACCACAAAGCGATTATTGATAAGAAAATCTAACAAAGAAAATATTCGCCAGATTTCCCGGATAGTTGTATTGAAATTAATCATAATAATAATTTCTTACCTGACGACCAATACAGAACAATGGGAATGTGCTACCACACCTGCTGACACACTGCCTAGCAAAAGTCTCCTCAATCCAGACTTCCCTGTGGCTCCCATAACTATAAGTTCGATCTCCTTTCTATCTGAATAGCTGACAATTTCTGTCACTATTGAGGCACCAGTTGAAATGACCTTCTTAATGATATGCACATGGTCACTTATCCCCGCTTCAGAGAATATTCTTTTGAACCATTCCTCCGCTTCTTCTTCTATCTCTTTTTGAAGGTCTGGTGAGACAGCTCCGAAATACCCCGATGAATGAGCTAAAAGTATATGTGGAGGGATAATATGTAATAAATGCAATTTACATCTACAGCTGCTTCTGCTTGCAATATCAAATGCACGCTTTGCCCCCCGTATAGAAGCTTCAGAGCCGTCCACCGCCACAAGGATCTTCGAGATTTCTTTAGCTCTATGCATCAAAGTAGTGCTGGATGAATTTACCAAATATATTTGCATTGCAGCAACTGCTAGCTAGTCATACTTACCTGCATCACTGAGTGAAAATTAGTTTGGGTATCTACTAGTTTAGTCGAATGGCGAATTTCTTACTTTAATTGCTTCCTGGTTGATGTTGTTACTTGACTCTGCTCACCCTACTACCACTATTCTTGTAACTAATTTGGTGATAGTCCTTCCCTAGGCCAGCGAGCGATAATCAAGGACATCATATCTTGACGTGCGGTAACCCAATCAGTAGTAGTAGATAGATAAAATATTCTTATTAATTTGTACTTGTTCTAAAAATCACATATGTGTTAATTAGATGTTGTACTTATGCCATGTATTAGATTGAACCTTGTTTTGATTTCTATATGGATAGAGATTGTTGCGCTAAGGCAGGAGCTGAGAGCTTTTATAATTGACGACCCAAAGCCAATTCGGAGATTTCCACAATACATACAGTAGATATTAGATAGATAGATACAAGGAGATAAATGAGATATTAAAATCAACAATAATATAGTGCGTACGTTTCATTCAATTCTTCCGTCTTAAATGTAAATTTATCAACCTGCAAACCTTTCCAATCTTAGTAGGTGAGTACCCTAGCAAAAAAAGTTTAGACTTAAAGAGCATACTTATAAATGGAGAGAAAGAATGTGCCAGTCTTAGACTTTCGAGCAGCGGTTCTTTGACGGAAGGGAATAAATTATTGCAAATCCTATTAAGAGGAAGATGGAATAAATGACCGATAACACTTCCGAGTCGATGGATTCTTCCACTATCTCCTTTAAGATAACCCCGGCGGAGCTTAAGTCAAGATTAGAGGGCGGCCAGCATTTAATGGTTTTTGATATTGGTGATAGATATAGATTCCAACGGCGGCATATACCGGGCTCCGCATATGCGGTCTGTGATGCCGCGGCCAAGAAAAATATCATGCCAAAACTCCCGAAGAACATTGAGATCGTACTAGTGAGTGACGATGATGAATATTCAAGACAGATGGCCCAGATGATGGCCCAAATCGGTCTGAATACAAGGTATTTGCAAGGAGGCATAAATGCATGGAAATGGGATCTGACAGAATCATCTGCAGAGGGAAACATTACTCCAATAGCTCTCAAAAGATGGCTAGATGAAGGTAGCAATGACGATGGTTTATACCTGTTAGACGTGAGAGAACCAGATGAGTTCAAAGAGTGGAACATCGAAAAAAGTGTAAACATCCCCCTAAGCAAACTAGCATCCAGTAAAGAATTGATAACAAACATTCCAAAAGATAAAAGAATTGTCACAATCTGTCCTCATGGCAATCGTTCTACAGTGGCAAAATATTTGCTAGAAAGATATGGATTTACCGTAGGTAACTTGGAAGGAGGGTTGAAATCTTGGAACAGGTCTCTTGAAGACGCTTACAGGGAATTCAGTATTGGTACAGGGAAAGTTAGACTATACCAAATAAGGAGAATCGGTAAGGGGTGCATGTCATATATTTTAGAGTCAGATGGTGATGCTGCAATTATAGACCCAGTGTATCCTATAGAATATTACTTGTCAAAGGTTTCAGGAATCGGTGCAAAGATAACTAAAGTGTATGATACACACCAACATGCAGATCACGTATCTGCAGCGGTGGAACTTTCTGAAAAAACAGGATCTAAACTATGCATGAGCGGCTATGAAAAGTATGACCAAATGTTTACCCCACTTTATGATGGCTCTTTCGAAAAAATTGGAGCCATAAAATTGAATGTAATTCATACTCCGGGGCATACTGATGGTAGCCTTACACTTTTTCTACGAGCTGATGGTGCGTCATTGCTCTTTACTGGAGATACTCTATTTGTAAATGGAGTGGGTCGGCCTGACCTACGAGACAAATCGAGGGAGTTTTCAGACAAATTATATGATACTCTACATCACAAAATATTATCTCTGCCTGATAATGTTTTAATATTTTCATCACATACTGATAAATATACTAGAGCTGGGGAAATGATCTTAGTCGAGCTTGGTTGGTTGAAAAAGAATGCCAAGCTTTTGCAGCTAAAGAAGAAGGAATTCGTAGAAAAAGTCGTCTCTCAAACTATGACTACTCCTCCAAACTATAGACAAATCATTTCTATCAATGAGGGTAAAGCGCTGATTCCAGAGACCTCTGCTGACATATTTGAGTTGGAGTTCGGTCCTAATAGATGTAGTGTATCTTGAATGCAATGAGATTTGATTTCGCAATCTTCATGTCGAAGGTGCAAGTTGGGGTGATCGAAGCAGTTGTTTTACTTGTTTACTGCTGAATCAGTATTGCGTAACGACTAGACTATGTGTTTCACTTCCTAGAACTGTATTCTGCCTACATCATCAACTTGCTCATTTCATTTTTGGAAATATATCTCAGTGTTGGACTAGCAATTATAAACGATGCCATCCTTACCGTTGTACTTTCAGTATTGTCCGGAGCCGTCGTAGGTTTTTCATTAGGACTGATAGGAGGCGGGGGTTCTATACTTGCAGTTCCTTTACTGATTTATGTAGTAGGAGTGGCAAATACACATGTTGCGATAGGAACATCCGCATTAGCAGTCGGTGCAAATGCTCTGATAAATATGATATATCACAAAAAAAGAGGACATGTAAAAGTAAAAGAAGGAGTATTATTTGCGATACCAGGAGCTGCAGGTACGATAATAGGAGCGCAGTTAGGTCTTCTTACTTCATCAGAAGATCTACTGATACTATTTGCAGGTTTCATGATACTATTATCTTTAATCATGTTGTTTAAAAGGAAAACTGGGTCTGATAATCACAAGAAACAAGAAAAGAGTCCTTATCCCCCCATTGAGAATTCAGATAGAGATGAAACAAATATGGACTTTGGGGACAGAATTGAAAATAATGATAGCAAAGAATCTCAAAGTTCAGAAATTAGTCAAGGAAAACATTTTCTAACAATAGGACATTTCCTGAATAAGAAGAATTCTCGTTTACTACTCGTAGGATTTATCGTAGGAATAGCAGCTGGATATTTCGGTATTGGGGGAGGATTTATCATAGTGCCTTCGTTAATGCATACTATATCAGGACTTGCCATAATTGATGCCGTGGGCACTTCATTGATTCCAGTAAGTACTTTTGGTTTCCTAACAGCAATTAGATATTCATTAAGTGGAGAGATCAATTGGTTTATATCGCTGCTTTTTATAGGTGGCGGCGTACTTGGTGGTTTTTATGGTACAAGGATGTCAACGAAAATATCAAAAGAAAGGCTCCAGAAGATTTTTGCTATCATACTAGTTGTAGTCGCTGTTTACATAATTCTCAGGGGTATATTGATTACTTGAGATACAAATAACTCATACACTCACTCCTGTAGATTGAATTGAGTTCCGCGAACTACCAACGTATGAGTCAAATAATGGTATGAAAACGACTGGTGTATCATGCTATCGTCCTTGGCAATCATCCCATGTTAAGTGTGAAATTATTGATTCTGTCATAAGTGCTCTACCGTTGATTTATTAAGTTTGTTAATTCATAGTGATCGGTATAGAGACCTAGTGAATATGGCGTGATGGCGGCATAGTTTAGTCGATTCTAAATAGATTATATACCCTTTTCAATTATTGAAGAGTAAATGAATCTATTCTATTGTAATAGTTCTACTCCAACTGTGGTGTATAGAGGTAAAGTTCATGACGGATATTTGGACTTCAAATACTGATAATTCTCAGACTTCAGGTGATGAAGAAAGACTAGGTAACAGATTAGCAGATCTCTACTTTAAGATAGTCAAGGATGTTGAAAAACATAAGCATTTCTATCAACTTAATACCATGCACGAAAATGAAGCAAGTCGAGATAACTTGCTAGCTTATTTAGCACTAAGGCAACACAACTTGGAAGATCTTCAAATGGAGTTAGCAGAAGAGGGCCTCTCTTCTTTGGGCAGACTTGAAGGACAAGTTTTGATCACGTTAGAACGAGTTCTAAAGCATTTTAATCCTCAATCCAGTTTTCAAATTGTTAACGAGATCTCTAGTGGTCTAAAGAATATTACTTACCAAGAATCTCAAAATGTAACGACTAAACGTAGCCGACTCTTGCTAGGACGCCCAAGAGAAGGACGATCAACTCGTATCATGGTAACTCTTGATTTGGAAAGCATCCATCAACCGCATCTGCTTGAAGAACTTCTTATACACGGCATGGATATAGCACGGATAAACTGTGCGCACGATACTCCTAGAGAATGGAAGATGTTAATTGATGCGATTCGACACGCAGAAGAACGTCTTATACAGCGAGATCAAGGCATTGGCAGGCGATGTAGGATAGTAATGGACCTAGCAGGCCCAAAGATTCGTACACGTTCAACTGGTTTAGAAATCCGTCCAATAAAGATCGGTGTCCCCAAAGATATTTATGGTAAGACGGTTAGAATGGTTGAAGGCTTTCTTGACGGGGAAGCACAATTTACAGAAAAAATTGCATTGGCGGGAGTTCCTCCAAGTTTTGTAATATCCATTAAAGAAGGCCATGATGAAATACTTAATCTAGATATTGGAGAGAGCTTATCATTTCATGACACTCGTGGACGACATCGAACTCTGATTATTCTTGAAAGAATCAGTCCTAGAAGAGTAAGAATTGGACTGGACAAGACAGCGTTCTTACAAGAAGATATTATATTGTACAAACAGAAGTATGGAGGGGATTCTAATAATAGTACTCAAAATAGAAAGAAAAATAGCGTATACAAGGGCGGTTCAATTAAACCGAGTCTGAACCCAGAAGAAGATAAGTTTCATGGGAGTGAGGCCGATGAAGAGAATGACAATGCCGATAGCCATCGATTAAAAATTGGATGTAATGCGCCTCAACCAACAGACGTGGTGGTAAAATCGGGTGATAGAATACTACTGCATAAGAAAGAAGCAAATGTAGGATCCGATACCATTCCTTTTTCCAGATATGAGAAATATGGGAAATACATCGCAGGAGAAATAAGCTGCAATATACCTGGAATACTTGAATCTGTCCAAGTAGGTCATCGTGTGTATATAGATGATGGCAAAATCAGTTCGATAGTAAGATCTTCAACTGATGAACACCTTGAGCTTGAAATTCTGTCACCTTCCGATACAATTGCAAAGATTAAGCCAGAAAAGGGATTGAACTTTCCTGATTCAAATTTGAATTTGCCAGCATTAACATCTGAAGATATAGATAATTTGAATTTTATAGTTAAAAATGCTACCGCAGCAGGACTTTCCTTTGTACATTCTCCCGATGATATCAAGAGCTTGCATGAGACATTGTCCAATATAGAAGAATCGGATTTTGGAATTATTGCAAAGATAGAAACAGGTGATGCTGTTACCAACTTGGCAAAGGTCTTATTAGCTGGGCTTGATCTTCCCAACTTTGGAATACTGATTGCTAGAGGTGACCTCGCCGTAGAAATGGGCTTTGAAAACTTACCCACAATTCAGGAGGATATCTTATGTATGTGTGAAGCGGCACATATTCCAGTCATCGTGGCTACACAAGTACTTGAGACTATGGCAAAAAGTGGGCTGCCCACAAGGGCTGAGATGATAGATGCTGCTTTTGGTCAGCGCGCCGAATGTGTGATGCTAAATAAAGGTAAACATATTCTTGAAGCTGTCAAAATGTTATCTTTGATATTGGGATCGGAAGAAAAGCGTCATCTTAAAAAACGTCAGATATTCAGAGAATTTATCAAGCAGTCAGGATTTCCTTAAAATGTTTATTGAACTTCGATGATGTGTGTGGGCATATTGTTGTAAATCAATAAGGGAATGGCCGTCTACTCTTCTTGACACATTGCGGTGGGCCACATCATATTAACATAATACTTCACTGGGATCTCAGACATAATAGACGACCACGTCTATTCCCTTTCCGTTTGTAATTCATGATATATCCTCTTTTATACCCGCAGGATTTGATTTTGATTTTGATCCTGCTGATGATATTTTCAAGACTTTGTCGAGCTTAAAATACTATGTACGAAGTCTATCTCCGATGTCGCTTATTTTGCCACAGCAGTAACTGAAATCGATGTTCTGAGTATGAAATATATCTAGCCGAGATTGTGCAAATAATTACCTACTTTGTATAAACCAGATGAAGGTAATCAAGGTAATAATTACATAGTATTTGAGAACAGAGAGGACGCCGCTAGACGACTAGCAGAAAGAATTCGCTCTCTCCTGTATAAGAATCAGAAGAAGGATAGCGTCATCGATAGATCTAATACAATGATCCTGGCAATACCCAGGGGAGGTGTGGTTACAGGTGATGTAATAGCCTCTATTCTAGGATTAAATTTAGATATAGTCGTTTCGAGAAAGATCGGTGCTCCTGACAATCCTGAGCTGGCGATAGGCGCCGTGATGCACGATGGGAGGTTCTATACAAATACGGATATTATGAATATATTGCGAATTCCAGATAAGTATATTAAGGAAAGTTTGGCAATTCAGATGAAAGAAATTCAACGACGTCTTTGGTTGTTCAGGCATTCACAAGAATACAATCTAAGTGATAGTACGATAATTTTGGTTGATGATGGCATTGCCACAGGCGCATCTATTTTTGTCGCAATTCAGTGGATAAAGGAACAAAATCCCAAATCTTTAATTGTGGCAATCCCAGTTGCACCCAGAGATGCAATTCAAAAATTAGAGGACATGGTAGGAGTCGATCAAGTTGTAGTCTTAGAAACACCCGAACCGTTTGGATCAGTCGGAGCATTCTATGAAGATTTTAGTCAAGTGAGTGATGACGAAGTACTAAGAATTATGAACAAGTATCGAATAGGACAATGAGGTTATATTTCTAGACAGCGTCATCGCACACGAGGCTATTGTGATTGTGAGCACGCCGGCATGCGTGACAACAGGTTCGGGTGGAATTTGAAACAGCTAATAATTTAAACTTCCTCTTACTGAATCTTTGAATTCATGCTGAATAATTAATTGAACTGGCAAAGTTCTAGGTCGTTATATTTATAGCATGATGTCGATCCTATACTTTCATGACTATCACCGTCAGCGATATGATGACAAAAGAGCTTGAAACTATTGAAGAATCGTCTTCCATCCAAGATGCTGCAAAGAGAATGAGAAATACTAATGTGAGTTCATTAGTAGTTGTCGATAGAGGTGGGAAACCGTGTGGCATAGTTACCGAACGTGACATAGTTAGGAAGGCATGTGTTAATGACGTAAGCACCAGTAAGGTAACGAATAAGGAGGTAATGTCTTCCAAGCTAATTACTATTGATCCTGACTCATCCGCATCGACTGCAGTTGATATAATGCTGCGAAATAATATTAGACATTTGCTAGTTGTCGACAAAGATAACACCGAAAAACCAATAGGCATGATCACCCCACTTGACTTAAGGGACGAGGAATTTACCGATGAAGGGTTAAGAGATGCGATTGAAGAATTGTCAATGTACTACAAATAAAATGAGTGAATTCTGTCTGCAGCTGCAGTAAAGGTAATTTGACTAATAGGTAGATTAATAGCAAAATGCGTTGTAGTCGTTAGTTAGACTTGAATTTCAGACTAGATGTAATTCATGATTTGTGTTATCTGAAAAGAAATTAAACTAAAAGTGTGAAAAGGCAATTCGGGTAGGAAATCATACTAGCGTACAGACGTATTTCAGTCAACCAAGAATTTCCCTTCCCAAACAGACAAGAAAGTGAACATATGAGTTGGCGAATCAAATAATGCAAGAGATCTTTTCTAGGCTAGTAGATTGCTAACACGTGGATTGATCTCAAATTGAAATTCGCAGCTACTTCATACCATTTCCTCTCTCTTTGGATGTCTTAATTTTGGGTACTCTACCTGCCATCTGCAATTTCAGGAGATGCTCTTAACACTCTTACAAGATTCAATAAATTGGATCTAGAGTTCAATTTTTCTAGAGTTCACGAATGGATCATCGGGTACTCCCACTATTGAAGTCGGGATGATTTAAAGTGTCAAGATTATGTGTGGGCTCAAGGAGAAGAATCTTAGGAATAACACTACTGCAGTGCCATACTGTATATTCTTAAATTGGACTATCAGTATGATAGATCATTTCGCATGAACGTAGGTGATCAACTTGCTAGGTTAAAGGTGAGAGAAGTCTTTGCCAAACGTCCATTTCTATTTGTTTATCCCGATACAAAGCTTTTAGAAGTGACCACTTTTTTGGCAATAGGTCCAGAAATTTATGTAGATGGAGTGGTTGTAGTTACAGAAGAGAGTCACAACGGGAAAAAAATACAGACACCTGTTGGAATGATTGGCGGCAAGAACGTATTGCGTAGCATGCTCGAGAGTACGTTTGACCGGAAAGAAGACTTCTTCGGGGATGTGATTGCATCACAGATCATGGTAGAAATGACACAAAGCAATTGGGTAGAATTAGAATCCCCTTTGAGCAAAGTCATACATATCTTTGAAAGAACAAGATTTGCATTTGTTCCTGTCATAAACACTATTGAAGAACATAATATTAACAAACCAGCTATAATAGGGACTCTCACTATACGAGACCTCTTGCCCCTTATTGTCAACAAGAAAGTTCATTTCAATTATGGCGAAAATGAAGGGAATATCAAACAGATCTCATCTCCTATAGTATCTGTAAATAGGGATTCTTCAATAAAGGATGCCATAAGCATAATGGTGAAGAAAGGTATACGAAATATAGGAATACGAAACCGTCATCATAATTATGGAAATGAGAATAAAGAAAAAGGGAATGTGAAGGAAAACAGTTCAGAGATACCTATTATAAATGATAGGAAAATAATAGAATTCTTGCTAAGTCACAATAGAAGAGCAATGTCTAACCCAATTTTCAGTTCTGTAAGTGACTTGGACACAATTCAAACACGTGCTACGGGGAGCAATATAACTATAATAGAAGCGGCTCAATATCTTATGGATATTAAGAATCAATTCTTGGTTTTGGAAGGAAACGAGTATATAGTCACTCCATGGGATTTGATTATGAAAAATGCAGGAAATGCTGATGAAAGAGATAATTCTACTCCAAAAGTGAATATGGAATTATGATACCTGAAGTCGATTGCTCTTCCTTTTTGGGTTAAAGGCTTGTGTCAGAAAAGCTAGGAAGATATCCGGTCTGCCGTATTGGTATCATATGATTACTATCGTTATATTCTAACGACCTGGTTAAATGTTGCTTCTGGTTAGTCATTTATTACCATCAATTATGCGCCGATATCGGGTTTAGGGACAACAGCTAATTAAACGCTATTTGGCAGACGTAGGTTTTGATAAACAAGAAAAAGAATAGCTACATCAGTTGGGTAAGACATGCAATATCCCATCTTATATAAGATTTTTCGATTTTATTTAAATAGAAATTGCTATGCTAATTTCAATCCAAATAATCTTATTGCATAATTTTATGTAAACTTACTGATATTTAAAGCTCAGCGGATTGATAAGATATACAAACAATGGGCCTATTTACACTGCTACTCATAGTTGTAGTTGTTCTCGCAATCATCGGACTAGGATGGAAGAGCTTCTCGTCGGGGGTTATTAGTGGATTTGAAACTATTTTGGATATTGGTCAACCTATAGCGAAAAATCTAACTCAAGAAGCTAAAGAGTATGTTAACAGCCCTGGCATGATGGTCGGTCTAGATGAGAACAGGTAGAGCTCCAGAATATAAGATAAATGATCATCATAATTTCTTTCCTATTCTGCGAAGAGAATTGGAATCATATGTTATCGATATTGAATATTTTGCTCCATCTATTAATCAATTTTATAGATTCAAATACATGGGTCCAGTATGATGTTGTTAATTTTATCGAACTATCTTTAATCTCATTATTGAGTCGATTTTGCATGTAAAGATGAGTATTGACATAATTATCTCCTATAATTAATTGAGAAGAATTTGAATTATCCATTATTTGTTGTGATTCTTGTAAAAAGATACCATCATTACTGTTTATAGTACCAATGTTATTACAACACATATGAATTCGCTCATCGGTCCTCATTAAACAAGATGAACAAGTGAAACATAAAACGTCATTACATACATCACAATATGAGTATGGGATGAGATTAGCTCCGCATCTCACGCAGATTGTAGAACCCATAGTTGCACTTCTGTTGGTAGCCCATTTAATTCTTTAGAATGAACGGGAGTAACATCTTACTCATGATTATTTGAAACAGAACAGAAATGATAGGTATCAGCTCATATAATTGATCCGCTGAGCAATCATATAGTACTTTGTTTCAAATAATTCTTAACTACGTATTATTTTTATGGAATTCTATCTCCAATCCTTGGGCTAGAGGTAATGGCCAAGATTGCATTGATTGTTGGATCAGTGAGGCGTGAGCGTCAGGGAATTAAGGTTGCTCGATGGATTGACAAGAAACTAAGAGGACGAAGCCACGACGTATATTTTGTTGATCCGTTAGAGTTAGATCTTCCCCTGCTAGATAGGATGTATAAAGAGATGGAAAATCCTTCAGATAAAATGATAGCACTTAAAAACATGATTAAAGCTGCAGAAGGATATATTGCAGTTACTCCTGAATACAATCATAGTACTTCAAGTGCGTTGAAGAATACGTTAGATTACTTTCTAGAGGAATACTATTTTAAACCATCAGCAATCGTCTCTTATTCACCGGGGATGTTTGGAGGCATAAACGCTGCTCAACAGCTTAGACTAATATTTGCCGAACTAGGCGCTCCTAGCATATCTTTATCCTTTATAATAGCTAGAGTTCATAAGGTTTTCAGTGAAGATGGCACATTATTGGATGATGCATATAACAGAAGGGCCGATGAATTTCTCGAAGAATTTGAATGGTATGTTGAAGCATTGAAAGCCCAGCGAGCAAAAGGAACTCCCTACTAGAGATTTCGTCACATAAATCCATAAACTGTTTGACATTCAGCCTCAGTTACTGAACTATGTGTATTGAGTTTAGTCATGGACGAATCTTTGAGACGTACACAGACATGCCTTTTGGCAGTTGGTTTTGGCGGACATCCTTTTGGCAGAGACACATGTATAGAAAATGAAAGAAAGACAAGCAGGATCACTAAGATGTAATGTTCACTATGTTCTCACATATAGGTACCTCTATGGGAGGTCTCATAAAGAAAGAACTAATTGATCCGTAAAAGCAAAGCAACGGCAAACCATGATATGCCGAATGCTAGAGTAGTAGTGAAAGTAGAAAGAATACCTATTTCTCCATAGCCGCTGGTGTAAAATCCTAGCTCCTCTGAGAAGTGATCACTTCGGGTTTAAATGTTAATTCTACAAATGTGCGTGTAATATATATAGGAACGCTGACGAAAAGAAGAATCAATGAAAATGACAATTTTCTTTGAAATGAGATGGGAGAATGATAAAGAGATACCATCCTTGATCGTGGTCTACTACAGTACACAATGTATGTACCACCCAACTATTGATTTACTGGTGGTAAAAGAGATGCGGAAGTCATTTGAATTACCCGATCCTTCATTTGTTTTACACTTTCTCACCTTGTCCAGTTCTTGTAGGCTCTTACTACCATTCTTGTTTTGAATTGATTTGTTGTTAGCGGCTGACTGGGACCTGTATTGAATGGCATTGACACATGCATCTGCGTACTAATAGATGCGTACTAATAGATGCGTACTAATAGATGAACTTCAGACACACATGCGATAGCAGTATTCTGGATGGGACACCTTCGACAAAGCATTTTGACAACTATTTTGACAATCTTGACAGTGCCCACTAGGGAAATATTTGTACACTTTATTATCAGTCAACAAAAGAGACAGATTATATCGAACTTAGATCAGCAATTAAATCAAAAGATCTATGCATTAGAGGAAAAGCTAGCTAAGAATGACTCAAACACGAAGCAGTCGCACAAGTAACTTAGCACATTTTAAAAACAACATCTAACCTAGTCAAATAGATTACATAGTATAATATGTCTTGTTTGTCTATAATTAATTAGACAAAATAATAATGCAATGGACTAAAGAATGTAAATGTAATTCGGGAAAGCCTAATTTTGACGCGATAGAATTTATTACAAACACTTCAAGAATAGAGATCGTATGCGGGAAATGCCATGATGTGATCTGCTGGTGGTCTATAAGCACCGAACAAACCGTGCCAATGGCTGCGCGTGGAACAAAAAAATCCTCCGCAGTTCTAGCAGAGTCTAAATAGTTTATTGACCATAATTTTACATACATACATGATGCACCATCAGCGGCAAATACTACTAGAAGGTAGTCATTGACAGTATCAGTCATATCAGGCAGTGAGAACCTAACATGTCAATTAGTCTTGTTCTTTCTTATTCATCAAAACTTGCATTATATCCTACCTTAATCCAGCTTGCTCAATGGCGTACTAAGTTGAAAAATTGTTACCTCATACTTGGATATAGTTAAATGCAGCCATCCGGACAGTAATATATTGAAACAATACGGTGTTAACGTCTTCAGTTTGAAGCTATATTGTAAAGTCGGATCGATGGATATTCATGATTACTCCCTTATGTAAATTTGCAGGCATTATTTCAGTTACATTTCTTTAATGAACTAACAGCACTGGGCAGCTAGCCATCTCACTTACCCGACGAGATACACTGCCAAGAGTCGTGATCTTGGTAATGCCTCTTAACCCTACGTTTCCCATGACAATCAAATCTATCTTCTCACTATCGGCAAATTCTATTATTTTGTCAGCCGGATCCCCTAAAAGGACATGCGTCTCAATGGCGATTTCTCCTGCTTCCTTATACTCCAGACTCTTAGCCTTGAGCATGTTCACCGCTTTAGTCTCAAGATCCTGATACAGTTCTTTCATGTACTTCGCAGTTATCTTATCGAGTTCATGAAGAGGGTACGAATATAGTTGAGGAGGGACTCGAATTTCTTGAATTACGTAAAGTAGATGGACTTTTTTTGTTGTCAGTGGTAGAGCATCCATCTTTGTGAGGTTAAATGCGTGCTGCACTGCAAGATGAGAGGGTTGAGATCCGTCGTAGGGTACCAGTATGTTGTTATACATATTGGTTATCATCCTGGTAACTATTTAAACAGATTAAAGTATTATTATTACACATCTTAGATCCTAATGTAAGCAGGACGTTGAAGTTAATTCCATCATTACATACTGATAACACATGACAACACAATTTGCAATAATGTGCAATGTCGAGAAAAAGTCATGATAGACATGTATCTAATTTGACTTAGAACGGATTAAGCTCTTAATCCGCGTCTCTTAGATTCCTATTCTGATTCAGGAATTGATGCCCTTTGTCGGTGGTAATATAAATTCGATTCACATCTACATATCTTAAAAATTCCTTATCTACTAATTCTGCAGTTATTCTCCTTAATTGTTCATGCGTCAGAGCTGCTTCTTTAAGAATTTTATGTTTGCTAGCACCATCAATACATGACTTGAGTATCTCAACAAATATCGGAGTTCTTATATCCCGTTCTGAATCTGACATGTGTAGGTCATTATATCCTTGACGTGTTACATTATTTTATTGTATGTGATCTAGATGAACCAGTATATAGTTGAGAAAGCGTAAATTGCAATGTACAATTATAGATTATTTGATCATCTATAATGGTAGCACTATTACAAATTTGATCATCACATCGTTTAACAAATAGAGATGCTAATTATCTGTTATGCTATAGCATAGATATTCATTAGGATATTTTAAGGTTTTCTTGTCTTGCTCACCGTTTCTACATATGAACATGGTCACGACTGTGATCCCGTATCATGTTCTTGAAATGAGTATCATATTATGATAGAAAGAATCTCTGATACGCTTGCCCATTGATCTATCTCAAGTTCCTTGAGATAAAACCCAGACCTAGGCTTAGAGATTTAGAAAAGGCTCCATATCCATCTGGTTACAACCTTCGGAAATGTCGGAGAATTGAACTCGTTGGTAAGACCTATCGCAAGTTCGGCGAGAGTACATTAAAGCTAGACCCCAAGAATGCTGACCATAACCAACTCCTAGCTGTGCGTTGACCGATCCATAAATACTCCGCTGGCTAATAGGTGGAATTTACGTTCTAGAAATATGAATAAGCACTAGAAGTAAACAACGCTACCCAGCTTAGATAGGGATAAACTATATGGATATATCAGCTAAAAAGAGAGTAGACCAGAAGATGGTGCTGGTTTATTGTACCCAATGATATTAGATATGCTGCTAGTCAGTTTATTGTACAACTACAGCACCTGTCATCCATGGGTGAGGAATGCAATAGTAATCAAACCTTCCCGATTCATCAAACTGGAACGAGAATGAGTCTCCCTCTCTCAGGCTGCCTGAATAAAATATACCATCATGGACCGGATCATATACGCCTCCATGACCTGATTGCTTTCCGCTTGCTATGGCATGTGTTGTGTCGTCATGATTAATCCATCTGACCTCTGAGCCAACTGGGATAACTATCTCAGAAGGCTGAAATCTCTCAGACAATGATTCTTTCCAGGCTGCGCTCTCTGGTATTGCTACCTCGTAGCTATTCTCAGGTTCAGGTTCATGGTTACTATTCTGTTCTATTTGCTCTATTCTAGGAGAAGGTTGTATCGATCGATGTTCTTGCCCACTCTCAATCTCCTCCTTCTCTCGTTGCTGCCCTTGAGGATCTTCTGATTGATCTACTTCATTGAGGTCATCATTCTGACTTTCATCATCATCACTCTCACTATCATCAGATGTCTCTATTGTAACAGATGAAGTAGCGATTACAACACTACCTGTGTAGATAGAGTAATAACCTAGAAAACCCAAGCCGAGATTAAGCGCCAAAAACAAAATGAGACTTTTTTCAGTAAGTTGTGTTGTCATTTAACAACTTATTGACATAAACTTCAACATCGATATAAGTTTAGAATTAACAATGTTACGATACTGACTTATAGTAATCTTGTACTGGAAATCTACGAGTACCCTGTTGCTTACTTACTCTTAGCAGGTGTGAGAGCGGTTGGGGGCTTAGGGGATGCCGATGACATCTGAGGCACTTGATACAGAGAATTACAGACAAGAACTAAACTGACCTAAACAGACCTAAACCATTGACCGGAAAGAGAGCGGAGTTATTGCACCTGATGCATACTGGCCTAGATTCTATGCTAAATCTATTATACGTCGATATCTGTGATTGCAGTATTCAGCGAAGATTGTGTAAATCTTTGGTTTGATAAAACTAGTGGCCGGTATATACCATTACCATAGATCATACTTCTAATCACTACGATTTGGGCAATATCCTATAAATTGTTCCTTCATCTTTATGAAAGGTAAGAATATATAAATAACCATCCTTAGGACCGATTTCTATATCTGTAATACCACCAAACCCTTTGGCAAATACCATTTCGTCATCGAATCTGGTTTCGTTACTGCCTAATACCTTATCATGCAGAGGACTATCGGGTGGAAATTTTAATTCTGTTCTCTCTTCGTTTAAATCAAAATGATAAAGATTGCCATTGATAATGTCACTTACAAACATATCGTTTTCATATTGCTTACCTAACTTCTCAGAATTAAGGAATCTAATTGCCATAGGACCGATATCATCAAACCATGTGATTTCAGGTGGGCTGTATTTACCTTTTCCTCCAAAATCAGCTAGTAAATCATCTATTGTCTAATTTGTGGCTGCATGAGATTCGGCATCCTCAAGTGTATATCCTCTTAGCCATATGCCATCGATCTTATTCCAACCACTGTTGAAGCCAGGATAAACAAGGTTAATTTCATCACCAAATATAACTCCATTTTCCGTATCCCAGAGATTTCCAGTCAGAGGATCAAAGTCGATTCCAAAGCTATTCCATAATCCATATGCAAAGTATTTGTTCAGAGGATCATTATTCCCAAGAGTACCATTTTGTGACACAGCTTTTCCGTCCTGATCAATAATTAGTATGCCGTTTGTTCCATCTGGATCTTCCCCATCCTTGACATTCTGAGCCTTAGTTTTGTGAGCGTCGATACCAACACCACCAATTGTTATATACAAATTCTTTTCTATCGGATTGATCAGGATTTTGCCCCCATTTCCAATAGCGCCAAGCACAGCAGGAAGATCCAGCAATAGTGTAGGGTTAGTCAACCTATTGTCTTCTAATTCGTATCTAGATACAACATTGCCTAAGGGCTGTTCACCTTGAACAATATTTTCCTCATGATCATTCCTAGAGAGAAAGAAGTTCTTGTCGTATAGAATAATTATCTGATTTTTATGAACGAATGGAGAAATATTGGTTAACAGAGTACAAAATGCGAACAAACATGATCCAAGCTTGCTATGTCAAATACGGAACATTATCCGGTCTTCTGCTACTATGTACGATCGTGCTTAGTACTACTGAAGATAGTCAGAGGTTGATATTTGCGCAGATAACTCCGGCCCCAGAAAAAGCAGGTAGTAGCGACGATTTATCCTCTTCATCAAATAGCGCTCCAGATACGGATGGAGGTGACGATGGTAGTAGTAGTGGTGGTAGTGGTGGTTCTTCCGACTCATCACCAGGTACCAGTGAAGATGACAATGATTCAGGAGATTCATCATCGAGCGAAGAACAGGGTGATTCAACCGACGATTCTAGTGGCGCGTCGGATGCAAATGACATTGATGACGATATCCAGAGCGGACCCGACGATGATGAAATGACGGCATCCGAAGAAGAGAAGACAAACCCACTATTGGAAGCTATAATGGATGAAGTCAGTAAAGAATTATCTGCAGCTGGAATAACTGATCTAGGATTCTAATAGATAAACCTCAATTTTTTTATTAGATTAAACACAGGTCAGATGATCTTGTCAGAGTTTCAACTGAACTTGACATACTAGCCTGACTCATCTGAAAAATAGAACCGAATTTGAATAGCTACACATATTTCAATAAGAACCTACAATTTTCACAA
Organism: Nitrososphaeraceae archaeon; assembly: GCA_049578985.1. Classification (GTDB taxonomy): domain Archaea; phylum Thermoproteota; class Nitrososphaeria; order Nitrososphaerales; family Nitrososphaeraceae; genus TH5896. The sequence goes on from JBAUMZ010000170.1 coordinate 30,731, forward strand.
AAATATGCCAATCCATCAAAGCTGAAATTTAATTCCATGACATCATCGCATCGTGGACACCCAATTTCCACATCTAATTCGGTTGTCACCGGATCTTCATTTTGCTCTGGTATACTCCTATAACTTCTAGACTCTGCTTCTCTGGTGGACTCACACTTTGCGGAACAAGTTTAGTGCGGCTGTGCTTTGACATATCAAATATTTATCAAAAATGATTATTATATGAGCTAGGTAGGGTAGAGTGGTGTACACATACGCGCACATTCTCTGTTATCTGTAGTCTCATACATGTAGTCATTTCTTCAGGTTTAATGGCATGATTTTCAGACATGTGTATGATTGTATCATCAATGACTGTCTCTTCACTGATTCCATAAATGGCACAGTTACAATCAAGTCCGACATCTCCGCAGCGAACACAGAATAGTTGTAAACAATCTTCGAACGTTTGGGACATCAGAATAATGCAGTAATATTTGTTATATTTACGGTGTGATATATTGTACTAGGAACTACGTTCTAAGAAATTCTAAGTGTGATTGACACTAATAGATTAAGCCTAGCACCCTAATTTGTGGGTCGCCCTATGGATATCAAAAACCATCAACAAGCGCGAATGGGCAAATGAATATCATAGCATTGTAAACCGTTCATATTACTATGATGTCTATCAAATTCGACTTTTAATGAGTTAGGAACAGAACACAAGAGCAACGAGTAACTTCTCGAGACCTATAGAAACAGGTAGAGTACACGGTAGAAATTACAGACAGGGGAGGAAAGGTATTGTGAGAATAGAAGGCTTAATAATTTTTGTGAAAAATTCAAAAGCTGGGCACAAAAATATAAAGATTAAGATTAATTCGGTGGCCAGTAATTTTACTACTACAGAGGTAGCATATATGACTTAGGTTTTTGTTTATAGCGTAATTAGAAGGAAATTCTCTCTCATCCGATTTACTATAAATATATTCCCCATCATATTCAATGGATAGAATCTGTTAGCATGCTAGATATAGCTAGTTCTAACTTCGGTACTATTCTAATAGATAGATGGATCATATCATGTATTATCTTACATTGGCTATAATATATCGTATTGCACTGGGCAGAAGATTGCATCTGCAGTCGGTGGACGGCTAATTCGAAGACGATAGAATTTTTTAAGATTAGTGATTCAAGAACAGAGCTCCGGTGCGGTAGATGCAAAGGTCTTATTGGTTGGTGGGATGAACCACCACGTACAAAGAAGATAATGCCATTCAAGCGAGATTGGTCAGAAGAAGAGTGTTTGGCTATGCGTTAATTCCAAAGCTCTAATGGAAAAAATATCAGATAACAGTGAGAGCCCGGTATTGCTTAAGCCCTCAATCAAGTGATATGGACCATAATCATATTAGTTCTGAATACTCGAATGCGTTAAGAGTCAGACGGCTCATTTGTCGAGTATGTAAGTTAAAATTTGCCACTCGTCGTGAAACTCAAGAGCATCTTAAGCGTGAACAAAGAAGAGTTCATGCCAGATGTATTTGTTCCAGATATAGGCTCTTTCAAATGCAATAATCTATGTCGTCTCCATCCGTTTGTGATTAAGCATTTATCAAAATGATCAAGAATAAAAACTATCACAATGCCCCACAGCATTGAAGCTGAAAAAAGATCAAAATTGAGGTGAGTTTAGTTATAAAGCTATGGTTCTACGGTTACTAATGGTATGAATCCGCCATCTTGTGCGTCTGCAAGTGGAACTTGATTTTCATCACTTCTTATTGCATCGCCGCCGCCAAACCCAGCACCGATAATAACCAGTAGAATAAATAAGACAAGAATAAGAATGAATCCCCCTCCATAGCCACCACTATCGTTAATGCCTAACGATTCTAAAGCACCTAAGAGTTGGTGTTCATCGATTCCTGTCGTCTTTAACGATTCTAAAGCACCTAAGAGTTGGTGTTCATCGATTCCCTGCAACCATTGCTCATCGATTCCTGTCGTCTTTAACGATTCTAAAGCACCTAAGAGTTGGTGTTCATCGATTCCTGTCGTCTTTAACGATTCTAAAGCACCTAAGAGTTGGTGTTCATC
>JBAUMZ010000171.1:0-4817 GCA_049578985.1 Nitrososphaeraceae archaeon
CTAACTCACAGGCTATATATCCACCTCCAATGAAGGTCAAGACACACGGTTGTTCTAAACTCCGCAATGCTTCGTCACTTGTAATGTATCCAGACTCTTTCAAACCTTTAATTTCGGGAATATTTGGCCTGGTCCCTGATGCAATTAGAATTTTTTCTGCTGTTATTATTTTATTTTCCTCACTATTGTCCTCCATCAGAACAAGTTTCTTGTCACCGATGAATTTGCATTTTGTTGAAAAAAGTCTTGGATTCTCCGACCTTTCTAAAAAAGCCTTGATCTCATCTGAATCAGAGTCAATAAACTTGTTTACTCGATTAACTATTTTCTTAAAATCAATTGATAAGCTGTGACTATCAATTTTTATTCCAAAAAGATCTGCTCGTTTTATCTCATTGACAAGATCCGCGCTGTGTATAAGCATTTTAGATGGAATACATCCTCTGTTTAGACAGGTTCCTCCCAGTTTCCCTTCCTCGATAATTGCAACTTTGAGACCTTGCTCAGACGCAGCATTTGCAACATCTAATCCGGATCCGCTTCCAATAACAATAAGATCAAACTTCTGAATCTCTTTGCCTAATTTGATCCTCCTCTTCTCCCGAATTATGTAAATAATACTATTTATCCATTCGCTCAGAACTCAGAACTAAAATTACATCTGTTTCAGATACAGAAATTTAAAGCCTGGCGTCATATCATTATTATAATCGTATTTATGTGAAGAATATGATTGACATTTACTATCTCAACATTAACTGACGAACCAACCGGTACATTAAAGCCTGTTGCTTACTTTAATGATGCTATACCTATCGGTGTTACTGGATCACGGTTGGATATTCGTTAACTTTCCTAGATGTGGTGATAACGTCAAGTTTACGGTCGGAGAAGTCCGTAGAAATGACGAAACAATGGCTTATCCAGATGAGGATGTTAATGAACCGGAAGCCAGAGATCCAGCCGCAGGATTCGTTTCTGTTCAATCGGTTGTAGTAGACCGCCGATCATCTATGGATTCTGGATACAGGTAGACCTTTGTTTCAACCTCCGTCATATGGCGGACCGAACTTAGTTTGCATAGACCTGAAAGCAAATAGTATAATCAAAAAAATTTTCTTTCCATCCGAGGTTGCTCTCCCTACCACCTACCTTAATGACATACGATTTGATCTACAAATTGGTAAGGAAGGTGTGGCATTCATCACAGATTCATCTCAGAATGGACCAAATGGGATCGTAGTTGTGGATCTATCCTCAGGAGAGAGCTGGCGACGACTCCATGATCATAGCTCTTACAAACCTTTCTTCCCATTGTGGAGGGAAGACCATTCGTGAAAACTGAACCAGATGGCTCTGTCGTACACGCTGCAGCTATGGGCTCGGATGGTATTGCGATTAATGCAGACGGCTCACGTCTTTATTATTGTCCACTTGCGTAGAAATCTCTACAGTGTAGACACGAATGTGCTTGTCGATCGCAGAACAAAAAAAGATAAAGAGTGAATTCAACTGTGATTAATGAAGGTGATAAAGGGGGAGCATCAGATGGGCTGGAGTCGGATGCAGCTGGAAATATTTATGCTACAAACTATGAACATAACGCGATTTTGCAGCGATCTGCAGGAAGAAGATGGAAGACCATTGTACATGACCCCAGGCTGCTATGGCCCGATACACTCTCCGTTGTAACTGACGGATACCTTTATGTTACTGCAAATCAATTGCATCGTCAGGGCCGGTTCCATGATGGCCAGGACCTTCATAGAAAGCCCTACACAGTATTTCGAGTAGGAATTAATTCTCGCCCAGTCATATTACGGTAACATACGGTAGGTTACTTATTACTTATTATTTCTTGATCTATTATATTATGATAGTTTTTGCGTCAGTCTTTTTGCATTCTTTTTATACTTTGCCGTATAACTGTAGCAGCAGTACTAGCTAGTCTGTCTGACACCAAGAATCAGTAGGTCATGCATAAGGTATGTGATACCCTGGAATCGATGGCTTTCCAAGGTCGCACTACCTTTTCAAGCTCCTAGAACTATAGTTAGCCATCTATGTAATCCATGTGAACTATTTTAAGGATTACTGTTTCCCTTAATCCTAGCTCGCTTCACCTCTGTTTACATATACACCAAAATGGTATTTCGGATAGTAATCCATTCGAGGCTCGCCCTCACTACCGTCTTTATCCATTTGTTAAGGAGATGCCACAGTTAGCTAATCGAGGCTTTGTCCTCATACACAGAGTCGTGGTTAACACCTTAACTATAACGATAATAACAGTAACTGAATTAGCCATAATCAACATTATCCTAACCTCTCATACGTTCGTCTTTCCTTCATAATCCAGTAAACAACCTTAAGCAATTTGGCTGCAGCAGCTACAGCAGCTTTAGAGTTACCTTTCTTTCTTGCTATTCTAAAATAGAACTGAGCTATGTTACTATTCTTTTCACTACGAATATGTGCATGAACGCATTCAAGCATAATCCATCGTAGATATTTACTACCTGCCTTTGTTATGCTACTTCCGTAGCGTGTTACTCCACCAGAACTATGTGTTGACGGTACCAATCCTGCGTATGAGCATAGATGATAGGAATCTGGAAACCTGTTTATTTCTCCAACTTCACTAACGATTAACAGGGCAGAGTAATATCCAACACCTGGAATCGTCATTAGTAATTTAGCGATCTCGTCTTCTTTAGCAAGTAGTAGTATCTTCTTCGATACGGTATTTACTTCATTATTTAACGATTTTATAACACGAAGACAACCATTAATTCTATAATCATCAGATTCCTCCAGTCTATCCATATGTCTTTTGGTGAAAGTACCTGTACGCTCGACTTCTGAGGCATCATCATCTATTCCATTCATAACAGTTATGCCATGTACCTTATTCTTGAGTTTAGTTCTCATTCTTACAAGTGCGGCTCTATGCCTGACAATGTCTCGTAGTCCCATTATTCTTTTGTTTGGAACGTAGCATTCAGCTATATATCCGCCTCTTAGTAGATCAGCTAATTTAACGGCATCAAGTTTGTCGGTTTTTATTTTAGCTGATGCAATAGCTCTCGTCTTAACTGGATTGGATAACCGTACATCTAGATGTCTCTTGCTCAGGCATTCATATATTTTGTACCACATACCAGATGATTCCATTACTACCTTGGTCTTACTGTTGGGATGAAGACTATCGAAGAATTCATTCACCTTGGCCAAGTCATTGTCTACTCTAGAATTATTCAGCACCTTTCCCTTTTCGTCCATAACAGCTACCTGTAGATAGCTCTTGTGCACGTCCATTCCCACAAACATACTATTGCATACGTCACCGTCTGCTTTGGGTTTACGGAATTTGTTCACATATAGTTAGCTATAATGTCACCTATGTTAGGACGTACAACAGTTAGCAAAGGGACGACTTGGAAATCATGTAAATCTATCTAGGCTACCTATAGCGATTTATACGACAAGCTATATAAGAAATCCATTAGGAGAGCTATATAAGAAATCAAGCTAGCTAACTGATGTGAGCTCGCATTACATGAAAACAATATTGATCATCGCTTGTATCACAGATCATAATCAATAGAAATAAGATTTTGAGCTTGTTTTGAGTCCTTTGCTGAGATATATGAAAGAAACACGTTTAGTGACTCTACTGCAAATAAGTTGAGAAATAAATTACGTATCTCTATTAGTATAGACATTATTCAATATGCTGTTGATAAATGAATATTGACACCACTTTTGATAAGAGGTATAATGATTATTAACTATATTGGACTAATTATGGTTGTACATGTCAAGATATCACAATGTTCGTGATGAAACCCATAATTTTGACTATATGCCAACTACGGATTTTAAGGATGCCTTGAATGATGGTGCATTGTATAATGAAGAAATAGAACATATGAAAGATTCTGTTAATATTACAATCAGTACAGAAGATGCCCATAGGTTATATGATGATTCCCGACATAAAATGATCTCATTGAGTACAGAAGTGAATCAGATTGTAAAGAATCATTTGGACTGGCATGCGTTTGCTCCAGATGCGAAGATGATTTACATGCCAAAACCTTGGATATCTAAGTTCATAAATGAGCTTACAGAAGAACAACTATCTGGAATAGCAAGAGATGTGGCAAGAGAATTCAAGGACAGTTGTCTTATACTACGCTGCGAATTCACTATCTTCTCCTTTCTAGATTTTGTGAGAACTTGGTCAAGAATCGATAAAACGCCTACCAGACTCTTTCAGAATCTAGCAGGTGATCTCCGACTATCAATTAAGCACGACATGGGGTATCACTATTCGCTGTTTATCAAAGAGATTTTCAGAAATGTCATAGCAGATATCTTCCACTTAAAAATGGAATCTACAGTTACGGAAAATGTGATAGCCATCAAAATCAAGATAGTTTGTACATAATTTTATTGTCAAATAGTAATTCCTCTTGCGATATAAAAGCGCATCAAGTCGTGCTGAACTGGAAATAGTTGACGTATATTTAGCATAGCTAAACGCCTAGTTTGTAACATTATTATCCATCCAACATAATGGCTATTCCATGTCCCATAACAGGTCATGGCATGATTACAATGAGTCATTAATTGAACGTGAAAACCATTTGCGGACTTCTGAAATGAAGTGTGCATAATTATGAGCATTAGATGCTAAATTAAATGACGATATAATTATGCAATTTTTATATATTATATTGTCTTATATAAGGTACCATGTGAGATACCTTTAGTAGTCTGGACTCCTAGATCGGTAGGACCAGTATTAATAT
>JBAUMZ010000172.1:0-1925 GCA_049578985.1 Nitrososphaeraceae archaeon
ATCTGGAGGTAGTAAGCATAGAGACAAACGACCCTGCTAGCACCCTAAAGGAGTTTGCTACGGCGAATCATCCGTGGGCTGTAAAGTTTCGGGAATTTGCAAAGAAAGCATTTGGGATAGACTTCTCAGGTCCTATATCTCCTCTAAATGAGAACATAGTTAATTGGAACCAGAACCAGAGTGGCTGACCTATGAAGACCAGTGGGCATCTTCATTTTCTGATTATTTTCTTGATAACAGGAGCTCTATTTGTGCCTCTTTCTGGTAAAGATATTGAGGGGCAGTCTCCTCAATCTCGTATCGAAGATGAAGACAGATCTTTAAATGCAAGTGAGGTTGTCTATAATGCGTTTACGAGTAAGTTTTTGGGTTCAAGGAATATATCATTAATCCCTCACTATGTTACTGAAGAACATTACATTGAGGATGGCTTCCTAAAAGGCGCAGGTAACGTAACTAATAATCAGACATTCGTAAATACATATTTATCCGATGGACTGACTTCTGGAAAAGGAAAGGGAACAATTAAAACTACTGATGGACAGAATATCAGTTGGGTATCTAGCGATCTAGGGACACTGATGAATGGTCAATGGTTTTTCTACGGAGTAATATTGTTTAATAACACTCATACTGAGTCACTGTCAATACTAAATAATAGTATTGGACTGTATAAGAGTACGCCCCAAAACCCTAGGATTATTTGGCTTTGGAAATAATACGAATGCGAGTAATATAATGTGCACATAAAGCTTACATGTACATTGTAGTAATAAGGTCCGTCCAAGCATATGCCAGATGTGATATAGCGCAGTGAGTATAAGTTCTCTAACCTGTATATCCAGTTAGATATTTGTACATATTGAGATTGAACTTCTTGGTTCTAAAGTACTGTCATATCATTGTCCTAAATGCTGTAAATGACACATAGGTTATGATTTGTTCACCTAATTTTAAGAATATGAAAAATTATCGATAAATGTGTCAATTATGGGAATCTCTTAATGTAATTACTAATTACCGGTAAGTATTCCCTCAGTAGTAACCATCACATATGGCGTTATTTTGGTTGGATCTGGCCTGAAACTCGCTGATATAACCTATCTGTTACTATTATTTGTCCTGTACATGTACACAGACAGGAAGTTTTTTCTTTATTCCTTCAACAGGAAATAAAATCTCTTATGAAGCAGTACACGTCCATATTATTGGGAATGATGGAAAAATAATCGAGCATAGAGCAATAAGAGATGATCTTAAGTTTATGTTGCAGTTGGGACTTGTTAAAGCTTCATCCATCGAGTACGAGTATGGTCCGATAATCGACGGACTAAAGTCCCACAAAAGTGGAGCGTATCACAAAGACCTTCTAGTATCTTCTTTTGCCATGTCTTCTACCCATTTCAAAGGCATTGTTAATGATAGTTCGGAAGCGTTCAATATAATCTGGGTTGAAATTCTGATCTTTTTCAATAGTTCTCGCTTGGGCGAACCAACCACACCACATAAGTCAAGTGTCATGGCACAGACCACCATTATCAATCCACATTCCAAATCGTTTATTTAGAAAATCTGATACTGCAGTTTTCTGATTTCAGGGCGGCAATCTGATTCAAAAATGGTAAATACAAAAAACAGATTGCAAAAAAGTGGCAAGCCAGTTCATTAAAGACATTTAATGATAGAATCATAGAGGAATATTTGAGTAGTATAAAGACGAATGCGAGTAGTAATACAACAAAAGCTAAATTCTTGGAAATCGGTCAATGGTTATTCTTATGTTCCATTGCTATGGTTTCTCTATGGCTCATGATATCATTTCACTTATAGTTTAGTTAATCTGATTTCCATTCAAACATAGAGCTGTCAAATGTAGATACAATACCGCATTTTGGACAAGTCTCTCTTGTCCCCATAGCCGTTAC
>JBAUMZ010000173.1:0-2936 GCA_049578985.1 Nitrososphaeraceae archaeon
TTATGCCTTCTTTTTACAATCATGATTATTAATGGTTATTAATTCTATAATTAGCTGTTGTAGTAACTATACGAATACTCCAGCACCATTTCATACTGCAGCTGCCTCCACAATTGTAGAAATAGAATCACCTCAATGGTTGGGGATAGAATTATTCAAAATAAAAGCAACTATGAGTATTACATACAGTTCGAAGACCATTTATATAAGTTGTAGGAATAATGTTGCTTGATGCTCAGATCATATTGATCTATATGGAGTATGACGCTTACCCCTCAAATTCGATTTTGCTATAAGCAATAATTTGCATGTTTCCAATACGATATCCGATAACTCAGGACGAAGTCTTCTTTATACCAGAATACGATAGCTAGATATCTAGAAGGAGTCAATTAGAATCATTTTATCAGAAAAAAGAAAATGTTTATCCGTAGTGATCAGTGTGTGATTCGTTTGCGCTTGCCTAATTGTGCCTGCAGCCTGAAGCTCCTCCACGAACGAATTCACCTTCACTTGAACCTTGATCTTTCTGGTCGTGCGCGTTATTAGAAATACCTTGTCCTACTCCTCTGCCGTTGCCTGTTGCAAAGTCTGATTGGCCTGTGAGTCCACAACCGTTGTCACTTTCTCCTCCTCCTCTTTCAGCATGTACTTCTGCATTCAGAAATGCATGCAAATTGGACATTTTGTTCATCATTTGTTGACTAGAAAACATCTATACAAGGTTTTAGATGAGAATTAGACTGTATCCATGTGAAAGCCTATTAAGGCTTTGTTTGATCTTGAAAGGAGATCGAAGTAAGAGTTTTCTATATGATTATAGTATATCTCTCATCCTTAAGTCAAATATGGATAAGACATCAATATGAATTGTGTAATAATTGATCGGGTTCTCTAATCCGTTGTTATTTTCTATTAAATTATCCTCATCACATAAGTGGGTCTCAATCTTTTTTCTCGTATTACTATTTGGGTTTTCCGCCATTGTGTTTAGTGGCCACGTCGATTTGCAAGGATCCGCAGGTTGCGATCGCCAAACTTTCTCGTTGGCAGATTGTCGCGGGACGTCTTCAAGAGATGGAGGTTCTAATAACAATGATGACAATGATGACCGGCAAAATATTGAAGGACAGATTCCTTCGGTTATTCCGTTTCCTTAAGTTCTGATAAGTCAACTGATGTTGCATGCGGAAGCGAAAGATAGGTGCTACACCAAAAAATTCAGATTACCTGTTCACATAATCATAACCTTCAGAGTCTTAAGCCGCAAAAACTAAAGAGTTCTAACCAACAAGTCATCCATTTTATTGTATTTTTTCTCAGTTATTCTTACCCTGCGGCCATTGGTCGCCTCAAGAATGGGTGAAATTATTTCTGATCTGGATCTATGTCTGAGTTGTCTTGGCAGCCTTTATTCTATTCTATTAGTGAAGACATCTATGTTTATTTAAGACAAATGTATGGAGTAGAAGAATCTTGTACAAACAATATCTTTAGGAATCTCCTTAATTATACCAAGGCATTACCGCTATTCATGAAGATTCGATTCACTCGACGAGATCCAGGAGGAGGAGACGATAGGATCTCTGGTACTGACTCTGATGATATAATCATTGGTCTTTCGGGCTCAGACACGATAAGCGGAGGCGGCTTCAGGGGAACGAGGGTCAGACAAGTTATACGGTGATGATGGTAATGATATACTTCAAGATGGAATGGGCAGTGATCAGATATTTGGTAGAGCGGGCGATGACGTTTTAGTAGGTGGTATGGATGATGATTACTTGGTTGGTGAGGAAGGTAACGATAAAATTTATGGAAGTGAAGGAGACGATATTCTTATCGGTAATGCGGGAGCAGATTACTTTGACTGCGGAGAAGGAATAGACGTGGTGATTTTAATATTTCTGAGAATGACGATAAGGTAGGAGATTGTGAAGATATTCTAAGTACTGATAAGCTTTACACACGAACATGACAGCAGGGGGTTACTTGTACTCGTAAGGACGGTAGTATGTGAGAATTCTGACTCTGAAAAATGGGCAAGCTCTTCCATAGTTTAAGCGTAAGACACCATCATCATCTGCTTATTGAAAGGCTACGTGAGGAGTACTAGTGAAAATAAGAATACCGCAGCCTAGAGCCCTCCTTTGCAGATTACCAGGAGCTGACGATCTCCCGATTGTAAGGTAAGGTGGTCGAAATGATTTGGAGGTACCTCCACTCCCCCCCGCTGGCCACCTGCCTTGTACAGGTTCCTGTACAGGGACCCAAATTTGAAGTAAAACTCTGCTAAAAGAAATCTCCCACCACTAGATATTATCTCCGGAACTAAATATAGATCTCTTGGCTGGAGTAAAAAGCGATGAGTAGTACCACTATCCTTGCAATGTTCAGAACTCCTACTATTATAGGCCATTAAGCTTAAGGTGAATTGTGAATGTCTTCCTTCGAAGCTTGTGACTGTGTCAAATTTTGGAAGAAGAATTTTGATATATGGTAAAGATTGGTGGCTATAATTCCAAGACACTGCACATCGAGTTAGCCTCTCAAAATGATACGAATTCATCCAGCCAAACATTCCGACTCAAATAGCTCTAATCATGTAACCAGTTAGGCATACTAGTACGCACGAGCAGTCCCAATGATATACCAATTTCTGCACCATCTTTTTATCATTGACAATCCCAGAAAAGCGGTGCCAGTCCAGATGTAATGAAAGACGTAGCCTACTACCTTGGATCAAAATATTGTACATTGTCTGTCACCAGTACGATCACTAGGTTTATATGTCAATCAGTATACTATACTTATTGAAATAAATAAAAATGCCGATGCTTATGTTAAAGTGCAAAACCTGTGGTGAAGTTTTTCCAGGATTATATGTTCCAGAGGAAAGCACAGACGAATTTAAGTCAAATGCTACAAGTTCTGAT
>JBAUMZ010000174.1:0-8191 GCA_049578985.1 Nitrososphaeraceae archaeon
GTGCCATTATGTTCTTCAATAATAAAGATGCAACAGATCTATATTAAGTTGCGAGTATCAAAATTTGGTTCTTTTATGAATATCTAATAGCTAATTGAACTGTAACATGTAAGGTGTATATATAATTGTGTTGTTCATATAATTTATTATATCTGAACCCAGATAAGCACCAGTGATTAGCATAAATGATTAGTTGGATTAAGTTAATGTCGTTAAAAATGATAGAAACCTGATTTATAAAAGATTTTAATCTGGATATCATGGGATCAGAAATGATTTATCCAGTGTATATCAAGTTCGCAATTTCTAATTAATCGTATTTTTCATTCGGGTGACTTTTTTGATAAGCCTATCTGCACGATTCATACTAAATGACACTCCAGGGATTTTGCTGACTTCTTTTAATCTAAGGTTTCTTTTGAGCCTTGTCACATTCCCATCATTTCCTAAATAAGCTATATGGCTTACTCTATCATTTATAAACAAATTCGGAGCTAGGTTACTTAACTCGCCCTTCGTCCACTTTGAACGATGGGTTTCATAGACATTTCCAAACGCATCTTTTTGACTGCTTGGTTTTTTAGGTGTTGATATCAAAACCCCATTGCTTTTGTCCAATATCTTATGTAATAGTATCTCTCCCTGATGTTTTTCAAAATGCTCCAAAACATCAATCAATAGAACCAAGTCGTATCTAGATTCAATTTTATCCAGAACTTCCATTATATCACTAATGTATATGTTATTGTACACAAACTTATGCAGAGGAGTAATATAATCTCCAAAAACTTCTACTCCATCAATGCGACGTAAAAACTGCGAATAGTTATGTCTCCCATCCCATAACTCTAGATATTCTCTACACAGTACACCGTATTTCCCAAAACCTGTTCCAATATCTAAAATTGACATTGGATTTATGTGAATAATTATATCCATTATCTTTGAAATATGATAATGTTGGCTTGAAGGCATTTATTTATGATAAATGATCAAATCTTTACGTTATAAAGATTCATCTTTCATGTACTTCTTACTCCTATTCCTCTTCAAACTCACCATCAATGTCTGCTTCATCATCTTCTTTATTTCCTACAAAACCATCATTCTCCGGCACTTGATTCATTTTGCGATTATACATTATCCCGGTTTTAGAGGATCACATAAATCGTTGACATTGCCGTCATCTTATGAAAGTTAGTACAGGCAAGAGGACACTAGGTTTAGACGCAGACGGCGGACCAACTCCAGAGATATCTATATCAGGTGAAGGACCGATTAAAGGAAAAATCGAATCCACTGATATGTGGACTTACTGGACCTTAACTGCAAGATCTACATAAAAACACATAAGAATTCCAAGTAGGTCAAGAATTTGAGCAATAAGAAAATCATTTCTTTTTGTATTGATGATCCTAATCCTCCTTACAGAGGAGTTAGAGGCAAAGGAAGTCAGAGTTCATGAAGAAATTGATCATAATAGGCTTATCGCTGAAAAATTATTAATGAGATCTCTAGGAAGCCTTGAACATCCAACTTCAAAATGGCTCTTAAGTGAAATAGAAAAAGGAAATGAGGTTGTTCTTGAAGTATCGCCACTTTACTATTCAACGTGGGATTATAGGAAAAAATGCAGAAAAGAGTCTTCACCTCATTAAACATGGAATATAAAGGTCAATCCCAGCAATTTTGCTGAAATAAGGCTGATTCAAGACGAAACTTTCCGCGAAAAGGTTCGATGATAGATTCAGTTCTAACATGGACTCTTCTACCTATTGCTTAATAAATATAAATACAATTACCTCTAATAACTAATTATGAAGGTGAGATAGTCGAAAAATGTCTTACCAACAACAACAACAATCAGAACCACAAATTCCCATCTCAGAATTTCCTGTGTTATATGGAACTTATTACTACTTAAGGTCGTTGGTGGTACTTATTACCAAAGGTAGTAAAGACTATGGTTGACTTTGGAGAGATATTAGGTCTGAACAATGTAGTTATTAAGATTACATTTGGTTTTGCTTTGGTTATGTTGGTGATATCCGTTGTGCTATGGTTGATTAGTAGTGGTGGTGGTGGTAATAAGTGAAATTGTCCAAAGTATTGTACTAGTATTAGCTATTGTAGTATCAGTTACTCCAAGATTAGTTGATGGAAACTTTAGCGTATCGGCTATACATAAATATAATTCAGTGATTTATCACAGCAGCAGAATACTATCTTATGTCGACTACATAAATATTCGACTTGGTCATGGATGAATTTATAAATATAGATGGGTTCGGGGGGGTGTTAAATAACTAGGGGTTGATTCGCACGGCCCCTCATCAGAGCATCTGATATGAATATTGACCATTGCTACAGCAAGGTAAATTTGTACAAGGTATAGCTTTGCAAACGGCTTGACTAGTCTGTTCCCCAAGGATTATCAATGATAACACGCCACGTACCGTCAGAGGACATCCGTAGCAGTTGAAGCAAGATTAACAGGGTCTTTTCCAGTTCCATTGAAAGACCGCTCACTAATTACTAGAGCAAGATTACTTGCTTGAAGTACTGTCTTTACTTTTGATTCCAGCCTTCCCTTCATGTCAATAAAACCTTGTAGGTTTTGACGTATACTTCGTTGACCTTTGACAACTTGACCTGGTTGAGGAGTAAAACATGCCTCAGGTTCATACAACATCATCAAGGAATTCATGTTCCCTGTATTGATAGCTTCGACAACAGAATGAAGTACTTCTTCGGGTGTATGGTTGGACATTTAACAGTTCTAGTGATAAAATGCACCATAAGTTCGTTTCTTTGAATATTTATCGTGCTCCAAGATAGAAGCACTTGGCATAGAAATTGATATTCATATTGTAAGTAACTTCTTTTGACCCACCCCTGAATATTTAGACTACTACCAATGTCCGATTCAAGTAGATGACCCACAGGAAATTTTGTTTCATCCATTGACTATGTAGCTGGACTACGAAATGGAATTTATCTTTCAAACCTATGTGCGATCGGTCAATTCTATTATTTCCTGTGTTTAATGCATTTCAATTTCTGCAAGCTATTTCCAAAGCCAAATAGTCCTAGGGTTTTCGGGTGTGCTCTTGTATAGACCAATGCTATTATTTAACAGGGACAGCTGCTCACAATGGGTGTTATTAAACAATATTGTTCTATAAGAGAACCATTGATTATTGCCAGTTACTGTTCCTAAGTCACTTGATATCCAGTCAATCTTCTGTCCATCGGCAGTTTCGATCGTCCTCTTTCCTTTCCCGATAGTTAGATCATCAGATAAGTACGTATTTTCAAATGTTTGATTGTTAGTTACATTTCCCACGTTGTTTAAGAACCCGTTCTCAAGGTAATGCTCCTCCTTGATTCAATAGGGGGTTGGTGAGATATTTTTAGAGTTCAAAGATACACTTGTAAATGCAATATAGACAGCATCGCTGAGTCAAGTTCGCTGCATCCGCTCGTGATCCATAACACTAGAATTAGAGAATTGTACTTGTAAATGTGCTAAGCAAATCGCGAGAACACTAATTGTAATCAATTGGGTATTTATCCCAAGAGATTTGTTAACTTAATAGAAAGGATATGAAGGTATACAAGATTTCTGCCATAACTTTAAGAATTAAAGAAATGGAAAGATCATGCCGTTTTTATTCTCAAATACCGGGATTTAGATTAGTATACGGGGGATCAACTAATGCCAATTTTAGTACCTATGAAATTGGCAAATCAAACAGTCCTAAGATTTACTTAAACCTAGAATTGATTCCCCAGACCAATGATCAAAATGACTATACTACTACATCAAGAAAACATTTTGGAAGAATCATTTTTCATACCGATGACGTAGACAAACTCTACTACTATTTCAAGAATAATAAAGCTATTTCTACTAATATCATATTTGAAACTGTGCCTGATAATGCTCCTTGGGGAGAGAGATATTTCCATATACGTGAGCCTGACGGGTATCAACTTTCGTTTGCAAAACCATTAAGAAAATCATTTCAACAATGATGGTAGACACTACTGCAGCTGACAGTAGCAATAATGCCGGTGCAGTTTACCGGAGAAACTACACTGGAGTTATATGATACCTGTAATCAGTAGAGAGAGAAAAGAAATCTATTGTGCCTTGGGAACAGTAACAAGACACAACTGGATGTACTGTTTATAAAGTTCAATTCTCTTACTCCTCAGATCGAGTTGCATTAACTCCGATAATGAAGGTTCCGATGTATCCCCTTTGTTGACCATCTGTGAGGTTGAGCATTAGATGCTCACCAGCATTGGTTAGTACTAGTCCGTCTGTTGAACGTCCTGCGTAAATTCCATCTTCTTCATTGGGCATGGTAACAGGTCCATGATTACTGTAAGGTGGCTGTTTGTGCACCTGTTCATTTATCGAGTTGTTGAGATAAAACTGCGATGTCCACTCAAAGGGATCCTGTAATCCCTCTAATGATCTGACTTTAACGTGTATATGAATTGCTCTTCCCTCATACCATCCGGGATAGATAGTAGTAAATCGAACAGTTCCGTTATCATCAGCTATTTGGTATCCTCGAAGGAAATTCTTTCCTTCGGTACCTTGCTCCATGACGCCTGAATATACACCCTGAGAATTAGCTTGCCAAATGTCCACCTTTGCGTCATTAAAAGGGATACATGAACCATCATCTCTTACATCGTAGATATTTATGATGAGCTGCAATGGGATGCCTTCTTGCATCGAACCATCTAAAGTTTCAGATCTGATGTCAGATCGATTAGGCACGTCATCAACAAAGTAGGGGCCCTCTATCTGCTGTGGTGTACCCTCAACTTCTATTAATGAAGGTGTCAGCGTACATGTCTTATTACTTGAAGAGGCAATTTGCTGAGTGCCGATTGATCATACGTATATGTGCTCAGGTCTAAAAGAGCACATATTAACAACAGGATTCCAACTAGTGCTATGGTGCTTTTTGTTATTATTATAGCATTTTGTACCATATCATATACAAAATTTCCATGTATTTATTAATATTAGGAGAAACAAATGAATCAGAGTATTATTTTTCTTTCTTTATGATATACTATGCCGAGAAGCTTTCAGTGTGATAATAATGATTCTCTAACATTTGTATGTTTAGGATCGTGTATTGAGAATTGTAAATTGCTGAGTTTGTGGAGAACATGAATATGCACAGAAGTAGATTCAAAATCGAACAGTCTATTTCGACTTTATCACTACTACATCATCTAGATCTCAATATACCATCATTATCTTTATTTTATATATCCCATCTTGACATGGTCGAGTATTGATAAACGCTCGTTTTTGTCTCCGCTAATGTCGTATAATCTCCAGCAATCCACACATCCCACACATTTCCTTAAGCAATTAAAGTAAGAGATTTGATCCTGGTATTCACTTCAGTAGGAAATGAATGATTTTATACCTTTTTCCTGATGCGAAGCGAAAGTAAGTTAAAAGTATTGATATCTGATACTTCACCTTACTCTAAAGGTATAGGGTAATTAATATTATAAAAAATGCTAAAATAAAAAATATTCATGAACACTTGCATGACGTGATGCTATCACATGGTTTTCGCAAATTTAATACCACACAACTAAATAAGGCATGTGTAGACTTTTCAAATAGAGAATATCTGGTAGGCCACAAACACAGCCGAGGCCTCGATGTTAATTATGATCGCAGTAGCGAGGAAGACCGGCTACAAGAATATTTGAAGGATGCAGACTTGTCAACAATATCTCCGGAGAACAGACTTAGAAAACTGATTGCGGATCAGGAACATACCATCCAACACAAACTGACAGAGAAAGGTAAACAGATTGAAGAAATGATGTGCAAACAGGAACAATTCGAACAGCTAAATCAATCACTTATAAATTCAGGACAACTTGAGTCTTTAGGAAACTAGAATCAACGATCATCCTCCGATAGTGACCTCAGTTAGCCATTCATCTTCTGCCAGTATGCTAATAAGATTAACCTTAATTTAGATTCACTCACCAGTAAAATTGAATATAATATCTTCGAAATAATTTTCCTTTTTATTCCATATTTATTAAATTATAAAAAGAAGTCCCATGAGCGAATTGACAATTAAACAGCCATCAGAAAAGTTGAAGAAAAAACTAGATGATGTTGGACGCATTTCCTAAACGCTGCCTCATTGGTTGATAAAGTTTTCACCCTGGGGAGGGAAGGAGGATTTTCAGACAACGAAATTGGCCAAATGGTAAGGGATCGGCTATCCCAATTGGGCTATAATCCCCGTTCAATCCGAAGATTGCTACCGCCATCAGCAAAAGATTTGACCAAGAGTAGAAAGGGCAGTCATGGTAGAAGCCAGAATAATGGCTCATTCATAGGAGAGATCTAAATCCTATACTTACACAAAATGAATCTAGAAGCATAACATTGTTGATACTGACTCTTACTAGAAGCTGTAGAGAGCTGCGCTAAAATTTCAAGCATCAATACTTATTTGTTCATCCCTATTGTAGGTATTTTGAGTTTTGAATGAGATTACTCCTTTCCCTAAAGTCGGTGGGTTCCTCCATGCAAGATACTAATTATCATTATGAGCTAGTCTTTCATCTATGATCTTTTAGAGAACAGTGTACAATTCTCACAACTTCATAATAAGAAAGGGTTCGGTATGTGGATACGTGCGTCGAACTATAATAGGATTGAAAGTCGTTAGTCTCGGGGTTTAGATCGCGGTCTGTTTCTTGTTTAAATCGAACTATAATAGGATTGAAAGGTTCCAGACGTTACCGCCACTGTGCCATTTACAACCAGTTTAAATTAAACCTTAAAGCTGATGAAGCAACCCTATTCCAATGGAGTCTTCACGGCGCCTTGAGAATACAAGTATAAGAAGTACCCCGGTCAACTATTACAACAAATATTAGTACCGTCGAATAAGCAAATTACTGTTTTGGAAACAATAAAGACACAGTATGAATTGGATCAGACGAAGCCAATCAGCTTTCTGCACCTATTGTCGTATGCCAGAGATGTAGTTAGAAAGGAGGGAGTAGGAAGGCTCATAAGGACGGATGCTTTCCATTTTGCTCATCTCATTTACTATAAGAAGATTAGAAAGACTCCAGAGACATTCACTTTTTTAGGCCGTACACATCGATATCTCACAGCATTATATAATGCAACATATACAAATGAAAGAAGTGTAGAAGTTCCAATCGCTATGAGCATAATAAAGGCTTATCGCGGAAAGCGTATTCTGGAGGTTGGAAACGTATTATCTCATTACTTGGTTTTCCCCCATGTCATAGTTGATAAATATGAATCAGCTGTGGGGGTAATTAATGAAGATATACTTAACTATAGGACGGATGAAAAATTTGATCTTATCATATCTATCTCTACTTTAGAACACATTGGTTGGGATGAGACTCCTAGAGACGACACTAAAATTCCCAAGACACTCGAAAATTTTAAAAGCTTGGTAAAGCCAGGTGGTCAAATCGTCATCACGATACCAATAGGACAGAACCCAGTGTTAGACAACTTGGTTCGAAAAAGATCAATAACATTTGACAGGCAATACTATATGAAGCGGATCTCGAGATCAAATCTATGGAGCGAAACATCTGAAGAGGAAGCTTATAGCTCAAAGTATGGGTCACCATACCAATATGGTAACGCTATCATGATCGCTATTATCTCTGGGTAATAAACTATTAGGATCATCCTGTTCTTCGAGCTTCTAAATGCTTTGATGGAGGTACACTCTGCTAATGATTCCTTAATAAATCGGCAACAAAATGACTCCTGTCAAAGGATGATGGACCATGATAAACCAGTGCTTTCATGGCTGAACTTCACAAGTAAATCACCAAAGCTAGCTGATGTCGGTTTATGGCTAAAATCCCGTAATCTAGTTGAATTAAATCAGATCGGGGTCACTATCTTCATAATTATAATACCTACATTACCGATTCGATACATTCTATTAAATGATCTAATGAAAACAAAATCTAAGAATGATCAGTCATAAAAAAATGAGGTAATAAATTTTGAGTTGTTATGTTATGTTACCAATAAAGAATAATGCAACACAATAAACCAGGACACAAGAACAGAGCTAAGACACACGCAGTAAGAAAGCTGATTTATTAGATACCA
>JBAUMZ010000175.1:0-1512 GCA_049578985.1 Nitrososphaeraceae archaeon
TATGAAAAATACAATGGGTATGACGAAGGGTTGAAGGTATGGACAGAACGATGAAAAGCAATAACAACAGAGTACAAATGGGTTTTGGATATCAGGATGAACAATACCTGAAGAGATATGATAATGCATCAGCCGACCCAGATATTCAGATATTCACAGCTGAAGGGGCAGACGACGAGGAACCAGAAACAAAACGATATTGGTGTGCCATTTGCAAAAGCAAATTAACTTACATGAAACATAGAGGTACCATATGGAGATGCGATAACTGTGCCGAGTTCTACGATACCAAAATACAGGATACAGCAATCTCGAATAACAAGGGATTCAAAATTAGACCACACCATGAGATAAATAGATATCCTAAATTTGACGAAACTGATTCTAATATTCCATTCATAAAAAGTATAAACTTAGATGAACACGAAGACCCCAACATTGAGATAACGAGGCAGTCAGATGACGGACGGATTCGGCACATACATGTCAAAGGTTCGCCAGCCGAAGCATTAGCATTAGAATCAAAGACAAAACAGCTTATTCAATGTGGTCATGGGTCTTTACCAATTGTCAATAAATGTTGGAATCATTCTTGTAGTAGTTTACTTCCCATTAACAGGCCATAGCTAAAGCCGTTGTTCCATTTTTGGTATTGGGCAGGTACATCGTACCAAAAATTGTTAGCTATTGAAAACTTGGAGTTAACCTAGTGAATGTTTTATTCTCTGCCTCTACGTGTCTATATTCGAGTATACCAAGTTTTACCGATTGTTCCTCTATACGCTTCAACAACTCTTTCTTATTTCCTGGCACTATGGAAAATCCGATTCTCTTATTTATTAGACTATCGCCGAATGTTATTATGACAACTGCATTCACAGCCGGCTTCAATAGCAAGAGAGATGGAACATTGCTGATGGTTCTTGGTTAAACATGCTAAGGTCAAAGCAAGGAACACACTGAAAAGATAGCAGCAAATAACAGAGGAAGGAAACTTAGTCGAGACCAAAGACAAAATATCAATGAGTCATAAAGGACATTCACAGCAACACATAGAGCACATGAATCACCAATGAAAGGCAAACACAGACCAAGAGAAATTGTGGAGAGACAAGCAGCAAATGGTGACTTGGTCCCCTCCTAATCAGAAATACATGTGGTTAGATTGCACTGAAATGCAATTTTGTTACATTTATCACTCTAAACTGGGACAATGTAAACTAGTGTCATATAACAAGAACGTTTAATACTAGCACCCGTATTCCACTAAGATGAAAATGAAAGCATTAATATTTGTCGCAATAGCGGCGTTTATCACAAGTACAGCAGTAGCATCAGCAGTTTCATATGTAGAACAGGCAGATGCTACTAAGGGAAGAGATGGTCCGTGCCAACCGCAGGCAAACGACAATGCACAAGGGGATTGTCACGGATGCAAGACAAGCGAGACTTTTACAAAGAGTAAAGAACACTGCAGATACGGCATTTCTTAGTCGCTATTGGATATTCCAA
>JBAUMZ010000176.1:0-64266 GCA_049578985.1 Nitrososphaeraceae archaeon
ACAATATGATCGACAAGAATGATGAAGATTCACTTCCACATGCAGATTATCAAAAAGTATTGGATATCATATTTGGAAGATGGAAGAGCCAAATACTTTACACAGGTGTCAAGTTAGGTGTCTTCGAGAGGAAAATAGTATATTAGAAGCTAAAATAAATTCATGGAAAGCTGAAATAAGCAACGTAGCCCGAATCTATCAGCAACTCTCCGATATGAATATAAAATCAAGAAATAGAGAAGATGAGCTCCAAGCATCTATCAATGAATTGGAAGCCAGGAAGAAAGAATTACAGAAAACTACTACTGAATTAGAAGAGCACCTTTCAAAGCTTACTGGGAATAATACCGACAACACTAACCTGATCCCAGAGATCAAGCAAGAGGATCTTGTCTTAACAAACGGTATATCAGCACCACAACCAGATATATCAATTAATTATAATCAGAACGAAAATGAAATACAGGCTCAAATTGAACCACCATTTGGGATAGTTTTTGATACTAAGAACATGTTTCACGGGTCGAGCTCTTTTCAAGACCCACAAGAATAAGTGCACCTCAAACCTTCTTTTATAATGCTTATAGCTAACCTCACTATAATGTGTACAGGTTGGGACTATTTGGTCTACTCTTACTGGTAGTGATCATATGATCAAATATTTGCAAACTAACTAGCACTATATCGGAACTTTCAGTTCATTATAAGCAAGGAGACATTGCAAGGGCTAGTTATAGAAATATATCCACTGCTAATTCCAAGATAATCTAACCCAAGATAATCTCAAATCTGTCAACAACGTTGACTTTGTCACGAAGTACGCAATTCATTCATAAAACCGAAACCTAGTGAGTTTCTCTCACCCAGGCCACAATCCAGAGCGAATATCTGGACAGCTTCATTTATATCATGTGAGAAACCTAATTCCCATAGAGAACCTATAACAGTTACATCCGTATTATGCATATGTATTTTGGTTGATACTTGTTTTTTGAATTTATACACATGTCTCTGCACGTCTCATCCTTATTATAGATTCATCTATAGATTCGGTAATAAAGACTGTAGCTCTGCCATCTAGAACTATTGCAAATGGTATAGATTATAGTCCATTTAATTGCAATTTATACATTGGTGACTATTTATCTAACAAAGTATATGTTGTGAATACCCTGACAGATACTTTGATTGGTACTATTCAGGTGGGCAATAACGTATTTGATGTTGCATTCAATCCAAAAAGTCAACAGATAATCACAAGTGACTCTGGACAAGGTACTGTTTCTGTTATACAAACCAGTCAGTAATTACCAAGACCATCGTCTGAAGCCCATCACTACAAAAACTAGGTTTGTAAATACTCTTTACAGACCAGATACGATACCTAGTTCTTCTTCTTGAGAGAGTTAATTTTAAACCCCAACTTCTTTGCCTTATCGAAACAATATTGCGCGTCGCTTCTATCTAATCTGAGGTGAGCCTGACCTTTGAAATACCATACATTACTAAGATTCGAATCAATATTTAGAACATGATCATAGCAACACACAGCTTCACTATACACACACTCACTATATTCACCCAAATCATAATGTAACTTACCTTTTCTTACCCAAACGTCCACATCTCTTGAGTTTATGTTTAGCAACCTCTGATAGGTATTCGTAGCTTCTCTATATTTTCTCAATTGAGCAAGAACTTCACCTTTTTTATACAATGCATAAGTGTCGTCTGGTTTAATCTCTAGTAACTTGTCAAGGCAGCTTATAGCCTCGTCGGATTTTCCCACACTTAACAGAGAGATACTTTTGAGAGCGAGAATATAACATTCCGTTAAATTCACATGCAATATGGCCTCGTCTCTAAGACCAGATATGATTAAGGAGAACGAGCGCTCCGCTGGTACTCTGACATAGTTTGAATGTTTGAATCTGCAGTCTCAACAATAACGCCTGAAAGCGTTTTCGCTAATCAAAAAAATTAGGCAGCATCCCAGTATAAATCCCTCTCTTCGGGGTCTACATAACTACCTGGGGCCGACATTACTAAATTAATTTCACCGGTAGAATATTTAGGCTTACTTTTATCAATGCAAGAAGTTTTCGATTCGTTTTTCGTTCAAATGAAGACGTAATAAGGGCATGAGAATACTAGGATTCAGTGTACGTCCTATCCTACCTATGTGCGTACGCGCAATACCTAGGTAAGGTTATGATGCCGGATTTGATGCTTGTTCTGGTAATAGCGGAGGTAGTAATAATGGTAATGGCGGAGACGAACGTGATGAAGTACCACTAGCTCTGGTTATGAATTTGCAGTGCGCATATCCGACTAGCCATTTGGTAGTTCCTCTGTTAGGATAACTATAGAAATAGCGAATGGTTATCGTGATAGTTCGAGTGCAAGCACCTCAGTTTCAGGAACACCTTCAGGGAGCTCTTCTCGATGGAACATGGCTAATGCTTAAACCTCTGCATGTGGGTGATCATAAAATTGAAATTCATATTGTCCAAATTATTCCAGGACGTGAGGAAGAGAACCTGTTCATAAATGTAACATACAACTTGCATGTGATCTAAGGCGTTAATGTCATAAATCTTAGGCCTTCTTTAGTACTTTCTAGTCCATAGTTATGGACTAATGTATGGACTTGCCAAAGAGGTAAATTACCTTTTTATCAAGTAATAGAATATGGGCACGAATGAAACGCAAACAAGAACACGGAGTTACTATGATCAAGTCCAACTTCTAATCCAACAATCGGAAAATCAAGCTGCTTGGACTAGTATATTATCTAACCTGTTTCACATGGACAATCCTTTTCCCAACGAACAACTGTTCAATGAACAATGTCAAGTTTACTATGGTAATATCAGATGGAAAATGTCGCATGGACTATTTCATTAGTATTGATGTCGTGGGTATTGCGTAACTTCCAGAGGAAAATGGAAGACGGACATTGCCATAACACGATCCACCCACATGGTGAGACACTGCCAAGAAATTGCGATATAGGACGGCAATTCCATAGAGAAATGTTAAAAGGGATTTTGCAGTCATATAGAGACATTGTAGCTTTATTTGACACTCCACAGACACCTACTACAACACCGAACACTGTCAATTGAACAAGATAAATCTAAATTAGTTCGTTACTAGTTAGAGCGACAGGGTGCCAATACGCAAAAGTGTTTAAATATCACTAGCGATATCCATAAAATGGAAAAGGAATATTGTTATAATGATATTTAAAGTGATACTAATAGCTGCAAAACCTACTAGCATTGCAGAATTGCCACCATGATATTTATTTGACTCACCTTTTGGTAGCTTTTTTACTTTTGTCAATCTCTTGTATCATAAAGTCAAACATAACATAATGGTAAACTAAATCCAAATGTAGCACCACTAGGATTTTCGTTCGCATTTCTGTCAGAATTATTTACGGCCCATATCTTTCCACCATGAGCCTCTATTATTCCCTTGGATATATATAGTCCGAGACCAGTTCCCTTATCAGATTTAGTAGCAAATTTGGTGAATAATTTAGGTAGTATTTCAGAATCTATCCCTTTCCCAGTATCCTCTACGCTTACTATCGCGCGTTTGTGTTTTTTATCAATATTGGTACTGATGGTTATTCTGCCCGTTTCTGTAAATTTAATTGCGTTATCTATCAAATTACATACAACTTGTTTTATTCTATTTTGATCAGCTATTACCTTATCAGTAGATTCAAGTACATTTGAGCTAGAGAATGAAATAATTATATTCCTATTTGAATCTGCATATTCTCCAACGATCTCTTCTATAGCCTCTGAAAGAACAAACTTTTCCTTATTCAGTTTCAGTGTCTTCCCATCAATTTTAGTGACATCAAGAATATCTTCAGCAAGACGCTGCAGCCTTCTTGCATTCCGAGCAATAATAGCAATCATTTCTTTTTGTTGATCCGTCATCTTGAACTCTGTGCTGCCACTGTTTGATGAAATATCTGAATGTAGAAGAATATCTGATAAACCCAGTATAGGTTGAATAGGATTGCGCAGTTCATGAGCCGCAACATTGATGAACTCTTCTTGTGCCATACTACGATTCAAAAGCTCTTCACGTAATTCAGTTTGTTTCCATAGTGTATCAAATATCGAGACATATGACAATACAGTTGATTTGCTATTAGAATACGCAGCTACTCCCATTGCTTGCTCTGAATCCTCTTCATTATCATCCCTTAATTCTATCACAAGCGAGTACTTTCTATCTATGATCAGAATGGTCATCCTGGTCTGCATTGCTGGTTCAATTTTTCGTACTTGTATACCATTGATATGTTCTAACCTTTGAATTATGTCTGCTATTTTATCCTCCACTGGTACAAGGATTTTGATTTGAATTTTGTATTTGATTGCATTTTCAACAAGTAAGTCTATTCTACCCGATCTTTCTTGACGAAGAAAGGCATTTGCTGTATGAAAAACCATGAGAATCTCCTCCCTAGCTGATGTAACAAGTTTGTATGCTGTTTCAATTACCTCATTCGGATCTCTTATAGTCTGAAGTACTTCTGCTCGTATTCCTCTCTCCAATTCTTTGATCCTAAGGTGTGCAGGTATTGCCTGACGCTAAAGATTCTCAAAAGTGAAGAGATGTATTTCTACCATACCTTTCTGAGTGCAAAAAATGGCGTCTTTGACAGGTTCGCTTGGCTTATCTACAAAAATTGTAAAAATCTCTCTATCATCAAAAATGCTGAAGTTACCCTTGACACCACTCATATGACGTATTTCGAGATGCTTTAACTCATCAAGCATTTCTTTACAATACTTGAGATTTTCTTTTCTTATGTCAGTAAGAAATCTGACCTTGATTCCTCTGTTGTCTAATTTCAAGTTCGCTGTCCAAATTGGTGTTGTCTTCTTGATCGTTATTGGACCTAGATAATCATCACAAACAACTATATTTTTTCTTACGAATGTATAGCGTGAAATTATGAAATTGACGATATTTTCAGCTCCTTTCAAGATCCATATTTTTTGATCTAAATTATGGGAGCTGAATTCTGGATTCATGTTAGCAATTCATTGGTTAGTAGCCATAAAAATAAAGTTTCCTAGCTTTGTTTTCAGATAGTCATAGTATCGACAAACTGGAAACCCAATATAAGGATAGTGGCTACTGAGTTCTCTCTCAATATTGGTCATAGACCTATATCATAATCAAAAAAAGACGTTCAGAGAAATACAGAAAATCGTCAGAAAATCTCCTCGTGATATCCGAGCTATCCTAGATACGGTAGAACCAGAACGGGCTTCACTTACCGAATCTTCACGGGCTTATAAGATGTGTATGGATGGTTATAATCCCGCTCATATTGCGATTACTTTAGGCCTAAGAGAGAAAGAAGTAAGTGATTACTACAGAGAATACTGGAACCTTAACGGATTGTATCAATTAAATCAGATGTATGAAGAATTAGGAAATGATATCTGGTCTATCTCTGAATTAAATAGAAGGATGAAGGCAGAAGGTCTGAGTTCACAACAGGTCAGTAGGATTCTTAAGGAGAATATAACACTGGAACGTCAAAAAAATTAGATTTGGAAGGTGAACAAGCAAGACTAGAAGTTAGTAATAAGCAAGCAGCAGAAACTTTTCAGCAATTCACTGACCTAAAACAAAAAGATTGTAAGACAATAGAAGAGAATGAATATATCATAAGCCAACAAAAAAGAGAGATTGAAAATCTAAGTATACAAAAGGTAAGATTGGAGAATAATATCGCTTCTATTCAGCATGATGACGAAACTTGTATCAAGGTTAAGCAGGAAGTTAAGCAAGTAATGGAAAGTATTATCCCAAATCCTAGAAAGCTGCTGAAATTAGCTCTTGCTTCTCTATTCGAATCGTCAAGAAACAACCCTGGAAAATTCCAGGCTTTGTACTACAACGTGTCTTCTCCCAGTACAACAAATATTATCACAGTCACATGTTAGTCAAAATCCAATCAGGAATGGATATAGTGAAAATGAGGATGAGAAATTACTCTTAGACGATGCTGAACAGGCGTATAATAGTATGATGGACGCCATCGTAAATCGTTGCCAAATGATACTGAGTCATTATCTCCTGTATTGCCGTTACCTGTCATACAAGATGATCTGTATTCGGTAGCAGGAAATGATGTAATTCTGGATAGCGGAAAATTGTCCCATGTTAATTTTGTGTATAATGACATTACCTTACAAGTATTTCCTACTTTCAAAATCCCAAATAACCGAAGTAACAGAACAGACACACCACCAATGGATGACGAACCAGATATCTCAGGTCTCTTACAAGATTAACATGAGCAAGATAGATATCCATTGCCATACTTCCTAAACTCTTGTCCTTCACCATTCACTCACTAGTTTAGTTTCACTCACCATTCACTCACAATCTAGGTATGGACATAGATAAGGTCAATGCAACTATTATAAGTTGAATTATCTACTCATTCCAGCGATTGCGTCACCTTGGTCTGTCCACTTTCACAGATCTCTTCTGTATTTCCTTCTACAGAATACATCTAGAAATTATTTAGCACAATATGGGTATTCAGGCTTCACAAAACCATCTGAATACATTCACGCGGACTGCAGCCACAGTCAAAGCATCTTATCATATTCATAAGAATATGATGTATGAGGGCTTAATACATGTGACACTAATCCCACTGGCACCATTGCGAAGCCGAGGAAGAATCGCTACGCAGCCATTATAATATTCCTAGCTTCTGTTGGTAAGACCACTATTTCTAGTTTCTCGCATAACCAGAAGGACAAAAATTCCAGACCCCAAAGCTATCCATGCGACCGTCTGAATAGCGATGTTTAAATTAAAAGCATCTGCTATAAAACCTATGCCAACAGCACCAAATACGAAACCCAAATCTCTCCAAAATCTGTAAACACCCAGTGAGGTAGCCCTCCACTGAGGATTGGCAATATCACTAATTGCCGCAAGCAAAGTAGGATATACAAGAGCTGTTCCAACACCTAAAAGGGACATCCCAATTATGAGTCCAAAGTAGGAACCTGCAGAAAATAATATTATCCAAATCCCAACTGCTTGAATAATCATCCCGGGGTAAATGAGTCTCTTCCTACCCACACTGTCACTAAGGGGTCCGGTTGCTAGTTGTAAGAATCCCCATACCCCCGGATGAAGTGCCTTTAGAAATGCTGTATCGCTTACATTTATTCCATATGACACAAAGTAGAGTGTAAATAAACCCCATGTTACACCAAAGACCAAGTTATTAACTAGTCCTGCTTGACTAGCAGCTAATAAAGAACGATTCCTCCAAGACGTTTCGAAAAATACCTGTCTAAAACTTGGGTTATTTTCGGTTATCGAGATATCGTTTCTTAATGCATCAGTTATTTCCCTCGTCGATTTTTCACTTGGTTCTAAAGATACATATCCTTCTTCTTGGCTTCTCAGTTGTTCCCTTTTTAGTTTCTCTCTCCTTTCTTGCTGTAGTTCTAATTCAGTGAATCTCGAAGTGTCTCTGACTAGGACCGTAGAAATTATGAAACCTAACAATGAAAAAGCAATTCCCAGATAGAATGGGTATGGTTTCAAACCATACACGGCTGCGATGTAACCCGTCACAAAACCTATTAAGGCAACAGCTATGTAGCCGGCAAATTCATTGAGTCCTAGAGCTAATCCTCTTTTCTCTTTTCCGACCAAATCGATTTTCATGTTTACGGTCATCGACCACGCCAGACCTTGATTTACTCCCAACATTACATTCGCAACCAAGATCCAGTCCCAACTAGGCGCAGCGAGTAGAATAAGAGGGACAGGTATACCAAATAGCCAGCCTAAGACTAAGACCTTTTTCCTGTTCCACCTATCGGATAGATTACCAGCAAAGAGATTGAGAATAGCCTTGACTATTCCAAAACTAGCAATAAAAGATAGAACTAGGACATTGGACTCTAAACCAAATTCCTCTTTTCCTAATAGGGGAACGACTGTTTGTTCTAAACCGATCATAGCACCCACGAAGGCATTTACTAGTATTAAGAGCAAAAACTGATTGATGTTAGGTTTAAGACCTAGCCTTATCTGCGGCTTAACATATTCCGCTTTATCTTTATTCTTATTTTCACCCGTATCAGCCAATACCCGAGTTAAACCGAGGGTGTATCATGGCGATTTTTTCTATTTATTATTATCTAGGATCATGCTTTACCTTGTAGGCAGAACCAGGAAGGCATCCCATAGTTAGAGGATGAATAAAGTAGTCATGCGAATGCGCTCCGGAAGAATGTAAGAGTGCCCGCTATGGGAACTATAGATATTGAGAATGCTGTCGGTAGGATATTGTCAAGGTTTTGATAATTTCCAGAAATATTTTGTCGATCAGTGCTTTTGTTCAAGGCACGCATCGGAGATTAAAAATACTGCTGATTTAGTAAGTGAGCTGTAGTAGTATAGATATCCTATATGTATGGTCAGAGTATTAAAGACCTAAACTTAATGGATGCCCCGAGATTGCCTAGAAATTAACGACGACATAAATTGAGCATGGTGTCATGCGAATCATCACAATAAGAGACGATGGTTAGGAGGATTAAGGAAGTCAGCCAGTTTGCATCACGGTCGAACGAAAACTTGGAAAGCCAGCATTAAGATGATGGCTAGAATGATAGCTAACTGGACCTACATAAACTAGCCATCACTAAACAAATTCATATACCTACTCTGTAATTCCTCAATCTATTTTTGCAGGCTGATTATATAACCAATGAGATTCCAATTATTCGATGATGCTGATATGGCGAATGAGTTCAATATCTTGCTCAAATTTCTTATCGCACAAATAAACGGTATATTAACTGTTCCTAGGGAAAGAATGGCTAGTGCATAACCGCAAAAAGGATAAATCTACGATCTTATGATAGATTTGTTGTAACTATAGCTCAACTGCTCGTCTGATGGATCAACTAAGAATGTTGCCTCATATCAGACAAGAGAATCCATATGCTAGAACGAACTTGACTTTATCAGATTGCTTTCACGTAGATAGTTCGTCAAAGGTCAAAGATATCTATTCTACCTGTCATGTTAATTTCGAAAATCAACATATTGTATCGGATCTCGAATTTGTTTTTATATTGGACCCCATCTTGCGATAGTTTAAATCATAACTATGTTTGAGGTCGACAATCTCCATACCTTAACTGAGTTTACTAAGAGTCAGTGAAGTGTCGCCCAGGTATGTTTTGCACTTTCTACGTTACATATACAGTCAACTGACCTAACTCTCCGTTTGATAGTTCGAATGTTTAAGGCTGGTTATTCAATACCAAAATTGGAGAGATCCTTATCTGCCATGCCATTTTTTCATGTGATTTTTATGTGTAGGTAGATATGCACCAGCTTTGAAATAATGGTCATAGAAATCTAGGTCTATATGTTGTGCCTGCAAATACGTTAACAAATAGATACTAGGAATAGTGGCTGGAAATTTGCCATAAGTATCGTAAATATACTGTGCTTGCAATGCTGCACACTCTTTAACCTCTTCAGTGATAGGGTTAGCATTGCCTCTTACTTTTGCGCTGTCTTTCCACGCACCAGGCGTTTCTATGTTATAAACGCCACCTTCACCAAACTTTCTTTGAACAAGAGAATCAATTGCTTCTCTCATATTCTTGAAGTGTGGAGGACAATACGCCTCAAAAACTCCTGGTAATCCCGTAGGATTGGGTATAGACCAGCGATCATCTGTATCATATCTAAATCCTAATCCTGGTATGTTGGGAACTCCAGTCGCTCCCAATACTGTATGCCTATCTATACCATGATACAGCCATCCTCCTAAACCCATTGCTTGAAGCAATAACATACCTACGTAACAAGACGTCGAAAGCTCTGTTGTTAATTCAGAGATACTATATTGCTCAAGATAGGTCAGTGGAATAGCATTCTTTGTATCAATTATATTTTCATACTTGCCTAAGCCAGGGATCTGCTTCTTGGCTATATCATCAAAAATAGGAAAATGATTCACGGTATAGTAAAGAATACTGGAAAGAGTGTGTTGAGCTAGATCCCCAATTGGAATAACCAATGTAGATCCCTCATGATTTGCTATCCAAGT
Source organism: Nitrososphaeraceae archaeon (assembly GCA_049578985.1). GTDB lineage: Archaea > Thermoproteota > Nitrososphaeria > Nitrososphaerales > Nitrososphaeraceae > TH5896. Next base: position 10,160 of record JBAUMZ010000176.1, read on the forward strand.
ATTATGTCCTTCCATATATGGTTCTTCTCTTGGAGTGTATAATCTCTTGTTAGATATTTTTCGTATTCTTGATTTGTGAGCAGCTAGAAATTGCCGTAGATCAACCTTTCCATCCATTATATCCTGTGGTGGATGAAAATCTCTTGTGGGGAAGAAATACGTGCCGTCGTCGTCGGTATAAAAGATCTCAGATGTGGCGAATCCTGCTGCAGAGGGAAAGGTGCGGCCGGATGGACTATTGCAGTAATTAGATAGGTATGGTGCATATTTCTTGTGGCGCATAATTGCAAAATGCCATCCTGTAACTCCACCCATAGTAGATAACACAAGTAGCTGTTCTAATTCACTTAATGGCATAGGTTTATGCTTAGACTTAAAAGCGAGCACGCCATCGGGGATCTCTGAACCCATACAAAATCTCCTTGATCGTCTTCCAATGAGTGCCTCCATCAATGGAAATCTTAAGAGATCAGCTAGCGTGTCTTCAATATTAGTTGATTGTTCTTGATCTAATACCATGACAAAACTCTTATTGTGCAAAGCTAATTAAAAATATACTGATAACTGTTTCGCATGCGAGCGCATGAGAGCTGCAGGCGTTTAAAGAATGAACATATACACAAACTTTCGCCGCTCTCCACTGATCGAAGCTAGAACTGCAGAGGCATACGAAATGCATCCATCAGGTTGTCGTGAGAAGATGAACTTTATCTAGATTATCCTTCTAATTACTCTTCTTCCTCTAACAAGATAAAAGATATCAATTGCCATTTAATATTAGAATCTGACCTTCCTGCGCAAGACATTAACCAGCAATGTTAGAACCTAGATATTGAGGCGGTCAAATTCCCCGATAATGAAATTCGCCCCAGATGGAAGTAAATCCACAGATTCTTTCATCAGTGTGCCCATTCGTTCATCCTTCTCCAGTCTCGCTACCACTTCATTCAAATGTTGACGATCTCTGTAGTAAAGAGACTCTACCCAGACTCTGCTAGCCACAGTGTGATAATGAGAACGAAGCAAACGAGTAAAATTCCAGTTGAGGTTCATCAATATATAGTAAATAGCATTTAATATGTTCCGGAATTATTATAGAGATCAGACAGAGGTATACAACGGATAAGAACGTGTGAACAAAGTGAGATGGAACAACGAATAATAATAGTTATTCGATAGGTTCTGTTGGTATAAATCGGGTGTGGTAAAAATGCTTATAGCGTCGATTATCGCTATAGCGGTATTCTCCGTGTCTATCATCTCTTTAGGCGATGTATTCGTTGCTGCAACTGATGGAAATGGTAGAGACCAACAAACAGAGGTTAGTCGGATTTTTAACAAAACCAATAGCATCAACAGCAACAAGAGCGACAATAATAGCGATGTTTTAAAAGTTCAGATTTTGGCCAATAGTCTAGAAAAGAGGATCAAAGATGCCATCGCATTAATGGAAATTACAGGAAAGTCATCAGAGATAAGAAGTATGCCCAATGCTAGCTTACTTAATGCTACACTAAATGGATTCAATGGAATACCAGAACACGCTGATATGACGAGACGAACTGTTGCGCAAAATATAATATCAAACTACAACGACATAAGTGCTATCGGTTTTATTATGCCTAATGGTGTTGTATACTTTTTAGAACCATATTCTCGTCAAGAGAATTTAACAACAGACAATCTTGCTTTTCGTGATTATTACAAAGGAGTATTGAATACTAACAAGACTTATCTAGAAATCGTAGATTCAGCCTCATCAGATCATAGACAGACGAACATAGCAGTTCCAGTATTTTCAAATGACAATACACTGATCGGTCTTTGGGTTGGAGGCATTGATCTAAGTGTCTTTGATCAAGAGCTCCAATCCATAAAATTACCAGAAGGTCAACGAATTGTCTATGTTGATTCTAATGGTGGGGAAATAGCTGGTTCAGACAATAAATTGGTCACAAACATAAGCGAGTCATTTGCGAACCTAACGAGTTTCCAACGAGCTATTGGGGGTGGATCTGGGTCTGTTATAGAAGAGGTAGATCAAGAAAAGATGCTTATATCATACTATCCTGTAGAGGCTCTCAATGATAGATGGGCAATTCTTTGGATGCGGCCTGTTAACGATAGTAGTAATATAATTAAAAGTCCTAGGTAATTTGAGAGAAATAGCAGTCACAGAATTACACACATATACAAGTATGCAAACATCTGAAGGAACACAATATGGCGGAACGAAGGGCATAGTAATGACAAAAGATGGCACTGAAAATGCAACCTTTGCTGGTCATAGAACAGGCTATGTTAATGAAGCAGAAAAAATGAAATATACAGGTTCCATATTCTTTAAATCGCTATCAAAAGGGAAAGCTTGGCTATCTCAATAACGTCTTTGGGGTTTTTGAAAATGATGTTGATGAATCTGGTAGTATTGCCGTAAGGATATGGGAGTGGAAATAGAGTATAATATCATAACAAGTCGTATCTGTGTCGTCCAGTCTGTTACATTGTCCACGTAGAAAGCTCTGCATAAGTGAGGTATATTTGGACAAAGAATCGTTTTATTATGAAGTTTTGCTTGACACTACCAGGATTAATATTAGGAGAACAGAAGTTTTATTATTTTAGTTGTCTTATCTCTAGGAGTCAAGATTGTGGAAAGTTGGGCTTTCTTGATAATATCGCAGTGTATTCGGGGATGAAATTAATGAAACAAGGAAAACGCATATGAAAATCTGGAATTGGAAATAATGTAACCGTCAAGGCACGTAAAATAAATAGAATGGATCAAATAATAATGAAGATAAAGATTCATTATCTTCCGTTCTAGAGGTATCATATGACACACAAACGGAGGAATTAGTTTTGATAGGGCTAACCCAGGTCGCTCCCGAACTCATGAGATAGCAGTGTTTAATGAAAATGCATATGTTATATGGGACGGCCTGACTGTAAAGATATCTGAACAGGAAGTATTCTTATAATTGCACTCGAGTTAGCCGCTGCCCTATCTACAACACCTAAATCCAGACTGGGTTCTGCGGCTGCGTGATGATCATGATGAGTTCCTATATGAATATCGACAGCGGTATGAAGAGATGTTCGCCTATCAGAAGCCAAGCACTTGGCTTAAATACACTAATGTATAGTCCAAAAAATGCTTAGCTCTCAATGTGGTGTAGGTAGGCCATCACGCTCACTTTTGGGTCATATTGGTTCTTGCTGTGGTGATCAAGAATCTGCGTCTATCGAAGGCTACAAATGGACAGGTTCAGATGATATAAACATATACTTAAAACATACTTACAGTGCAGAGAAAATGATATGGTTTCAGTCTTGGACTTTGGACAATCTCTGACCAGGAGACAGGCCTCCATTAATACTGCCTATTCCTAGGGAGATAGCAAATGAGCTGGACATTGAAGTAGGTGAAACATTTGGACAAGGGCATCAGACTAATAAGACCAAAGGTTTAGCAGTAGGAGCAAGCAATGATCACTCCACTAAGAGATTCCTATCCACTATGCGAAAACTGCAAGTCTCAACGAGCCTCCAGTATGAAACCATATATCTTTGACATTCCCGCAGATTTCTACGACCCTTTTGGACATCCTGCAAAACAACTTTTCAAATATTTATGTGATGACTGCTATAAGACTTTGAGTCGAGAGTTGACCCCTGGTTATGCTAGACTAAGAGAGGCTCAATATTTGCTAGATGGAAAGGGAGACGAGGAAGGGAACGATTCAGATGTAGACGAGGAAGGGAACAAGAGGAATTCTATTCTAGAACGAAAATGATGGAAACTTGTCTCAGGTTTAATATGTTCGTAAGGTTTGCTCATTCCATAGTTCACCATGAGCTCACAAAAAACATGTGATTCCGAAGCATCTACGAATACCTTGCAAGGTTCATATTGTGCTGAACACTTCTGAACTTAATGAATATGTTACTAGGATGCGGCGTATGAAAAATGGAGGAACCTGATGGTAGTAGAAGGAGTTCCAGGATTTGATGGATAATCTCCATCAAATAAAACGTTGCAAGTGACTCATTCTTCCAACAGTTCTTCGAAAAAAAAGATTGGACAATGATTAAGGAGTTTGTTGACCAGAACTATGAGCCAAGTCCAGCCACAAGGCTGCTTAGACGAGCTCATAAATATCTAGAAGAGAAAGATACTAGATCAAGTTTTATAGAGGGGGTCTCATCTTTAGAGCTTGCGATTGAGGAATTTTTGCGTTCAAATTGTAGAGTAAATCAGCTGAGTGATTCTGTAAATGAATCTTTGGCAGAATTCTTTTAGAAAGGGTTACGAGCTCAGGTAGTAGCAATAGGAATTAGTGTAGGTTCAGTACCTATTTCAGATATAGAATTAGCTGTAATTGATATTAGAAATAACATAGTCCATCATGGAATGAATCCTTCATCGAATCAATCGAAGGCTATACTTATGGGATTATTTCGAACAATAAGTCATCTTGTAAATGGACCGTCTTTAAAATTCCCCGAAAGAGCCCTATAACATACAGATAGGGTTAAGCCTGATGTTTCCGAGGTTTATGACTTATCCAACTTATTATTCGTTGATAATTCAAGAGATTATACCTTTATGGTTGTTACCTATGAAATGAATCTGTAACGGAGGTTTTCGGTGTTATCTCAGTTAACAATTTCGATTGCAATCTGCGGCTTCTGAGGTATCTGAGGCCAGTGTAGGATCACCATATTGTGTTTAAGTACATTCTAATTATCTGATTAATTTAAGTTTATTTGGGAATGAATACTGGGTAAAGTGGTGCATAACACATCATTCTCTATAACAAGTCTTCGCCTAATCGCATTATCAAGACTATTGTAAGTTCCAGCAAACCTTGTTAACGCTTCAATCTTATTTCCCTAAACTCCCCCAACCTGAATCTGTACTTTGGCGGTTTCATCAAGTTGCATCGCATCCAAAACTTTGCAATTATATTCTAATTCGCTAATACTGCTTTTTATTATCATGTTATTTGATGAGTTAAGAATCACAAATTGGTCGGGGTGCATGGAAACACGCAGTCCGTGTTTTCTGATAAAGATGCCAATAAGTTCGAATTCTGACTGAAAAAGCTCAAACCAATTCAATTTACAGATCGGATGAGAAGCCGAAAGGAATCAGATCAGAGCTAATTCTAAAAAATAATAGAGTATGGTCGACATTGTAATCTAGGATCCGGCTCAGGTGAGTCAAATTGCCTTTAATAGTTTGAATTAACTTGTTTTCAGAATAGGATGCCAATTTAAAAGTAGATGGGCCAGTCCGAAGGATACTATTATTTATGCAGGGATATCCTATTTCCACTATTACATGACTCGCATTGCTCACTTGGGTTTTCATGCTTATTACAAAGAATTGGTTCATGTTTGGAAATTTTGAGTTTAGTACAAAATAGAAATTTCTTTATAAATATGCTCCACGGCTCTGAATATTCGTTATCCAAGCTTCAGTAGTCCCTGACCATTGTTCTTTGAAATGTAAAATATAACTATTACTAATAAGGGTAATGTTACCACCAATATAATACCTGGAACAGCTTGGGTTAAACCACCAATAGCATTGTCTTCAAAAATTTGAATTGAGATAGTGTGAGGGTTGTACGTCATCATCATGGTCGCCCCGAGCTCTCCAACCGCCCTTACCCATGACATGATTATACCTATAATTATTCCAGTCTTAGCTAGTGGAAGTGAAACTCTGAAGAAGGTCTGTAAATTGTTCTTACCCAGTACTCTTGCAACATTCTCATATGATCTATCAACTGATTCAAATGCCGCTTGGCTTGCAAGGATCATGAAAGGAGAGGCAACATATGTTTGAGCTATTATAATTCCGAACATGGATTGAGTAAATTCCACCCCTGGGAAGGCTTGTACAACTATCGATGTTGGACCAAACATACCTAATAAAAGAGCCCCACTTGCCAGCGGAGGAAGGACTAATGGAATGATGACAACAACTCTAATAATGAATTTCCCTCTAAAATTAGAATATCTTGCCAAGAAATACGCAAATGGTATCCCAATTGCGCATAGAATTGATGTAGAGACAGTCGCAGTAAATAGGCTTAGGGTGAAAGCGTTCCAAACTTGTGGTCGTGTCAAAGATTCCAAAGCATTCAACGGATCCAAAAAGGTCAGAATTGTAGTTAGGGGAAACACGATATAGGCCAGAGTTATTGCAGAAAGGACTACGACCACAGTATTAAATCCTCTATGTATTAATTCCATCCAAACACTACCCCTCTCACCTATTCATATATGCAAGTACTATTTCTTAAGTTGAAACGGGAAATATGTAGCATACTATCCATTGTTCTTATGCTTTACATCTTTTACAAATATCTAATTAATGAGTTCTCTCCCAAGAGGTCTAAATAGGATTTGCTACTGGGAGACTAAATGAGAATGTTGCTCCAGGGCCGTCATTGTTGTGTTGAGCCCAAATTCTGCCATCTTGAGATTCGACAAGGTTCTTACAAATATAAAGACCAAGACCGGTACCTTCATTTGATCTTGTAGAGAATTTTGAAAATAATCTCGGAAATATATCTGGATCTATTCCACTTCCTCTGTCAATTATACTTATTACAATGGATTTGTTGTCCTTACTTACCTCCTTCAATATGGTAATGGTTCCATCCTTGGATGAGAATTTTATAGCGTTACTAATAAGGTTCGATATTATTTGCATTACCCTATTCTTATCACAAATCAATTTAACACTCTGGGATTCGGTACCATATTTCGATTTATTTGAATGAACTTTGATCATTTTAACAATCTTAACCTGTTTCTCATTAGTATGATCTACTTTGTTTCTAAAATCATCAATAACTTTGTCAATAACCTCATCAACATCTACCGATTCCTTGTTCAACTTTAGTATCTTGCTGTCAATCCTTGTTACATCTAGGATATCGTCTGTTAACCTATGAAGTCTTTTTGCATTCCTATTGATCACTTCTAGTGTTTCTTTCAACCATGGATTATCTCTATCAAATATTTTTTCATATCTAGCCAGCGCAATTTCAGATAGTCCCAGTATCGGTTGTATAGGTGTCCGTAGTTCATGAGCTGCTATATTGATGAATTCTTGCTGAATTATATTGTGGGATTCCAATTGTTTGTTGAGCATCTCTAATCTCTCCTTAGAATCCTTTAATTGCTCATACAAGTCTGTTTGTTTATGAATGACATGGATTATGGATGCATAAGATGATGCTACAGAAGGAATATTTGAATATGTTGCAATTCCTCCTGCCTGGTACGGATCCTTTAGTGTATCATCCTTGAGCTCCCATACCATAGATTTCAAATTATCTACTACCATTATTGTAATTTTCGTGTTAATTGATTTATCAGTTACAATTAAGTTGGCATTTGGTATCTTTTTTCTTATTCTAATCACCTGTTCATTCACATCTAAAGATTCATTGGTGAACTTATCATCGTCATGGGCATGACTGGCCTTGATATCATTTTTTGAATCGTCATATATGGGAACCAAGATAGTTAGATTGGTCCCCCTATGCAGGGCCTTTCGGTAATGATTCAATGTGTATGTGTCTGCAGCTAAAAGAAATGTCTTTGCTGATGCAAACATTACCAGGATTTCGTGTCTCGCTGAGTCCATAAGATCATAAGCAAGTGATATCGAAGTACGAGTGTCAGATATGACTTGTATCACCGGGTGCTCAACGCCTTCTTCTAGTTCTTTAATTTTTTGTTCGGCAGGTGTAGCCGTACTCCAAAGAGTATCAAATATGTGCTGCCCCTGTTCAACAACCTCCCTTATGCTGCTATAAATTACCTCAGTCAGTGGAACGCTTTCCTGCAAGACAGTGGCCGCCATATATTCTGTCTCACTTATTGCAATCCCTCCTCTCACCCCATCTAAATGCCTCAGTTCGTCTACTAGATTCATTAGCTCCTTACAATGAGGGAGATTCTCTCTCGTTATTTCAGTGAGCGCACGTATCCTTCCACCCCTTTTTCGTATGTTCTTATAACCATTTCTATACTCCTTAACATCTACTACTATCGATGGTGCTTTTTTGTCGAAGAAGATATCCATCCTTTCTCTTACATTATCCATGAAATAGATTCCCCTTCCTACGGCTTTTTCAACACCGTAAAGAACTTCTGATTTTTTGTCTTTGACTGGGGGGTATGTCTGAATTGTCAGTTCGATGGATCCATAAATGCCTTAAGCATATATAATTATACTCGAATTGGCGGATAATTTGTGTATCGTAAGTAAGGAAGGTTAAATTTCGGCGATTTTTATGTATTGGAATCCAAATCCGTGGAGCTTTTTTCATATTCATATTCATATTCATATTCAGCTCAAATGTCTAGAATTGCGGATCTTAATACGCAATATTTCACCGAAGAGTTGAGACCTTTTTTTACTGAAATTACATAACATGAGTGAAATGAGAATATGTAGATCTATACTGTCAACTGCCCTCATTGGAGTCGCTGCAGTCACTGCAGTAAAATATCATATGTACGTAGACATACTTATTCTGGTCGTGGTCAATGGCGATGAATAGACCACCGCATTGATTATCTTATTTTGATTTGTTTTACCATTTTTTGCTAGAATAGTGCTTATTTCCTATGAGGGAAGAGCTAATTTTCACTTTATTTTTAATCTCTTCAACGGATGCTTCAAGGGCAGTCATGTATTCTATATGATCGCCATAGGAATCTATAGACTACTATAATTATATGGTATAGGGATTAATAATTAACAGCAGTGAATCAAATTAAATGGAAACCAAAACAGGTTTTAATTTATTGATTGCTGCGGCGCTTGTGATGGTATTAACGATACCAGCAGGATTCTCTAGCGATCTGTTAGCTCAAGGACCAGTAACTCTCAATGGAGCAGGTGCTACATTCCCATTCCCGCTGCTAGATACGTGGAGAGTTGAATATCAAACGGTCGATCCAGAAGTGAATATCAACTATCAATCAATTGGAAGTGGAGGTGGGGTCAAACAATTCACAGAAAAGACAGTTGACTTTGGTGCAAGTGATGCCCCGCTAACTCCAGAGGAAGAAACGAACGCACCGGGTGCGGTACATATCCCAGAAACCATAGGTTCTGTAGTAGCAGCATATAATGTTCAAGGAGTACCTGACAAAGGCTTGAACCTAACAGGTCCTATCTTGGCCGACATCTTCTTAGGGAAGATTACAAAATGGAATGACCCTCAGATCGTTGAATTGAATCCTGAATTATCGCTTCCTGATGCAGACATAATTGTTGCTCACCGATCGGACGGTTCAGGAACAACTTTTGTATGGACTGATTATCTATCTGCAGTTAGTCCCGATTGGAGCGACCAGGTTGGTAAAGGGAAATCCGTTCAGTGGCCTACAGGGATAGGTGCCTCAGGAAACGAAGGTGTTGCAAGTGCAATTAGAGGGAGCGAAAATACAATAGGATACGTAGAACTTGCATATGCGTTGACAACGGGAATGCCATTTGCATTTGTTCAAAATCAGGCAGGCAATTTTGTAGAACCAACGCTTGCCTCAACAGAGGCCGCAGCGGCCGCATCAGCCGGGAACCTACCGGCCGGAGATGCATCATGGAATAATGTCACCTTGGTAAACGCGCCAGGTAATGATTCTTACCCAATTGCCAGTTTCTCTTACCTGTTGTTAAACAAGGAATTGGCCGATAACCCTTCGATGACAGACGCTAAAGCTAAAGCACTGACTGACTTTGTCAAGTGGGCAATAACTGATGGACAACAATTTTCTCCTGAATTGGAATATGTGCCACTACCGGAGCAAGTAGTACAACTGAATCAAGACACTCTTAGTCAAATTACCTTTAACGGAAATCCCGTAACCAATTCCACGCAAGGATGACAAATGAGCGAGCCTGGGCTAGGGCTCACCCAAACTCATTTTTTGGTTGAATTGAATTCAATGATAGTTCTTATTGTGTAAATTAGTAAAGCTAAATAGCCAGGCTTATTCTTTGTGTCCAAAATAATTGCAGATTATGCAGTTCTAATGGTCCAACGATCATAAAATAACAACAATTATAGTTTCGGCAAATGAATCACGTGCGATTTGGAAGAACAAATTAAACGACCGGCCGGAGTCACGATAATTGCCATTCTGACTATTATTGGCGGAGTAATATTGACTTTTGGAGGGATTTCATTACTTGCATTTGGTGTATTCTTTACTTCAGTTCCTATTGATGTTTTCATTTCAGAGCAAATGCAACAACAGCAGGAACAGCTTCAATTACAGCAACAGCAAGAGCTGCAGAGTGCAGCAGAATTACAGTCTCTAGCCCAGTTCCTTGGTGGCGTTGGGATCGCGATAGGGGCAATTGTACTTGCAGTTGGAATTGGATACTTGATCGTATCTTATGGCTTATTGAAAGGAAATGGATGGGCTTGGATTATAGCAGTTATATTAACAATTATTGCCATCGCGGTCCAGATAATATCTGGAGTAACTGCAAGCATATTCAATGCATCCTTTATCGATGACACGGATAGTTTTGTAACTGGGATCATCGCTCAGATAGTAGGTATTGCTATTAATGGAGTAATTCTCTACTATCTCTACCGTCCAAACGTAAAGGCCTTCTTCGGCAGATCCCTACCTTCAACAAGTATTCAAAAATAGTAGAACCCTTTGTCACTTATCATAAACACTCCCGTACATAGGGTTAGACAATTATCGCATTTATCAGTTGAGCTAATGAAAGATGAAGCTATCGATGGTTCTTGTACTTGTGAAACAGGATAATGGTATATAGCAAATACGACGCAAAGTAATGATGTGTTATTTGCAGCAGGATTTGCAGGTGTTACCGATCTAGGAGTTAGACCTGATGGTTGCCTGTACATACTGACCTTCTAGAGGCAAGGATCTATCTATAAATTGTACCTAACATTTGAATAAAATAAAAAATAAAATACAGAAATTCTAAATGCAGGGTAAGTTTGCATCGGATTATTCCAATCCTTATCGTTGAACCGAGAGTACAATTGATTTTACGTTGATGAAGCTTGATTAAGCTAGATTATAAAAACGGCCGCACTCACAACAGTAGTCCAAAGACCGCCCTTATTACCTTCTGCAGATTGTGTAAGGTTCTGTGTTCGGTATATTTTGCCTGATAATTTCCATTCCTCCTTTCTTTCATCCCACGAGAGTGTAGGATCACTTGCCAGACCCAGAGTAGTAGCAAGCATTTCCATTGCCATATCTTCAGCATAATCACCTGCTCTTTGAGCTGTTTCTCCGGTTGAATGGTGTTCGGAAAGAAAACCGTAATGATTATTGTTTGATGGTCTAGCTAATCCAATAGATGCAGCAATCAGTCTATTTGGCTCGTTGGTAGCAGATCTCGCCATGACACTAAAAACTATTTGGCCTGGTATAATGTGCCTTCTGCCTTCTTGCACACTAACTATTTTACACTGCGAAGGCATTATGCTGGAAACAGAGACGAGATTAACATCAGATATCTGAGCGTCATTTAAGGCTAATTGGAAGCTCGTAAGATAATCCTTGTGAATCCCTTTACCTTTAGTGAAAAACATGATCTTAGGTAAGTATGAAACAGGATCTGAGGTGATGTGCATACGCATACAAGTTTATTAGAATACTTATAAGTAATTCGCTCTCTGTGTTATATTTGCAGAATTTTTATCGTAGATCCGGCGGCAGGGTTAATGAGGATCGGTAGGAAACATAACACGATAAGACCAGGAGTTTGAGGAAAAATCTTAAATTAATACTTAAATTAATACTCATGTTTACAAATAATTAGTGACCACCGTACACAGTGAACGAATCTCGATTTTACCACTATTGTTAATTAATTTTGTGGGAACCCTTGGTTTTAGTATCGTTCTACCTTTTTTGGTTTTTTTGGTTACTGATTTCGGTGGAAACGCCTTAGTTTATGGTATTCTTTCAGCAACATATCCTGCGTTTCAACTAATTGGGGCTCCACTCTTGGGAAGATGGTCTGATGTTTATGGAAGAAGAAAAATTTTGTTGGCAAGTCATATAGGTACACTTGCTGGATGGATAATTTTCCTTGTTGCCTTATTTTTGCCAGTTAATGATCTTTTTAATGTTAATTCTGCAATATTCGGAACCTTTGTTATAACTCTTCCCTTGGCTGTTTTATTCCTAGCACGGGCAGTTGATGGCCTTACTGGTGGAAACGTTTCCGTTGCTGACGCATATGTTGCAGATATTTCATCTGATGAAAACAGGAGCAGAAACTTTGGGAAAATGGGGATGGCTTCTAATCTTGGTTTTGTTATCGGACCTGCCCTCGCAGGAATATTGGGTGCAACCATCTACGGCGAGGTGCTACCTGTGTTGCTAGCCTTAATTCTTTCTTTAGTCGTCTTGGTAGTAATAATCTTTGTATTGAAAGAATCCAAATCTTCGATCATTACGCAAATTCCAGAAAAAGACAATGTCAGCAAGGTTTTTGCATTTGAATGCAAGGAATGCTACAAGGCAGCTAATCCCAAGAGACTGAAACTGCAAGATGTCTTCAAACTAAAATATATTTCATTCTTACTTATCCTATACTTCCTTATTTTTGTTGGATTCAATATCTTTTATACTGCTTTTCCAATTCATGCAGTATCCGGTTTAGGATGGACAGTAACAGAAATGGGAGTATTTTATGCAGTTTTAAGCAGCATGATGATATTGGTGCAAGGGCCGGTCCTTCGAAGAGCATTAAAAAGATTCTCAGAAGAAAAATTAGTGATTATTGGTAGTGCTGTATTAGGTTCGAATTTCGTGTTGTTTGTATCATCAGAATTTTCCTTGATTTATTTGGCGGCTGTTTTATTTGCAGTTGGTAATGGGCTTATGTGGCCATCCATAATGTCGATTCTCTCTAAGCGCGCAGGGACTATCTATCAAGGAGCAGTGCAGGGCGTAGCAGGTAGTGTTACAGGGGTGGCCAGTATCATTGGATTAACTACAGGTGGGCTATTGTACAATGCGTTTGGAGGCCTTACTTTTCTAATCAGTGCAGGTGTAATATTTTCAGTTTTTGGATTATCATTTAGACTGTTGAGATACAAAGAGTAAACTTGTGATTGACTGTACCAACTTATTTTAGTTGTTTGTTCACGCTGACCAGAGTTAAGTACTTGCCTATGTTGTAGATTGCCTAGTCACACTCTACCAACAAATGCAATAGCAGTAGTTTTAATAATATGATTGGAGCATGCATGACTTAGTATTAGGTGTTATACTTATTTTTAGTGTAACAATTAGGCATTTTAACGCATCAAACAACTGGTTGGACCGTTTATAAGTCTACCTATAACCAGTGTAAAATTACATATTCTTGGCCAATATTTCATATTTGAATGCGCTTATATCCCTCTGAGTACATAACAGCATAATAATGAGAGTTTTCACTAAACAATGGTAACCTGCATAACCCACCTACTAGACTATGTAAAGAAGAGTCAGAGGATGACATGGTTAAAATGCGTAGAGTGTGGTACAGTAGTGGGGTGGCTTGAGGACAATACGCCTATCATAGAAGGAAAAGTAGTTCGACTGACCTATGAGGAAAAAGAAAAACTAAAGTAGCTCATAGCTCAGCTAGTAGGGTGTCTTAAACTAATGCATTGGCAACATATTATTTAATAGCCATAATACTATACGTCAACATATCTAGTTTTAGGGCTAACTTTATACTCGTCCATAGGTTTTGGTCGAAATTTCTGCTAACTTTCTTCATTTACCATGCACAATACGCGAGAAAGGTCTCAGTTACTATATGTGATGAGATCATCATATATAGTAAATTGGATAAGCATTAATGGAAATGGAAGGTCCTTCATTGTGGGTTTGGGCAATTGTCGTAGGAATCATAATAGCAGCCAAATTCATTTACCGATGGAAGCTAACGAAAGAATTATCTAAGGACACAAAATACAGTGATCGATCTACTAATAGAATTAAGGGAAATTCTACATCAATGAAAAATGGGAGATTAATTCATCACAAATACGTTCCGAAATGGCATATATTTGATTCATGGAAAAAATCTATGAAATAAACACTCAGTCAGCATTTACCAGTACCATACAACTATGTTAGATTAGAGTTATGACAAGTTATTTTCTATCAAATTTGAATATGATACCTCTACACATGATTGGGTTTGTGGAACAATTATCTATGATAATATTATACTATCTCATTAGCTTCCAGAGAGAATTTGATGACAATACCGATGAAAATGCCAGCCACAGTATGGCCATGCAACAAGATGGTGCATTGTTGCATGGCATCCTGGCAACTCTCTATTCTTGAACTGTTTGTAGTAAATTCTATCGCATCGAAATTAGTCTTCCCTCCTTTCTGTCTGCTACTGCTTGCTACAAATTAGAACTGTCGACGCTACAACCTGATTTTAGGTTTGTGTTGTATTATCCTAATGGAAAAGTCCCCTTAATTGTGTTATGGCTTGCACAAAGTCGAATAGTTAATTTCCAGATCTAGAACATCATTTGCAGGTCTGTAAACGATCCTGCCCTCTCCTCTGACTTGACCACCCGAACAGTAAGCCAGGTTCAATGATACAATATCACACACATACTAATACTAGAAGACTAATTCAAGCCAGTGAGGAACTACTTCTATGGAAATGGAGTAAAGATGTGAGTGACCTGTGAATTTTCATCTTGTTCTTGGTCAGGAGCTGCAATCGCAATAATATTCTTTTCACCCTGAATCTGAGAACCTAAATTAGAACATAACACATCCAATGGGAACCAATAGCTTCCACATTCATTGGTTTGTGATATAACCTGACCCTTTTCGTAACTACCCGCAAACACGGAACGCGAAGACACGAGTAAAATAATTACTAAAATCATAATTATCCCACATGCAGCTATCGCTTCATATTTCATACTCTGACAATAGTAACTTGTGAGTGGGAGTTATCTCAGTTAAGAAAAAACAATATAATACATAAGTTGAGTATCAATTACATAAGCCAATACAGATTAATTTTAAATAAAAATCTCGTAGACTACAATTTTACTATCGAGAACCTGAAAATAAAAAAGAAAGATTTGATTTGTTAGTCTTCCGCTTGCTGTGCACCAGTGGCCGCTACTGCGTTTTCATCGCCCTGAACTTGTGAGTCAATGTTTTGACAGAAGACATTTATTGGTAGTTTACCATTCCCACATGCATTGGCTTGACTGGTTGCCTGACTGTACTCTTTCTTCTTTCCTGCAAATGCATCTTCGGTCGCAAGTGCCGTTGCACCACCGAGCATTACCGCCATCGCTGCTATTACGAACACATATTTGGTATTCATTTGATAGTATGAGCAAGAATTATTTTTATCTGCGTTATGCAAAATCGGGCTCTCACTTATATCTGATATTTTTTCTATTACAACCTAGCGCATGGTCAGACATTCTTCTTCAGTTCATGCTCGCTTAATAGGCATCATCTTAGCTCGAGATGGTTCGTCCCCACTAACCCACAATACCATCGCATCTAGCAGTCTACAACAGGTAGATTTGTGCTTTGGGTACCTGGAGGCCTCACTATCTGGACATATACTTCGCCAGTAGGACCGCCTGGAATAGTACGGTTCTCTATATCAGCTTTAAGTTTTTCGATAGGAGCTGCCTGAACGGTTGAGAGGACATTACGTGCCTGCTCCGGTGATAGTTTATAGATTGGTGGCCCTGAATTCTTTTGCAAACTTTCCAAGAATGCTCCAGTATTCTGTTCTACCCTTGAATAATCATATGTTCCCATAATACCGTATCCTGTCTGCTCACGTATATCCATATCTTCACGATTTGCGACTAAAACAACTATCCTAGGACTACAACAAAACAATCAACACAAAAAATCATCATTCCTGGAATATTTCGTCAATGAAACACCATTTCCAATTCTCTCCAGGTTCGTATGATCTAATAACTGGATGTCCACTTCTATGGAAATGTTTTGTTCCGTGTTTATTAATGGATTGATCACAGCACCCTACATGGCCGCAACTCAAACATAGACGCAGGTGTACCCACATGGACCTCATCTGTAAGCACTCTTCGCAGCCATCAGGAGTTTTGGGAGTGACATTTTTAATTTCTTGATCTAAGTGAACACAAGATGGACTGTTTTCTTTTTGAATCATGTTTTAGGGTAATGTATGTTCACTCCTTTATGCTTAGCGTTGAGAGTAATAGTGTTGGACAGAGCCTCAAATAGAACTTCAAATGTCGATCTGTGTAAAGGTTAACCTCTAAGACTGAAGCACAACCTCTTCGAAGTTCAGATCTGTAGATATATATTGACAGAAATAACTCTCTTTGATTTGGTACTGACGAAATAGCTGTACAGATGTGAACGCTAAATCCAGCCCACTGACAGAAATCGTAATCTTTTCTCAACCAGATAGAATTAGAGAGATGAAAATAATCCCGTTCGCGATCTAATGGTATAGCATATGATAAAAACAATGGTAACGTCTACGTATCAAATTTTATGAATGGAACCCTATCAGTTATTGATGGATTGAAGAATAATGTCGCCGGCACTATTACAGTCATGTCATTATGTCCTTTAATTCTTTGTAATAATAATTCAGATAAAAGCACAATCATAGTACCAAAACACTTTATTTTATTATTCAATATTCAATATTGAATAAGTATGTCAAGATACATGATCGTAGTATTATGATCGTGGTATTATGATCGTGGTATTATGACACATGATCGTAGTATTATGATAAAAATGTCCTCTTTCCTGAGGGGTTGAATGGCTGCAAAAACTCAGAAAAGTGGTTCCACCACCATTCTTTATATGCACTTGCTATCCGTACAATTGCATGTGTTAAATTCAACTATTGCACAAATTAAAATACCCTTCCTAAACGAATTTGGTTTATGTCAATAGTTAATATAGATCATAGTTAGCAACATTGAAATTTAGTTGATGTTCCTTGGATGAGTGAGAATGGAATTTGATGCCATTTATTACGATATATCCACATCGTGTCATTGTAGCTATATGGGTATTGTTGGTTGCGGATGATTAGATCAAAAACTATTGGAGGTATATAGAAAAAGTGAAAACTATGCGGAATCAATAAATCCTCTAAACCAGTATTCATGATTGGCAATGCAAGAGCGAGAATATTTTCGCCAGGTATGCTTGACGATGATACACAGAAACAGGAGCGTCAATTTTGCGGCTTTGGTTGATAATCGTGGTAAGCTTTTGTTTGGACAGTCGTCTGCCAAAAATTGTGCTGCATGTATAAGGGGCACTGGAGCGATCAGGTCATCATCCTCAAATGATGCATTATGCTTTTGTGAACCTAAAAATGAAGCTTTCCAGTTCTTCAATAACTGTGTTGTCCCTGTCAACCGAGAATTCTGAAAGACACACCGGCAACAAAGCTCAGTAAACAGATTTGTGAAGATCGGAATAATGCCATTGAATGAAAGAATGGACAGATTCCTGTGTGTCTATACTGATCACAGAGATATTGAAACACAAATACTAGCCTAGGCTTAACAGGACGAATCACTAGTGATATTTAGTACGCAAGCTCAAATAGACATTACAGCAATATGCACAATGCATTTTATATGAGAGTAGCAGCAAGAATACAGGAGGTCATGTTGAGATACTGTAACAGTTGTCGCAAGCAGCTATCCGTAACTGAAGTAGGGTTATTTGTTGAAGACGATTTCGCTTTGTGCAGAGATTGTTGGATTAACCAGAATTTTGAACCATCTAACTAATAATAACCAAAGCTGGGTGGTGAAGTAGGGAAGACTAGCCCACGCCCCACGTCTATACGATCTAGTGACAAAATACCCTTAAGTTCCTTCTCATAATAGCGGTTGGTCAAATAATACCACACCTCGCTCTACATTTTAATTCAATTATTTAAAACGCTATATGATCTAAATGCCAAATTGTCTGAGTGAACATATGCATAGACAGACTTAAGGTTCTTAGTGACCGTCTACATGTATGTATTATACTAATATGAATAAGTTAATAAGGTATGTTGCCTTTAAGGTATTAGAATTTGACTTGGGTAAGTGGAAATGCATATGGTGTTCTAAGGTTCTGGAAGGTGAATCATTTATGGATCTAATTGCGGCAAGCTCAAAGGAGGAAGGTGGGCAACATGTCCACGGTTGGGAAAACATAGCGTTATTAGACCAGGAAGCCACTCCAGCGAATAAACTACTGGCCTAGTTCTATCTTATTTTTATTATTTGTCACTTCTATAAGCTTAAGTGAATGACTTGACTTAGCAATTAACAAACTCTAGGTTGTGTCATAGACAGTATTTATGAAGCCCCCCACACGCTTGACACTTATTTGTCAACTCAGATATGCTTAGGATATCAGCTCTCACTTTCATTCATGTAATACTTCAGTGGAGTCTTGGTGCTTATTCTATGAGCGGGGAGATTAAACCTGCGTTACTCCCTTAAGTAAAGGCGCTATTATCAGCCAGCTCCGTGTTCGCATTCATCACAATAGTGATCTTCGTTGAACGGAGTACAAACCCGAGTCACCATTTTACATAAAGTAGATTCTTTTCTTGGGCGTCGCAGTTTTTATACCATATAATGTAATCATTCTAGAAATGGTCTATAACTAATTGCTTAGTCTATCTATTTTTGCTTAGTCTGCTTAAACATGTTAAGCCTGGGTAAAGGATATTTGTACTTAATACATCATCCTAGTTTTTGTGATACCTTGACTTGCTCGTACACATTCCAGTATCTTCGAGCGATAATTTCCTGATAATCCCTCAAGATTCTGGTTTACTGTGAATCAAGTATGTTTCAGATCGCATTGATGACTATATCGATCTAAGTACAATCAACAACTAATCTAGTTATTTGAAAAATGTCTTTCATGTCAACTACGAGCTGCCAAGCGAGCCTCATGCGCTAAAATGCCATCAGATGGAATTAAAGTTTGGATGGAGTACACACCATGGTATAACCCTATCGTATAACCATCATTATCGCATTAATGAGGTGTTGGCCAGACAAGCATGAGCTCCGTTACCAATTTCAATAACCTTTTTCTCCAATTCAACTTGAGGTAGATATCCAACGATCTCTCCGACTTCCTTCTCTTCACAAAAGAACTTTATTACAGGTATGCCTCGTATCCCATATCTCGATGCCAACTCCTGTTGTTCTTCAACATTAATTTTGACGAATCTTATCTCAGGAAACCTGCTAGCGATCGATTCGAATATCGGCTTCAATCTCATACAATATGGGCACCATGGAGCCCAGAAGTCAGCTGCTACTAGGTTCTTGTCCAATACCAAAGTATTCCATTCAATTTCGCGTGTTATATCTAAAGACATGTTTCATATTCACCATATAACCTTAGATGTACTCACTAGCACTATTTAAGGGAAGACTGAAAAGCAAGTTACTATTTAGAAGGAGCTGCCCGTCGGAATTCCTAAACCAGTAGTTCGTTTGAATATTATTTCATCACGAGTTTCCTTTCTTCTAGGCCGTCAAAGACACTAGAACGGGGTTAATAATTCCCCTTCGAAGGGGACACAATCATAAACTACAACATACCACTTTACGTTTTCTTAGGGTTTTCAAATATATTCCAATAGAGCCACATTTTCCATTGTTGGATAAGTAACACGTATGAACCGAAGGTTTGGAATTCTTGCTAATACTAAAGTACCTCTGCAAATCTTGCTTATCGACGATCTTGACTATGTACTGAATGATGTGAGAATATCTAAAAGTAGGACGGCCGGGGTTGGATCGGTGTTCCGGAACTAGGTTAAGTTATAGCTCAACCTGTTAGAGTTTCCTTGCACAGGATTATAACTTTGGACAACGAACAGATCATTAATTAGATAATGCAGCTCGGACATCATTCTGATGTTGTTTTTACATTTCACATTCAATATCTCTTGATAATTTCGTCTACAAATATTTCTAGCGCTTCAATTTCCCTTTGTGGATCTAAGTCAACAATAAGATATTGGATACCAACATGTTCAAACTCTCTAATCTGCTTTAATACTTCCTCTGGAGTACCATAAATTGCGAATTCTTTTAGGTGCGCCTCCGGCATACCCATGAAAGCCTGTTGTACCCTTTTCTTAGCCTTCCTCCCATCATTATCAATTACTACGACTCCAAGTTTGGTTTTCAAGATAGAATCGTAGTCTCTATCCACACTCTTGCAATGAGCTTTCAAAATTTCGAGCTTTTTCTTTACTGTTTCAGCAGATCCAAAGAGGTTGCATGCATCAGCATACTTGGCTACTATATTCAAGGTTCTTTTCTCACCACTCCCGCCTACAAGAATCGGTGGTGTGGGCTTCTGTATCGGTTTGGGATTGCAATAGGCATTATGTATTCGGTAGTACTTGCCTTCGAATGAGGCAGATGGCTCCTCTGTCCACAACTTGCGTATTATTTGTAAAGCCTCTTCTAAGCGAAGTAGTCGTTCCTTGTTAGATGGAAAAGAAATACGAGAAAGTCCTTTACTATTACCATTATTAATTGTTCTTTCTCCAATGCCATACGCTAATGATTCTTCTTCATTCCAAGATGCGCCTATTCCCAAAAAGAGTCTTCCCTTGCTTAAAACATCCAGCGTGGCAGCAATTTTAGCTAGTATTGAAGGATAGCGGTATATGACACCTGTCACAAGAGTACCCAGTTTTATCCTGGTGGTGATACCGGCAAGTACAGATATTGTTGTCCAACCTTCAAGCATTGGTTCTTCTGGCTCCCCGACTACTGAAATCTGATGAAAATGATCCATTACCCAAAAAGAATCAAAACCCTTGTTTTCCGCTTTTACCACTAGATTACCGAGAGTATCAATAATCTGAGAAGTATTCTGGTTGCTGTAGTCATAGCTAAAATTGGGATGCTGCAAGCCAAACTTCATATTGGATTCGAAACCTAATACGATTAACTACCTAATAGATGTGACTACCTGCATTAGAGTAATACCTTGATTTATCACATCAATCAATCAACCTCGGAGTGGTAAACCAACTTAAACCCTTCAAGGCTGAAATGGTAACCCATTGTTGTTTCAACAAATGATTAAGGTTGCCAGCAAAACAACCAACTAGTATAATGCGGGAACTAATAGTTCCTATAGGTAATCTTGATCCCATGTTTAGGAATAAACAGCAACGTTTTACTTGTACTAACTGTCAATCAACTTGGTTGATCGCTAGCTGTCCTTGCTATGCTAACTTCGTTCAAACCCGAGTTACTAGTGATAGTATTGGCAGTAATAACAATCGAAATCTAGAACAATCAGGAACCAAGAATAAGCGAATTGACGAAAACGACTTATGCCTTACATTGATTTTAATCTTGGCCAAATCGTCCTACCTTAGGAAGCATTTCAATAATTGCTATATTGTTGCCTTTTAAAAGCCAGTTTCAGTGGAATTCATAGTACATTTTTTATAAATCCTATTATTCATACAACAGGATTGTCCCCAAAATAAGCTGAGTCGAAGAAGGAAGAATAATGATACGGGATTATCTTTAATCCAATTTCAAAGGGTGCTGGTGTAATCCAAAAAACCAAAGCACAATACCTATAAATCAACATACTCCCAACTAAGATATGTCTGACATACAGTCAAATGGTGACAATGCGGTAACAAGTGGCAGAAGAGATAACGTAGGTACATATACCACACTGATCGAACGGTATCTTAAGAATGAAACGGTCTCACATTCGGAAAGCGATATTGCCAAAGAGGTTCTGAAAGTTGTATTGGACACCGATGATGATATTCCCTCCTCCACAAAGGATCTTGATAAGTTGACCGAAATTAAAGAATCACTTCGAATGCTAGTATCGCAAAAAAAGATTTTCCAGTCATTGGTTGTCGACCCTGAGACAAAAGAGGAAACGATGTACTATTCGTTTAGGAGGCGAACAACTGATGCATAGCCTAAACGGAGCTTATGTCTCTATATCGTCCGGTCAAGTTTGACAAAGGTGATTTAATTCACCTATCACCATGTATAATATCATATGATATCGTCTGAGCCTTCAATCCATGCCGAGCCTCATAGCCCAACCTCATAGCCCAACCTAATGTGTCAATAATTGGTGATCCTATTCTGATAGGTGGTATCATCTATAACTACAAAGCTTAATACGTATATGATCAGATATGTCTGCTATGGGTGAATCATCATCGAATGAAGCACATCCAAGTGAGATAATATTAGCTAGGTGGACTGAAAGATTTGTTGCTTGGCTCATAGACTTTGTGATTGTTTCAATCGGTCTAGCAATCCTGTTCGCCCTTTTGTCTATTCCGTTCTGGTTCTATTATTCAGCAGAGGATGTAGAAGGGGAGTCAAGAGGACCACAACCTTCCCACTATCTAATATCAAGCTTAGTATTCTTTCTATACTGGACGTATTTTGAATCAACAACAGGCCAATCACTTGGAAAAAAGGTAATGAATCTAAAGACAACTAATCTAGATGGAAAAGTTGCAGAAGGGAAAAAGGTGGCCCTAGCAGCTTTTGGAAAGGCTTTCCTCCTTCCTTTTGATGTGATTCTGGGGTGGATATTTACAAATGAAAGACGGCAGAGAATATTCAATAGAGTTAGTAATACTTTAGTGATCAAAATAAAAAAAGAATCTGGGTCACCGGATAGGAATATTAGGTATGTCAAAGACTGATACAGTGATCATAATTACTTGTTTTTATCCAATATAGCAAAAGTCAAATCTCGTTGTTTACAACACAGAAATCAATACAACACAAAAATCAATGCGAGCTGCTATAATCCCATGTTGAGTAAAATTTCGGACTAATTTCTAAAACAACTGTGTATGACAGACAAGTCTTCATAACTTCTTTCTCATTCATTCACTAAGGTAATCACAATTATCCGTTATATATATGAACATCTAACAGATAAGGATCGTAATAAATCTTCGAATGTTTGGGAAATCAGAAATATGCAGCGAAATTTGATGGTGTTGCTGTTATGGCAATTTGATGGTGAGGAATTCTTATGAAATAGAGACTGATCTAGATATGTATCTTCTATACAATTATGATAGATTCCTGATCGGTAAATCAAATATTGATGGTTGACCGGTATGATTTGTCGAAAAGTAAGATTGCCGTCCTCGTCTTTCAAATGGATATTGGTCTTCTTTCTCGTGTTACTAGGATATTTTGTCACTGTGTCTGGCTTCGATGCACAAGGATCTACAGAATGCAGTCGCCAAACATTCTCACCAGTGGATTGTCCTCCTTCATCGTCAGGACAAGAAGAATCAAATAATAACAAAGAGGATGACGATGGAAACATTGAAGAACAAATTCCCTCAGTAATACCATTCCCATAATTCAGAATCTATCAGAGTAACACACAAATTCACCTTACTGTAAAGTGGTCAACAAAATTTTAGCGCGCGAATATCTAAAATCTCGAAATATCAAGAAATTAATCTATTACAATCAATGAGATTTGACCAACAATTCATCCATCCTATTATATGTCATTAATGCCTGCATTCCTTTTGGAGTGGTTTTGAATGCCCTTTCCCCCTCAATATATTCAATCAGGTCACATTGAAGTAGATGGACCAAATATTCCTTTAGAATGTTGTATGATAAATATGTCTTGAATTGAATTTCCGTAATCCGTATCGTGCTGCCATTAGTTACCTCAAGAATAGACGATATTATTTCTGATCTTGATCTATGTCTGAGTTGCCGAGGCATCTGTTATTCTGTCTTATTAGGGAAGATATCTATACTTATTTATGACTAATATAACTACTAGAAGAATCTTGTAGAAATAATATCAGACTGTAAAGGTTTGAATTAGATCGTCACCACTAAATTAGGATCATTAACGATATCCTTTGCCTCTTGAGTCAAGTCCTTGACGAAAGGCGCGCCTACATCTATCACCCTCTCAAATCCATTAATCACTCCCACTGAGAATGTTTCCCAACCTATGCCGATGACCGCAAGAACCATCACCACTAACAATAGAAAAGTAAATAGTCCCACAGATTCTTATTCATGAAACACCTCTTAAAGTTTTAGGATTCTTAACCTGTGAAGTTCCTCGAGGAAAAACAATTCCAATGAAAAGTACGGTTTGAGATTAGGAATCCGTAGCCGTGGATAGTAAATATCTTTAGATTTAGTGACTAGAGTAAGCCAACTAACTTTGAATGATACCATGTTATAGATATGTTTTAGAATCGCTGGTATTTTTATGATGTGAAGTCTCATACAAATACATACATTCAGTTACACTATCTTGTCACTGTATTGTTACTCTTATAAAATTCAGTAAAAGTCAGTGGTAGAAGTTCAATATTATGTGAATTATACGCATTACAATGAAGAACATGTGATGAGGCTGACGATAAAGATTCGGCAAACGTGTATTTTACTTGTCATCATCTGTGCTAAGGCCGTGCCTTAGCCACTGGTATCTGTATACACAGTCCTTATCGTAGTACTCCACTGGTCTACTCCTCGAGTGTGACCTCGTGGTTTGTTACTGTGACCGAGTCGTTAGATATGAGAACAGTAACCCCTGGCGGTGGTATGTCGTTCATGTTAGTGTCAATTGCCCCCTCCATATTCATAGTGACAGTACCGTTATTGGGTAGTGCTTCCAGTGGGTTGATATCGATACTTTCTTCTGGTGCTACTCCTGCCGTGGCGTTGCCGGTTGCTTCGTCTATATCACGTTCCAGAATTTCTCCGTATGTCGCTTTCGCCGTTGATGCTACAACGATCACAGTGGCTAAAGTCACGATTACTAATGCTGACTTATTCATTACGATAGAAAGAGTGTCGATCTATATACTTCTTTTTATGGACAGAGTTCAAGTAATAAGTGAAATCAATAATCTTTGCTAGAAAGGCAATTCGTATTCGCTGCAATACCTCTGATAGATACCTTGAGAATGTGAGGGTCGGGTCATTTGGATTTTAGCGGGAATAATTTACTTTTAATGTCGATTACGGTATAATTATTCAATACTCTACTGTAATCTGCTGAAACTTTCATGCAAGGAATGCGAATTATAACCAATGTTTCAATATACCTTATGCACTTAGCAGACTATTTGAAGCAAAAGAAATCTAAGAAGCAGAAAGACAACAAGTAGTGAGGTAGAACGTCTAAGAGTTCTGGGAGCACTTTGTAGGGATGACGAGGAAACAAGATCTGCCGCCGTTCTTGTCGAGAAAGGCTCATGGCCTACGACGAGAACTTTAGATTCGTACTAGAATTTTGAGAGGTTCTTATAGACAAGGGCTAGGTCATTCCAAACTTTAACACTTTTTAATCTCTACTTATTTTTAGGTTTCCCATCTGCACTACGTTTATTGGCAGAGAACACTATCAATTATTTCGGCACTATAGCGAGCGAAAATTTGATGTTCATATGTCGGATTAGATTGTAATTGCATTATCTTTGGAATGAATGAGAAAAAAGCCATGGAAGAGACCACCTAATACATTTATGCACATCATGCCGTAAATGCCCCAGAAATGACTTCAGAGATGAAATGGAAGATAAGAGAGAACATACACCTGTATAGCGATTCGGTGAGCGCACATATACTTCACTAAATCTCTGATATTTCTGAAATTTGTATGAATCTGATTTGATACGTACTTAGATGCCATTCCTAGCGTCGGTGCGCCATCTCGGAATGGGGATGATTGTTCGGTTTTTCGATTACATTGTCTGGCTGGCACGACAGCAAGCAGCTGTAGCGAGCTTCCGTAGTGGAAAATGACTTTATAGTACACAATTTCATTATTATTGAACAGAATGAATCATGTGGTATTTGATCCGGCCTTAATTAAAGTGAAGAAACAGACGCACTGTCTCCGGTACTTTTTTCTTGCGACGAGTATGTGGCTTTTTTTGACCATCTTCTGGGGGAACCAACCAATCACAGAGGCAAGCTCAGAGAATCAAACCATTCAGTCAAATAACCAAACAACAGCACCAGCAGTAGAGGCACCAAACGAGAATGTGATGGTCGGTTCATTTGGCGAAGATCGAATCTCCGGCACAGACTTGAATGATATCATAATCGGGCTATTGGGTTCAGATACCATAAATGGTGGTGGAGGAAATGACAAGATCCAAGGAAATGAGGATTCAGACAAGATGTACGGCGATTTAGGTAATGACATAATTCAAGGGGGAACGGGTAGTGATCAAATTTTCGGTAATGCTGGTAACGATATCTTGGTTGGAGGTATTGATGACGACTATCTTGTTGGCAATGATGGAAACGATAAGCTTTACGGAAGTGAAGGAGACGATATTCTAGTAGGTGGCGCTGGAGCAGATTACTTTGATTGTGGTGAAGGAACAGATGTGGTGATTGATTTTAATCTGTCTGAGAATGATGATAATGTAGGTGATTGTGAAGAAATTATCGGTACTGAAGCTATGACAATCAGCTAGCTAACGGATTAATTAAATCGACAAATTTACTATTGGCATTGAACGAGGAGTCGCTAGAATGATCTCCATTCTCAATACACTCTAAGGCAGGTATTGTTTATCTTTCTCCCGATAATATCCTAACTAACGACACAAGCTCAGACGGTCGAGACAAACCAACTCCTTATTTCGAGTGATAAGGAATGCGACTATACAAGAAGAAGAAGATAACCAGCTGCCTACCGCCAAATTTGATGTCATATTTGACATGGTCATGGCTCTTCAATGCATCAACACTAAATTTATGACTTTCATCTTACTAATACCTCAGTGCCAAATGATCATACGATGATATGTCCATTCAAGCTACATAGGCATCTACAAAAAGAAACAATCCTGTAAGCGTAATGAGCGTGTAACGCCTGTAATCTTCCCAACTATCTTTCGTACGGTTTCAAAAGCATGTTGATGTCGTATTTGGCTGGATGTTCAAATCTTTTCTTGGCAACTGAACTGGGTCAAATAGTGCAACTAACTGTTCGTCCCAAACTGCAAATGAGAAATCTAATAGACCGAAAGAGCAGCGTACCAATTCTTATAACCTTATTCGATGAGTAGTGACTAGGTTACTAGAATTGTCGTTTCTAGCGATTAGAACATAGAGTTTACAATTTACAAGATCCAGAAGACTTGATTTATATTAACCGCCGATTTCTAGCAGAGGCCCCAATTCTTCAGTGTGTCTTGCGCTATGGATATTCAGTTTTTTGTCTATCTCCCTCAGCACCCATTCATCATAAGAGGTTGTATCTGTAAGTACAAACAATTCAACCGTCTTCACACCATCAAATGATTCTACTTTCTTCAGAATGTCATCTGCAACGAAAATATCTTGGCTAAATAAAAGAAAGGTTAATACATTATCTGGATCAGTTACAGGTAACTGAAAAAGAATATTCTCTCCCAATTGTTCGTAAATGCGACTAACTACCTGATGGCAAGTTGACCTGTCATGCGTATTTACTACCAGTGCAAATTGAATATACCCTACGGTATGAACAGGATTACACAAGATAAAGAATTTTAGCACGTTATCATCCTTCAACTTTGTCAGTCTTCGGTTAACTGTTCTGGCTGATATAGAAGTCTCTCTAGCTATATCATTCATTTCCATCCTAGGGTTGGATATGAGACATTTAATTATTCTTAGATCTGTCTCCGTGAGTTTGTGGCCTTTATTCATATTTGATGAAGCTAGTGTTGAAGTTGAAGTTGATGACGAAATTGATAATTTGCTTGTAAACATGATGCGGACGCTGGCGGGCCTAAGTGAATCACGCAAAAGTCTGAGCTTATCCTCATGCCCTTCCTTTATAGCTAGACAAAACGTAGAAATGCCTCCCATACATTTGGAGTGAATTGATACATCTCCAACTAGATTCAATCGATTGATAATATCATTCATGTCTGCGGTGTGTTCACGTACAATGAGCATACAACCAATCCCGTATCCAAGCGCAACAGGATTTACTTTAAGCACGAATTTTTCGATTACTCCGGTGGAGATCATCCTATCCACTCTGGCTTTCACACTCTTGGATGTCATACCAATGGCAGATCCTATACTCATGAATGATTCTCTACAATCCTTTGACAGAATTCTAATAATCTTGAGATCTTTTTCATCCAAAAAAAGCCGCTGAATTTGCATAATTCCCCTTTACTAAACCCAGTCAAACTTTTAAAGTTATTGTTCGTTGTTGGGAGTATTGCTTGCCCCAACGATAAATAATGTAGAGTCTACATAATTGCATGCCTAGAGGTGAGTCTTTTTGCAAATCTGACGTGTCCTGATATTGTCAGATAGGATAATTGATAATAATCGGGACGGTCATTTTCTCGAGAATATAGTGTGGCGTTCAGGATTGGTTTGCAGGTAATGACTAATATTGATTTTAAGAACTGGCGGACGAAGGATTCATAGAGTGTATTGGAAGAAAGAGGCATCCGTTTATGGTGGTGTGGGGGCTTACCGAAAAAGGTGGAGATACAATGCCTATCCTGATCCAGTTAACGGCCTTTGGTTCCAAGTGGCATTCGGATGTCGTCTTCGAAGACAGGAGATCTAGAACGTTAAACGAGATCTTTCCTCAACCAGAAGCAAAAAGAATAATGATGGGCATCAGGTAGGAAATCCCGTAGTTTGTTTTAACTGTGCATATGCGAGCTACTATCCTTTTTGCTGCCATAATCAACATTATCTATTCTTTTCTTTGTGTTTTTTGTTTGCAGCATAGTTGTTTAATTCCCCCCCAGATGGTTCAGTGGTATAAGACAGTCTTTCTAGATATCAGGCTATCCTGCAAAAAGCTCGGGATTTAAGTATCGCCAGTCGGGATTCTCCGGCTGATGGAAAACCGTTGACAGAGATAATCATGGAGGGGAAGTACCGACTCTGACACTTGACCCGCCACTCCTTATCCTTTGACTTGTTTTATCGGTGGATTAGGCCGAATAATCCAATCGTGATTGTGATCTCGCATCTCTTAAGCCTCCTTTTTCTGAACATCTAAATAATACCAATAAGAATGAATAAGGCTAAACTGAACCGCATACACGTCATCATGGATCTTCAATAACTCTGAAAGTACAGGTTTAAGTCAACCATAAATTTCTACTGTCTGCTATTTGGAGCATTACTACCATCAACGTTAAATGACTCAAGGACTAATAAAATAGCATTGGATATTAACACGGATTCCGACTCCGATTCTCGTCAACATATGGACCATATTTGCAAACCAACATTGAGGGATGAATCAGCTAAAAATCTAGCCGAACCAGTGAAGCTTGACAATCAGATCAATATTCATGAGGAACCTTGCATCTTCGAAAAAGTTCTAGTCGTTGGCTTAGGTCAGCTTGGCCTGCCTGTAGCAAAGTATCTTACCGAGAGAGGTTTTGATACCTATGGATATGATATCAACAACATGGCTATGAGGCAGGCTGAGAGAATAGCTTCTGTAAGGAAAGCCACCAATCTAAATGAGATTGATGTATTCATTATTTGCGTTTCGACCCACAAGCCTGAGGATATGTTTTCCCCTCAAGTAGATGGATTATTATCGATAGTTAAGGAAATTTCAAGGGAAGCCAAAAATGGTGCACTTGTTTCAATAGAGAGTACTATTCCAAGAGGAACTTCTAAAAAGATATTTGAGATGCTCAACCATAGATTACATGTTGCACATGCACCTCATAGATTTTATTCGCTAGAAGAAAAAGATCATGGAATCAACCAACTTCGTGTTATAGGAGGTGTATGCGACTGTTGTCTTAAAAATGCAATACGGTTCTATGGGTATCCAGCCAATACTGTTAAGGATGTTATTGTGAATAGTAAAGATGGTAGTTGTAACAGTACTGTCCTTCATGACAGTACCTCTTACAGTAGGAATGATATCGCCAGCAATAGTAGCCTCAAAAGTACCAAAAGTTTGGGGATACCTTTGCATCCTGTATCTAACATAGAAATAGCCGAGATATCAAAGATTGCAGAAAATGCTCATAGATACTTGCAAATAGCTTTTGCAGAAGATCTCTATCTATATAGCCAGGCCAACGGAATACACTTTGCAGAATTAAGAGAAGCTTTGAATACTAAATGGAATGTAAATATACTTGAACCGAGGGACGGAATAGGTGGACACTGTTTGCCTAAAGATACCAAGATGTTCATGCAATCGTCGCAATCTCAAAACAAGAGCAAAATATTATGCGCCGCCATCGAAGTCGACCGCACATATAGCGAATATAGACAGGCGAAAAATATTGCAGCAAAGCTGAGGACCGACGGTCTGATATCCTAGACCAAACTAATGGCAGCGCTAAAAAACAGTTATTGGGCATCGATTAGAGAATTAGAAGTGTACTATCATGTTGCTACTATAGGATATTTCAATCTTGGGCAAATCATACGAGCAGACCATCAATTCTTATATGTATACTTCAAGTTCAGTTTCTCCTTTCTCCTACAATTCAGCTGATATTGAAATTGTTTACCCAAGTAACGACCAAACTGCAAACACTGAAAGCAATTTAGAAATCTCAGGTATCTCGACTCTCAGAGGTTCTATCCTATCTGTATATACTGGATAATCTCGCCAGAGTTTAAAGTATAAAATACTATACTATTGGGGATGTATAGTATAGTATAGTATATCATAATTGGTATGAATTGAAGTATCGATTGATGTCAAATTGCTTAGTCATTAAAAAATTAGAGTTTCAGAATATCAAATAATACCTAAGGGCTATAGTAGGTGTTAAGGCAGAATGGAGAGAATAAGGATAAGATTGAAGATTTCTAGTTTCCTGCTATAGAATTCTGTCTTACAGAGACTCGGATTGTCATCTATTCGGAGTCGTAGTACCGTCACGGCTAAATATTAGGACACTATTATTGTACTTATGAAAGCCACACAAGAAATTGCGTTTTGTGACTACAATCATTATGCGAATCCATCTTATTACTATCATCAAACTGAACAAATCCCTGAAAAAACTCACCTCCCGGTTGTTAAGTATGCGATATTCACAAACTCGAACTCTAGGAGTAACCTCTTTACAATTTCGAGAAGTACGAAAAGGCCTTTATGATCGCGATAGATGTCATTTTACCTCAAGAATGAAGAATATTTCGTTGCCGTGTAAATGTAAGTTAGGATGGAACGAAACGGAAACATCTTTGATTATGTGTAATATTCATTATAATGCGTACCTTGATGCAGAACCTAATACTACAGCAGATGATTTTATAAAGATCGTGGCTAGTCCTAAGGGCTCAAATTACTCGCATAAAATACTAGAAAGTCTAAGGTAGATTGATTTAGATTATAGATTGTTTTTCAGCAGCGTCTGAATTTAATTAGTTCACAGCACGGTACGGGTTAATTACATCTATCATTTGATCAGCAACCTTGAGGGATGATAACCATACTTTAGATAAAGTGAAATCAGCAGAGAATGATCTGATAGATGCACATAGATTAAGCATATGCTTTTTACAGTGTAGTAGTGAATCCATAAATTAGTCAAAAGAAAAGGCAGGTGATCCTCTGATATTGGCAGCAGGGATGTCTGCGACATATCAGATCACCCACTTGAGTTAGACATTATTTCCTATTCTACTCGCCTCCAATAAATGATAAATGGATTTATTTTCATTTCGTTGATATATCGTATACTTGTTAGTACAAGGAGCTAATGTTTATGGAAAACTACATAGATAAACAACAATTATCTATGGTTGCTTGATTCATAAAGATCTTCTATTTGTAACCTTCAATTTAATGGAGATGTTATTTAATGCGCGTGCTGGTAAGTGATCTTAGATCGATTGTACAAGCCGTTTTCAGTGATCATGATGTTACCAATTGTGTAGCAGAAATTACAATTGGTTCGGTGTTAGGCAAAATAAGAAATTAATTGACCAGTTGCTTCTAACTGATTATCATATAGTTCGAGTATGTTGAAAGGATTTCATATAGATAATATTCATTTCTACTGACTTCGTTACCAATTTCACACCATGAAACTAGACTTGAAACTGAGTAATTTATATATAAAGACTGGAGCTAATAATTGTGGCTAATCAGACCATACAACCAAGAAAGGTGTTTCCTGTTAAGACTTTACATTATGGAAATGAAGCTCGTAATGAAGAGGGGCTTAAAGGAAGGCTAATCATTGTTGAAGGAATAGATGGATCCGGAAAATCGACACAGATTCATCTCTTAGAACAATGGCTACGATCTAGGAATATTGCTGTTTTTCTTACAGAGTGGAATTCTTCCGATATGGTCAAACAGATTACCTCTAAAGGAAAAAAGAAGGGTAAGCTTACCCCAACCACGTTCAGCCTATTGCATGCAACGGACTTCGCTGATAGATATGAGAGAAAGATTCTTCCACTTCTTAGAGCAGGCTATATCGTCTTGGCCGATCGATACGTCTATACAGCATTTGCTAGAGATATAGTGCGAGGGTGCAGTAGAAATTGGGTCTACAAAGTCTATAGCTATGCCTTAAAGCCAGATCTCACATTCTATTTCAGAGTGCCTATTGACGTGGCAATTGAAAGAATTCTCGTTGGACGACCAAAACTGAAATACTATGAAGCAGGGATGGATTTGAATCTTAGTAACGACCCGTATGAAAGTTATAGGATTTTTCAACAGAGAATAATTGATGAATATGACGTTATGGCCCAAGACGAAGGGTTTGCTGTTATCGACGGGACATCTCCCATCGAGGAGCAACAAGAACAAGTACGTGATTTAGTTAAAGGTATAATTCCGAGAAACCAACGTAAAATTCTTGAATCAGAGCCTATCAGCATAGGGGCGCCGGCATGATAAGCAGGACACGAGTACGAAAAGGAACATCGAAGACTACGACTACGCAAAGACGAAGGACTCAACAGGCCAACTATGAAGTCGATGACGCCAATGCTTTGCGAAATACTATGAAGGAAGCTCACCGCTCGCGGTCACCACTGTTTTATGGAGATGGCATTAGGTACCTTCAGAACGATACTCACCTTACAGGGAAGCTTATTGTCATTGAGGGACCTGATGCTTCGGGTAGAACGAGTCAGATCTCTGTAATACAACCAAGATTAGAAGCTGATGGACATGCTGTCCTTACCACAGGATTACGTAGATCTGAACTGATTGGTGAGGGGATATTGGAAGCTAAAAGGAATTTCGTACTGGGAAGGAGAACTCTTAGCTTATTTTATGCAGCAGACTTTGCGGACCAGCTTGAGAACAAGATTATTCCCGCATTGAGGGCAGGATACATCGTGCTTGCCGACAGATATATTTTTACATTGATGGCTAGGGATGCGGTAAGAAAGATTAGCAGGACATGGTCGCACGCATTGTATGGTTTTGCGTTGAAACCTGATCTAGTCTTCTATCTAGATGTAGATCCTAATGAGTTGATTCATAGAGTATTTCAAAAAAATTTCTCCCTCGATTACTACGAATCAGGCTCAGATGTCGGACTCTCTGAGGACATGTTTGAGTCATTCATTATGTATCAAAACATGTTGGCAAAGGAATTCCACCGAATGCAGAAGAAATATGGATTGATTCCCATCGACGGAAATCGTACAATCGAAGAAATTAATACTGACCTTTTGAAACGCATTGGCGATTTTCTCAATAGAACTGCTGCTCAATAAGGCTCAAGTATTCATATGAATTAATTTGATCAATTTCGAGTATGATCTATTTACTACTCCCAGTTATATTCAAGGAATAAGAAACATCAGACAAGGTTCCATTTAGTTTCCCAGTAAACGAATTTTTATGAATCCCGGGTGAAAACACACTAGGTTTCAAAAAAACCCAGTCACCAGCGGCAATCCCTGAAACATTTTGAGCGGATATCCCGAGAATGTTATCTTCAGGCAAATGTGTTCAGGTTACTTCCATCAATAGTTACTTTCGTATTTGTATCGCTTTTTTGTAGTGATGCACACGCTCTTAGCTGATCTTCTGTTCTATTCACTACGAGAGTATTATAACAATAAGAAGTTGTTGCCGGAAAGAATATTGATACTTCAGATGGAACTGTACAACTCCTAAAGGCAGTATCGTTCAATGATCCCGCCAAGAAGAAGACAGGGTACATTCTTTACTATCCATATCGAGGGCAGGGTTGGAATCTGAAGGTATGCTAACCAACCAGTTCCACCATGATTCTGTCCACTTGTAATAAGGAATTCCCAAAGGCTCAGAGTCAACTAAGTAGATGTATGTCTCAGACTCATCCTGTCCAAACGCATTACTGGGGGCAAAATTTGAGTTAAAGAGTGGTATGATGAATAACATGATAAGAACGATGATTGCCCTCATTCTCATGGAAGGGATCACTTTTATTCTGTATTACAAAAGATGATACGAATAATTTAAAGTAGATCTATATGATCTATATTAAATCCAATGCCATATCCTTAGATCGGCGATGACCTTCAACCGCCAACCAATTCATTCAAAGTTTCTACAAGAAAGTTCGTTCAAACCGTATAGATCTATATTCAACTATTGTATTAATTGATTTCATTTACATCAAGTTTTATTCTAGCTGAGAGTATTACATTTGACATACTCAACTAAAATAAACAAAAGGTCAAATTCCTATGCAGAAACATTATCTTGGAAATATGATGTTTGTAAGTGTTGTGATTATAGGACTTCCTTTACATGTGTTAGGTGTAAATACTGCTGGAGTTGTCATTGGAAAAAAGAACGTTTAGAAAGGAATGAACTTTTAAGGAATAGATTTCTGCCCAATGTGAAACAGCGGATTGCAAGTGAGACGACAAATAGCAATAAATTAGCACAATTGAAACATGAAAAAATAGAGATTATTGAACAACAGGTTTCTCCCCCGATGCTTTTGAAATAGGGTATTCAAAGATTATCGCAACCCAATCTAGAATGCCATGTTATAAACTGGGTGTTAAATTCGGACGTATGGATGTCATCAAAAAGTTTCTAGCAAGTGGTCGTTCAGGAATATATTTCAAAGTTTTAGAGGAGGGTGAAGTAGGAGCAGGAGATAAGATAGTACAAATAAAGAAGGACACTAATCAAATCGCGATTAGCGACGTTGTACGGTTGTAAGCAAGTGACAGAGAAGATATCAAAACGATGCGACGTGCAGTCAGAGTTGAGGCTTTGCCTGAAGGATGGAAACATTATTTTCTTGAACAGATCAGACGAATAGAAAAAAGTCGGGCCTAAAGGAAACACCGGTAATTGGAAAGAAGAATACGAAATAGGGATGTGCAGAATATGCAGGCGATTGAACAACAACAACAACAACAACCAGAGGGACCAGATGAAAAAGCTATTTTGTTATCATTGACAGGTACGGGTATAACTGCAAACCTCACAAGAAGCAGCGCTTAACGAGCCACCTAATCTATTCATTATGTTAGGATACAATGAAAACGAAAATTAAATTCAAGGGAACATAATATGTTCTAATGTTCACATTGATTATAACAGCGAACACATCGGTTTCTGTTTACCATGGTAATGGTTCAACTTGGAATTATCGTATTACTGGCAGTAGTCTTATTTGAGGTTTCATTTACATTTAGCTATCACACTATTCTCATACGAGCTATAATCACAAGCAGCTTCTTCCAAAGTACGTAGGAATCTCATATTTTATGTTCAGTGGAGCGCAAGATATGAACATCAGACCGTTCTGCAGTGCACTGACGTTTCCTATTGCCATATTATCAAACTTGGAAACTTCCTTGTCTAGCAACGAAAGACCTTTTGACTTCTCTACGTGGGAAGAAATTCAGCTTTCGCCAGCATCCTTGCTTAATTTAGAGGAGGTTTTTTTGATTGAAGCATCAATCCGGTCTTGCTTATGCTGTTGAATAATTTTGTTCTTGTTTCCGCTTTCTCCTAAGTTAACCCTTTTTACACCGTTTCCTGTCCATGCAACACCTAGTACTGTTTTTCCAAAAACCAGTGCCATTGCTACGACAGAACCTATTATAACACCAACAATTATTGCTGTGTCCAATCAGGTCCCTTACTATTACTTATACCCGGTCCCATAGAGAGATATATAGATTGCTGGTTAGTTTAAATAGTGATTTTTCACATTTGAATTAATGGGTTAGTTGACCTTAGACTGTCCAAGAATGCTTCTTACTATTATGGTGTCATCTTCTTAATTGTGCTTATGCCCTTTAGCATAGATTCCTGTAAATGGCCAATGAACTTACAAAAATGATTAGATGAATGTCACCCAAACCTCAAATTATTGTCATTAAGAAAAGCAAATCTTTTCAGTCGAGGCCTAAGATCAAATTATCAGGATCACCACTTAACACCTTGATGCCACGTTCTCGCCCATTGATTATCGCATAGGTAAAGCTCCATAATCCTCTTAGATTTTTATCAATTTTACAATCCTCTCCGAAGTATGCTCTTACCTCAGGATTCATATCGAACGCACACTTAACTGCTGCAAAATAATTCACCCTTTGACGATTTCTAAGATTAATTGTAACTGTCGCAGAATTCGTGATTGTCTCGCATATCCTCGTGAAAGCCCTCGTGACTACTTCTGATGATATTTTTCGTCCATTACCGTAAACCTCACTGTAACAATCGGTACAAAGTCTAATTTTTCGTCTAGATAATCCAAAATTGTAGTAATAATTCATTTCATATAGGCAACACTGACATATTTTGAGATCACAGTAATGACATGTAATTCCCTCATGGGGGGATACAATGTCGTGATTTAATGTATGTTCGTTATTTTTACGATAGCTGGCATCAGAATAATTTTGCTGCTCTTGTTCATAGCTGCTACGCTCACTCTCATGAATCTCGACCAAGGGTAAATTAGCAATTCATTGAGAATATTAATTATAGTATATATCGTGTAGTTTTACATGCGTGTATAAATTTATTGAGTTTTATATGGGGTGGCCCGTCCTTTGGTTCGGTCCGGTTCCTGTGTTAAGCTTACATGCCCACAGCATTACGTATTTCTTACTCGCCACCTAACCGCATTTTGAACTACGATCCTACATCTTCAACTTAACGATAGCATATCTCGTCCAAAAAAGTTGAATTTTGTACCTATAGTCCTTTTATCACATCTTTAGCTCCCCCGTTTCACAGGAGTTAATGGATTCTATGTTTAATAGATACAAGTCCGCACAGTTTTTAGGTGGGATCTCACGCATTCAACTTGTGAGACTTTGATTTTCATGTGTGAATATTGTAGCACGAGAAGAGGTAAAGAATGTGATGTATGCTTAGGAGTAATAGTCTGTGAAATGCATATGCAGATACACGAACAAAGTCAAGAGCACAAATATCATTTGCGGCGCTTACTCGAACTGCAACTTCCTTTGGATACTAAATCCTCGTAGTCTCCCAAATTAGTTAAAATTTAACAATTAAGGTTGATTATGATCCCCTTTATTTTGGTATCTAATATCATTAGGCACAATGATCATTAACGATTTATCCCACAGGAACCATGACCACGTACTAACGGGAACGAAAAAACCTTATCGAAGAAGAAGAGGACGGAGGGAGGACGGAAAATTGAATGATGCAGACGAGGATGAGAATATGCTAGTGAAGCTGACGATTCCCCAGATAAATAGTTGAACTGCAGCTCCACAATCTGAAAATCTAGACACAGATAAAATCATTTACTTATCTATAGTAGTATTCTCTGTTCTTCTATGTAAACTTGACAATATTCACAATTAGAATCAAGCTGTACGATAGTTCCATCCTCCGTTACGTGATACGCTAGATGAAAGGATGCAGAGTGAATATCCTCCAGGATTATACATGCCATTTTATCTTCTACTCCTGCACAGATATCTGACATTCTATCCCTGTATTTCGTTCATATTATAAAAAGGATTTTGAATATAGATACTATAAAACAATATCAGCTCAATATAAATAGACAATAGCTGAGTTATTCTGAGCATGCTGGGTCTCAAAATGGGAGTACAGTCACGCGCTATAAACCATGAACAGGAGGAAGCAGAAAAATACCCAAGATATTCAGAAAATATGAGGCTCGGCTGTCACGAATGTGATAACGACGACGATCTGGATTGTAAGACCTTGAATAGGGAAGAGGATCTAGACATGTCATTCCAATCAGAAGAATCTAGACAGAAAGGGGCTACATCTTTGAAATTCTTAACCTCCTTAAAAGAGATCCAGATGTATCAGTAGACACTGTTGAAGTAGGAGCATTGCATGAAGATAGAGGCCTTAGACGATAGAGACTTTTCCACAAATGAGTAATAAATACTTCTAGATTACACATAGAAGCAGAAGCAACTAAAATAGTGTTTCTAAAAAATACTTCATTAGTAGTGTCGTTATAGCACGACAAACTGAACGTAATCTGTGTCGTTGTTTGATAGTTATTAAGGTACGGGTTCCCTCAGTGCTCAACGTCTCAGCCGTATTGTGATATTCTGATTAATAACAAAATAAATATCATGAGGGTCAACGATTAGGTCTATCGCCACCATCTAGCATCTTCTTCGATACGTCTATCTTAGTTTTTGTTAACTCGTTCTCTCTTACTGTCCGCTACCACATCTGACATTACTATCGTAAACATTATTATCGTCAAAGCAATGACTTCCACAACCATACCCTAAATCCAAATGTTCGAAGAATTTTAAAGCCAATTTATTATGCTAATAACCGGTAAATTCTTCAATCTTTATCCTTTCGTCTGGAATTCGTAAATCATCTTGTAAGAGCTTCTGCATCGCCTTTAGCATACCAGGCGGTCCACAAATGTAGAATATTGAATCTTCCAACTCATCGCTGGTCATATATTTAGTTAGCATTTCCTTATTTATGAAACCACTCTCACCTTTCCAATCCCCCCCAGACGCTTCGGCTATGCTTGAGGAAGATTCTCCCTGACCTTCACCCGTAATAGTATAGATGACCTTTAGATTGTTATTTGTTTTAGCACATTGATCAAAATCCGATCTATAAAGGATATTCTCCTCATTTCTGTTCGAATCAAACATTACAATTCTTATTGGTAAGCAATTGTCTGCCGCATATTTTACCATGCTTCTAAACGGAGTAACTCCTATGCCACCGGACAGAAATACAACACGTTTAGAATTGACGTCTTCAGGTAGTACAAAGCTTCCTACTGGAGCTGTAATCTTAATTGGAGTCCCAATTTCTAACTTCGCAAGCTTCTTTTTGAACGGCGTATCCCTTATCCTTGTACTAATCAAGATGAATTCCTCTTCAGTAGGAGATGAAGCAATCGTAAAGGATCGCACAGGTCCCTCTATGTCCTCCTTAGTTCCAAGATCCATAGCGGCATACTGTCCAGCTTTGAAATCCAAATAATGATTCTCCTGTTGAATATCTTTTCGACCTAGTTTAAATGACATTATATCAGTACTTGGATGTGACGTTATTTCTAACAATTTTAGTTGAAACTTTGATGGTCTAATAGACAAGCATACTTCACCGTCTATCGTCAATATGTGGTATTACTAATATAATCATGACCACATCACATGTCTCATCAAATCTACAATAGCTCTCATTTGTTTGTTCATTAATAAAATCAATATGGTAATGCTAAGCTTCTACATAGACGGAATCATTTTCTACCGTAACCCTGTATGATCCTAGCGGCTCTAATTTCTGAGGAAACCAGTTCAAATTGCCTGTTGTAACATCCCACTTCGAGCCATGCCATGGACATGTTAGCTCGCTACCATTAAGCTCACCTTCATGAAGCTCTGCACCTTGGTGAGGGCAGGTATTGCTTGTAGCATAATACTTCCCTTGAACATTTGCTACCAAAATATCTTTGTCGCCAGCTACAACATGTGTCATTTTTCCTTCAGGAATTTCAGAAATATTTCCTACATTAATCTTTGCCATACCCTTGGTGTACTTTGTAACACTTGTACATATAACTTTCTTACTATTTCATTAGCAAGAATCATGTATCGCCACCAGACGTAGAAGTATTTATGTGAAACATCGTGCGTCGAATCAGATAAGTGGGCAGTATTACTAGTAAAAGTATGACAAAGGATATGATCATGTAAATACCTGCATTATGGTGGCTGTCTATAGAGTAAACCTGATAAATTTGATTGTCCGAAATAACAAGGATTAAACCACTAAAACCCATCATTCCGATTAGTAAAAATATTAGAAACAAGTTAAATGATTCTCCTAGAAGCCTTATTATCATGAACGTGGCCGCTCCGACCACAATAAATGAGAGGTGTTGCATAGCATGGACATATTCATGAGTCGAAGCGTAATCAAAAATTTGAGGTATATGCCATATAAAAATGAGAGAACCAGCAATAACTATCCAGCTCCAAGGATGTGTATTTAACTTGAAGATCGTTCGCAGGATTGCCTTCCAATATTGGATTGCCTTCCCAGTTGCCCTATAAGGAGGATGCTGGATTTCCGATTTAGTATCGTCCAAAGATTTCCTTTCAATGTTTATCATGAATTTCAAAATTCGCTCAGCAATACATACTGACAGGGCACCAATAGAAAAGAACAGCATATGTTCTATAACCATGTGATTGCCCAGATCTCTTTCCAATTGTCCGAGTACTATTTCATTTAGTGATAATACAACAAGTAGTATGAAAACTATCAAAACTATCAAATCGTAAAAATGGAACACCTTCAATTACCTAATCTTAATGTAACTTATTGCCTTTTTAATATATAGTACGTCGTGTTTCAATCATTTAGTCAATAGCACTAGCATCTTATGAGCACTACGAATTCCAGACGTCAGAGTCGTGGTGTGAGAGAGCTTAACTTAACAGGACTGCTCATAATGTAAAACCAAATTATTCAAGAAATGTTTCCAGCCTTCTTTATGATTATCATACATTTCATTTTTAGTACCAACAAATCCAGAATGTACCAAATCCACTCTAGTTCTATTATTGCCGATGTCCTTTAAATGCCATGTTACTGTAGTTCTAGGAAAGCCTGGGATATTCTTATAACTCCAAGTATATGAAATTCTTTTATTGGGATCAAACTCCAAAACCTGTCCTTCATGGTAAAAATCTTTATCTCGTTTATCAGAATTTCCTTTGTAAAAAGTGAATTGTACTCTTCCCCCCACCTTAGGATCGAAGACCGCCAGATCTGGAAACCATTTTGTTAATTCCTTTGGATCTGTGATGGCTCTGAAGACTTTCTTTAGCGGAGCATCGACTACTATACTCATTTTTATCTCCTTATTGGGCTCGTTAATCATTTTCTACTCCTTCTGCTTCGTTTCCTGTTTTTAATTTCCACATTTTCAACGTATTCTTTTAGGGAGTTCAAACTATTACTCCACATCTTTTCAAAAAAGTCCTTTATTTCTGATGTTCCTTCTGGATTGACTATGTATAATCTCTTCTGCCCTTCCCTTTTTTCTGTTACCAGATCTGCATGCTTGAGTATACGTAGATGTGTGGATATAGCGGCTAAGGTCATATCGAAGTGTTCAGCTATTTCAGAGGGATACATATTCTTCTCTTTTAACAATAAAAGTATGTGCCTTCTACTGTCATCTGAAAGAGCTTTCCACACCGATCCTCCCATGTGATTATAACAGTCAAAGAACTATTTAAATACTTTATGGACTAAGATGATGGAATGAAGAGTAGCTTTCTATCTTTAGCAAGGATGGTGTAAGTATTTGAAACTATTAGGAAAGGTAGCAGTAATTACGGGAGGAAACAGTGGTATTGGTTTAGCTATAGCTCATGAATTTAAGGTCCAAGGGGCGACAGTTGTTATTTTTGGAAGAAACAAAAATACATTGGATGATGCCTTTAATTCACTGGGAGTTGGGGCATTAAAGGTCTCAGGAGATGTAACAAATCTAGCAGACTTAGATAGACTTTATGAAGAAACAAATAATGAAATCGGGAAGATCGATATCTTGGTAGCCAACGCAGGAATAGCAAAGTTCTCTAAAGTTGAAGATTTTACTGAAGCTTTATTTGATGAACTATGTGATATACATTTTAAAGGGGCTTTTTTTACAGTACAGAAAGCAATTCCATATTTTAATGATGGAGCGTCAGTTATACTTGTATCCGCAGCAGGGGCAACTACCATAGGTGTACCCCTGACTTCCGTGTATAATGCAGCAAAGGCAGCTGTTAGATCTCTTGCAAGAACTCTTTCTGCTGAGTTACTCGATAAAGGAATAAGAGTAAATGTTCTAACCCCCGGTTTGACAGAAACACCAATTCTTTCTCGTGATATTGGATTATCTTCAGAAGTGCGAGATAAGATAGCGGCTGATATTCTAACTAGAATACCTGTGAAAAGGTTGGGTAGCGCTGAAGAAATGGCTAAGGCAGCATTATTTCTTGCGTCTTCTGATTCATCATACTGTGTAGGTTCTGAGATTGTCGCAGATGGTGGATTGACCGAAATACTCTAATAGGTACATAAACATTGCAGTTAAACTATTTAAGAAATCTTTAAATATTGATATGCTGTTTGATATCTTGGATTCAATCGAAATGACTATCTTGCCTTCGGTTCAATTGGAATTAAGCAAAACCCAAACAGAAACACAAACTCAACCTTTAATCCTTGACGTCAATAGGGAGAAGGAGAAAGTATAGAATGGCTGACATACTACACAGGGTCGGGATAAATTCAACGCCAGAAAAAGTGTATTCTACAATAACATCAAAAAATGGATTAAGGAGTTGGTGGACTGTGGATGTAGATGGAGAATTTAGGGAATGCTCAGTGCTAATTTTTGGCTTTTATAATCGTACGGTTGTATTTAGGATGCATATTGATGAGCTCATTCCGAATGAATCTATAAGTTGGACTTGTCTAGGCGATCCACCAGAATGGAAAGATACTCAACTTTCATGGAAAATAAAACAAAAAAATGAAAACCAAACAATTTTGTCATTTAGCCATACAGGATG
The DNA here is from genome assembly GCA_049578985.1 of Nitrososphaeraceae archaeon. Lineage (GTDB taxonomy): Archaea > Thermoproteota > Nitrososphaeria > Nitrososphaerales > Nitrososphaeraceae > TH5896. The sequence goes on from JBAUMZ010000176.1 coordinate 53,320, forward strand.
GGGTTCCATTGAAGGAGAATATAGAATGTGTAATACAACCTGGGGGCACTTGATGATACTCCTCAAAGAATATGCTGAGAAAAATACAGTAAATCCATATTTTACGTAGAACGAATTGAATTATTGTTTATGATAGTCAACTTTGTTAATATTCGATACCCACCCTAAATTGACAATGTTGTCAGATCTTGTTTTGGCAGTCACTCTGAAGGCATAGCATACAACCCTGAAAATCAGATGATGCAGTTCAGCCATTCAAGGAGATCGTCTATCAATCCTCTATGGCGTTGACTCCAAGTTTTGGGACTCCAAAGGTTATCGCATATGACCCTGATCACGCAATACCAACGACGAACCATTTTAATTAGAACTCAAACCATACACATGCTGTTTTTGCAACCATTATTATAATGAAGTGCAGATTTATGAGCATTATACGCGCTTCAAGAGCGAAATAGCATAGGTTTTCCCATTGTTGTACCGCCAGCTAGCTAACTAATTATGGTTTCGAAGTATATGGCATGTATATGAAAAACTCATTAGAACCTAACCTAAACCCAACCCCCATTTTTGACATGGCTACGGGTTTTTGGATCTCAAAAACACTTATGAGCGCTGTCGAACTCGAAGTATTCACCAAACTGTCTGGGAAATCGTTAGCTATGCATGAAATCCAAAAGATGCTCGAACTTCCAAAGCGTCAGACAGAATCATTCATTGCGGCACTCATCTCATTAGGTCTCTTAACATGGACAAAATACGACACGAAGGGAAAACTACTCCTATTTATGAATTCTATACTTGCTGATACTTTTCTTGTACGAGGGAAGTCCAGTTACGTCGGCGATTTTATTACTATGTATGATAAAAGACTCTATAAGAGGTGGGATGAGCTCTTATTGGCTTTGAAGGCCAAGGATCCCGTGACAGGCACTCTGGATGAGTTATACAGTCAAGACCTGATGAGAAAAAAAGAAGGGATGCAAGAACACCAAACGAAGGTAGTTAGACAGAGAGAATTGGATATGTTTATACATGCTATGTATGGCGAAAAGATCTGGGATGCACTTGCACTGTGCGAAGTATACGATTTCTCCAAGCACAAGAAAATGATTGATTTAGGTGGGGGACCTGCAGTATTTCCAATCCAGATTGTTAGAAATTTTTCTAATATCTCTGCTTTGGTCATAGATACAGAACCGGTGTGTAAAATTGCAAATGACTATATTCGAAGGTTTAATCTCCAGGACCGAATCAGCACAAAGGTGCTAGATTTCATTGAAGAAGATCTTCCCAAAGGATACGATGTAATATTCATGTCTCACATAATAGTGGGTATGAGCAAAGAAAAAAATATATCCTTATTAAGAAAGGCTTACAACAGTCTCCCTGAAAGGGAAAATGGCACTATAATGATCAATGAATGGCTTTTAAATAATGACAAAACTGGACCCACCCTTCCTGCACTCATGGGGCTAAATATGATCTTGGAAACTAGTGAAGGAAGATCTTATTCGTTTGCAGAGATCTACGAAATGCTAACAGAGGCAGGTTTTGCGGGAATTGAAAAAAAGCCAATATCGGGCAGCGCGGGGCATATTATTTTAGGATACAAAAGAACCATCGACCATAAAGTTAGTATGTAGTAAAGTACGCTCAGTTGAGCAGATGTTACCGAACTGGTCAAGATGGTATATTTCATACACACGAACAAGGGGTAATAATGACAAAAAAGGAAGTGATACGGTAACATTTGGTACACCAAGAGGGCTCACAAAACACAATCACAGAGCTTATAGCGTATATTTATGTGCTACATAAAAAGAGGATTAAATAGGTAAGCAACCATCAGTATTGGTCCTCAAATAACACCATTCATTTCTCATGGTCGTTATACATTTTTCCATGTTCTTCATCTTACAACTATACTAGTGAAAGATGAAATACGTCATGGATAAGATGAAAAAAGTTCTTACTAGGCATGTTTTACTCCTAAGCCAGGACAAATTGTCAATAGATTTAATCCCTATGGATTCGGTCAGTAGATTTAAACTTGTTCTAACGGTAGAATTATGTTATGATATGGAAAAGTCGCAAGAAAGAGGAACAACAAAACATAATCAAGACATCGGCATGTTCAACGGGCAGACACTTGCAGTGCAATGGCAGAAATTGTGAATGTGAATGCCATAGCACTCAGTAGCAGCGTCAAACTGATTGTCATTGCATTCATGGTTCGTATCTGGTCTACATAAATAGTATATACGATTATCACTGAAAATGGAACATCGATCGATTTACCGGGAGTTCGGACAATCTGTGGTGGTTATTGACGCTGGTAGTGGACAATCTGTACATTGTGCCACACAAGTACCAATGGATTAACCAATGCAAGTAGAAGTAGCGGTGTTACAAAGGTACGGAAAAGTGTAGTGTGCTAACTCACATACTATGTGAGTGGTGAATTGAATCCATACATCACTGTACTATCAAATGGTAAGTAACCACTACAATGCATACTACATAAATAGTATGCATTAGGTGACAAACTCCCCTAAAGATTCGTTAAATCCGCTATTGTTTGGAATAGTGATCGCAATTGCATCTGTCTTGGTTGTAATGCCCGGGTTTGAGAGTGATATGACGATTTCTGGCCAAGGTATCGTCAGCGGTAATGGTGGTAATGCTGGGCAAGCCCAAACAAATGGAGGGGCTGGAGGGCTTGCTGACATAGGTATAGCTGAAGCGGAGGAAGCAGGTAACGCAACGATGGCAGGAGGAACAACAAACCAAACTACTACTAACGGGAACACAACCGAATTCCTGGCTATTCAAAATTCACAGTCTGGATCAATATCTCAAATTAATGCAACTGCATATACACTTGAATTGAATAATGTATCGAATAAGACTGCACTGTTCTCAGACAGACCCAATAGAATTGTAACATCTGGTAGTACCTCTGATTTCATTGGTGACTGGATGGATGGGTCTGATAGTTTTGCAGAGGATGCACCGAATGATGTTTTGATAGTAGAAAATACTCAAACAGGCCAGCTTGAAACTGCTATCATAGGGTCATTCAATCCCATGTATGATGTGAACACAAATACATTAACATATACCATTATAACAGAAAATGCAACATCTATTGATTTGCCTGTTTGGACAGTCTATCTTGGTGATAGACATGATATGGTTCTGCGGTGGTCATGGAGTCTGTACTAAATAAGCTATACAATACGAAGCTATTTTTTATAAATAGCTCTGAAGATGATATGACGATATAATGTTCTGACATTGATATGTAGAGGGAACACCAACTATGGCCTGCAATTCTCAACACTCAAATGAAAGCCTAACGTCTATACGCAGCGCTAATATGCAGACGTCTCTGCCAAATCTTATCTGAGGCAAACTCAAATGTAACACCATTATGTCGAAGGTCATCAGACTATCGTCGAATATTACTATGACAACTACATTCAACACACTTTGGCTTCATCTTCCTTAATTGAATGTCATTCATTCATGACATAAGGAAATAATTTAGGACAAAATAAGTTCTTACATCATCTTTTACTAGTATAGTCATTCCTATTTAGCCGCAAAGGTTTTCTCTGAATCGGCTCACAGATGTACGATCTGTTTCAAAATATGACTGATGCTGTAAATTGGACAATTATAGAATCGGAGAATTAAACTCGGGTAGAATAATAATGTGAAAGCACATGGCCTATTCAAAAGTTACACTGATATATTGAAATTCAAATCCAAATTTAATTCTGTCTCCTGCGACCTCCTCATTTTAAACCGCGAGACACTCTAAACTGAGGATCAACCCATTCTATAAAACTGGCAAAATCTTTTGAACGCATATCATCTAAATAGTCAGAAAGTATTTTTATGAACCTAAATCCATTATCGAGCTCAAACGACAACACCGGGTCGTGCAATTCTCCTTTGACTACTTCCTGGGCATATTCCAATGCAGACATTTCATTGGCAAAATCACAGTAATTGAATAATCTCCCTCCACTTATCATCCTCCTTAACCCTAATCTTACCGTTAATTCCTTTCTTGCTCCATAGAGCATACTTCCAATACCCTCATGCCTAAATTTTGGATGTGTCGAGATATCTGCTCCATACAGGCTATCTCCGTTAGGATTATGGTTTGTAAACATACCATCTGCTGTAATTCCCTTCCACGTATGTTCCGCATATTCCGGATTTAGATTGACTACTAGAGTACTAGCAGAACCGACAAGAGTACCGTCTTCTTCAACAGCAACGAACTGACCTTGTGGAAAGATCTGAAGATGGCTTTTCAATTCTTCTGGGTGCCATATATTGCTATAACGAGCTAAGACAGGAAACGATTCCTGTTGTAGTTTCACTATTTTTTCTATATCATCTGGGCGAGTATTCCTGATTATTAAGTGAACATTGTGATTGCCGCTCATCATCATTGTTATGATAAGGGATCCTAAATGGGTTATTATAACATTGGGGTTTGTGTATCGCTAATTCAATAAGAGATGGATTTCGTTCCCGCATCTGAAGATTACGAGCCAAATTATGATCACATTCTGTGTTTGATCCCTTTTTTAACTAGCCAAATATTGGCAGGATAACTAGTAAAAAATCCTATGGCCATGCCTACCTGCATCATAAACCAGAATACCGGTTCAGTTGGATTTGCATGCCACGTCGTACCAAATATGACTAATGCTACAATCGCCATCATCCGAATAAGCCTATTTCAAATGCTGAAAGTGAAAGAGTATCAGCCTTGATCGAGTCGGCAAGACCTTCTCTTAATGATACTTTACGCATTTCTGAGATGGCTAGATACTGAAAGAAAATCCCAAGAAGCCACGCAAAAGTAAAGTCAAGAATGAATGCAGTTACAAGAACAGATCCAAAGATAATGATACTATTAATAAAGATACGCCAGGTACTTATAACATCTCCGATTGTACATCCAGCTCCGCAATGAGTAGCTGAAACAAATATGCTTTCCCAGAATGGTCTGCCAGATTTATTAGTGGTATACTCGTGTGACTTTATAAAGTGCTGTTGGTTACTGGTAGATTTGCGTGAATATGTATGACCCAAGTGCCAATAGGCCCATAGTCCCAAGGGAAATAGATAGAATACGGTAACAGCCCATACGACATTCATGATAGACATTTTCTGCAGGTGTCTTTTCTTGAGGATGTCAAATGCGATGTAGATCGCTCCTGCGATATCCCCAGCAAGATATACATATGAAAGTACTTGAAGCCAAAGCGGGATAGCAGTAAAATCCAAAAATGGCATGAATGTGAGCAAAGTTGCATTGTCCATAATATACTGATATCTTGCGTAATTTGATTTGCAGAGCGATACGAATTGATTATATTAACCAAAGGTGGTATTATAGCATTGATTATTGATTGATGTATCAACTAATACACTCTTAGATATACAAGTACTCCGTTAACCGATTTCAGTTCACTATATATGGATTAGAATTAACAGGAGCAATTCTATATGGATAGCAGCTACTTACTCAGCTTCTTAATCTGCGTGGGAAAAATATATAAGTGCTCAGTATTCCCTTTTTGAATATGCTAGGTAATCAATTAGGTGTGCTAACAGGAAGAATTATGAGTAAAAGATTGTCAGACTCCCTACAGGTCGAGTTCAATGTTTCTTCAACAGGTAATTTAAGAGAGATAGGGGTCACAGAATTACACACATATACAAGTGTACAAACGTCCGACGGTATTCAATATGGCGGAACAAATGGAGTAATTATGACGAAAGATGGGGCTGAAACTGCTACTTTCAATGGTCATGGAATGGGTTATACTAATGAAGCAGGAAAGATGAAATATGCAGGTTCTGTATTCTTTAAATCGCTATCAAAGGGGAAGATAAGCTTTCTCAATAATGTCTTCGGAGTTTTTGAAAATGATGTCGATGAATCTGGTGATATAGTTATAAGATTATGGGAGTGGAAGTAGAGTATAATGACTGATTGTGGGATGTAGTTAATCATATTCGCAGACTGTAGGCCATAGGAAATTTAGTTATCGACTTTGGTGAGGGTGTAAAGAGTAACGCCCAGCTTATATTCACCTGTTCCATTCTATCAAATAGTTGAATAGATGAATTTTGCACGTATTCGGATTTAATATATTTGGATTCGAACGATTTTGGATTGGGCCCAAATGGATGTGGGTCAAATTTGATATGATTCTTGGGCCCATTTCATTGCGGTATTGCGGCGAATTAATACACTGGTCATTTAATAATCCTTGTAGTTTAAACAATCAGAATTAATCATGTTAATACCGAAGTATCCTTTAGCAGAGCCAAATAGTAATCTTCCCAATGATGTGGTTCAGGACATCTTTAGCATATTCATGTTACTTCATATAAGCAGAGGTCGATGGTCTAGATTAGCAGATTATATGGGGAACCAACTGCATAATTGGCTTTGCCGAGTAGAGATTGGCAGTAAAGCGCGGACCCACATAATAGTGGGTGCCGAGGAATTCACGGAGCTGCAAGAAGTGGTTTCACTCAGAGTATTTTATCAAAAAAAGGTCACAAGTATTAATTAGAGTCCCATCCTCGGTTGGTTGTGGGGTTTTCTATGAATGTGAAGAACTAACCCCACCGCCGCAGTCGGTCGGGCCTTCTTTGCAGTATCTTTTTATGACGACAAGTTTCCGGCACCTAAATGATTTCGAGTTGACTAAATTTGTCAAGGCTGCACCCAAGTATGTATCTTCTGAATACAGAAATTCTGAAGATACACACCTGGCAATAATATAAGATTATGAATGAATCGATAATGACTGAACTAATCCCTTACCTTTTCTCTTTTAGATTGAACATCGTCATTTTCTTTGTCTCCAACCTTTCCTAATTCTTCATCTATTGTAGAAATAACTCGGTGCAAAGAATACGTATCATTAAGTCTACCATCTTCTTTACCGTCACACAAATATTTACGAATCGCTTCTGCCTGTTCCTTCAATAATACAAAATTGACTGTCTTATTCATAGTAAATGGAAGGCTTCCATGAACGAAATCAACATCTAAGGATCTCAGTAATCGTATAGCTTTCAAAGATTCCTGTTCATTGTCTAGCGTAACTCGTTCGATAACTTTATTTGTGGTAGAATCGATCACCAAAAAGCTATAGTTTTGTTCGTTGAATTCAACATATTTTGTCATTACTATGACTGATAACTACTAGATTTATACTCTTTCATTTAATTGTGTAAATTTGTATTCTGATACCTCAAAGCGGTCGATAATCCGATCTACCGCGGTACTGTCGAGTAACGCCAAAGTTTGATGGTTAGGTTAATTAGGTTTATATGTCAATCAGTATATCATACTTATTGAGATAGATAAAAATGCCAATGCTAATTCTATTTCTTGTACTATTCCAATCCCTGTCTCATTTTGATTAAAACAGTTCTAATTAGTTTGATTACTCATTACACCACTTGTCTGATTGCCTGTCATATTACTTGTCTCGTTTTGTTGTCCGTACATTGGAATTACAGCTGTAGAGACTGAATTTGTCAAGGACAGTACTAAAGCGAATGTAAGCGAAAATATTCTGTTCATTACACTTAAAGGTTACAAGTCATCTCTATGAATCATCAGCAGAATATGCGTAAGGATATATGAAGAGTTGATACATGATATTACATCAGAATTTAATAAATATGGTGTGTCCATAATTCTGCAGTGTGGATGTCTAAGACTAATCGCGATGATGATCGAGATGACACTCCTAGCATCTCGATGGTTTTTAACAAATTAAAGACAAGATGGAGATTATTCACTCAATCTATACTCTACCTTCCAGTAATATTTGCAGTTGGTGCAATATTGTTATTTCTTTTGACATCACGATTGGATAATCTATATTATCAAGAAATTGCTCTGGATATTCCTTATCTGACTTCATTGGTATTTGCAGGCAGTTCTGACGCTGCTAGAAGTATACTCTCTACTATTGCTGCGGGATGGGCTACTATTCTGGGAGTAGCCTTTTCCGTCACCCTTATCACATTGCAGCTGTCAACTACAAAATATACTTCTCATCTAGTTAGCAGATTTGAAGGTGACAAAGTTAATCAATTCACATTAGGGTGGTTTATTGCAGTAGTTACATACGCTTTATTGGTACTTAAGACGATAAGAACATCAGATGGGGGGAATGCAGTCGAAGGGCTATTTACTCCAGTAATTGGTGTTAATGTAGCAGTTGTCATGGCCATAATTTCATTATTTTTGTTCGTTCTATTCTTGAGAAATATAAGTTCGTATCTTAGGCCCAACATATTGGTAACAAATGTCGTAAATCAAATATTATCATCTCTAAGATCATATGAAAAAAGAATACCTGACAAGAGGGCTTTATTTATGAATAAAATGCAATATGGCAGAAAACTTCTTGAGATAAGATCGAAGAATGAAGGCGTGTTAGGTAGCGTGAAGTGGCATACTATCTCTAAATGTTTACTAGACTTAAATGATCATGATCATGTGGAAGATATTACCAACAAAGAAAGCAGACTTACGACGAGAGGGCCGCAAGCTCTCTGGATGGAATGGACTAAATCTATTGGGGAGAGTATTAGAAGGAATGAGATTCTAGCAGTAGTGTACAGCTTTGCTGATCAACGATATTTTTCGAGTTCTACAGATGCTGGTGCTGATTCCTACCAGGTAAAACAGAAATCTATTAGCCTCCCTAACGGGAAAAGTGATAAACCTGAAAGACGTCTGAACCAGGAAAACATTAACAGGTGTACGCGCAAGATTTTATCAGCGATAGAAATAACTCAAGAACGAACATATGACAAGGATCCTTTATTCGGGGTCGAATTGCTGAGATCATTGGCAGTCAAGTCAGCAGCAATGCATGATACTGATGTTGTGAAATCAACAGTCACAGGACTATTTAAGATTCTAAATTATGCCGTAAGTAATGAAGAGAAATTTGGAATTCCTTTCTATATTCATACTCGCCAGAATGAAAACAAGAGAGGAGAGTCTTCACCTCAAAAAGGTACAAATATCAATGATCCCCCGACAAGAATTATTTTTGTAAATCCTAAGGAAGTATCACTATCAGATACTATAATGAATGAGTTATCTATTATATGTAATATGGCTGCGGACGGAAAGCATATCCCCATAATTACTCATTTTGTAGATGAGTATATTTCGCTAAGCCTTGTAATTGTAGACTTTGCACCTCCTAAAGCATCCGAAGAGTTCTCTAGAGTAACTGATTGGTTTAGCCAACTCTTACTTTATGCATACAACAACTTTCCGAGTTACCTCAAGAAGCACATTACTATTCCAATAATTAGATTCAATAATGATCTTCGTTCTCAGTCCCCTCAGGCTAGCAGAACTTTGAAAATATACATGAAAAATATTATTGATGAATTTAATAAACCAACCAATCAATAAACAAGTCAACTCCATATTGAGAAGTTGGACCACGAAAATGCTGACGATGCCTAGCGAGCCCTCATCGCCAGAGTTAACTCGAGTCAATTTAACTGGAAAAGGCTCCGCGGCTTGTGTATGTGTATGTAAGTCTTTCTTGACATCAAAGAAATTGCTATACACTTTCTCTCTTACAACACCCCTATGATGCCAATAAGACACTGGACCAGATCATATGTGGGAGCTAATAGTCTATCCTGAGGGTAAGTATTGAATTCCGCTTTCCTGCATGCCGTATTTCAACGAGCATGCCCTATTTCAAGCATAACAAATGCACCCAATATTTATTGGGTAAGTGTACTGACTAACTGTTTGAATCTATTTGAGGTTATAATGGTCATAAAGTCGCACGGCTCTATGATAGATCTTTTTACTTCTTGTGGTAAACATAGACCTTAGCACTTCTAAGGTTTTCAGCTATCCGGTTGTATCGACTTGTAAGATTGGTACCAAGGCGGAGATCCCATTTAGAGAAAGGGGCGTCAATGCAAAATGCACTAGTTCATTGTCAATATCCATCATACTATCTTTGTCTATATCAATACCTGGATACCATTGTCGTCTCAGAAATACCTATTAGTCAAAAATATGGGGAAATGGTACACGGAATATCATTTTAAGATAGACGGTTTTCTTATAACATTCTGTGACCATTTGCTGCACAATAACAGTTAGATGTATTATTACATTCATTATGTCTTCCATTATCACAATGCTCACAGATTGTCCTAGAGGATGTTGCCATTCCTGCTCCGCTCTTTGTCTCAATATATTCCTTCTGTCCTACGGAAATATCTCCCTGGTCCTTCAATCCAATGATCTATAATATCTTTATCTAAATAAGAGTTTGTTCAGATGAGCCAGCCTATACCTTGTTTCTTCAAGGGAAAACATTCCTGCCCAGATACTGAATCTGATTTAAGTCATTCGGAAGTGCGAAATTATGACTTGTTTCACAGAAACACGGTCTTCTAAGTCTTTTACTTTCTACATTAAACTCATACGGCTACGCTTTCAATGCCAGACCTCCTGAACGGAGAGTAATTCTTCATGATAGGATAGACGATTTTCCTAAGCAGTGCGGCGGAATTGTTCAGACGACTCACAGATTACTCAGAGTAATCTATTGCAAACCGTTATACTACATTTCATCCCAATAATGAGTCAATACTACATGTGTGATGTACGATGAAATCAAATAATAATAATAATAATAATAGTGCTACTGTTAGAGATAAAGAGGTATTAAGAAAGAAAGAAGCGGTAACTTTTTTGTATTGTTATTCTGACTTATCCAACAATAACATAGCTCAACAGGTTGACATGCCTGCGAATGAAGTACAACGGATAATTGAGAAACTATCGAAATTAAATGCGGTGAGATTATTTGAGCAAGAAAGTACTAC